>CAWJXR010000024.1:0-263628 GCA_963846895.1 uncultured Thermoleophilia bacterium | reverse complement strand
CGCAGGTCGTCGATCGGGGGCCGTACACCGCGGGCCGGCAGTTCGACCTGACAGACGCGCTTGCGCGCAAGCTCGGGCTGCGCGGCGTGCAGACGGTCACCTGGTCCTACGCGCGCTCACCGGGCTGACGGCCGATACGATCGCTCTCGGTGCTCGACGGGGTTCGCGCACCGCGCCACCATGTAGAACCAACACCATGTGAAAGGGAGCCCGCGTCGGGCAGAGGCTCGCAAGAGCTCGACTGGCCGCACGGCACCCACCTGGCTTGTCCAGGTTCACACGGGGCGCGGGCATCGGCCTTGTCAGGGCGCATGCAGAAGGGGGGCTTCGGCCCCCCTTCTGATTCGACGTCTGAGTACCCTGGCCGTATGGTCGAGCTCTTTGGAGACTCGGCGCGGGGCGAGGACTGGGCTTTCGTCCGGCTTCGCGTCGCGCACGGGCGGATCGTCGACGCCGACGCGTCGGGGCTCGAGCACGACCTCGTCGGGCTGTCGCTGCTCGAGGCGGCGCGGGTCGGCGGCGAGACGCTTCCCGCCGACGCGCTTGCGAACGCGATCGGGCCGTCCGTCCGCGCCCCTCTGGACGAGACACGGGTTGCGGTCGCGATGAGCGGCGGGGTCGACAGCGCTGTCGCGCTCCTCAAGGCCGGCCCGTCGGCCGTCGGGGTGACGCTGCGGCTGTGGCTCGACCCGCACGGGCCGGATGCAGAGCGCACGTGCTGCTCGCCCAGCGCTGTTGTCGCCGCGCGCGAAACCTGCCATCGCCTCGGGCTCCCGCACGTCACGCTCGACCTGCGGGAAGAGTTTCGTCGTGCGGTCGTGACGCCGTTCGTTCGCGGATACGCCCGCGGCGAGACGCCCAACCCGTGCATCCGCTGTAACGGCGGGTTCCGGTTCGCGCAGCTCCTCGCCTTCGCGCGCCGTATCGGTGCGCCGCGGCTCGCGACGGGCCACTACGCGCGCATCACCGAACACGGCGGCCGGCCGCTGCTCGCGCGCGCCTTCGACGTAGAGAAGGATCAGAGCTACATGCTCGCGCGGCTCGACCCGCGTTTCCTCGACCGCATCTGGTTCCCGCTCGGCGAGCAGACGAAGGACGAGACACGCTCCCAGGCGCTGGCGGCGGGGCTCGCGGTCGCGCGGCGGGCCGACAGCCAGGAAGCGTGCTTCCTCGCCGGGGACGACTACCGTTCGTTCCTCGGCCGCCAGGGGCTTGCGGCCCGGCCGGGGACGATCGTCGACGAGGACGGCGCCGTGCTGGGGAGTCACGCCGGCCACTGGCGTTTCACGCCCGGCCAGCGCCGCGGCCTCGGGGTGGCCGCGCCCGAACCGCTCTACGCACTCCGCACGGACCCGCGCACGAACACGGTCGTCGCCGGCCCGCGGGCAGCCCTCGCCCGGCGCCGGGTGTCGGTTCGTGGGCGGATCTACGCCCCGGTCGGCCGGGCCGAGGCGAAGCTCAGGTATCGCAGTCCGGCGGTGCCGGCCCAGGTCGAGGCGACCGCAGGAGGCTTCCGGCTCCACCTCGACGAGCCGGCGTACGGCATCGCCCGCGGGCAGGCTGCGGTGCTCTACGACGGCGACGTCGTCGTCGGTTCCGGTTTGGTCACTTCGACGGCGGCTGACTAACCTGGTGGGCGTGCTTGCGTTCTCCTACAGCGATCTCGCCCACCTGGCGCTCGCGTTCTTCCTCGTCGCGCTCGGCGTCGGGATCGGGTGGGCGTTCCTGCGCCTGGCCGTCACCTTCGACCGGCTCTCGTCGTTCATCCGGGGGGCCGAGATCGAGGTTCTGCCCGTGATCAACAAGGTTGGCGGCTCCGTCGACCGTGTGAATGCGCAGCTCGACAAGGTGGACATCGCGACGACGAGCGCCGTCGATGCGGTCGTTGCGGCCGACGAAGCCGTGCGAACCGTCAGCTTCGCGGTCAAGCGGCCGGTGCAGAAGATGACCGGGCTGACCGCCGGCGTCTCGCACGGGTGGTCGACGCTCAGGACGAAGCGGAGCTGGCGTGATGCTGTCGATGAGGGCAAGGCGGCTGCGGCCCGCCGCGAACGCGACCTCGAAGACGAGCTGAAGCCGCACAATGACTGATGAGATCACGCTCACGCTTCCACGCGAGTCGGACTACCAGACCGTGGCGCACCTCGTGCTCGGCGGTCTGGCCGCCCGGCTCGATCTGACCCTCGAGCACCTCGAAGACCTGCAACTCGCGCTGGGGGCTGTACTCACGCACGGCGACGATGCGAGCGGCGAGGTGACCGTGCGCCTGCGGATCGACGGCGACGCGCTCGAAGCGGTGGTCGAGCCGGTCGGCGCGCGTCTCCTCGACGAGGTCGAACGCGAGACCGACGAGCTGGGGCTGCGCCGCATGCTCGAGTCGACCGTCGACGACATTCAGGTCGACGGCCGCTCGGTGCGGCTGACGAAGCGGGTCGTCCGTGCGTGAGTCCGACAAGGCGCTGCTCCGCCGCTACCACGAGGACGGAGATCTTCAGGCCCGCGAGCAGCTCATCGAGCAGTACATGTCGCTGGTCCGCTCGCTGGCGCGTCGCTACAGCTATCGCGGCGAGCAACTCGACGATCTCGTCCAGATCGGCGCGATCGGCCTGATCAAGGCGATCGACCGGTTCGACCTCTCGCGCGGAGTCGAGCTGACGACCTACGCGACCCCGAACATCATCGGTGAGATCAAACGGCACTTCCGCGACCGCGGCTGGGCCGTCCGTGTGCCGCGCGGGCTCCAGGAGCTGAACGTGCAGCTATCGAAGCTCGTCGAGCAGCTGAGCGTCGAGCTCGGTCGTTCACCGACCATCGCCGAGCTCGCCGAATCCGCCGGCGTCGAGGAGGAGCACGTGCTCGAGGCTCTCGAGTCGGGCCGCGCGTACTCGTCGCTCTCGCTCTCGAGCGGCGGCTCGACCGAGGACGGGGAGGAGCTCGACCTGCTGGAGTCGCTCGGAGACATCGAGCCCGAGTACGAGCTGTCGGAGGACCGGGCGGTGCTCGCACCGGGGTTCAAGGCCCTTGATTCCCGCGAGCGGATGATCCTCCACCTGCGGTTCTACGAGGGCCTCACGCAGTCTCAGATCGCCGACCAGATCGGAATCTCGCAGATGCACGTCTCGCGTCTGATCCGCCGCGCAGTCGAGAAGATGCGCGACGAGATCGACTCGGGAGACGTCGTCGATCCCGACCGAGCTGCCCCATAGCCCGACCTAGACTGTCGCCCATGACGACGAACGAGCTGCGCGAGGCGTTCCAGCGCTTCTACGAGGAGCGCGGGCATCTTCGCGTGCCGGGCCACTCGCTGATCCCTCCGGCCGAGGACCAGACGACATTGTTCATCGTCGCCGGGATGCAGCAGTTCAAGCCGTACTTCCTGCGCACGAAGGAGCCGCCGTCGAACCGCGTGGTCAGCGTGCAGCCCTGTCTGCGTGCAGGGGGCAAGGACAACGATCTCGACGAGGTGGGGCGCACCGAGCGCCACTGCTCCTTCTTCGAGATGATGGGCAACTTCTCGTTCGGCGACTACTTCAAGGACGGAGCGGTCGACTTCGCCTGGTCCTGGGTCACCGACGTGCTCGAGCTCGATCCGAGCCGGCTCTGGGCGACGGTGCACGAGGGCGACCCGGTGCTCGAGCTCGACGAGGACACGGTGGCGATCGCCGCCTGGCGGCGCGTCGGCATTCCCGAAGAGCGGATCGTCCGGCTCGGCAAGGACAACTTCTGGCAGGCGGCCGAGACGGGGCCGTGCGGTCAATGCTCGGAGATCTTCTACGACCGCGGCGAGAGCTATGCGTGCGGCGATCCGGACTGTGGCCCGGGCCACTGCGACCGCTACATGGAGATCTACAACCTCGTCTTCATGGAGTACGACCTCCAGCCCGGGAACGTGCTCGTCCGGCTCCCGAGCGCGAACGTCGACACGGGGATGGGCGTCGAGCGGACGGCGTGCGTACTGCAGGCCGTCGACTCCGTGTTCGACACGGACGGCTTCCAGCTCATCATGAACTGGGTTGCCGAGCAGTCAGGGGTCGCCTACGGCGACAGCGATGTCTCACGGCGGGCGCACCGCGTCCTCGCCGACCACGGCCGCGCCGTCACGTTCCTGATCGCAGAGGGCATCGAGCCCTCCAACGAGGGGCGCGGATACATCTGCCGGCGTCTCCTGCGGCGCGCGATCTACCAGGCGAAGCGGATCGGGCTCGAGGGGGTGCACCGGCTTCCCGCGATCGTCATCGACCAGATGGGCGCCGCCTACCCGATGCTGCGCGAGCACGCCGCCGACATCGAGCGCGTCGTGCGTGCCGAGGAGGAGAAGTTCTCCGAGACGCTCGCGCGCGGGACGAAGGTGTTCGACGACCTCGCGGGGCAGGACGCGATCAGCGCAGACGACGCCTTCGCGCTGGTGGCGACGTACGGGTTCCCGATCGAGCTTGCACAGGAGCTCGCCGAGGAACGCGGCCAGCCGCTCGATCTCGACGGCTTCAACGCGCTGATGCAGGGGCATCGTGAGATCTCGCGCGGGGGCGGTGAGAGCTCGACGCAGCAGACGGCTGCGCAGCTCGTGGGTGCGGAACGCCGTCCGTCCGAGTTCGTCGGCTACGCGAAGACGACGGCTTTGACTGCGGTGATCGAGAGCGCACCCGCTCGAGGGACCGCGGCAGCTCGTGAAGCTCGAGCAGAGCCCGTTCTACGCGGCGAGCGGGGGTCAGGTCAGCGACCGCGGCTACCTCGCCGTCGACGGCGAGGAGCAGCGGCTCGACGTCGCCGACGTCCTCAAGTTCGGCGAGGACCAGGTGCTCGTGATCGATCTTGCGGATCATGCGCCGCTCCAGCCCGGCACGCGCGTCGAGGCGACCGTCAACTGGGGCGACCGCTTTCCGACGATGGCGAACCACACGGCGACGCACCTCTTGCAGGCCGCGCTGCGGGAAGTGCTCGGCGACCACGTGAAGCAGGCCGGGTCGGCCGTACGTCCCGACAAGCTCCGATTCGACTTCACCCACGATCGTCCGCTGACCTCCGAGGAACGCGACCGCGTCGAGCGGATCGTCAACGAGAAGGTGTTCGAGGCGATCCCGGTTCGCACCTTCGTGACTCCGATCGAAGAGGCCCGCAAGCTCGGCGCGATGATGCTCTTCGGCGAGAAGTACGGCGACGAGGTGCGTGTCGTCGAGATCGATGGATTCTCGCGCGAGCTCTGCGGTGGCACGCACGTCCGCTCGACCGCCGAGATCGGCCCCTTCCTGATCGTCAGCGAGCAGTCCGTGGGCTCGGGGGCACGGCGCATCGAGGCGGTCACGGCCGGCGAGGCCTGGACGATTCTCGAAGGCCGCTCGCGGGAGCTGGAGGCGGTGCGCGCTGAGCTCGAGAGCGCCAGGCGGGAGGCGAAGAAGCCGCAGGCACCGGAGCAGGGCCCGGACGTCGTCTGGCAGGACCGCCAGGGGTCCGTCTACGTCGCTGAGGTGAAGGGCGCACGCGGCAGTGCTCTGCGTGACCTGTCCGACCGTCTGCGGCAGCAGGAGGCGGCGAGGGCCGTCGTGCTGGCGTCCGTGGACGACGGCAAGATCGCCCTCGTGATCAACCTCGACAAGTCGGTGACTGAGGCCGACGCCGTCGCGCTCGTGCGCGAGCTCGGCCCGATCATCGGCGGCGGGGGCGGCGGCCGGCCGACGCTGGCCGAGGCGGGCGGCAAGAACCCCGAGAACGTGCGCGAAGCGCTGACTGCGGGCAGAGACAAGCTCGTCGCGCTCCTCGAGACGTGAAGGTCGTCGCGCTCGACTACGGGTCCGCACGCACGGGCGTCGCGGTCTCGGACCCGACCGGGACAGTCGCCCGTCCGCTGACGACGATTCGCGGTGCGGCGACCGACGCCGGCTTCAACGAGCTCCTGACGGTGATCGACTCCGCTGAGGCGCAGCTCATCGTCGTCGGACTGCCGCTGACGCTTCGCGGCGAGCGCGGCGAGCAGGCCCGCGAGACCGAGGCATTCGTCGAACGGCTGCGCACCGCCTGCCGGATCCCTGTCGAGACCTACGACGAGCGGTTCACCTCCGTGCTCGCCGACGGAGATGACGCACGCGCCGCCGCCCACCTCCTGACCGACTATCTCCAGTGGCAAGCGAACACGAACTGACGCCACCGGGTGGCCCCCGGCCGACGCCGGAGCAGATCAGGAGACGCCGCCTACTCGCGCTCGGGGCGATCGTCGCTGCGGTCGTGCTCGTGGTCACCGCGGTTGCTCTGGCGCGTCCCCCGGCTGCACGACCAGGCCGCCGCGCCGCCGCCTCCTCCGCCACCGCCGCCGAAGCCGTTTCGCGTCATCTTCCCGGAGGGGTTCACCCGCGCCCAGATGACCGACCGCGTGAGCGCCGTCGCCAAGATCGCCGAGCGAAAGCGCAATCGTCCCGTTCGCCTCTCGGGCCTGGCCTACGCGCACGCCACGCGGGCCGGAGTCGTCTCGTGCTTCGTGCCGCGCCGCCGGCCGAATCTCGAGGGCTTCCTCTTTCCCGCGACGTACGAGTTTCTCGCGAAGACGACGTCGAGCCGCCTGGTCGCGGACCAGCTGCAGACGTTCTGCGAGCAGTGGCGGACAGTCGACCTGCGGTACGCCAGGAGCAAGAACCTCACGCCGTACGACGTGCTGACGATCGCGTCGATGGTCGAGCGGGAGACGATCGCTCCGTCGGAACGTCCGCTCGTGGCGGCGGTCATCTACAACCGGCTGCACGCCCGGATGCCACTCGGCATCGATGCCACGCTTCGCTACGGGTTGCACATCCCGCCGACGCAGTCGATTCTCGAGTCGCAGCTGCAGAGCGACAATCCGTACAACACGCGCAAGCTCACCGGACTGCCGCCGACGCCGATCGCCAACCCCGGTCTCGCGTCGATCCGCGCAGCCGCGCATCCTGCGAAGGTCGATTACCTCTTCTTCGTGCGCAAGCCCGACAAGATCCACCACTTCTTCACGGCCAGCGACACGGCGTTCGCGCAGTACGAGTGCGCGCACGGGTACGGCTGTTGACGCACCACGTCGCGCTGCTCGGTCATCCGGTCGCGCACTCCCTCTCGCCGCGCATGCAGAACGCGGCGTTCGCAGCGGCCGGGCTCGACTGGCGGTACGCCGCCTTCGACGTCGAGGACGTCGTCGGCGCCGTGCGTGCGCTCGGAACACTCGGCTTTGCCGGCGCGAACGTGACGATCCCCTACAAGCAGGCTGTGGTCGCCGCCTGCGACGAGGCGGACGGGGACGCCGTGAACACGCTCGTGTTGCGCGACGGACGCGTGCACGGACACAACACCGATCGGGAGATCCTCGCCGGGATCAGCGCGTCGCGCGCGTGTCTGATCGGCGGGGGAGGCGCTGCGGTGGCACTCGCGCCGGCTCTGCCCGCGGACACACGCCGGTTCACCCGGTCGGGGATCTGGCCACCGGACGCGACCGGCTGCGACCTCGTGGTCAACGCGACACCCATCCGCGACCAGGTGCTCGTCGAGTTGAGCGCGGGGCAGACCGTCGTCGATCTCGCCTACGGGCCCGAGGAGACGGCCCTCGTGGCCGCCGCGCGCGCGGCCGGCTGCGTCGTCGTCGACGGGCGGGAGGCGCTCGTCCGTCAGGGTGCGGCGAGCTTCCGCCTCTGGACGGGCGTCGAGCCGCCCATCGGGGCGATGCGGGACGCGCTCACGACCTAGCCCAGACGACGGCACCGATGCCCAGGGCTGCGAGCCCGCCGCCGATCCAGAGCACGGTCCGCAGCCAGTCGCTGCCTTCCGGCGCTGCCGCGGTCGCCACCGGCGCAGGGGCCGGGCGTCGTGCCGTGACGTAGACGTACGTCGTGCGGCTCGAGCCGGCCGGGTCGGGATTGCCCAGGAACGTGTCGTACTGCCTGACCCGCGCCAGCTCGAGCGATGCGCGGACCGCGCGGGCCAGCAGCGCGCGCCCACGTTCGCCCGGTGGGGCGCTGAGGAGCTCGGGCGCCGGCAGCGGCTCGGACGACGAGCCGCGCTGCGCCGCCCGGGAACGTGGCCGCCAACGGATGTGCCGCGCCGCCGAGAACGACGCTGACGGCCCGCCCGCCGATCGTCCCGCGGACCGCGAGCGGAGCCGAGACGTCGAGCTTGACGGGCGTCACCGGCGAGGTGACCAGTGCGCTGCCGCCGGCAACCGGGGCGCCGGAGCGCGTAGCACGCCGGAACGCCGCGAGCGTCGCCAGCAGCTCGTTCGGCCGTGCTGTGGCGTCGAAGCCGGTCGTCGTGACGCCGGTCACGTTGCGGAGCGTGAGGCGGCCGTCGTGCGGCTCGAGCCGGAGCGGCAGCGCCCCAGCCGCTTCGAGCCGAAGATCTGCCGCCGCGGCGAGGATGCGCCTGCCCGGATTGAAGCCGGCCCAGAGGATGGCGTTCGCGCGCTGGCCCGGGTCGGACTGCGATCCCGCCGCTCGCTCGACGCGGATGACCGGTGCGCCGATCGAGTATGTGTAGTCCCCGACGCGGAGCACGTCGAGCCGCTGGACGACGCGAAGAGCGAACGGCGTACCGGCCCGGTCGAGCAAGACGGTCACCCGTTGGGTCGCGTGGATGCGGTGCTGCCTGCCTTCCCGCGTGCCGGCGGCGCCGCCGCCGATCGGCGGCGACGCCGAGAGCGGGGTCAGCGGGCGAGGGCAGCGAGACGAGGCGGGGAGGCGACGCGCGGGCCGCCGGGGCGGCGACCAGGACCGCGGCGACGGAGCAGGCGACGACGACTCTCACTGGAGCTGGGGGATCAGCGGCAGGGTCTTCGACAGGGCGTCGTCCTGGACGGGGGCGTACGTCATGTCGTGGAACCGCGCGAAGTAGATGTCGTCGTCGATCACGCCCTCGTGGTTGTTCTCGTTGAAGCCCCTGGAGTCGCCGTTCGCGCCCTGGATCGACACCTGCTCCAGCGCGGCGGCGATCTTGGCGGGCTCGGTCGAGCCCGCCTTGGCGATGGCGGCGGCGAGCAGATTGACGAAGTCGTAGGCGTACATCGCCGTCTCCGGCGGTTGAATCACCTCGCGTCCGGCGCGGGTACGGACGCCGACCCGCTCGACGCCGTCGTCGGACTCGAGCCGCTGCTCGAACGCCTGGAACGGTCCTCGGCCGACCTCGGCCGTCAGCCTGCCGCTCGCGAAGGTGAGCCCGTCGACCCACGCCGGATGATCGGCGAGCTGTTGCCGGACGAACGGGTCGGCACCGGTCGGTGGGGTGTAGAACGGGACCGACCAGCCCGCAGTGCGGGCAGCTGTGATCGCGGCGGCGATCGTCGCGGGCCGCCCCCAGACGAGCACGCCGGTCGCGCCGGCCTGCCGCGCGCGGAGAAGCTGCGGGGACAGGTCGAGTGCGTCCGACGCAACCGTCAGATCGGCCGCGATCGAGGACCGGTTTCCCGAGAACGCGCTTCGGAGTGCCTGCTCGCCGGCCGCGCCGTAGTCCGAGTCGTCGTGGATGATCGCGAGCTTGAGGCCCTTCGGCACGAGGTACTCCGCGAGCCTGAAGGCGATCCCGTGGTCGGTCGGCGCGACGCGGAAGACGTTTCGGCGTGTCTGCGGGTCGATGACGTTCCCACCGCCTTCGAAGACGACGCCGATCGGGACGCCCGCGCGGTCTGCGACACGCCACGACGCGTCGATCCCGGTGCCCTCGTCGACGATCGCGACAGCGTGGCGGCCAACTGCCCGTCGCACGTTGGCCACGGCGCGGGCCGGGGAGAGCCCGGTGTCCATCGTCTCGATTCGCAGGTTGTAGCGGGCGTCGCCGACGCGAATCCCTGAGGCGTTCACCTCGCTCGCAGCGAGGCGGGCGCCGTTCTCGATCGACCGCCCCAGGTACGGGGTGCGCGTGAAGGGGGCGTTGACGACGACGAGGAGCGATTTTCGCGGGCCTGCGCTGCCGCCGCAGCCGGCGAGCACCGCTGCGGCGAGGAGGAGCGGCAGGAGGCGAGTCACGGCGGCGCTCACTGTAGAGCGCCGTCCCCGAAGTACGCGGTTCGGACGCGCTCGTCGGCGGCCACCTCCGCGGGCGTGCCGTCGGCGATCACCCGGCCGGCGTCGAGGACGATCACGCGATCCGCGAGCTCGCTGACGACCGAGAGGTTGTGCTCGACGACCACGAGCGCCCGGCCCTCGTCTCGCAGAGCTTGCAGCAGGCTCGTCGCCCGGCCGACTTCGGCGGCCGAGAGACCGGCCGTCGGCTCGTCGACGAGCAGCACCGCTGCGCCGGTCGCCGCCGCTGCTGCCAGCATCAACAGGCGCTGGTCGGAGGCCGGCAGCCCGCGTGCCTCCGAGCCCGGCGTGAGCCCGAACCGCGCGAGCAGGGCTCGGGCCTCCGCGACGAACTCCGCGTCCTCGCGCCGCGCCTGGGGCGTCGCCGTGAGCGTCCGGATGAACCCGTCGCGGCGGCGGCGGCCGGCCGATCCGACGAGCACGTGCTCGAGAGCCGTCAGCGGCGGGAAGACCGCGGTCGCCTGGAGCGTTCGCGTCGACGCCGCCGGTGACCGTGATCCTGCCCTCGTCGGGCGGGGTCGTTCCCGCCAGCAGACGGAGGACCGTCGTCTTGCCCGATCCGTTCGGGCCGATCACGGCCGTGACCGTCCCGGCAGCGGCCTCGAGCGACACCTCGTCGGCCGCGGCGAGCTCTCCGTAGCGCTTCGACAGGCCGTGCGCCGACAGCGCTCCGGAGAACGTCTTCGGCGGGCCGTGCTCCGGCGGCGCGCCGACGGGTGCGCGCCGGGCGGACGAGCCCGTTCCAGCCGAGCGAGACGACGCCGAGGAGCAGGATCGCGGCCAGCAACGCGTGTGACCGCGACGCGGCGACGTGCTCGAGCGATGTGATCCCGTCGGCGACCACCGAGAGGGCGCCCAGGACGAGGACGCCTGCCGGCGCCCCGAGCGGCGCCAGCGCTCCGCCCAGGAGCACGACGACGAGGAGCTTGAACGAGAGGTACGGGGTATAGAGCGTCGGATCGGCGACGCCGGCGAGCTGGACGCCGAGTGCGCCCGTCACACCGGCCGGTACGGCCGAAGCACTCATCGCGAGGACGCGCAGACGGACGACCGGGACGCCCAGCGTCCGTGCCGCGGGCTCGCGCTCGCGGGCTGCCGCCAGACCGCAGTCCGAACGTGGCGCGCGCGAGCACGAGGTAGCCGGCGGCGGCGACCGCCGTCAGCGCGAGGGCCAGCTCGTAGTGACCGGTGGGGGAGGGGCCGCCCTGGACGACGATCCCCTGCGAGCCGCCGAGGACCCAGCCGATCGACTGCGTGGCAAACGCCATCAGCCAGGTCACGATCCACGTCGCTGCGGCGAAGCCCGCGCGCGGCAGCCGAACGAAGGCGACTCCAGTGACGGCACCGGCGAGGCAGCCGGCGACCCCGCCGCCCACCGCTGCGACGAGCGTCGGTGCGCCGTGTGCGAGCAGGTGCGCCCCGGCGACGGCGCCGACCGCGACGAACGCGCCCTGGGCGAGTGACGGCAGCCCCGCGACGCCGACGACGAGCGCGAGGCCGACGGCTGCGCAGGCCAGGTACAGGCCGCCGGCCAGGTCGGTCGTCCGTGCGTCGCCGACGACGAGCGGAACGAGGGCGGCAACCACGAAGGCCGTGATCGCGACTGTCGACCGGTTCACTCGGCGGCCTCGGCCGGTGCACGCGTACGAAGGGCGAGGAAGAGCAGTCCGATGACGAGGGGCACGACATCGCGGTACGCCGGGCCGCCGCCCCAGTGCGTCGAGGTGACCGTCGCCTGGACGAGCCCGAGCACGACTCCGGCGACGAAGGCGCGGCGCGGATCGAACCAGACGACGACAGCCGCCAGCAGGCCGTAGAGCCCGTACCGCGCCGCAGCGTCCGGGTCGAACGCGCCCGACGGGGCGGCCAGGACGGCGGCCAGGCTCGCCGAGGCGCCGGCGAGCGCGAATGCGATTCCGACGAGGCGCCCGACGGGCAGGCCGACGAGGACCGCCGCGTCGAAATCCTGCGAGATCGCCTCCAGAGCCCGCCCGAAGCGCGTCCGCTGGAGGAGGGCTGCTGCACCGGCGGCGAGGATGAACGCCGCCGCAGCGACGAACAGCGAGCGCGCCTGGATCGTCGCGCCGCCGACGTGCCAGAAGCCGTCGTTGCCGAGCCGGTGGAACGGCAGCGGGTCGGGGAAGACGTAGGCCGCGCGGTCGAAGAACGCGACGAGCGCCGTTCGGATGACGAACGCGACGGCCAGCGATGCGGCCACCCAGCCGATCGTCGAGCCGCGGGCACGGTACGGCTCGATCGCCAGGAAGTACGACCCGGCGCTCGCCGCCGCGGTGACGACGAGGCCGACGACGAGGGCGAGCAGGAACCGCGCCCCCCCGACGCTCGTCTGCGAGACCGGGCCGGAGCCTGCCGCAACGAGGAGCGTCGTGAAGACACCGAGCGCGATCAGCTCCCCGTAGGCGAAGAAGACGACACCGGTGAGCCGGAAGACGAGCGAGTTGCCGACGCCCACGAGCCCGTAGACCGCGCCGGCTGCCAGGCCGCTCGCGGCGATCTGAAGGGCGACGGCCATCGATCCGCAACTCTAGGCTTGGCAGCGTGACGCTTCGCCTTTCGACCGCCGGTGAATCGCATGGGCCCGCGCTCGTGGCGATCCTTGACAGGGCTGCCCGCCGGGCTCGAGCTCGACCGCGCTGCGATCGACGCCGACCTGAAGCGTCGCCAGGAGGGTTACGGCCGCTCGCCCCGGCAGCAGATCGAGCAGGACCGCGTCGAGGTGCTGGCAGGCCTCCGGCACGGGCGAACGCTCGGCACGCCCCTGGCCCTGGTCGTCCGAAACGTCGACCACAAGAACTGGACGTGGGGGATGAGCCCGTGGCCGCCCGACGGGGACCCGGCCGGGAAGGGCACGAAGCCGGTGACGCTGCCGCGGCCCGGGCATGCGGATCTCGCGGGTGTCCTCAAGTACGGCCACGACGACGTGCGCAATGCGCTCGAGCGCGCCTCGGCCCGGCATACGGCGGTCCACGTCGCGGCCGGCGCGGTCGCGAAGGCGCTGCTCGCGCACGATCGGAATCGCGGTCCGCGGCGAGCCGCTCGACGAGGAGGGCCTGCGGCAGGCCGTCGACGAGGCGCGGTCGGAGCGCGACACGGTCGGCGGGGTCGTCGAGGTCCGCGCAACGGGAGTGCCGCCCGGTCTGGGCAGCTACGCGACGAAGGACGACCGGCTCGACGCGCGCCTCGCGGCAGCGCTCATGGGCATCCAGGCCGTCAAGGGCGTCGAGATCGGCGACGGCTTCGCCGTCGCGGGCCTACGCGGCTCCCAGGCGCACGACGAGATCCGCCCCGACCGGCGCCGTGACACGAACCATGCCGGCGGGATCGAGGGCGGTGTCTCGAACGGCGAGGAGATCATCGTCCGCGCGGCGATGAAACCGCTGCCGACGTTGATGAAGCCGCTCCGCTCGGTCGATCTCGCGACGGGCGAGGAGGCCGCAGCGCTCGTCGAGCGCTCCGATGTGGCGGCCGTCGAGGCACTCGCGGTCGTCGCGGAGGCGGCCGTCGCGTGGGAGCTCGCCGTCGCAGCGCACGAAAAGTTCGGCGGCGATGCGGTCGGCGACTTCGTCGCGGCACGTAGCGCCTATCTCGCGCGCATCGAATGGTGAGGGCTGACAACGCCCTGGCGCGGCACCTCGCGCTGATCGGCTTCATGGGCGCGGGCAAGACGACGATCGCGCCCGAGTTGGGCGCGCGGCTCGGACGCAGATCGGTCGAGGTCGATGCGTCGCTCGCGGTCGGCACGATCTTCGGCACCCAGGGCGAGCAGGCGTTCCGGCTGCAGGAGGCGAAGCGGGTCCTCGACGCGCTGAAGCGCCGGGAGCTCTCGGTGCTCGACCTCGGCGGCGGCGCGGTCAAGAGCCCTTCCGTCCGCGACGAGCTCGCGGCCTGCGCGTTCACGGTTCTGCTCGAAGTCGACGTCAGCGACGGCGTGGGACCGCTGCGCTGGGAGCGACCGGCCACTGGCGCAGAACGAAGAGCAGTTTCGTGCGCTGTACGCGGAACGCGAGCCGCTCTACCACGAGACCGCCGATGCAACCGTCTCGAGCGGAGACGTCGACGGCGCCGTGCTGGCAGCGGCGGGGGTCCAGCACGAGACCGGTGTGCTCGAGCGCCTCGGAGAGCTCGTCCCGGGGGACGGCCCGGTCGCCCTCGTCGCCGACTCCACGGTGATGGGCATCCTCGGCCCCGCGGCTCAGAACGGCCTCGGCGACAGGCTCGTCTCCGCGCACGACCTCCCTCCGGGGGAGGCCGCGAAGCAGCTGTCCGTGCTCGAGCGCCTCTGGGGAGAGCTGAGCCTCGACCGCGCCGGGACGATCGTCGCGCTCGGCGGCGGCGCCACGACCGACCTGGCCGGCTTCGCCGCGGCGACCTACCTCCGCGGCGTCCCATGGGTCGCAGTCCCGACGACGCTCGTCGGGCAGGTCGACGCGGGGATCGGCGGCAAGACGGCGATCGACGTCCCGCAGGGCAAGAACCTCATCGGCGCGTTTCACTGGCCGGTGCGCGTCGTGATCGACGAGGCCCTCCTTGCGACGCTGCCCGAGCGAGAGCGGCGCCAGGGTGAGGCCGAGCGCGTCAAGACCGAGCTTCTCGCCGGCCGGCCGCTCGATGTCCGGGGCGCCGCCGCCTACAAGGCCGGCATCTGCCTGCGCGACCCCCACGATCACGGGCCGCGGCGCTGGCTCAACCTCGGCCACACGTTCGCGCACGCGCTCGAGGCGGCCGCCGGTTACGAGCTTCCACACGGCGAGGCCGTGGCGCTGGGGCTGCTCGCGGCTCTCCGCATGAGTGGCCGCGACCCCGCGCCCGTCGTCGACGCGCTGGATCCGCAGCCCGTCGCGGTCGACCGCGAGCGTGGCCTGGGAGGCGCTGCTCCGCGACAAGAAGCGGAGCGGCGGCGAGATCAACCTCGTCCTACTCGGCGCCGACGGCCCGTACGTGGCTGCGCGGCCGCCCGAGGATGTTCGAGCCGCACTGGATACGCTCATCGCGTGACCCAGGTGCTCGTCCTGAACGGCGTCAACCTCGACACGCTCGGCCGGCGCGATCCGCGCATTTACGGCGGACTGAGCATCAACGAGCTCGAGACGAAGATCTACGAGTGGGCGCACGCGCTGGACATCACGGCGCGCTGCAGGCAGACGAACAGCGAAGGCGAGTACATCGGCTGGATCCACGACGCCTACGACGACATCGACGGCGTCATCGTCAACCCGGGCGCCTGGAGCCACTACAGCTACGCGATCCGCGACGCGCTCGAGGTGCTCTCGGTGCCGATCGTGGAGGTGCATCTGTCGAACATCGAGGAGCGTGAGGCGTGGCGGCGGCACAGCGTCGTCGCCGAGCTCGCGGCACTTCGGGTGATCGGCAAAGGGCCCGACGGCTACCGCGAGGCGCTCGAGTTCCTCGCCGGGAAGGAGGCAGCAGCATGAGCGGACGGTTGGCGCAACTCGGGGGCGAGCTCGAGGAGCCGCTCCTCGTGACGAACCTCGTCAACATCCTCTACCTCACCGGATTCGACAGCTCGAATGCGGCATTGCTCGTTCAGCCCGGCGGTGAGACGACGCTGTACACCGACTTCCGGTACCTCGAGGTCGCACGCGAAGTGCCCGGCGTCGAGGTGGAGATGACGAAGCGCGCGGTCATGGTCGACCTCGGGCCGCGCCTGACCGGCACGGTCCAGTTCGAGGCCGACGTGCTCCCGTACGTCGAATGGCAGCGGCTCGCGGCCGGCGAGGCGAAACTCGAGCCGACGAGCGGGATCGTCGATCGGCTGCGTGCCGTCAAGGATGCCGAAGAGATCGCCCAGCTCAGGCGGGCCGCGAAGATCGCCGACCGGGGGCTCGAAGCGCTGACCGCGGAGACGTGGATCGGCCGCAGCGAGCGCGAGCTCGCGTGGCGGCTGCACGAGCTGCTGCACGCACACGGCGCCGACGAGCTGTCATTCGAGACGATCGTCGCGTCCGGGCCGAACGGTGCACGCCCACACGCCCACCCGACCGACCGGATCGTGGACAAGGGCACGCTCGTGACCGTCGACTGGGGTGTTCGCTTCGAGGGTTATTGCAGCGACTGCACGCGCACGTTCTCGACGGGGTCGGTGCCCGGAGAGCTTCGCCGGGCCTATGACATCTGTCTCGAGGCGCAGCAGCTGGCGTGCGACGGCATCCGAGCCGGCCTGACCGGGGTCGAGGCGGACGAGCTGGCGCGCGGGCCGATCACCGAGGCCGGGTTCGGCGAGAACTTCGGCCACGGGCTCGGCCATGGCGTCGGCCTGATGGTGCACGAGGCGCCGCGCCTGTCCTCCGAGTCGACGGACACCCTCGTGGCCGGCCACATCGTCACCATCGAGCCCGGGATCTATCTCGAGGGCGTCGGCGGCGTGCGAATCGAGGACCTCGCCGTCGTCCGCGACGACGGCGTCGAGCTGCTGACGTCGTTCCCGAAACAGTTGATCGAAGTGGGTTAGGTACCCTGCCGCGCCGTGGCCGAGGTCGTCTCAACCAACCAGTTCCGTAACGGAATGCACATCGAGCTCGAGGGCCAGACGTGGCGCATCGTCGAGTTCCAGCACGTCAAGCCCGGCAAGGGCGGCGCCTTCGTCCGCACGAAGCTCAAGTCCCTGACGAGCGGCTCGGTCGTCGACAAGACGTTCCGCGCCGGCGAGAAGTTCGCACGCGTCCGGACCGAGCAGAAGAACATGCAGTACCTCTACGACTCGGGGGACGAAGTCGTCTTCATGGACGAGTCGACCTACGAGCAGCTGTCGCTCCCGCACGCCGACCTCGAGGACGAGCTGCCGTTCATGCAGCCCTCCTCCTCGGTTCAGGTGATGTTCGTCGGCGGAACGCCGTCAGGCGTCGAGCTGCCTGCGTCGGTCGTTCTCGAGGTGACCGACACCGAGCCCGGCGTGAAGGGCGACACCGTCTCGAACGTGTCGAAACCGGCGACGCTCGAGACAGGTGCGGTCGTCCAGGTACCGCTCTTCGTGAACGTGGGCGACAAGATCAAGGTCGACCCGCGCGAGAAGCGCTACATCCAGCGAGCCTAGTAGTCGCATCACGCTTGGAACGGGCCGCTACCGGTACCGGTCGGACACCCACCCGGACAGGCTCGCTGGGACATTCACGCTGGCACAATGAGCGGGGCACTTGAATTCGTTCGCGTGCGGCGCGACGATGAAGGTAGGGGGAGAGTGCGAGTTCACGGTCTTCATCACTACGCGGTGCGCGTGCGACGAAGTCAGCGCCTGCCGTACCGCGTTGCCCGGACGATTCAGCGCTGGTGGTTCGTGCCCATCGTGGCGACGGCGTTGATCTACCTCGTGGTCCGGTGACCGAGCCTCAGGAGAACACGCTCGGCAGGCTCGCTCATCTCCATCATCGCGAGCGCAACCTCGTCGCCAGGCTCGAGTTGGCGAAGGAGCGGCTCGCGTTCTTTCCGAACAGCATGGCCGAGCGGCAGGTTGCGACGCTGTCCGCCGAGCACGATGAACTGACCTCGCAGTTGAACGCGCTCGCAGCCTCGCTCGGCCGCTCCTGAGCGGTCGGGGTCGCGAGAGGCCGCGCTAAGGTCTCCCCCGGCATGCCGCGCCTTGTCGACACCTCGATTCGCGTTCTCAGCCAGGAACCGCTGGCCGGACGCATGCCGACGGCCGACGTCCTGCGGCTCGCGGAGATCCTCGACCAGGCCGGTTTCGCCTACCTCGAGATCTCGGGCGGCGGCGTGTTCGACAGCGCCGTACGCCGCGGAGTCGAGAGCCCGTGGGAGCGCATTCGCGCGCTGAAGAGCCGCACGACCACGCCCCTGGCACTGGCCGTCCGCGGTCGGTTCCTCGTCGGCACGCGCCCCGTCCGCGGCGATCTCGCCCGTCGCTTCGTGGCGAGCGCGGCCCAGAGCGGCATCGACGTCTTTCGTCTCCACGACCCCCTGAACGACGTCGACAACCTGCGCGAGGCAGCCGAGGCGATCGTCGAGTCGGGCAAGGAGTTCGAGGCGGGCGTCCTCTACGGCAGCGGCCGCCACGAGGCGCTCGTCGACGCGGCGAAGCGACTCCCGGAGCTCGGCGCCGCTCGCCTGCTGCTGAACGACCCCGCCGCGGTCCTCCAGCCGCACCGCGCCGGCGAGCTCGTCTCGGAGCTGCGGGAGGTCTCGGGGCTGCCGGTCGGGCTCTACGCCCAGGGCGCCGGCGGCAACGCTCTCGCTGCGGCCCTCGAAGCGTCGCGTGCCGGCGCCGACGTGATCGCGTCGGCCGTCTACCCGGTCGCGTTGACGATGCATCGCGTCTCGGCCGAGTCGGTTGCGCAGGCACTGGCCGGGGTCGGTCTGGAGACCGGGATCGACATGCAGAAGCTCTGGGATGCGTCGGACCTCGTCGACGAGCACATCGGCGACGAGCCCGTCTCGCCGCTCCCGCCGCGCGTCGCGGTGCGCGCCGCTCAGCACAAGCTTCCGGTCGGCCTCGTCGCGGCGCTCGACGTGCAGCTCCGATCGCAGGACGCGGGCGACCGCCTGGACGAGGTCATCGACGAGGTCGGACGGGTGCGCGAGGAGGTCGGCTCGCCGCCGCTCGCGGCACCGATCGGCCAGATCGTCGCTTCCCAGGCCCTCCTCAACGTCCTGACCGCGAACCGGTACTCGACGATGGTCGACGAGCTCCGGGATCTCGTGACGGGCCGGTTCGGCCGCACGCCAGGCCCGGTCGACGCGGCGCTGGCACGCGCAGTCGAGAATTTCGGCGCCGAGCCCGACACGCCGGTCGACCTCGACGCCCTCCGCGACGAGGCGGGCGGGCTGGCGGCCAGCGAGGAAGAGCTGTTGCTGCTCGCGCTCTTCGGCGAGGAGGCAGAGCCGCTTCTGCGAGCGATTCGCGGCCGTTCGGGAGGCGACGAGCCGCTGGCGGCCGGGGGTGTCGACCAGCTTCGGCAGGAGCGGATTCGTGAGGTCGTCCGGATCGTCCAGGAGACCGGCGTCGGCGAGATCACCATCGAGGAGGAAGGCATGCGCGTCAGCGTGCGCCGCACGGCCGAGCAGGCACCCGCCGCCGCCGCGACGCCTCCCGTCGTCCCGCCGGCCGGCGAGGGCGACCTCCCGCCCGTCTTGCCGCGCGACGACTCGCTCGTCCGCGTCGAGAGCCCGATGGTCGGCACGTTCTACCGCGCACCGGCTCCGGGTGCCGCGAACTTCGTGGAGGAGGGCGACGCGGTCGGAGCCGGCGAGACCCTCTGCATCCTCGAGGCGATGAAGCTCATGAACGAGGTGAAGTCCGAGATCGAGGCCGTCGTGCTCAGGATCCACGTCGGCAACGCGGAGCCGGTCGAATACGGCCAGCTCCTGTTCGAGCTCGAGCCGGTCAACGGCCGCCTGCTCGACGTCTGATGTTCTCTCGCGTCTTGGTCGCGAACCGGGGGGAGATCGCCGTCCGGGTGATCCGTGCACTGCAGGAGCTCGGCGTCGAGGCCGTCGCGATCTACTCGACCGCCGACCGCGAGGCGCTGCACGTGCGGCTGGCCGATCAAGCGGTCTGTGTGGGTCCGCCCGCGGCCGCCGAGAGCTATCTGCGCATCCCGAGCGTGATCGCGGCCGCGGAGACGACCGGCTGCCAGGCGGTACACCCCGGCTACGGCTTCCTCGCCGAGAATCCCGCCTTTGTCGAAGCGTGTGTCGACAACGACCTGGTCTTCGTCGGCCCGCCGGCGGACGTGATGGCGACCATGGGCGACAAGATCTCGGCGAAGCGGGCGATGCGCGCGGCGGACGTGCCGACGGTGCCCGGCACCGACGGCGAGACGTCGGTCGAGGCGGCCCGCCAGGCAGCCGACGAGATGGGCTATCCCATCCTGCTCAAGGCGAGCGCGGGCGGCGGAGGCAAGGGGATGCGCCTGGTGACAGAGCCGGACGAGCTTGCAGATTCATTCGGCGCCGCGGCGGCCGAGGCGCAGGCCGCGTTCGGCGACGCGCGCCTGTACGTCGAGAAGGCGCTATCCCCGGCGCGTCACGTCGAGATCCAGGTGCTCTGCGACGAGCAGGGCAGTGTCCTCACGCTCGGCGAGCGCGAGTGCTCCATCCAACGGCGTCACCAGAAGCTCATCGAGGAGTCGCCGTCGGCCGCGCTGACGGCCGAGACGCGCGAGTCGATGGAAGCCGCCGCCGAACGCGCGTGCCGCGCAGTCGGCTACCGCAACGCCGGCACGTTCGAGTTCCTGCTCGGCCCCGACGGCAGCTTTTACTTCATCGAGCTGAACGCGCGACTCCAGGTCGAGCACCCCGTCACGGAGCTCGTCACGGGCATCGACCTCGTCCGCGAGCAGCTGCGCGTCGCTGCGCGCGAGCCGCTCGTCGCCTCCGGCCGGGCGCCGCGGCGCGGCCACGCGATCGAGATCAGGCTCAACGCCGAGGATCCCGAGCACGATTTCCGGCCGTCCCCCGGGCAGATCGCACGGTTCCACCCTGCGGAAGGGCCGGGCGTCCGGATCGACACGTTCGTCGAATCCGGGTCGGTGATCCCGCCGTTCTACGACTCGATGATCGCCAAGCTCATCGTGTGGGACAGCGACCGGCCATCCGCGATCGCACGCGCCGAGCGCGCGCTGCGGGAGACCGTCGTGGACGGTGTCCCGACGACCCGGGAGCTCGCCCTGCAGGTGCTTGCGAGCGAGTCGTTTCGGTCCGGGGACTACTCGACCTCGACGCTCGAGGAGCTGCGGGCGTGAGCGTCTCCCGCCGCCAGGCGCGCCGTCAGGCGCTCTTTCTGCTCTACCAGTGGGACCTCTCCGGCCAGCCGATCGGTTCCCAGTACGCCGGCGAGATCGACCCGTGGGCGCGCGGCGTGGCGGAGGCTGTCTCTGCGCGGTCGGACGAGCTCGACGCGCGCATCACCGCCGCTTCGGAAAGCTGGAGCGCCGACAGGCTCGGCACCGTCGAGCGGAGCGCGCTCCGCGTCGCCGTGCACGAGCTCGAGACGGGGGAGGTCCCGGTCCAGGTCGCGATCAACGAGGCGGTCGCGTTCACCAAGCGGTACGCGTCCGACGACGGCGCCAGGCTGGTGAACGGCATTCTTGGTCGAATTCAACGGGAGGCAGCATGACGGCGGACGAATCGCTTGCGAACGCAGAGCATCTGCTGGCACGCCTCGAGCAGGCACGCACGCGCCTCGAGGAGACCGACGACCCCGACAAGGCGATCGAGATCCTGCAGGAGCTCGCCGACCTCGCGAAGGAGGTCGAAGCGGAGCTGCAGCGCGCCAAGCGTGCGGCCGAGACCGAAGCGGCCACTCCCCGCCCGGAGGCCGATGCTCCAGGGGCCTAGCGACCTGCGCACGCTCGTCGAGGCCTATCTCGACGATCTGGCGCTCACTCCGGAGCTCGGCACGCTCGCCGAGCCCATGCGGCACGCGATCGGCGGCAAACGGATCCGTCCGGTGCTGTGTCTGGCAACCGGCGAGGCGCTCGGCTCTCCGGCGGAGAGCCTCTTGCCGGCCGCGGCCGCGGTCGAGCTCGTCCACTCGTTCTCACTGGTCCACGACGATCTGCCGTCGCTGGACGACGACCGGGAACGACGGGGCGCTCCCTCGGTGTGGGCGCAGTACGGCG
This sequence comes from uncultured Thermoleophilia bacterium, assembly GCA_963846895.1. Taxonomy (GTDB): domain Bacteria; phylum Actinomycetota; class Thermoleophilia; order Gaiellales; family Gaiellaceae; genus PALSA-600. The sequence continues at coordinate 241,997 of CAWJXR010000024.1, read as the reverse complement.
AGGCGACGGCGATTCTCGCGGGCGACGCGCTGCTCGGAGAGGCATTCCGGCTTGCCCTCACGTATCCGACCGGGGCGGTTGCGCGCGAGCTCGTCGACGGGACGCTGGCCATGATCGGCGGCCAGTGGCTCGACATCCGAGACGAGGGAGCCCGCGAAGACCTGCACCGCCTGAAGACCGGTGCCCTGTTCTCGGCCTCGATCGGGTGTGCGCTTGCTGCCGTCGAGCTGCCTGAAGCAGAGCAGGTTGCGTGGCGGCGCTTCGGCACCGAGCTTGGGCCGCTCTTCCAGATCGTCGACGACATCCTGGACGGCGACGGATTCGTGCTCGACGTCGGCGCCGACGCGGCCCGCCGGCTCGCCGACGAGGCGGCCGAGCGGGCGCACGAGAGGCTCGCGGCGATCGACGCGGACACATCGGTGCTCGGCGAGATCGTGGACGGGCTGGCTTCGCGGACGGTCTGATGGCACCGAAGAAGCGCCTCGACGTGCTGCTCGTCGAGCGCGGCCTCGCCGAGTCGCGCGCGCAGGCCCAGGCGCTCGTGATGGCCGGGCTCGTGCCGGGCCATTCCAAGCCGGGCGAGCAGGTCGCGGAGGATGCGCCGCTCGAGGTGGAGGCGCCGCCGCCCTACGTCTCTCGTGCCGGCCACAAGCTCGCGACTGCGCTCGACGCGTTCGGTCTCGACGTCGCGGGTGTCGACTGCCTCGACGTCGGCGCCTCGACCGGCGGGTTCACCGACGTGCTGCTCCAGCGGGGCGCCGCGCGCGTGATCGCGCTCGACGTCGGCTACGGCCAGCTGCATTCGAAGATCCGGGACGATCCGCGCGTGACCGTGCTCGAGCGCGTCAACGCCCGCTCGCTCACGGAGCTGCCGTATGCGCCCTCGCTCGTCACGTGCGACGTCTCGTTCATCTCCGTCAAGCTCGCTCTCCCTCCGGCGCTTCGGCTGGCCGCGCCCGGCTGGCAGGCACTCGTGCTCGTCAAGCCGCAGTTCGAGGCGGGCCGGGCCGACGCTCCGCGCGGCGTCGTTCGCGATCCGGCGATCCGGCGGCGCGTCGTCCGCGGCGTGGCCGAGGTCCTCCAGGCTGCCGGGGCCGAGCCGCGCGGGGTCGTAGACTCCGGGCTTCCCGGCCCGAAGGGAAACCATGAGTACGTCCTCCACCTCGTCCACCGACCCGGCGCCGAGCTCCCGGCCGAGCTCGACGCATGGATCTCCGATGCCGTCGGTTGAGCGTGTCGCGGTCATGACGCACGGCCGCGACAACGTCGACGAAGCAGTCGCGCGCGTCGCGGGGGTTGCGGCCAGGCTCGGAGTCGAGGTCGTCGACGACGACGACGCAGACCTCGCGGTCGTCCTGGGCGGCGACGGCACGATGCTGGGCGCGCTGAAGCGGTTCCTCGGCAAGCCCGTCCCGGTGATCGGCGTCAACTACGGTCGGGTCGGGTTCCTGACGGCGATCGCGGCCGACGGTCTCGAAGCGGGCCTCGACCGCGTGTTTCGCGGCGAGTACGACACGATCGAGCTGGCGACGCTCGAGGTCGACGTGAACGGATCGACGGCTGTCGCGGTCAACGACGTCGTCATCGCCGGAGACACGCTCGGGCGGATGATCGAGCTCGGGTACTCGATCGGCGGGGAGGCGCTCGGCCAACAGCCGTGTGACGGCCTCATCTGCGCGACGCCGACGGGCTCGACTGCGTACAACCTCTCGAACGGCGGGCCGGTGCTGGTGTGGGGGCTCGATGCGATGGTGCTGACATTCGTCGCCCCGCACGCTCTCGTGATTCGGCCGCTGGTCGTGTCGCGCGGTGCGGACGTGACGATCACGAACCTGACCGACGCCCGTGACGCGGCCGTGCTCGTCGACGGTCAGCAGGTCGGGACGCTCGCGACCGGCGAGCATGTGGTCGTCCGCCTCGGCGACCGCACAACCTTGCTCGCAACGCTCCCCGAGGTGACGTTCTTCACCCGCTACGGCGCGACGTTCGGACGTTAGATGGCTGATCGGTGACTGTCGTGCTGAATCGCCGATCAACCATCTAGTCTCCCGCGTCGTGCGTTGGGCCGCCCTCCTCGTAGGTCTCATGCTGCTCTTTCCGGCGGCCGCGCAGCCGCGCCAGCAGGCAGCGACGGTCAAGGTCGCGTTCCTCCAGGGCGAGCAGCTCGTCCTCTTCTCCAGGACGGGCTCGGGCGCAGACGGAGTCGCCGCCGCGCTCCTCAAAGGGCCGACGGCAGCCGAGCGCAGCCGCGACGTGCGCACCGCGATCCCCGACGGGACGCCGCTCCGCTCGGTCACCCAGCAGGGCAACCTCGTGACGGTCGACCTCGGTGAGAAATTCTCCCTCGGGACGAATGCCGACTCCTTGAACGCACGTCTCACGCAGGTCGTGCTCTCGTTCACGGCCCTACCCGGCGTCAAGTACGTGCGCATCCTGGTGAAAGGGGGAGTGCCGCTCGGGCTGTTCCCGGGCTTCCCGACGTCACGCCCGCTGACCGCGAAGGATCTCCAGCCGACCCTTCCGCCGCCGGGGGCTCCCGCACCGGGCTCGACGGGCCCGACCACCGAGGAGACGAGGGCGTTGCAGCAACGGCTCGCCGATCTCGGCTTTCTCGACGCGAGCGGTGTCGACGGCAAAGCCGGTGACCAGACGAAGGCGGCGGTGCTCGCGTTCCAGAAGTGGGCGCGCCTTGGGCGCGACGGGACTGCCGGGCCTGCGACGTTGAAGGCACTCGCATCCGCCGTGCGCCCGACCCCGCTGACGACCGGGTCCGGCACGCGGGTCGAGGTGCTCCTCGACCGCCAGCTCACACTTCTCATCCGGGACGGACGCGTCGAGCGCGTCCTCGGAGCCTCGACCGGCGCTCCCGGCTTCGAGACGCCGCCGGGGTCATACACGGTCTTCCGGAAGGAGGATCGGTCGTGGTCGGTCCCGTACAAGGTCTGGCTCCCGTGGGCGAGCTACTTCGTCGGCGGGATCGCCTTCCACGAGTCGCCGGACGTCCCTGGGTATCCCGCGTCGCACGGCTGCGTCCGCACGCCGCAGTTCGACGCCCAGTGGCTGTATAGGCAGACCCCGATCGGCACGCGGGTCACCGTGCTCGCACGGTCATGAGGAGCCGTCTTGTCTTCACCGTCGCGCTCGCGGCCGGGCTGCTCCTCGCCGGTGCGAGCACCGCGGCCGCGCCGCCGACGAAGACGCCCGGGGAGCTGGTCGTCGGCGTCAACCTCGGTGAGCCCGGCTTCCAGGTCGGTGCGGTTCAGGGAACGAAGGTCGTGCTCGCCCGAGGCTTCGAGATCGACCTGGCGCGCGCAATCGCGAAGAGGCTCGGCATCCCGCGGGTCAGCTTCCTGCACGAGCCCGTCTTCTCGCGGCTCTACGCCGCCGGCCCGAAGGCCTGGGACCTGGCAATCGCCGAGATCTCGATCACGGCGCCGCGACGCGCCAGCGTCGATTTCTCGAAGCCGTATCTCGGCGCGGACCAGGGCGTGCTGCTGGCCGAAGGCGTCGCGGAACCCAAGTCGCTGTCCGCCTTGCGGGCTCTTCAGCTCTGCGCCCAGCGTGGCACCACCTCGGTCTCCGCGGTCACATCGATCGTCAAGCCGACGCGGAAGCCGCTCCTATTCGACAAGCAGGAGGGTCTCCTCGACGCGCTCTACCGGCGTCGGTGCGACGCCGTCGTCAACGACGCCCCGCTGCTCGCCGCGCTGCGCCGGCAGGCTCCCGACCGGTACGGCCGCCTCGTCGGCCGGCTGGGCGTCGCCGAGAGCTACGGGATCGCTTTCGAGAAAGGGAGCCTGCTCCGGACGCCGGTCGACCAGGCCCTGGCCGATCTGCGCGCGAACGGGACTCTCACCACTCTCGAGAAGCGCTGGCTCGGCGGCGACATGGCGAAGCTGCCGGTGCTCCGCTAGAAGTCGGCCATGCTCCAACGCCTGCGGATCAGCAATCTTGTCCTGATCCGCGAGGCGTCGCTCGAGCTCGCTCCGGGGCTCAACGCGATCACCGGCGAGACGGGCGCCGGCAAGACCATCCTCACGAACGCGATCGGCCTGCTCCTCGGCGCCCGTGGCGACGCGGCGTTGATCGGCGCGGCGGCCGACGAGGCCTACGTCGAGGCCGAGTTCGCGGACGCCGACGACGAGATGCTCGGGCCGCTTGCCGAGCTGAGGCCCGAAGGCGAGGACGGTGTCGTCCTGGCACGACGGATCTTCGCCGACGGTCGGACGCGCGCCTACGCCTGGGGGAGGAGCGCGGCGCGCGAGGATGTCGCCGGTGCGGCCGAGGCGCTGATCGCGATGAGCGGCCAGTTCGAGCAGCGGCGGCTCTCGCGGCCGGGCTATCAGCGGGAGACGCTCGATTCCTTCGCCGGTATCGACGGACGTACAGCGCGTGCCGCTTGGCGCGACCTGCAGGCGGCCCGGCGGGCGCATGAGGCTCTGACGCGCGACGCTGCCTCGGCCGCCGCCCGGATCGACGAGCTGCGGGCGCTGGCGGCGGACACCGAGGGTCTCGAGCCCGACCGCGAGGAGTCGCTGCGGGCCGAGCGCGAACGGCTGCGGCACGTGACGGAGCTGGCCGAGGGAGCCGCGTCAGCTGCCGCAGCCCTCGCGCCGGAGGACGGCGAGGGAGCCGCTGACCTCGTCGGCTCGGCGGAGCGTGCGGTCGCGCCCCTCGAACGGCTGGCGCCGGAGCTGGCGGCCGACGGCGAGGCGCTCCGGCAGGCCGAGCTGCAGCTGCGCGAGACGGCGACCGAGCTCCGTGGCTTTCTCGCATCGCTCGAGGCTGAGCCGGGGCGGCTCGAGCAGGTCGAGGGCGATCTCGACGGCCTGGCCGACCTGAAACGGCGCTACCGCGCCCAGACGTTCGGCGAGCTTCTCGAGACGGCCGAGGCCGCCCGCACGGAGCTGGCCGCCCTCGACGAAGGCCACGACCCGGCCCGGGCCGCTGCCGAGGCGCTGGCCGCAGCAGAGGCGGCCGTAACCAGGCTGCACGGGGAGTTGCGGGCCGCGCGGGCCGCGGCGGCGGAGCCGTTCGCCGCGGCTGTTGCGATGGAGCTCCGCGGGATCGGCCTCGGCGACGGCGAGTTCCGGGTGGAGCTCCGCGAGCGCGAGCCAGGCCCGAGCGGGACCGACGAGATCGTCTTTCTCATTCGGCCGAACGCCGGCCTGCCGTTCGGCCCCGTCGCCGAGACGGCGTCGGGGGGCGAGCTGTCCCGTGTCGCGCTCGCGATCGCGGCGGTCGCGGGCGGCGAGACGATGGTCTTCGACGAGATCGACGCCGGGGTCGGCGGGACGACGGCGCACGCCGTCGCGGCCACGCTGACGAGGCTGGCCGAGCGCGCCCAGGTCGTGACGATCACGCACCTGCCGCAGATCGCGACAGTCGCCGACCGGCATTTCCGGGTCGAGAAGGTTCCCGGCGATCCGACGCACACGCGGATCGAGCAGCTCGACGAGCTCGAGCGCCGCGACGAGGTCGAACGCATGCTCGGCGGCTCCGACTTCCTCGCCTCGCTCGAGCGCTGACCGATGGTCCCCCGACAGGGCTGATACGATCGAAGCCCGTGAGCTTCTTCGCGGGAAACGAGCGGCAGTCGGTGACGAAATACGTGTTCGTCACGGGAGGTGTCGTCTCGTCACTCGGCAAGGGGATCACCGCCGCGTCGCTCGGTCGGCTGCTCAAGGCGCGCGGCCTCAAGGTGCAGGTTCAGAAGTTCGACCCGTACCTGAACGTCGACCCCGGCACCATGAGCCCGTTCCAGCACGGCGAGGTGTTCGTCACCGAGGACGGCGCCGAGACCGATCTCGACATCGGCCACTACGAGCGATTCGTCGACGAGAACCTGTCGCGCGCCGCGAACCACACCGCCGGAGGCGTGTGGGACCGCGTGCTGCGCAAGGAGCGGAAGGGCGAGTACCTCGGCTCGACCGTTCAGGTCATCCCGCACATCACGAACGAGATCAAGTCACGCATTCGCTCCGTCGCCGAGGCGACTGATACTGACGTCGTCATCACCGAGGTCGGCGGGACAGTGGGCGACATCGAGTCGCAGCCGTTCCTGGAGGCGATCCGCCAGTTCCGGCGCGAAGTCGGGCCGGAGAACGTCGTCTACCTGCACGTGACCCTCGTCCCGTACATCGATACGGCCGGTGAGCTGAAGACCAAGCCGACGCAGCATTCGGTGAACGAGCTGCGCCGCATCGGTATCCACCCCGACGTGCTCGTCTGCCGGTCGACCGAGCCGCTCGCCCGTGACATTCGCGAGAAGATCGCCCTCTTCGCCGACGTCGACGTCGACGCCGTGATCACGAATCCCGACGTCGCCGACGTCTACCTCGTTCCGCTCGCCCTGCAGGACCAGGGGCTCGACGATCTCGTCTGCCGCAAGCTGGGCATCGACGCGCCGCCGGCCGAGCTGGGGGAATGGCTCGAGCTGACCGAGCGCATCGGCGAGCGGAACGAGTCGATCGAGATCGCGCTCGTCGGTAAGTACGTGCAGCTGCACGACGCATACCTCTCCGTCCACGAGGCGCTCAAGCATGCCGGGATCGCCCGCGGGTGCCGCGTGCACGTGCGGTGGGTCGACGCGGAGCACATGACGCTCGACGAGGCCCGCGCAGAGCTGGCGAGCGCCGACGGCGTGCTCGTCCCGGGCGGCTTCGGGTCGCGCGGCTGGGAGGGCAAGATCCTTGCGTGCCGCGTGGCGCGCGAGGACGAGATCCCGTACCTCGGCATCTGCCTCGGCATGCACGTCGCAGTCTCCGAGTTCGCCCGGCACGTCTGCGGGCTCGAGGGGGCGAACTCGACCGAGATGGATCCCGAGACGCCGTATCCGGTGATCGACCTGCTCCCGGAGCAGAAGGAGGTCGAGGATCTCGGCGGGACGATGCGCCTCGGAGCCCAGGCCGTCGAGCTTGGGGAGGGGACGCGGACGCGCGAGGTGTACGCCGACGAGCCGGTCATCTCGGAGCGCCATCGGCACCGCTACGAGGTCAACAACGCCTACCGGCAGCAATTGAGCACGGCCGGGCTCGTCGTCAGCGGCACGTTCCAGGAGGGGCGGCTCGTCGAGATCGTCGAACTGCCCGACCATCCGTGGTTCGTCGCCTCGCAGTTCCATCCGGAGTTCAAGTCGCGGCCGACCAGGCCCGCGCCGTTGTTCCGCGAGTTCGTCGCCGCAGCGCTCGCGCGCGCTCGCGCCCGGTCGGGCGCCGGCGTCGGTTCCGTCACAGCCTGAAGCGCACCGGATCGCCCGGGCGGAGCTGCCCGGCCCGCGGCAGGTCGTCGCGTGCGACGACGGCGATCACCGGATAGCCGCCGGTCGTCGGATGGTCGTTCAGCAGCAGGATCGGCTGCTCGTTCGGCGGCACCTGGAGCGCGCCGGTGACCAGTCCTTCGGAGAGCAGCTCGTCCGTGCGCACGCGCGCGAGCGGCGGTCCGGCGAGGCGGATCCCGACGCGATTCGACGCCGGCGTCACCTTCCACTCGCTCGCGGTCAGAACGTCGAGCGCGGCGGAGGCGAACCAGTCGTCGCGCGGGCCGGGCGCGACCCGCAGGACGGCTTCGCCGTCCGGTCCCGGATGCGGCAGCACGGCCGGCTGCAGGGCGGGCTCGTCCCCGACGTCGATCAGGTCGCCGGCCGTGAGGGGAGGTGGGCCGAGGCCTGTGAGCAGATCCGTCGAGCGGCTCCCGAGGACCGGCTCGACCTCGATGCCGCCACGAACGCACAGGTAGGCGCGAACACCGCCGACGAGCGGGCCGATATCGAGCTCGCCGCCTGCCTCGATCTCGAGTGTCCGGGGCTCTCCGACCGCGCCGGTGAGCGCGACCAGCGCACCGTGCCGGAAGCGCAGGCGCGGTCCGATCAGGGTCGCTTCGAGCGCGGCCGCACCCGGTGCGTTCCCGACGAGGCGGTTCCCGAGCTCGAGCGACGGTCGATCGGCCGCTCCCGACGGCGGGACGCCGGTGTGCGCCCACCCCGGGCGGCCGAGATCCTGGATCGTCGTCAGGAGGCCCGGAGCGAGAACCTCGATCATGTCGCGACGAACCGAACCCGGTCGCCGGCTGCCAGCAGCGCGGGAGGGAGTCGGCGCGGGTCGAAGAGCTCGGCGTCAGTCCTTCCGAGCAGCTGCCAGCCGCCCGGCCCCTCACGCGGATAGATGCCGGAGTACGGTCCGGCGACGGCGACGGAGCCGCCCGGCACGCGCTGCCTCGGCTCCTCACGGCGAGGGACGTGCAGCCGCTCGTCGCCGCCGACGAGATAGGCGAAGCCGGGGGCGTAGCCGAGGAACGAGACCGTGTACTCGAATTCGATATGACGGGCAACGACGTCGTCGACCGACAGGCCGGCGAGCTCCGCGACCGTCTCGAGGTCGCGGCCGTCGTAACGGACGGCAATCTCGTGGCGGCGGCCCTCATCGCTGGACTCTGCGGCTGCGATCGCATGCCGTGCGAGCGCGACCAGGTCCTCCCGCGACGGCTCGACGTCCCACGTGACGAGCACCGTCCGGTGGCCCGGCACGACGTCGACGAGCCCGGCGAGCTCCGCCGAGATCAGCCCGGCAACTCGCGCCGCCGTGCCGTCGGGAAGATCGAGCATCAGACCTCGATCGCCGACGGGCCGGAGTTCGATCGGGGTCATGCGAACCGTGCCAATGCGATCCCGGCCGCTTTCAGCTCGCCGGCGACCCGGCGGGCGACCCGCTCGGCTCCCGGCGTATCGCCGTGCACGCAGATCGAGCGCACGGCAAGGTCGATTCGCCGGCCGTCCACGGTGATGACGGCTCCGTCGACGGCGATCAGCACGGCCTGTTCCGCTGCCTCGTCTTCCGTCCGCAGGGCGCCCGCCTGGTCGCGGGAAACGAGCGATCCGTCTGTCAGGTAGCCGCGGTCCGCGAAGCCTTCGGCGATTGGAGTGAGCCCTGCGGCGGCCGCCGAGGCGAGCAGCTCCGAGCCGGGCGGCCCGAGCATCGCCGTCACGGCGGCGGCTGCGCCCGCCCCTGCGCAGATCGCATCCGCGCAGGCCCGATCCGTGGCAGCCCGGTGGTAGAGGGCGCCGTGCGGCTTCACGTAGGTCACGCGTGTCTCTTCGGCTTGCGCGCAGCGCTGCAGCATCGCGATCTGCTCCGCCGTCTCCAGCTCGATCACGGCGGGTGCGACGTCGAGCGGCCTCCGCCCGAGCCCCTCGCGGTCGCGGTAGCCGACGTGCGCCCCGATCGCCACCCGGTGCGCCCGCGCGACCCGGCACAGCCTGCGCATGGTCTCCTCATCGCCGGCGTGAAAGCCGCAGGCGATGTTCGCGCTCGTGATCACAGCCAGCAGCGCTTCGTCACCCGGCATCCCCTCGCCGACATCGGCGTTCAGATCCACCACCCTTGGGGCCATCTCGCCATCTTGGCCACGTCCGGTGTCAGACACGGTTGTGAATGTGCCACGGGACCGTGACGTGCATGCAACGCCGCTGCTCGAAACGCGCCAGCTGCCTTGTCTCCGTGCGGGTTTCTCCGTACCGTCCACTCGGGACACGCCCGGTGTCAGACACGGGTTACCGAAGTGCAACGCGCCCGCGTGCGTAGGATCAGGGCCTTGCCGCCCGAGGTGCTGGATCTGTTCGTCGAGCTCGCCGCGGTGCCGAGCCCGCCCGGTGAGGAGCGGGGGGTTGCCGACCTCGTGACCCGCTACCTCCTCGACTGTGGGCTCGAGGTGGACGAGGACGACACCGCCGCCGAGACCGGCTCGACGATGGGCAATCTCTACACCCGGCTCGAGCCGACGACGAGCGAGGGCGAGCCGCTGCTCTTCTGCGCGCACCTCGACACCGTGCCGCCGACGGCGCCGATCGAGCCGGCGGTCGAGGACGGCATCGTCCGAAACAGCGCCGGCACGATCCTGGGCGCCGACAACAAGGCGGCCGTCGCCGCGATACTCGACGCGGTTCGCCGCACGGTCTCCGAGAATCGCCCGCACGCCGGGATCGAGCTGCTTTTCACGCCGAAGGAAGAGGTCGGCCTCGTCGGTGCCTACGCGTTCGACCACCTGCGCCTCCAGGCGAAGATGGGCTTCGTCTACGACCAGGCCGCCCCGGTCGGCACGGTGATCCTCGGTGCTCCCTTCTCGCGCTCGCTCGAGGTGACGTTCCACGGTCGCGCGGCCCATTCCGGGATGCACCCGGAAGAAGGCCGCTCCGCGATCGCCGCCGCGGCCCGCGCGATCGCCGAGCTGAGGCTCGGACGCGTCGACGAGCTCTCCACTGCGAACGTCGGCACGATCACGGGCGGCACGGCGGCCAACATCGTCCCGGAGTGGTGCACGTTCGTCGCCGAGGCCCGCTCGCACGACGAACGGCGGCTCGCGGATCTCGTCCAGGAGATGCAGGACGCGATCACGTTCGCTGCGGGAATCGCGGACTGCGACGTCGAGACGAAGATGCGCAAGAGCTACAAGGGCTACCGCTTCGCGAGAAGCGACCGCGCAGTCGTGCTGGCCACCGCGGCGCTCGAGCGGCGCGGCCACATCGTGACCTACGAGCTCTCCGGCGGTGCGGCCGACGCGAATGTCTTCAACGAGCGCGGCCTGCAATGCGTCAACCTGGCGAACGGAATGACGCACATCCACACGCCGGACGAGCACATTGCCGTGGCCGATCTCGAGGCCATGGTCGAGGTCACGCTGACGCTGCTGGACGAAGCGACCGCGCTGTAGGCTTCCGCGCGCCATGCGCATCGGGGTCGCCAAGGAGATCAAGCCCGATGAGTACCGCGTCGCCCTGACCCCGGCGGGCGCGCTGGAGCTCATCAATGCGGGGCACCAGGTCGCAATCGAGATGGGCGCCGGCGACGGCAGCGCGTTCCCGGATTCGGAGTACCTGCGCGTCGGCGCGCAGATCACGTCTGTCGACGACGTCTGGGAAGCCTCCGACATGGTGCTGAAGGTGAAGGAGCCGATCGCGGCGGAGTATCGGCGGCTGCGCGAAGGACTGATTCTCTTCACCTATCTCCACATCGCGGCGGACGAGCCGCTGACGCGCGCGCTGCTCGACTCCGGGATCACCGGTGTGGCGTACGAGACGGTCGAGGTCGGCCGGGCGCTCCCGCTGCTCGCACCGATGTCCGAGGTCGCCGGCCGCCTTGCCTCGCAGGCAGGCGCCTATTTCCTCGAGAAGCCGCTCGGCGGCCGAGGCCTCCTGCTCGGCGGCGTTCCTGGCGTTGCGCCGGGCCGCGTGGTGATCGTCGGCGGCGGGGTCGTCGGCTACAACGCCGCTGTCATCGCGCTCGGGCTCGGTGCGCACGTGACGATCCTCGAGCGCTCCCTCGACCGGATGCGCTACCTCGAGGAGATTCTCTCCGGCCGCGTCACGCTGCTCATGAGCTCGAGCCTGCAGGTCGCCGAGTCGGTCGAGCAGGCAGACCTCGTGATCGGGGCCGTTCTGATCCCAGGGGCTGTCGCGCCCAAGCTCGTGACGCGCGAGATGATCGTCGGGATGCAGCCCGGTGCGGTCGTCGTCGACGTGGCGATCGACCAGGGCGGCTGCTTCGAGACCTCACACCCGACGACCCATGCCGACCCGGTGTACGTGGTCGACGGCGTGACGCACTACTGCGTCGCGAACATGCCGGGCGCGGTGCCCATCACATCGACGAAGGCGTTGACGAACGCCACGCTGCCGTACGTCGAGGCAATCGCAAACCGTGGGCTCCGTGAGGCCGTCGCCGCCGACCCTGCGCTTGCACGCGGGGTGAATGTGACCGGCGGCAAGCTCACCTACGAGGCGGTCGCCGAGGCACACCACCTCGAGTACACACCGCTTGCCGAAGTCGTCTAGGCGGAGGTTTTCTTCGTGCCGGGCGTCGGGCTGACCTTGATCACGACCCACGTGACGCCCGCTGCGAGAGCAACGATGCACACGCAGAACACCATGATCCCGAGGACTCCGAGCACGTTCTCCACGAAAGTAGGATAGCCGGATGCCGCGCGCGTGCGTCATCGTGCTGGACGCCGTCGGAGCTGGCGAGTTGCCGGATGCGGCCGACTTCGGCGACGAGGGGTCGAACACCCTTGCAAACGTCGCGCGAGCTGTCGGGGGCCTCGACCTGCCGACGCTCGAGGCGCTCGGCTTCGGGAATATCGAGCCGCTCGAGGGGTGCGCGCCACAGCCGGGGGCGCCTGCCGTCGCCGGCCGCCTCAGCGAGCGCTCGAAAGGGAAGGACACGACGACAGGCCACTGGGAGCTGATGGGCATCGTCACTCCGCAGGCGATGCCGACCTATCCGTACGGCTTCCCTGACGCGGTGATCGACGAGTTCATGAACCGCACGGGCCGCGGGGTGCTCGGCAACAAGCCCGCGAGCGGGACGGAGATCATCCAGGAGCTCGGCGAGGAGCACCAGCGGACCGGCAAGTGGATCGTCTACACGAGCGCCGACTCGGTCTTTCAGATCGCCGCGCACGAGGAGACGGTCCCGCTGGAGGAGCTCTACAGCGCCTGCCGGGTCGCGCGCGAGATCCTGACGGGCAAACATGCCGTCGGCCGCGTGATCGCCCGCCCGTTCAAAGGGGAGCCCGGCTCCTACGAGCGAACCACGAACCGACACGACTTCTCGCTCGAGCCGCGCCGGCCGAACTACCTCTCGGTCGTGCGCGCCGCCGGGCACAAGGTCTACGGCGTCGGGAAGATCGGCGACATCTTCGCGCACCAGGACATCGACGAAGAGTTCTCGACTCGGTCGAACGTCGAGGGGATCCAGAAGACCGAGGAGCTGCTCCGCACGATCGACGACGGCTTCATCTTCACGAACCTCGTCGAGACCGACTCGCTCTGGGGTCACCGAAACGATCCGGTCAACTTCCATCGCTGCCTGCAGGATTTCGACCGCCGGCTGCCGGATCTGCTCGATGCGCTGCAGCCGAAGGATCTGCTGATCCTGACCTCCGACCACGGCTGTGACCCGACGACGCCCTCGACCGACCATTCACGCGAGTACGCGTTGCTCCTCGCATACGTCGAGGGGCGAAACGCAGCGGGCAAGATCCACGAGGAGGGCGAGTTCGCGGACGTGGGCTCCACCGTCAATGCGTGGCTCGGCGGCAGCTCGGTGCCGCGCAGCATTCCGGGGAGGCCGATCCTCGAACCATGAGCCGGCTGAACGACCCGGTCCTCGTGCGCGAACAGTACGCCGGGGAGGCGAATCTGGGCGCGCGCAAGGCGATCTATGCCGACGCGGAAGGGCCTGACGCGCGTGAGCTCGCCTTTCAGGCAATCGCCGAGGTGGCGCCGAGGTGCGTGATCGAGGCCGGTGGCGGAGAGGGCGAGCTCGCCGAGCGCGTCGTTGGAGAGCTGGGCGCGGATCTCGTGCTCGTCGATCAGTCGGAGCGGATGGTCGAGCTTGCTCGTGGGCGCGGCCTCGACGCGCACGTGGGCGACGTGCAGGCTCTGCAATTCCCGGACGGCGCCTTCGATTGCGCGGTTGCCGCCTGGATGCTCTACCACGCAAGCGACGTGCCGGGCGCGATCGCCGAGCTTGCGCGCGTGTTGCGGCCCGGCGGCCGCCTCGTCGCGGTGACGAACGGCGCCGGCCACCTGGCCGAGCTTCGTAAGCTGGCCGGGGAGCGCGGGTGGTGGACGGGGATGCCGTTCTCGCGCGAGAACGGCGCTGAGCTCCTGGGCGGCTCCTTCGCCAACGTCGAGGCACGGCACGCCGATGGATGGGTGACGATCCGTGACGACGCCGCGATCTGGAGCTACCTGCGGTCGATGTCGCATGTGGATCCGCCCGAGACGCTCGTCCCGCACGAGCTGCCGTTTCGCGTCCGGCGCTGTTCGACGGTGTTCGTCGCGACCAGATGATCCGTCCCGCCGAGCTCATCCAGCGGAAGCGTGACGGCGGTGAGCTCACCGACGCCGAGCTGACCGAGCTGACGCTCGGCTACGGGCGCGGCGAGGTGCCGGACTACCAGATGGCCGCGTTCTGCATGGCCGTCTTCTTCCGCGGCCTCTCCGAGCGTGAGACGTACGCGATGACGAACGCGTTCATCGCGAGCGGAGAGACCGTCGACCTCGGCGCGAAGCTCGGTCGGAAGGTCGTCGACAAGCACTCGACAGGCGGCGTCGGTGACAAGACCTCGCTCGCGGTCGGGCCGATCGTGGCGGCGTGCGGCGTCCCGTTCGGGAAGATGAGCGGCCGCGGCCTCGGTCATACCGGCGGCACGCTCGACAAGCTCGAGTCGATCCCGGGGTTCCGGACGGAGCTCTCGCTGGACGAGTTCGTCGCCCAGATGCGCGACGTCGGGATCGCGATCATCGGGCAGACGGCAGATCTCGTGCCCGCGGACAAGCTGCTCTACGGCCTCCGAGACGTCACCGGAACGGTCGATGAGATCTCGCTCATCTCCGCCTCGATCATGTCGAAGAAGATCGCAGCGGGGGCCCAGGCGATCGTCCTGGACGTGAAGGTGGGGGATGGAGCGTTCATGAAGACGCTCGACGATGCCCGGGCGCTGGCGGAGGCGATGCGCGCGATCGGCCGCCACGCCGGACGTGAGGTCACGTGTCTGCTGACCGACATGGACCAGCCGCTCGGCGCTGCAGTCGGCAACGCGCTCGAGGTGAGGGAGGCCCGTGACACGGTCCGCGGTCACGGGCCCGCCGATTTCACGGAGCTCGTCCTCACTGCGTGCTCCAAGCTGCTTGCGTATTCGGATCTCGAGATCGACGAGGTGGAGGGTCGGCGCCGCGCCGAGGCGGCGACGGCGGACGGATCTGCCGACATCGCCTGGCAGCGGTGGATCGAGGCCCAGGGCGGCACCGCCGACGAGAGCGTGCTGCCGGTCGCGCCGATTGTCCGGCCGGTGCCGGCTCCGCTCGCCGGGTTCGTCTCGACCCTTAGTGCGGTCGGGGTCGGGAACGCCGCGGTCCATCTCGGCGCCGGCCGGCGCACGAAGGAGGACTCGATCGATCACGCCGTCGGCATCGTCGTGCATGCGAAGCGCGGCGATCGGGTGGCGACGGGCGAGTCGCTCGTCGACGTGCACGCGCGGACCGAGGAAGAGGCGCGTGTCGCCGCCGCCGAGGTGCTTGCGGCCTACGAGTTCTCCGACGCGCCGCCGCCCGCCCGGCCGTTGCTGCTCGACGTGATCAGCTAGAGGTCGTGCCCGAGCTCCCCGAAGTCGAGACGGTCCGCCGCCGCCTCGCACCGATCCTCGAGGGACGGAGGCTGAAGCGCGTCGAGATCGACGACCCACGCGTCACGCGTCCGTTCGATCCCCGGGACGTCGCGCGAGAGCTGACGGGCGAGCGCATCGCCCTCGCCGACCGGCGCGGCAAGTACCTCGTCATCCGGTTTGTCAGCGGGCGCGCCCTCCTGATTCACCTGCGAATGACCGGCGCTCTACTGTCCGGCGCAGACGGAGGGGCGCACGAGCGCGCGGTGCTGACGCTCGACGACGGCTCGAGCATCGCCTACCGGGACGTGCGGCGGTTCGGCACGTGGCTGCTGCTCGAGCCGGACGAGATCGAGCCCTACCTCGAGACCCGCGTCGGCCCCGAGCCGCTTGCGAGCAGCTATCGATCTCGCGACCTCGCCGCCGGGCTCGCGGGGCGCCGGGTGCCTCTCAAGGCTGCCTTGCTCGACCAGCGCACCGTCGCCGGAGTCGGGAACATCTATGCCGACGAGGCGCTCTGGCGGAGCCGCCTGCATCCACTCAGGGTCGCCTCGAGCCTGGAGCCGGACGAGATCAAGGCGCTGTATCGCTCCGTGCGCGAAGCTCTCCGCCTCGGCCTCGCCCGGCAAGGCTCGACGCTGCGCGACTACCGACTGCCGAACGGAGAATCGGGAGGCATGCAGCACGAGTTCAAGGTGTACGGACGCGGCGGTGAGCCGTGCGAGCGCTGCGGCACGCCGATCGACAAGATCCGCGTCGCCGGACGGGGCACGTGGTACTGCCCCAGCTGCCAGCGTCTCTAGAGTGAGCCCATGGCTTCTAGGACGTACAAGACGCAGGCGATCGTCCTGCGCTCGATGCGCTTCTCGGAGGCCGATCGGATCCTCCATCTCTACACCGCCGATCGCGGCCGCATCGGCGCGATCGCGAAGGGCGTCCGCAAGACGAAGTCGCGTTTCGGCGCCCGGCTCGAGCCGCTCTCGCACGTCGAGCTCCTCCTGCACGAGGGAAGCGGCGAGCTGCAGACGATCACGGGCGTCGACCTCCTGCACTCGCATCACGCGGTCCGCGAGAGCTCGTATCGCCTGAACGCCGGCCTGATCGGCGCCGAGGCGATGCTGCGCCTGTTCGGCGAGCCCGAGGCCAACGAGCGCGCGTTCACCGCCCTCGCTCGCTTCCTCGACCTGCTCGAGGAGGTCTCTGCGCCAGCGGGAGGCCGGTCCGAGCTGGACTCGCTCGTCCTCTCGTTCCAGCTCAAGCTGCTCTGGCTGGCCGGCTACCTGCCTCATCTGACGAGCTGCGTCGAATGTGGCGAGCGCGAGCTCGCCGGCTTCTCGGCTCGTGCCGGGGGCGCGATCTGCCGGCAGCACGCGGTGGGGTCGCTCAACCTGTCCTCCGAAGGGCTCGCCGCAGTCGAGCGCCTCCTTTCGACCCCGCTCGCCGACGCCGTCGATGCGCCGCTCGGCGATCGCGCGCGCCGCGACGCGCTCGCGGTGATCACCTCGTCGTACGAGGAGCACGGCGGCTTCAGGCTCCGAACGCTCTCTGCATGACCCGGGACCTCGCCGGTGGCCTGCAGCTCGACGACGACCGGAACAGGATCGACATCGACGAAGTGCACCGGTTCCTCTCCGAAGAGTCGTACTGGGCGGCCGGTCGTCCGCGCGCGACGCAGGATCGACTGATTCGAGAGGCTTCCCGGGTCATTGGCCTGTACGACGGTGACCGCCAGGTCGGGTTCTGCCGCGCCTTCACCGACGGCGTCGCGATCGCCTACCTGGCCGACGTCTACGTCCTGCCCGAGTACCGGGGCCGCGGCCTCGGCGAGGAGCTCGTTCGCGAGATGATCGAGAACGGCCCGTTCGTCGACGTGAAGTGGATCTTGCACACCACCGACATGCATCGGCTGTACCGCAAGTTCGGGTTCGAGGAGCCGAGCTACAAGGTGCTGGAGAGGCGCTCGACGAGGAACGCGAGCGAGAGCGGATAGCGCCAGGTCAGGCCGCGGTGCGTGCCGGCGAACAGCTCGAAGTGGACGCGGTCCTCGGGCGTGCCGGCGGCGACCACCTCGCGGTGGAACGCGATGGCTCCGAGCTCGAGGTGGTACTCGTCGCTGACACCCGAGTCGATCCAGATCGCTCGCAGCTCCCGCAACGTCCGGCGGTGCTCTTCCTCGCGGGCGAGTTGCGCGGGGTCGAAGCGGAGCCAGCGGGCCCAGACGTCGGGCAGGAGCTCGGCCGTCTCGAGGTCGAAGGGCAGCTCGACCGACCCGTCGGGCCTGGCCGAGTAGGCAGCGGCCATCGCGTACGTGTTGACGAGCACCTCGTCGCTCGGCTTGGTCAGGATCGGCCTGCCGGAGCGGAAGTCGGCCCAGAACGCGTCGTAGGAGCCGCCGTACTCGTCGCGCAGCGCCCGGGCCGCCGGCGCGAAGTCCCTGGCGTAGCAGACCTCGAAGAGGGCGTCGCCGGCATGCGTGGCGAGCCCGCCGAACAGGTCGGGACGGAGGAGCGGAGTGATCATCGAGCCGTAGCCGCCGGATGACTTCCCCTGAATGCCGCGATGCTCGCGGGCGGCCAGCGTCGGGAACTGCGAGTCGACGTACGGGACGAGCTCGTCGCAGAGATAGGTGTGGTAGTTGCCGATTCCCGGCGAGTCGAGATACTGCGACCCGCCGACCGCGGTGAAGGCATCGACGAGGACGACGACCGCGTCCGGGTCGAGCGCGGCGATCCGGTCGGGGTAGGACGGCGTCCACGGCTCGACGTTGAACCACGCGTCGACCTGGCCCGCCATGCCCTGGATGACATAGACGCTCGGGTAGCGGCGAGTCGTGTCCTCGGGCACCCAGACGTGCAGGGGCCGCTCGTGCGGGTCGCCGAGGGGGTTGCCGCGGAGCGCCTCGGACGTGAAGGTGCGCGCGTGCCAGCCCATCTACGACCGCGGTTGCCAGGGCTCGGCGAGCTTCGCCGACAGCACATCCGACACCGACTCGAGCGTGATGCGCTGCTGCGAGAGCGTGTCCCGGTCGCGGATCGTCACCGTCCCGTCGACGAGCGTCTCCTCGTCGATCGTCAGCGCCCACGGCGTGCCGATCTCGTCCTGGCGGCGATAGCGCTTCCCGATGGCTGCATCGGCGTCGTACTCGGCCGACATCATCGGACGCAGCTCCTCGTAGAGCGCACGCGCCTTCACGACCATCTCCTCGTTGCGGCCGATCAGCGGGAGGACAGCGACCTTGACGGGAGCGAGGCGGGGATGCAGCCGCAGGACCGTGCGCGAGCGCTCTCCGACCACCTCCTCGTCGTAGGCGTCGCAGAGAAACGCCAGCGTCGCACGGACGACGCTGATCGCAGGCTCGATCACGTACGGCACGTAGCGCTCCTCGTGGCCGATCCACTCGAGCTTCGTGCCCGACGCCTCCGTGTGCTGGCGCAGGTCGTAGTCGCCGCGGTTGGCGACGCCCTCGAGCTCCTGCCAGCCGATGGGATACAGGTACTCGAGGTCGCTGGTTGCGCTCGAGTAGTGCGAGAGCTCGTCGGCGCCGTGGGCGCGCACCCGCAGGTGGCTCTCGCGCAGGCCGAGATCCAGGTGCCAGCGCCGGCGCTCGTCGATCCAGTAGCGGTGCCATTCGTCCGCCTCTGCCGGAGGGACGAAGAACTCCATCTCCATCTGCTCGAACTCGCGCATCCGGAAGAGGAAGTTCCCCGGCGTGATCTCGTTGCGGAA
Source organism: uncultured Thermoleophilia bacterium (assembly GCA_963846895.1). Classification (GTDB taxonomy): domain Bacteria; phylum Actinomycetota; class Thermoleophilia; order Gaiellales; family Gaiellaceae; genus PALSA-600. Next base: position 223,112 of record CAWJXR010000024.1, on the reverse strand, counting down.
GCTCTTGCCGATCTGCGCGATGCCGAACGGCGGCTTGACGCGCATCGACGAGGTGACGTTCTTGAAGTTGATGAAGATCCCCTGGGCCGTCTCCGGCCGGAGATAGGCGCGGGACGCGTCCTCGCGGACCGGCCCGACGTACGTCTCGAACATCAGGTTGAACTCGCGCGGCTCGGTCAGATCGCACTCCGAGAACTCGCCCGGGTGCTTCGACGGCCTCCGGCCGCAGGCGCTCGTCGCGAGATGGTCGGCGCGGAAGCGCAGCTTGCACGTACGGCAGTCGACGAGTGGATCGGAGAAGCCGCCGACATGCCCGGAGGCGACCCAGACGGCCGGGTTGAGGATGATCGCCGAGTCCAGCGCCACGACGTCCTCGCGCTCCTGGATCAGGGCGCGGCGCCACTCGGCCTTGACGTTGTCGTTCAGGAGCACGCCGTAGTGCCCGAAATCGAAGGAGGAGCCAAGCCCGCCGTAGATGTCCGAGGACGGGAAGACGAACGCGCGGCGGCGGCAGAGCGCAGCGATCTTCTCGATCGTCGCCGCCCCTTCGAACTGCTCGAGCTGGCCCGCGCTCATCGTCGGCAAGCTATACGCCGGGTCCAGGTGCGCGCCGACTCGAGCACCACGCTCGTTCATACTTGCACCAGTCGAAACGAGGGGACCGGGTGCCGGTCAAGCCGGAGGAGCTGAAGGCCGCGCTCCTCGAGAAAACTGTCGCGCACGTCCATGAGCGCTTCGACGACGATCAGGCCGGACTGATCGAGAGCTTCGTACGCGCGTACTACGCCGACTCGGCTCCCGAGGATCTCGACGGCCTCGATCTGTACGGCGCCGCCCTCGCGCACTGGCACCTGTTCCAGAGGCGGCAGGCCGGCGAGGCGACGGTGCACGCCTACACCCCGACGGCCGAGGAGCACGGCTGGCGCTCGACGCACACGATCGTCGAGGTCGTCTCCGACGACATGCCGTTCATCGTCGACTCGGTCTCGATGGCGCTCACCCGCGGCGGCAGGGGGATTCACCGCTTCCTTCATCCGGCAGTCAGGGTCCGGCGCGACGGTGACGGCCGGCTGGTCGACCTGCTCCGGTGGGAGGACGATGGCCCGGCGGAGTCGCTGCTGCACGTCGAGATCGACCGCCAGACGGAACGGTCGCAGCTCGACGAGCTCGAATCCGACCTGCAGCGCGTGCTCTCGGACGTGCGCGCCGCGGTCGAGGATTGGCCCGCCATGCGCGCGCGCGTCCGGGACGCCGTGGCGCTGCTCGACGAGCGGCCGCCGCCGCTCGATCCCGACGAGGTGGCCGAGGCGCGCGCGCTGCTCGCGTGGATCGGCGACGACCACTTCACGTTCCTCGGCTATCGCGAATACGAGCTCCAGCGCGACGGCGAGGACGACGTGCTCGCATCGGTACCCGGCTCCGGGCTCGGGATACTGCGCGAGACCGAGCAGAAGCCCGTCTCGCGCAGCTTCAGCCGGCTACCCCCAGAGGTGCGGCGGCTGGCGCGGCAGCCCACGCTGCTCAACCTCACGAAGGCCAACTCGCGCGCGACCGTGCATCGGCCCGCGTACCTCGACTACGTCGGCCTGAAGCAGATCGACGAGGACGGGGCGGCGTCGAGCGAGCGTCGCTTCATCGGGCTCTACACGCACACCGCTTACCGCGCGAGCCCGTGGGAGATACCGGTGCTGCGCCGCAAGGTGCAGCGCGTCGTCGAGCGCAGCGGGTTCGCGGCGGGCGGTCACGACCACAAGGCGCTGGTCGAGATTCTCGAGACATACCCGCGCGACGAGCTCTTCCAGATCGGCGAGGACGAGCTGTACGAGATCGCGCTCGGCATCCTCCACCTCGGCGAGCGCCGCCGCGTCCGCCTCTTCGTCACGCGGGACACGTTCGGGCGCTTCCTCTCGTGCCTCGTCTTCGTCCCGCTCGAGAGGTACAGCACCGAGATCGGGGAGCGAATCGAGCAGATCCTCCTCGACGCGTTCGGCGGGACCAGCATCGACCTGTCCGCGCGCGTGTCGCAGTCCGCATTGGCGAGGCTGCATGCCGTGGTGCGTACCGAGCCCGGCGTCGCGCGCGACTACGACGTCGCTCAGATCGAGGCCAGGCTGGCCGAGGCGGTCCGCACGTGGCCTGATGACCTTCGAGACGCGCTGACCGAGCAGCTCGGCGAGGAGCGCGCCGCCGAGTTGTTCGCGCGCTACGGGGACGCGTTCCCGCCTGCGTACCGTGACGACTTCACGCCGCAAGGAGCTGTCGCCGATATCGAGCGGATCGAGCGGCTGCAAGTCGACGGCGACCTGGACATGAGCCTCTACGAGCCGCTCGAGGCGCTGCCGGGTCACCTCGCGTTCAAGCTCCTCCGCTCGGGAGGCCCGATCGTCCTCTCCGACGTGCTCCCTCTGCTCGAGAACATGGGAGCCAAGGTCACCGACGAGCGTCCGTTCGAGGTCAAGCCGGCCGGCGCTGCGCCGGTCTGGATCTACGACTTCGGCCTCGACTACGGGGCGGAGGTCGCGCTGCGTGCCGACCGGATCCGCCAGAACTTCCAGGACGCGTTCGCCCAGGCGTGGCGGGGCACCGTCGAGAACGACGGATTCAACCGGCTGGTTCTCGGCGCAGAGCTGCACTGGCGGGAGATCGCGTTGCTGCGCGCGATCGCGAAGTACCTGCGTCAGGCGGGTAGCACGTTCAGCCAGTCGTACATGGAGGAGACACTCGCCCGCCATCCGCGCATCGCCTACGAGCTCGTGGAGCTCTTCAAGCTTCGCTTCGATCCTGTTCGTGCGGCGGACCAAGCCGGGGAGGCGCGTCAGCTCGCGCGGGAGATCGAGGCCGGGCTCGACGCTGTCGTGAGCCTCGACGAGGACCGGATCCTGCGCGGTTTCCTGGGCGTCGTCCAGTCGATGCTGCGCACGAACTACTTCCAGCACGGCGCGGATGGTGGCTCGAAGCCGTATCTCTCCTTCAAGCTCGACCCGGCCGGGATCGCCGACCTGCCGGAGCCGAGGCCGATGTTCGAGATCTTCGTCTACTCGCCTCGCATGGAAGGCATCCACCTGCGCAGGGGCACCGTCGCCCGCGGCGGGATTCGCTGGTCCGACCGGCGTGAGGACTTTCGCACCGAGGTCCTCGGCTTGATGAAGGCGCAGACCGTCAAGAACGCGGTCATCGTCCCGACGGGTGCGAAGGGCGGATTCGTCGTCAAGCGCCCGCCTCAGGAGAGCGATGCTCTGCGCAACGAAGTCGTCGAGTGCTACCGGCTGCTCGTCCGAGGGTTGCTCGACGTGACCGACACGCTGGCGGCCGGGAACGTCGTGCCGCCGCCGGACGTCGTCCGCGTCGACGGCGACGACCCCTACCTCGTCGTCGCAGCCGACAAGGGAACCGCGACCTTCTCCGACGTCGCGAACGCACTCTCTGCCGAGTACGGCTTCTGGCTCGGAGACGCTTTCGCGTCGGGCGGTTCGACCGGCTACGACCACAAGCGCATGGGGATCACCGCACGCGGGGCCTGGGAGTCCGTCAAGCGGCACTTCCGGGAGCTCGGCGTCGACATCGAGAGCACAGACTTCACCGTTGCCGGAATCGGCGACATGTCGGGCGACGTCTTCGGCAACGGGATGCTCCTCTCGCCGCACATCAAGCTCATCGGGGCGTTCGATCACCGCCACGTATTCATCGACCCCGGCCCGGACCCCGAGCAGAGCTTCGCCGAGCGGCAGCGGCTGTTCTCGCTTCCACGCTCGTCGTGGGCCGACTACGACGAGCGGCTCATCTCGCCCGGTGGCGGCGTGTTCGCGCGCTCGGCGAAGTCGATCCCGCTCTCTCCGGAGATGCGCGGCGCGCTCGGCACGGATGCAGAGTCACTGCCGCCGAACGAGTTGATTCGCGCGTTGCTCCGGGCCCCGGTCGACCTGCTCTGGAACGGCGGGATCGGGACGTTCGTCAAGGCGCGTGAGCGAGAGCCACGCCGAGGTCGGCGACCGCGGCAGCGACTCGATCCGCGTCGACGCGGAGGATCTCCGCTGCCGCGTCGTCGGCGAGGGCGGCAACCTCGGGCTGACGCAGCGCGCGCGGATCGCCTTCGCGCTCGGCGGCGGCCAGGTGTCGATGGACGCGATCGACAACTCCGCGGGCGTCGACTGCTCCGACCACGAGGTGAACATCAAGATCCTGCTCGACGCGATCGTCGCCGAGGGCGACCTGACCGAGAAGCAGCGGAACACGCTGCTCGCCCAGATGACGGACGAGGTCGGCGACCTCGTCCTCCGCGACAACTACGACCAGACCCAGGCGCTCAGCACCGCCGTCGCCCAGGCGGCGCTCGATGGTCGACGTCCACGCCCGTTACATCAGGAGCCTCGAGCAGGAGGGCAAGCTCGACCGGGCGCTCGAGTTCCTGCCCGAGCGACGACGCGCTCGCCGACCGCAAGGCCGCAGGCCAGGGGCTGACCGCGCCGGAGTTCGCCATCCTGCTCTCGTACACGAAGCTCGCGCTCTACGAAGAGCTCCTCGCATCCGATCTGCCCGATGACCCGCAGGTCGCCGGCGAGCTCGAGCGGTACTTCCCCGTCGCGGTCGGAAGCCGCTTCCGCTCGCGGCTCGCGAAGCATCCGCTCCGCCGCGAGATCGTCGCCTCGCAGCTGACGAACAGCCTCGTCAACCGCTGCGGGACGACCTTCGTATTCCGGCTGCGGGAAGAGACCGGCGCGACCGGCGCCGACATCGCCCGTGCGGTGACAGTTGCGCGCGAGGTGTTCGACCTGCGCGCCGTCTGGGACGAGATCGAGAGCCTCGACGGCCGGGTGGCGGCGCAGACGCAGCTGGCGATGCTCCTCAAGGCGCGCGTCCTGCTCGAGCGCGCGACGCGCTGGCTGCTCCGGAACAGGCCGCGGCCGCTCGACATCGCCGCGACGATCTCGCGCTTCGGCCCGTCGACCGCGGCCTTCGCCGAGACCGCCGGAACGACGGTCTCGGCCGCCGATCGCACGGCGGCGCGGCGGACGGCCGGCGAGCTGACCGAGGCCGGAGTGCCGGAAGCACTGGCCGTGCGTATCGGCCTGCTCGGCTCGCTCCTGCCGACACTCGACCTCGTCGAGGCCGCTGCGGCGACCGGAGTGAGCTTCGACGACGCGACCGGCGTCTACTTCGCGATCGACGACCGCCTCGAGCTCCACATGCTGCGCGGGCGGATCGCCGCCTTGCCGCGGGAAGAGCGCTGGGATGCGCTCGCGCGGCGCGCGTTGCTGGAGGACCTGCAAACCGAGCATCGGGCGCTGACGATCGAGGTCCTGCGCTCGGGCGACGGCTCGGTCGAGCAGCGGCTCGACGCGTGGATGGTCCTGAACCATGCCGCCGTCGAGCGGTGCGTGCATGTGCTCGACGACGTCACCGCCGGCGCGGCCTCCGACCTCGCGACGCTGTCGGTCGCGGTCCGCGAGCTGCGGAATCTGATCGAGGCGACCGGAGCGTCAGGAGGCGCCTCGGCCGGCGCGCCCGTCGCCCGGCCCTGTTCGAGACGAGCGCTCAGTACTCGTCCGCGTCGTCCGAGTAGTCGAGCGCCTCGATGCGCCCGATCACTCCGAGGCCGCGCCAGGCGATCTTGCTCGAGCGCGGGTACCAGCACATGTCGTTCGGTCTCCGCGTGCCGTAGATCAGCATCGTCAGCCCGTCCTCGCCGGCGAGGAACGAGTGAGAGATACGCGTGCCGGGCGGCCGCGCGATCACGTGGCCGGGACGGACGGGCAGCTCCTCGTAGACCGTTCCGCGCGCGGCCTCCGTCGGCGAGGGCCACAGCTCGAGCAGCCCCTCGCCTCCGAGGATCACGAAGACCTCTTCCTCTTCCGAGTGGCAGTGCGGCGGCGACCCCCGCTGTCCGGGCTTGATCCGCTCCCAGTGGAGCCCGGCCTGCTCCGAACGTTCCCGCGTCGCGAGCGACGCGGTCACGGCGTTGCCCCAGTCCTCGAGCTCGACCTCGTCGACGTTGACGATGTTCGCGGGACGCTCGGCGGGCGGGCCGTACTCGAGCGGCGGGCGCTGGGCCTCGATCTCCCAGGGATCGTCCGTGCGCCCCTCGACCCACGGCCAGCCGATGCGCACGGCGCCCGACCGCGGGAGCCAGCCGAACTCGGTGCGGAAGCCTGTCGCGAAGACGAGATACTCGAGGCCGTCGGGCCCGGCCACGAAGGTGTGCTCCATCTCGTCTGCGCGCTGGATCACGCAGTCATCGGCGCGAATCTCGTGCACCGCGTCGTCCTGCCAGGCGAGGCCCGTCCCACCGAGCACGTAGTACAGCTCCTCGGAGGCTCCGTGCGAGTGGGGCGGAGTCGGAAGCTTCCCCGGCGCGACGTGGACGCGGTTCACACCGACACCGACCGTACCCGCGGCGCGGCCGAGACGCTGCCAGGTCGCGTCCATCTCGCCGACCGCGCTTCGGTGCCTCTCGACCTCGTCCCAGTGCGCCAGCACGGGGCGAAGATTACGCAGGCACGGAGATAAGGTGCCGCGATGGCGGCCGTCGAGTTGCACATGATCTCCGACTCGACCGGCGAGACGGCGCAGCGCCTCGTGCAGGCGCTCGAGGCCCAATTTCCCGAGCAGGAGTTCCTCGAGATCAGGCATCCGCGCGTCGAGAGCGTCGCCGACCTCAGACTCGCGGTCGACCGGATGAAAGGACGGTCGGCCGTCGTCGTCTACACCCTCGTCGAGCCCGAGCTCCGCGAGGCGATGCGGTCGCTCTGCCGGAACGCGAAGCTGCACTACTGCGACCTGCTCGGCCATCCGATCGAAGCTGTCGCGAGGGTTTCGGGGCAGGCCGCGAAGATGAAGCCGCGCGCGCGACCGCCGCTCAACGATGCGTACTTCCGCCGGATGTCGGCGATCGAGTTCGCCGTCAAGTTCGACGACGGTCTCGGTTCCGGCCTTAGCCGATGCGGACATCGTCCTCGTGGGCGTCTCCCGCACCTCGAAGACCCCGCTGTCGATCTATCTCGGGTACCTCGGGTACAAGACGGCGAACGTTCCGCTCGTCAAGGGCATCGATCCGCCGCCGGATCTGTTCACGATCGACCAGTCGAAGGTCGTCGGCCTGACGATCGACGCCCAGCGCCTGTCGGAGATCCGCGGGGAGCGCATCCGGTGGATGCGCGGCGACCGCAAGTACGCAGATCTCGTCGAGATCTACGACGAGCTCGACTACGCCGCGCAGATGCACCGGCGGCTCGGGTGCCCGGTGCTCGAGGTCAGCGAGCTGTCGATCGAGGAGATCGCGCATCGCATCATCCAGCTCGTGGAGCGGCGGAAGGCCGAGGTCTAGCCCGTGCAGCCGAAGCCGCCGGTCCCGAAGTGGCGCTGGGCCATGTGGTACACGGCGCTCGGCGGCGCTCTCGTCCTGTTCTACGGACTGTTCACGCCGTTCTGGTTCGGCCTGCGGGCGCTCGCCTGGGCGGCCGAGTTCCGCGCGCGCAGGCGGCGCAGTCCGGGGTAGTCTCCCGGCCCCATGGGGCGCTACGTCTACGACTTCGACGAGCCCGTCGCCGGCGGGCGGGAGCTGCTCGGCGGCAAGGGCATCGGCCTGGCGGAGATGACCGGGCTCGGCGTTCCCGTACCGGCCGGGTTCACGATCACGACCGACGCCTCCCGGGCCGCCATCGCGGGCGGCGGCGAGCTGCCCACAGGATTGTCCGGCGAGATCGACGAGCACATCGGCCGCCTCGAGGCACGCACCGGCAAGCGGTTCGGCTCGAGCGACGACCCTCTGCTCGTCTCGGTTCGGTCCGGGGCGGCGGTCTCCATGCCGGGGATGATGGACACGATCCTCAACCTGGGGCTGACGGACGATGCCGCCGAAGGGCTCGCGCTGCGCACCGGCAACGCGCGGTTTGCGTTCGACTCCTACCGGCGATTGATCCAGATGTTCGGGGAGGTCGTCGATCGCATCGACGCACACCGTTTCGAGACTGCGCTCGCGTCGCTCAAGCGTGGGCGCGGTGTCCAGCATGACACGGACTTGACGGCCGACGACCTGCGCGAGCTCGTCGGGACCTATCGCGACATCTACCGCGAGGACGCCGGGGCGGACTTCCCTCAGGACGCCCGCGAGCAGCTCGTTCGCGCCGTGCGCGCGGTGTTCGCATCGTGGGACAACCCGCGTGCGCAGGTCTATCGGCGCGCGCACGAGATTCCGGACGACATCGGCACCGCGGTCAACGTCGTGCAGATGGTGTTCGGCAACAAGGGCGACCGCTCCGGGACCGGCGTCGCCTTCACCCGCAACCCGTCGACCGGCGAAACCGGCCTGTACGGCGAGTTCCTGGCGAACGCCCAGGGCGAGGACGTCGTTGCCGGCATCAGGACGCCGCAGCCGATCGAGGCGATGGGGTCGACGGTGCCGCAGGCGTTCGCACAGCTGCTCGAGACGATGAAGAGCCTCGAGCACCACTACCGCGACATGCAGGACATCGAGTTCACGGTCGAGGACGAGCAGCTGTACTTGCTGCAGACCCGTTCGGCGAAGCGCACCGCCGCAGCGGCGCTGAAGGCCGCGACGACGATGGTCGACGAGGGTTTGATCACGCGCGAGGAGGCGGTCGGCCGGATCGACGCGGCGCAGCTCGACCAGCTCCTCCATCCGGCGATCGACCCCTCCGCGACGGTCGAGGTGGCGGCGAAGGGACTGAACGCCTCCCCCGGAGCTGCGAGCGGCGCCATCGTCTTCGACTCGGACACGGCTGTCGAGCGTGCGAAGGACGGCCCGGTCATCCTCGTGCGCTGGGAGACGACGCCGGACGACATCCACGGGATGATCGCCGCGCAGGGAATCCTGACCGTGCACGGCGGGATGACGTCACATGCAGCAGTCGTCGCCCGCGGCATGGGCAAGCCCTGTGTCGCAGGCTGCGAGGAGCTCTCGCTCGGCGACGGCATCGCCATGATCGGCGACCATCGCCTGCACGCGGGCGACATGATCACGATCGACGGAGGGACCGGCCGCGTGTTCGTCGGCGAGGTGCCGCTCGTGCCGCCCGCACTCAACGAGGACTTCGAGACGATCCTCAACTGGGCCGACGAGCAGCGCCGGCTCAAGGTTCGTGCGAACGCCGACAACCCCGAGGATGCGGAGCGCGCCCGAGGGTTCGGTGCGCAAGGCATCGGTCTCTGTCGGACCGAGCACATGTTCTTCGGCGACCGGCTGCCGGTCGTGCAGGAGATGATCCTCGCCGACACCGAGGCGGGCCGGCGTGCGGCGCTCGACCGGCTGCTGCCGTTCCAGCAGACCGACTTCGAGGGCATCTTCGAGGCGATGGCCGGGCTGCCCGTGACGATCCGGCTGCTCGATCCCCCGCTGCACGAGTTCCTGCCGGACGAGGCAGAGGCGCCGACCGAGCAGATGCGGGCCCGGATCCGCCAGCTCCGCGAGGCGAACCCGATGCTCGGCACGCGCGGCTGCCGGCTCGGCCTGCAGTTCCCGGAGATCTACGAGATGCAGGTTCGCGCGATCGCGCGAGCGGCCCGCGCCGTCCAGGAACGGACCGGGCAGGCGCCGCTGGTCGAGGTGATGCACCCGCTCGTCGCCTTCCGCGAGGAGCTGGCACGGCTGCGGGACCTCACCGAGGCCGTCTGGAATGAGGAGGCCCCGGGGCTCGAGCACCTCGTCGGGACGATGATCGAGGTTCCGCGGGCCGCGCTGCGCGCCGATGAGATCGCCGAGGTCGCCGACTTCTTCTCCTTCGGCACGAACGACCTGACGCAGACCACGCTCGCGTTCTCCCGCGATGACGCCGAGGGCAAGTTCCTCACGCACTATCTCGAGGACGGCGTGCTCGAGCGGAACCCCTTCGAGGTCCTCGACGTCGACGGCGTCGGCGATCTGATGCGGATCGCAGTTGAGCGGGGAAGGGGAACGAAGCCGGAGCTCAAGCTCGGGATCTGCGGCGAGCACGGCGGCGAGCCGCGCTCGATCGCGTTCTGCCATTCACTCGGGCTCGACTATGTCAGCTGCTCGCCGTTTCGCGTGCCGCTCGCGCGCCTCGCAGCCGCGCAGGCCGCGCTCGCCGAGTCGGGCTCCGGCTCGTACGTCGCCTCGGGCGGCTAACTCGGTTAGGTACCGAGCGGCACGATCGCGCGCTTGTACGCCGCAAGCGACCGTGGCTTCGACGCGAGGTCGAAGATCGAGCCCGGCTTGGCATTGAAGTACGCGACGACCTTCGTGCGGTGGTGGGTTCGCACGAACTGGGCCATCTGCTCGATGAAGGCCGGGTCGTCGATGCCCCACAGGCCCCATTCGGGGAAGGAGTACGGCTTCGACGGGTGGGCCTTGTAGAGCGCGTCGGCAGCCGGCCACTCCGCCTTGCCACGGATGTCGTAGAGGTCGTCGCCGACCATGTCGACGTACTTGTCGCCCGGGTAGTACGCCTGGGCTGTGTTCCCCGGCAGGTCGGGGCTGCCGTAGCCCTGTGGGTTCCAGACGACCTTGACGAACGCGTTCACCGGAATGTCGGCCGCGACCGGCGGGAGGTGAAGCGCCCGGAGGCGCGCGTTCACGTTCGAGCCGCCGTGCATGATCAGGTAGATCCGTGCGAACGCCTTCCGGAATGCGGCAGTCGAATGCGTCGGACCACGAGAGCTGCCGTTCGTGTTGTACGCGCAGTACGGATTCCAGTGGCCGTTCATCTCCGGCAGGGGCCGGATGTAGACGGCCCGCTTGAGCTCGCGGGCCGACGTGCTCATCGCGAGCAGGAAGCTGTCACCCCGCCCGCGTGCGATGTCGAGAGGCGAGATCGACTCGGCGCCTCCACCCGTCCCGGTGCCGAAGCCGAGCATCGGCACGGGGCCGAGCGTGGGCCAGATCTGCGGAAAGGTCGTCTGTCCCCAGCCGACGATCACGTGGCCGACCTGGGAGCGCTGCCCGGTGAGCGACTCGAAACGATCGAGGTTTCCGTAGATGCCGAGCTGCGTCGCACTCCCTGCCGCCGGAACCAGCACCAGAGCGGCGAGCACGACGAGCAGGCGCATCAGTTGTAGCCGCGGACCTTCGAGTATGCGACCACGATGCTGAGCACGATCACCGCGCTCGCCGCGGCGATGCTCATCGCTGCCGACCGACGGTACTGGTCGAACAGATACATGAGCAGGACGCCCGCGATCAGGCCGCCGACGTGCCCGCCCACCGAGATGAAGCTCGAGAGCGTGAAGGTGAAGATCAGGTTCAGGACGATCAGCCCGGCGATCTGCCCGCCGGTCGCGATGTGCCGCCGGCGCTCGAGCACGAAGAGGCCGCCGAGGACCCCGAAGATCGCGCCGGACGCGCCGAGCGTGATCTGATTCGGGCTCCAGAAGAGGGCGCCGGCGCAGCCCGCGACACCGCAGACGAAGTAGAGCAGCGCGAACCGCCAGCGCCCGATCATTCCCTCGAGCAGCGTCCCGGCGTAGTAGAGGGAGTACATGTTGACGGCCAGATGGAGCGGTCCGTAATGCAGGAAGGCCGCTGTGATGAGCCGCCACCATTCTCCGTGCGCAACCCCCACGAGCGAAAAGCCGGCAGGCGCGGTGGCGTGCGCCGGCCCAGGGATCAGGCTGCCGTTGACGATGATGCCGTTCATGATCAGCGCCCCGTGGCTGAAGATCCAGTTTCCGGTGCCTTTGAGGGTGCCGCCCAGGGCGAGCTCGGCGAGGTAGATGCCGACGTTCATCCCGATCAGCACCATCGTGACGGCGTTCACCCGCCGGGAGCCGACTCCCGTGACCGCACGCTGGATCGGCGCAGTCGCCTTCCGGATGCCGACCGGCGCGCCGGCATGCTCCGGACAGCGCTGTCCCACCGGGGTGTAGTGCATGCACTCGTAACAGATCGGGCGCCCGCATTCGGCGCACGACAATCCAGTCTCCCGGTCGGGGTGGCGGTAGCAGTAACGCGGCTCTTCCACCGGGCTAGCGTATCGGGGTGCACGTCCATGTCGCCTTCACGCAGGAGGAGCGAGCATCTGCCCGCGTCGGCATCGTCGTCGACGTCGTGCGGGCGACATCGTCGATCGCGCAAGCTCTTGCTTCGGGTTACACGCGGGTGCTCTGCTGCGCCGAGATCGAGGAGGCGCGGGCGCTTCGGGCCGAGCTCGGTGACGAGGCGGTCGTCGGCGGCGAGCGGAACGGGGTGGTGGTAGACGGGTTCGACGTCGGCGCCTCGCCGCGCGAGTTCGCCGAGGGCGCGAAGGCGCCGAACCTGATCCTGACGACGACGAACGGCACACGCGCGATCCTCCGGGCAGCCGACCAGTGCGAGATCGTCTATCTCGGTTCGCTGCTGAACCTGAGCGCGCTCGTCGAGGCCGTGCGCGCAGACGCCGGGGACGTCGCGATCATCTGCTCCGGCTTCAAGGGGACCTTCGCGCTCGACGATGCGTATTGCGCCGGCCGCATCGTCGCCGCGCTCGCCGGCGACCCGAGCGACGCCGCGATCGCAGCCGAGGTCGTCGCCCGCGCCTGGCCGTCGCCGCTCGAGGGGCTGCAGGCGCGGACGTACGGGCCGCCCGGTCTCGACGCGGACATCGAGTACTGCGCCCAGGTGGATGTGCTGCGGACGGTGCCGCGGTTCGTACGCATGGTCGGCCCGGCGGCCGAGATCGTCGCATGAAGCTCCTCGGAGCCCTGCCCTTGCGCGAGATCGAGCATTTTGCCTCGCAGGGCTTTCGGCACACGCGCGTCGCCCGCGGCGACGTGCACGTGTCGCTGGCGGAGCTCGACGGTGTCATCGGCGGTCATGACGCGGCGTCGGAGCAGGTGCTCGTCGTCGTCCGCGGGCGCGCCGTCGTCTCGACCGGTGACGAGACCGCCGAGCTCGGCGCGGGGGAGGCCGTCCGCTGGGCGGAAGGGGAATGGCACGAGACGCGTTCTCTAGAACCGTCCGTAGTTCTGATCGTGGAAGGAGTCTTCGAATGAGCTCGACCACATGGCTGTTCGGCGACGCGCACGTCGACAAGTACCGCGAGACCGATGGAGAAGTCGGGCACAGCTGGAAGGAGGGCACGAAGATCCTGCTGCTGACGACGAAGGGCCGGTCGAGCGGCAAGCCGCGCACGGTGCCGCTGATCTACGCCCAGGACGGCGACCGGTACCTGATCGTCGCCTCTCAGGGTGGCGCGCCGAAGCACCCTGGCTGGTATCGCAACCTCGTGAAGACGCCCGAGGTGGAAGTCCAGGTCAAGGGCGAGGTCTTCCCGGCACGGGCGTCGACCGCCGAGGGAGCGGAGCGAGATCGGCTCTGGGCGGAGGTCAACAAGGTCTGGCCGCACTACGAGGAGTACGCGACCCGAACGGAGCGCGAGATCCCGGTCGTCGTCCTCGAGCGCAGTTAAAGGGTCCGGCCGAGCGACCGCCCGAGGTACACCGCGATCATTCCGAGCACGACGCTGCCGCCGACGTAGAGCGTCGCCTCGGCCAGGTCGCGTGCATCGACGAGGTCGAGCGACTCCTGTGCGAACGTCGAGAACGTCGTGTAACCGCCGATCACGCCAAGCACGAGCCCGACGCGCAGCCAGGCGGGGAGGTGGTGGCGGTCGATCAGCGTCGCGGAGACGAGGCCGATCGCGAAGCAGCCGGTGAGATTGATCGTGAACGTGGCCCACGGGAAGACCGATTCGCTGCGGTGCTCGATCAGGCGGTCGAGCACGTAGCGGGCCGAGGCACCGAGGGCGCCGCCGAGCGCAACTCCGGCGATGACGGGCATGGAGGCTCCTTTGGGTCGTAGGAGCCATCAGCCGGAAAGGCGGTCGAAGGCGAGCCCCATCGCCTGAGGGGGAAGGCTAGCCCGAGCGCCGCCGGCGCAGCGCGACCCAGGCGGCGCCGAGCGCGGCGGTCGCCGCCCCGACGATGTTCGTGGTCACGCAGGTCCGGCAGGCGTTGCAGCAGACGGCCGTCATCGGAGCCTGCTCGCCGTACTTCGCAGCAACCTGGTTGACACGGAGCGTGGCGATCTGCCTCATGGGCTCATTCTAGGCGTGGTAGCCGCCGAGTGATCGTCAGACATCTGCTGCCGAAGCCCGGGCTTGGCCGGGCGAGAGGCGAAGCGCGAAAGGGCAAGGCGATCCCGGAAGGGAGGCCCACGGAGGGAAACCTGTGGTTTCCCTCCGTGATACTTGACAGGGGAACACTTGTTCGTGTAGAACATACGTTCCCGTGATCGCTTCGGTCGTCATCCCGGCTTTCGATCTGCGGGCCGCGCTGCGCCTCAGGCCGAGTGTGCAGGCGAGGCCGGCGGCGCTCGCGCCGCTGCCCGGCGACGAGCCGCTCGTCGGCTCCATCACCGGGGCCGCCGAGGCGCAGGGCGTCCGGCCGGGGATGCGGCTCGGCGAGGCGCTTGCGATGTGCCCCCAGCTCGAGCTCGTCGAGCAGGACCCGGCGACGGCCGAGCAGGCGTGGGAGGAGATCCTGCGGCGGCTCGAGGACGCGGGCTTCGCCGTCGAGTCGTCCGAGCCGGGAACGGTCTTCTTCGAGACACGGGGCGTCGAGCGGCTCTACGGCGGTCTCGAGCCGGCGCTCAAGCGGGCACTTCGCGCGATCGGCTCGACCTGGGACGCCCGCGCCGGGGCGGCAGAGCGGCGCTTCGCGGCTCTGGCCGCCGCTAACGTCGCGCGTCCCGGGCAGGCGCTGATCGTCTCCGACGACCGCACGCGCTCGTTCCTCGCGCCGCTGCCGCTGCAGCTCCTGCCGCTCGAACGCGACCGCTACGAGGAGCTGGAAGAGCTGGGAGTTCGCACGATCGGACAGCTTGCTGGGCTGCCGGGTGCTGCCGTAGCCGAACGATTGGGGCCGGACGGCCGGCGCGCCTGGAGCCTGGCGAGGGGGGATCAGGACGGGAGGGTGCAGCCACGACGGCCGGCTGTCGCCCTGCACGAGACGCTCGAGTTCCCGGAAGCAGTCGGCAACGAGCTGACGCTCCGGCGAGGGCTCGGAGTGCTGCTCGACCGCCTGCTCGCCCGACCGGAACGCGCGGGGCGACCGCCGAGAAAAGTCGCGGTGTGGGCGCGGCTCGTCGGCGGCGCCTCGTGGCGCCGGACGGTGACACTCCGCGAGCCGACCGCAGACCCCGCACGGCTGCGGGCCGCGCTGGCGCCGAAGCTCGCCGAGCTTCCTGCACCGGCGCTCAAGCTGCGGCTCGAGGTCTCGCAACTCGCCGAGCACACCGGCGAGCAGCTGGAGCTCGTCGCGGCAGAAGGCAGCGTCCTCGAGGGCAAGCTTCGTGAAGGCCTGCGCCAGGTGAAGGCAGCCGTCGGCGCAGGTGGAGTCTCGACGGTGGTGGAGGTTGCGCCGTGGTCGCGCATCCCAGAGGCGCGCGCTCTCCTCGTGCCGCGAGACGACTGAACGCGCCCCGGCTCGCGCTCGTCGAGAGCCATCCGGACGGTGTGCCGCGCCGCGTCAACCGGCAGAGCGTCGCGGTGCTCCGAGAGGAGTGGCGCGTCGTCGATCGGTGGTGGACGGAGGAGCCGGTCTCGCGCCGGTATTTCGACCTGGTGCTGGAGACGGGGGAGAACGCCGTCGTGTTCCACGACGGCGGAGCCGGGTCGTGGTTCACGCAGCGGGCCTGACGCTCTCGATCAAGGACGAGTTCCCGGCGCGTGGGGGAGTGGGGGACGAGCGGCGCTGCGGAGCCCGAGCCGAACCGGGCAAGTGCCAAATTGGCACAAGGCCGCGCGCTGTACGTCGAGCTGCATGCGCACTCGGCCTACTCGTTCCTCGACGGAGCATCACTACCGGAGGAGTTGGCTGCGCGCGCGGCGGAGCTCGGGTACGACGCGTTTGCGCTGACCGATCACGACGGTGTGTACGGCTCGCTCGAGTTTGCGATCGCGGCGAAGCACTTCGGCGTGCGCGCGATCACCGGCGCCGAGGTCAGCCTGAAGGGAGGCGTCCACGTGACGTTGCTGTGCGAGTCGCAGCGCGGCTACGCGAACCTCTGCCGCATCCTCACGGACGCGCACGCGCGTACCCGGCTGCCCGGCCGGGAGCGAGAGCTGCTGCCGCCCGAGACGAGCGTCGAGGTGATCGCCGAGCATTCCGAGGGGCTCGTCGCGCTCTCGGGCTGCGCACGCCACGGGCTCGGTGTCGTCGACCCAAACGCGGCGATCCGGCTCGCGCAGGCAGTTCGGGGTGCGTTCTACGTCGAATTGCAGCGGCCGTACGAGCGCGGTGACGCCCGACGCAACGCCGCGCTCACCGACCTGGCCGAGGCGCTGCGCGTCCCGACGGTCGCGACGGGCGATGTGCATGCCCATCACATGCGGCGGGCACGGCTGCAGGACGCGCTCGTCGCGATCAAGAACCGCACCTCGCTCGACGGCTGCGAGCGTGAGCGGCGCGGCAACCACGAGAGCGTCCTCAGTGCGCCTGCGGAGATGCTCGAGCGGCTGCCGCGCGACGCGGCGCTGCGCACACGAGAGGTGGCTGACCGGTGCGAGTTCGACCTGACGCAGGAGCTCGGCTACCGCTACCCCGACTTCTCCGACAACGTCGACCCTGCCGATGTGCAGCTGCGTGAGATCTGCACCCGTGCATTCGTCGAGCGGTATGCGAACGCGAACGGCAAGAAGCGCCGCGCGCGCGAGCGGCTCGACGACGAGCTGCAGCTGATCACTCGGCTCGGCCTCGCAGGGTTCTTCCTGTTGCACTGGGAGGTGCTGGAGCTCGCCCGCGAATGCGCGCTCGAAGTCCGCGGCCCAGGCAGTCCGCGCCATGTGTTGCCCCCCGGACGCGGGCGCGGCTCGAGTGTCGGCTCGATCGTCTGCTACCTGACAGGGCTCTCGCATGTCGATCCCGTCGAGGCAGGGCTGTCGCTCGGCCGCTTCATCAACGACGAGATGGTGGCGGTGCCGGACATCGACCTCGATTTCCCGCGCGACATCCGCGAGAAGCTGATCGTGCGCGTCACGGAGCGCTACGGCCGCGAGCGGGCCGCGCTCGTCGCGAGCTTCGCCACGTACCGCAGCCGGGGTGCGATCCGCGACGTCGGCAAGGCGCTCGGTCTGCCGTTCGCCGAGCTCGAGCGGCTCGCGCGGGTGACCGACGGCTGGGACGCGACCCGTGTGCCAGCCGAGGTCGACGGGCTCCCCGGCGCGCACAGCGGACCCCGCTGGGACGCGTTCCGCGAGTTGACGCGCGAGATCGCTGGGCTGCCACGCCACATCAGCCAGCACCCGGGTGGGATGGTCATCTCGACGCGCCCGCTCATCGATCTCGTGCCCGTCCAGCCGGCCGCGATGGCAGGCCGCCAGATCTGCCAGTGGGACAAGGACAGCTGCGGCGACGCCGGCTTCCTGAAGATCGACCTGCTCGGCCTCGGGATGCTCTCGGCGGTCGAGGACACGATCGACCGCGTCGCGCGACTCCGTGGCGAGACGATCGACCTGTCACGCGTGCCGCTCGACGACCAGGCGGTGTATGCCGAGATCCAGCGCGCCGACACGGTTGGCGTCTTTCAGATCGAGAGCCGTGCCCAGATGCAGAGCCTCTTGCAGACGCGGCCCGAGAATCTCGAGGACCTGACCGTGCAAGTGGCGCTCGTCAGGCCGGGCCCGATCCAGGGGAAGGCGGTGCACCCGTACATCGAGCATCGGCGCCGCAAGAGAGCCGATCCTGCGTTCGAGCCTCCGGTCGAGCACGAGTCTCTGCGGGAGCCGCTGCGCGACACGCTCGGCGTCGTCGTCTTCCAGGATCAGGTGCTCGATGTTGCGATGGCCGCGGCGAGCTTCTCGATCGGGGAGGCCGAAGGGCTCCGGCGAGCGATGAGCCGTAAGCGGAGCGAAGAGGCGATCGAGGCGTTTCGGCCGCGCTTCATCGACGGCTGTCTCGGAAACGGCATCGACGAGCCGGTCGCACACACGATCTACGACAAGCTCGTCGGCTTCGCAGGGTTCGGCTTTCCGAAATCGCACGCTGCTGCGTTCGCGCTCCTCGCGTACCAGTCGGCGTGGCTGCGGCGCTACTACCCGGGCGAGTTTCTGTGCGCGCTCATGAACGCCCAGCCGATGGGCTTCTATCCTCCGTCGTCGCTCGTGCGCGATGCGCAGCGGCGAGGCGTGGAAGTTCGGCCGCCGCACATCAACCGCTCGCGTGCCGAGTGCACGATCGAGGAGGGTGCAGTCCGGGTCGGGATCGGCTACGTGCAGTCGGTCGGCGAGTCCGAGGCATTGGAGGTCGAGGCGGGACAGCCGTACAGCGACCTCGGCGACCTTGCGCGGCGGCCACCGGTGCATACGGACACGCTGGAGGCGCTCGTCGCTGCCGGCACCTGCGACGAATGGGGAGCCCGGCGCGAGCTCCTCTGGCGGCTTGGTGTGACCGTCCGCGGTGAGACGGTCGGCCGCGGCAACCGGCAGCTCGCGCTGCCGCTCGAGCCGACCGCGGAGATTCCGGAGCTTCCCGAGCAGACATCGTGGGAGCGGATGTTGGCCGACTACAAGCACACCTCGCTCTCGGTCGGCGTCCATCCGATGCAGCTCTTGCGCCCGCACCTGCCGGCAGGCGTCGCGACGAGTGCTGAGCTGCCGGAGACGCCGAACGGCTCGCTGATCCAGCTGGCGGGCCTCACGATCGCGAGGCAGCGGCCGTCGACGGCCAACGGCATCGTCTTCATGCTGCTCGAAGACGAGCACGGCCAGTCGAACCTGATCGTGCCGTCGCACGTCTACGAGCAACATCGGGCAATCGTCCGGGGCGAGCCGCTGATCCTCGCGCGAGGGAAGCTGGAGCGGAAGGGCCGGAACGTCAACCTGCTCGTCGCGGGGCTCGTCTCACTCGGCCCACTCGCCCGCGAGGCAGCCGGGGAAGCGGAAGTGCGAGCGTCACTCCCGCGCGCCCACCATTTCGGCCACCGCTAGCCCGCTCGAGCCATGCCTCGTCGAGACGGGCCGCCACGAGACCCGGCCGGTGTCAGACACGGGTTACAGAAGACGTACGAAAGTGCAACGCAAGTGTGACTTCCCTGCTCAGCGACTTGCGGAACGGCCACGTCCGGTGTCAGACACGGTTTCGAGCGCGTGACGAAGCATCCACAACCGGCCCGTTCGGACAGGCGCCTAGGAGCGGCCCGGACGCTGGCGCATCGGGCCGTCGTGGTGGGAGAGGTTGTACGCCGAGTTGACGAGACCCACGTGCGTGAACGCCTGCGGGAAGTTGCCGAGCAGCCGCTTCTCGGCCGGGTCGTACTCCTCCGCCAGCAGACCCAGGTCGTTCGAGACGCCGACAAGCTGCTCGAAGAGGGCGCGGGCCTCGTCCTCGCGCTCCAGCATGAGCAGCGTGTCGACGAGCCAGAACGAGCACGGCAGGAACACACCTTCGCCGGGGGGCAGGCCGTCGACGTCGCTGTGATCCTCCGACCGGTAACGCTCGACGAACCCGTCACGCGTCAGGTGCGTCTGCACCGCCTCCACGGTCCCGACGACCCGCGGATCGTCGGCCGGCAGGAAGCCGAGGATGGGGATGAGGAGCGTCGACGCATCGAGCTCGCTCGACCCGTAGGCCTGCGTGAACGAGTTGAGGTCGGCGTTGAAGCCCTCGCGACACACCTCGGCATGGATCTCGGCTCGGACACGCCGCCAACGCTCGATCGGCCCCGTCAGGCCGAACCGCTCGGCGCTCCCGACGGCGCGGTCGAACGCGACCCACGCGAGCACCTTCGAGTGCGTGAAGTGGCGGCGCTCCCCGCGAACCTCCCAGATCCCTTCGTCCGGCTGGTCCCACGCGCCTTCGAGGAAGTCCATCAGCGTGCGCTGGAGCGACCAGGCGTGGTCGTTCGGATCGAGCCCGTTCGCCCGGGCCTGGTGCAAGCACGTCCATCACCTCGCCGTAGACGTCGAGCTGGAACTGCTCGTGCGCCGCGTTCCCGATGCGCACCGGCCGCGAGCCGGCGTACCCGGGCAGCCAGTCGAGCTCGTACTCGGCGACGCGTCGCTGGCCTCCGACGCCGTAGAGGATCTGCGCCTTCGCCGGGTCGCCGGCGACCGAGCGCAACAGCCACTCGCGCCAGGCCCGCGCCTCGTCGATGTAACCGGCGTTCATCAGCGCGTAGAGCGTGAACGTCGCGTCCCGAAGCCAGCAGTAGCGGTAGTCCCAGTTGCGGACGCCGCCGATCCGTTCCGGCAGGGACGTCGTGGGCGCGGCGACGATCCCGCCCGTCGGGGCGTACGTCAGGGCCTTGAGCACCATCAGCGACGTGGTGACGGCCTTCCTGTACTCGCCGCCGTAGGTGCAGTCGCGAATCCAGCCCTGCCAAAACCGCTCCGTGTCGGCAAGCGCGTGCTCTGCATTGACGGCCGCAGGGCGCTCCGTGTGGGACGGGAACCACGTGAGCACGAACGGCACGCGCTCGCCGGCCCGGACTTTGAATTCGGCGGCGTGCGTCATGCCTTCGGGCTCGAGGTTGATCGGCGTCCGGAGGAGGAGGCCGTCGGGGCCGCCGATCGCCAGCAGCGTCTGCGCGTCGAGCCGAAGCAGCCACGGGACGACCGAGCCGTAATCGAGCCTGATCACGAGCTCGGTGCGCATTCGCACCTCGCCTTCGAGCCCCTCGACGATCCGAATGATGTCGGGCGCCGTCTCGCGCGGCGGCATGAAGTCGATGACGCGAACGCGGCCCGAGGACGTCTGCCAGTCGCTCTCGAGGATCAGCGTGTCCTCTCGGTACCTGCGCTCGGTCGCGGGTCCGCCGGCACGCGGTGCGAGCAGCCAACGGCCGTGCTCGCGGCCGCCGAGCAGCGCTCCAAAGCACGAGCTCGAGTCGAAGCGCGGGAACGGCAGCCAGTCGATCGAGCCGCTCCGACCGACGAGCGCCGCTGTCTGCAGGTCGCCGAGCAGTGCGTAATCGTCGATCAGCTCGGGCAAGGCTCAGCGATTCTCGATCTCGAGCGCAAGCTCGGGCAACCGCCGGGCGACGGCGCGATTGAACTCTTCGAGGTAGCGCGCCGGGTCGCCGAGCGTCGACGCATAGTGGTCGCGAATGTCCGCAAGCAACTCGGTGCCGGTCTCGACCGCGTAGACATAGTCGCCATACAGCTCCTCAGCCTGGTCGCGGTTCGTGGTGTTGTAGGCACGAAGCCGCTCGTCGACCTCGTCGAGCACATCGCGATGATCCCGCACGAACAGGTCCAGCTGCGTCTCGATCACTCCGCCGAAGCGCGCGCGCCGGAACATCACCCGAGCTCGCGGTAGAGGGAGAGGTGCCGCTCCGCCGATGCGTCCCACGTGAGCTCGCCGCGCGCCGCGTCCGCGCCGGCCCGCGCACGATCAAGTGCCTCCCGGTCGTCGAGGAGCGTGCGGACCGCCTCCGTCAGCGCGTCGATATCGCCGGCCGGCACGACCGCGCCCGCACCGTACTTCCGAATCGGCTCGCCGAGGCCGGCGACGTCGTAGACGACCGCCGGCACACCGGCCCCGAGAGCCTGGAGCAACGCCCCCGATTGATCGAGCTCGGCCCGGTAGGGGAAGACCGCGACTGTCGCCTCCGACAACGCACGGTCGAGCTCGGACTGCGGCTGGAACCCGAGCCGCCATTCGACATGCTCGGCCGTTCGCAGTCCGTCGAGCGGCATCGCGGGGTCGCCGACGACGAGCAGCCGTGAGTCGCCGATTCGCCTGTTCGCCTCGATCGCGTCCGGCAGTCCCTTGTACGGCCGGATTACCCCGAGGGCCAGCAGCGTCTGACCGTCGTCGGCGCGTATCGCTGCTGTCGGGTAGACCGGGTGCGGAATCACATGCGCTGCGACGCCGAGATCGGCGAGCGTCTGGCGTCCCCGCTCCGTGTGAACGACGACCGCGTCGAACCGGCCGAGCACCCGGCGCCACAGGTCACGCCTGTCCGACGTGCGCCGCGGCAGGAGGTCGTGGGCCGTGAAGACGGATGGTCCGCGAAACCTCAGGTGGACGTCGGCCTGCGGCAGCGCAAGCCACTGCACGTGCACGACGTCTGCTCGGGCGAGCGCGAGCGACGCGACGACCGCTGTGTGTTCCAACGCCTTGAGCGGCAGGCGAAGACGCGAGCGCTTGAAGATCCTCGACGACAGCGGGTAGAAGCGCTCCTCGCGGCGGTAGCCCTCGGCGGCCGGGACGTCCCCGAACCTGAACCGCGAGGTCGCTAGCGTCACATCCGCGCCGTGCCGAGCGAGAGCGGCAGCGAGCTCGTGGTCGTACCAGGGAGTGAACGCCGGCGGGTCGGCGAGGAGCACGCGCACGGCCAGTAGCGTAGATGTGTGCTCATTCGGAGCTGGAACCTGTTCCACGGGAACACCGTCCCGCCGAAGCGGCACGCGCACCTGGACGAGATGATCCGCCTTGCGACCGCCGACGGTCCCGACGTTCTCTGCCTGCAGGAGGTGCCCGCGTGGGCGATCAGCCGCTTCACCGTCGGCGACGTTGCTGCGCGTCCCGCGTTCGGGCCGATGCCCATCTCTCCGTCGCTCGGGAGGCGGCTGACGGATCTCGATCACGGTCTGCTCCGCTCGTTGTTCGCAGGTCAGGGAAACGCCATTCAGCTCTCGCCGCGGCTGCGCGTGCTCGACCATCGAGTCCTGACGCTGAACAACGGACGGTTCCGCCGCGCTCAAGCACGATCACTTCGCCTCGACCTCGTCGCCCGGCTCGCGTGGGCCAAGGAGCGCCGCATCGTCCAGGCACTCCGTGTTGCCGACCAGGACGGGAAGCCGTTCGTGGTTGCGAACCTGCATTGCACGAGCTACCGGCAAGACCAGCGACTTGCGGAGGCGGAGCTGCTCCGTGCTGCATGGTTCGCCGTGTCGCTCGCCCGGCCCGAGGATGTCGTCGTGCTCGCGGGCGACTTCAACGTCATCGAGCTGAGGTCCCAGACGCTGCGCGATCTGACGGGGGCCGACTGGGGCTTCTCGGCCGCAGGCCCCGGCGTCGACCACATCCTCGTCCGCGGGTCGCGGGTCTCGACGACCCGCCGGTGGGACGACGAGCGCCGCGCATACGGCTCCGCTCTGTTGTCGGACCACGCGCCGATCGAGCTCGACCTGGAGTGAGGCGCTGTTTCTCGGCTCGACGACGTGGCCGCGTGTCTAGGCTCAGAGGAACCGACAGGGAAGGGGTGTGGGTCGATGGCGACGAAGGCCGATTTCACGGATCAGGAGTGGGAAGCGCTGGAGAAAGGCATTACCGGGGCGGGGACACTCGTTGCGATCAGCGACCGCGGGTTCTTCGACACGTTCAAGGAGGCGAATGCGCTGGCGAAGCACGTGAGCGCTGCACACGTCGCGAACGACAGCGAGCTGGTACGCGAGATCGCCGGGGTGCACGGCAAGCCGTTCGGAGTGACGACGTCCCCGCAGGAGGTCGAGCAAGGGACGGTCGCATTTCTCCACACGGCGGTGGCGGCACTCCAGGCAAAGTCGCCCGACGATCTCCCCGCCTACCGGAAGCTCGTGCTCGATGTCGCCGAGTCCGTGGCCGAAGCCGCCAAGGACGTCGCACCAGGCGAGACGGAGGCGCTCGAGACGATCAAGGCGGCGCTCGGCGCGGCCTGAGGGAGGTCAGCGTGGCCGCAGGCATTCCCGTCCTCGGGGTCAGCGAGCTCGTCCTCGAGGTCCTGGACCTTCCGACGGCCGAGCGCTTCTATCGAGACGTCCTCGGCTTCCCGGTCGTCGAACGACGGGAGGACGGCGAGCGCGTCTGGCTGATGGCGGGCACGCAGACGCGCCTCGGGCTCTGGCGCCCGCAGGTGGGGATCGCGGACGGGCGCGGCGGGCTACACGTCCACTACGCGTTGCGTATCGAGGACGAGGACTTCGATGCCGCCGTCGAGCGTCTTCGCGAGCAGGGTTACGACCCGGAGATCGTCGACTTCGAGGACGACGGCAGAGGCAGGTCCCTCTATGTCTCCGATCCCGACGGAAACGTCGTCGAATGCTGGACCTGGGATGTCAGCGGCCACCTGACCGGGTAGCTGACCGATTTGCTTTCCTTCGAGCGATGAGTGTCGGTCTGGACGGTGGGTGCGCCTGCGGGGCTGTCCGCTACCGGCTGACGTCGGAGCCGCTCTTCGTGAACTGCTGTCACTGTCTGAACTGCCAGCGGCAAACCGGCAGCGCGTTCGTGATCAACCTGCTCGTGGAGGCCGACCGGGTCGAGCTGCTGACCGGACGGCCCGAACCGGTCGACGCGCCGCGCGACGACGGCACCACACAGCGGATCCACCGCTGCCCCTCCTGCCAGATCGCGGTCTTCAGCGAGTACGGATGGCCGGAGCTGCGGTTCGTGCGCGCCGGGACCCTGGATGACCCGTCTGCGGTGAGGCCGGACGCCCATATCTTCACCAGGACCGAAGGTGCCGTGGGTGACGCTCCCCGACGACGTCCCGGCGTTCGACGTCTACTACGACTCGCGGACGCTGTGGCCGCCCGCGAGCCTCGAGCGGCTCGACGCGATCCTCGCCCTTCGCGAACAGCGCACCTCCGGCTGACAGAGCCGCGCTACGCGGCTTCGCTGCGAAGGCCGAGCTCGGCGGCGATCGGCTGGAGCGCCGCGACGACGTTCGCGATGTGCTCGTCGAGGTCGAGCTCGAGCAGCGCCGCACCTTCGTAGACGTCGTCCCGTGAGACGCCGGCTGCGAACGACGGCTGCTTCAGCTTCTTCTTGACCGACTTCGGCTCGAGGCCCTCGAGGCCGGTGGGGCGGACGAGGCCGCACGCATGAACGAAGCCGGAGAGCTCGTCGCACGCAAAGAGCGACCGCTTCAGCAGCGTGTCACGCGCGAGGGACAGATGGTTGGCGTGCGAGAGGACGGCGTCGATGACCTCCTCCGGGTAGCCCTCCTCGCGCAGGATCGGCGCGCCGTCCTGAGGATGCTTGTCGAGCGTGGGGTGGATCTCGTAGTCGAAGTCGTGCAGGAGGGCGGCGACGCGCCACAGCTCCTCGTCCTCGCCGAACTTGCGGGCGTAAAAGGCCGTCGACGCCTCGACGGCAAGCGCATGCCGTAGGAGCGCCTCGCTCTTCGTGTAGTGCGTGAGCGTCGTCCAGGCCTGTTCGCGGGTCGCGGGCACGAGCCGGTTAGCATAGTTCGACTCGTGTCCTCGACCCTCGTCACACCAGCCTCGGAATCGTTCGTGATCGAGGGCGGCCGCACACTCTCCGGCCATGTTCGTGCCTCCGGCAACAAGAACGCGGCGCTGCCGATCCTCGCCTCTTGCCTGCTCACCGACGAGGAGGTGACGCTGACGAACGTGCCGCGGATCCGCGATGTCGACACGATGCTCGCGCTCCTCGCTGCCCTCGGAGCCGATGTGGAGTGGACCGGACCGAACGCTGTCCGCGTGCACGCGCAGGACGTTGGGTACGAGGTCGACCAGGAGCTTGCGAACCGGATTCGCGCCTCGTTCCTGCTGGCCGGCCCGCTCCTCGCCCGCCACGGGCACGCGGTCGTCCCGCCGCCGGGCGGCGACGTGATCGGCCGCCGTCGCCTCGACCCGCACATCCATGCGTTCGCGGAGCTCGGCGCGACGCTGGAGTACCGAAATCGGTACGAGCTCTCCGGCAAGCTCTCTGCGGCGCACATCCATCTCGACGAGGCGTCGGTGATGGCGACCGAGAACGCCGTCATGGCAGCCACGACGGCGCCCGGCAAGACGGTGATCTCGAATGCGGCGAGCGAGCCGCACGTTCAGGACCTCTGCCGTTTTCTCAGCTCGCTCGGCGCCGACATCGATGGCATCGGATCGAACGTCCTGCACGTGAACGGCGTCGAGCGCCTGCACGGCGGCTCGCACGCGATCGGGCCCGAGCACGTCGAGGTCGGCAGCCTGATCGGGATGGCGGCCGTCACCGGCAGCGACATCACGATCGACGGGATCGTCCCCGACGACCTCTGGCCGATCCTGCCCGTGTTCCACCGGCTGGGGATCGAGATGGAGGTCGGGACCGATTCGGTGCGCGTGCCGCCCGGACAGCAGCTCGAGATCGTCGACGACCTGCACGGTGCGATCCCAAAGGTCGAGGACGGGCCCTGGCCGGCGTTTCCCGCCGACCTCACCTCGATCGCCGTCGTCATCGCGACACAGGCGAAGGGCACGGTGCTGATCTTCGAGAAGATGTTCGAGAGCCGTCTCTTCTTCGTCGACAAGCTCGTCTCGATGGGGGCGCGGATCATCCTCTGTGACCCGCACCGCGTCGTGATCACCGGCCCCGCGCCGCTGTTCGGCCAGCGGATGTCGAGCCCCGACATCCGCGCCGGCATGGCGATGCTGATCGCCGCGCTGTGCGCGGAGGGCACCTCGACGATCGGTGACGCCTACCAGATCGACAAGGGCTACGAGCGCATCGACGAGCGCCTGCGGGGGCTCGGCGCTCAGATCGAGCGCATCGAGGGCCGCTGATGTCGGACACGCAGACGGGCGTGCGGCTCGCGCTCGCCGCGACAGGCAGTGCGATGGTCGCGACCGGTCTCCCCGTGCTCGATCATCTGGTCGGCGAGCTCGCGCGCACCGGGCGTTTCCGGCTGACGCTCGAGGTCGCGCCCGACGGGCCCGACCAGGCCGCAGGCGCGGCCGGGCGCGCGCTCGGCGCCTCGCTGGCAGACCTGCTGGCCGACCCTCGGGCGGCCGGCGTCGGGTGGGCGATCGTCCCGTCCGAAGAGGCGCTTGCGCTTGCATCGCTCGAGCGCGACGACGACCCGCGGCTCGTCTCGAACGTCGAGTTCTCGGCGCAACGCGTCGGCGGCCTCGCCACCGACGTGGCATCCGGGTTCTTGCGGGAGACCGCTCAGGCGGCGCACGTGAACCTGCATGTGCGGCTGCTCGAGGGCACCGACCCGCAGCATGTCCTGACGGCGATCTACAAAGCGGTCGGCGCGGCGCTCGGGCAGGCCTGCCGGCCCCCGGCTGACGAGGAGGGCTCATGACGAAGGAAGCCGTGCGGACCGAGGCCGCCCCGGCGCCGTTCCAGGGCGCCCCGTACTCGCAGGCGATCAAGGCGGGCGGCTTTGTCTTCGTCTCGGGCCAGCTCGGGCTCGAGCCGGGTGCGAAGGGGATGGTCGACGGCGGCATCACGCCGCAGACCGAGCAGGTGTTCGCCAACCTGCGCGCGATCCTCGAAGAGGCGGGCTCGTCGCTCGATCGCCTCGTCAAGACGACGGTCTTCCTGCAGAACCTCGACGACTTCGCCGCGATGAACGAGGTCTACAAGGCTCACGTCGGCGACACGCCGCCTGCGCGCGCGACCGTCGAGGTCGCGAAGCTCCCATCGGGAGCGCTCGTCGAGATCGAGGCGATCGCCGTCGTCTAAGGAGATCGAGGAGTACGTCCGCTCGCTCGAGCTCGACGCCTATGTGGTCGGCGGTGCGGTCCGCGACGAACTGATCGGCGTCGACTCGAAGGACGCGGACTTCCTCGTCCCCGGTGTCGACATCGACGGCCTGCGCGCGGCTCTGTCGCCCCACGGACGGACCGAGGACCTCGTCGTCGCCGGGCGCAGCGTTGGTGTGCGCCACTACCCGCGCGACCGGCGACTGCGCTCGCTCGTCCCGGCCGGGATCGAGCTGGCTCCGCCCCGCCGCGAGGTGTCGACCGGGCCCGGCCGGCACGAGTTCGAGATCGTCGTCGACCCAGCGGCGCCCGTCGAGGAGGATCTCGCGCGCCGCGACTTCACGGTCAACGCGATGGCCCGCCGGCTCGCCGACGGCTCGCTGGTCGACCCGTACGGTGGACACCGAGACGTCGAGTCCCGCACGCTCCGCACGGTCTCGCGCAACAGCTTCGCGGAGGATCCGCTGCGCATCATTCGCGGCCTGCGCTTCGTCTCGCAGCTCGGCCTGGAGCCCGACGAGCCGACGCTCGCGCAGATGCGCGAGGACGCTGCAGGCGTGGCGCTCGTCTCGGGTGAGCGCATCGGCGGCGGGCTCCACGCAGACGGTCTCGGTGAGCTGTCGAAGCTGCTGCTGGGCAAAGATCCGGCGACAGCGCTGCGGCTCGCCCGCGACACCGGCGTCCTCGTGCAGGTTCTGCCCGAGTTCAAGCCCGCGATCGGCTTTCAGCAGGAGAGCCGCTACCACGACCTGACGGTCGACGAGCACACGTTCGCCGTCGTGCAGGCGGCCGCCGACGCCGGCAACTCGCTGGCCGTACGGCTGGCCGCCCTCTTCCACGATCTCGGCAAGCCGCAGGTCGGCTGGCGCGGGACCGACGGCCGGCTGCACTACTACGCGCGCCCCGGGTACTCGGCCCGGTCGCACGAGCAGGTGAGTGCCGATCTCGCCTCGCAGGCGCTCTCGAGGCTCCGGTACCCGAACGACCTTCGCTCGCGCGTCGTCCGGCTCGTCCGCGCACACATGCTCGACCCCGGGCGCGGCGACCCGGTGCGCGCGCGCAGATTGCTCGCCCGCTACGGGAAGGGACTGACGTTCGAGCTGCTCGACCACAAGGAAGCCGATCTGCGCGGGAAGGGCGAGCCGCCGCCTGCCGAGGATCTCGAGCGGCTCGCGCGGTTCCGGCAGGTGGTGCAGAGCGAGCTGCGGAAGCCCTCATCGGCTCCGCGATCTTGCCGTGACCGGGAACGATCTGATCGCGCTCGGCTACCGGCCCGGCCCGGAGATCGGCAAGGCACTTCGAACCCTGCTCGACGACGTCATACGCGACCCGGAGCGGAACACCCGCGAGCACCTGCTCGAGCGGGCGCGGGAGTTGAAACCGTGATCACGTGGGACCAGCCCGGGTACGTCGTCGCGTTCACGACGCGCATCGGAGGCGTCAGCGAGCCGCCGTACGACTCGCTCAACCTCTCCGTCGGCACCGGCGACGACCGTGCGCGCGTCGAGGAGAACCGGCGGATCGCATGCGAGTCTCTCGGGCTCGACTCCGAAGCGCTCGCGCTGAACCGCCAGGTCCACTCCGCGACCGTGCACCGCGCGCACCCCGGCCGGCGCGGCAGTCGAAGGCGACGGCCTCTGGACGGACGAGGCAGGCGTGCCCGCTGCTGGCGATGTCTGCCGACTGCCTGCCGATCGTCGTCGCCACGACGAACGGTGAGCGAAGACTTGCCGTTCTGCACGCCGGCTGGCGGGGGCTCTCCGGCGGGTTGATCGCAGCCGGGGTCGCAGCGCTCGGCGACGGCCCGAAAGCGGCCGGGATCGGCCCGGCGATCGGGCCGTGCTGCTACCAGGTCGGGCCGGAGGTCGCAGAGCGCTTCGACGCCGACCTGACGACGAACGGGATGCTCGACCTCTGGACGGCCGCCGAGCGTCTGCTCCGGTCGGCGGGCGTCGACCGTGTCGACCGGGTCGATGTCTGCACGCGCGACCATCCGAACCTCTACTACTCGCACCGCCGTGACGGCCTCGCGCGCGGCGTCCAGGGTGTGATCGGTGCTCTCGCCTGACGAGATCCGCCGCCGCTTCGCACGGGTGCAGGCCGAGGTCGGGCCGTCGGTGACGATCGTCGCGGCGACGAAGTACGTCTCCGTCGCCGACCTGGCGGTCCTCCGGGAGGCCGGCGTGACGGTCGTCGGCGAGAACCGCGCCCAGGACCTCGAAGCGAAGCACGCCGAATACGGCGATGCCTTCCGCTGGCACTTCATCGGGCGCCTGCAGTCCAACAAGGTGAAGGTCGTGAACCGGATCTGCGAGCTCGTCCACTCCCTCGACACCGATTCGGCCGCCCGACGGCTCGAGATCCCCGCCCTCGTCCAGGTGAACCTCGCAGGGGAGGGTTCGAAAGGAGGTGTGCCACCCGACGAGGTGGCGGCCTATCTGCAGTACGACGTGCGCGGGCTGTCGACGATGCCGCCGGCGGCGGCGACGTCCGAAGAGTCGCGCTCGTGGTTCGCCGCCCTCCGTGAATTGGCGGCCGCACACGGGCTGGCCGAGCTCTCGATGGGCACGACGCAGGACTACGCCGTCGCCGCCGAGGAGGGCGCGACGCACGTCCGAGTCGGTTCCGCGCTCTTTCGCGTCTAAAATCCCCCGCGCATGGCACTTGGAGACCTCTGGAATCGAACGCTCGTCTACTTCGGCATCGCCGAAGAGGACGATGACTGGGACGACGAGGACGGGTACGCCGCAGAGGAGAGCCTCGAGCAGAGCTACCGCGAGCGCCCGAACGTGCGTAGGCTGACGCCGCGCCGTCGCGGCCAGGACTTCGAGGACTGGACCGAGTCCGAGGCTGACAATCCGGCCCCGAGACCGCCGTCCGGACGGACGGCGCGGGAACGCGAGCGCGTCCGCGATTTACCCCCGAGCGTGCCGCGGATCGAGGCCGTTCCGAACCCGAGCAGCGTCCGGGTGCACCTCGTGCTGCCGCGCAGCTTCAACGACGCGCAGCAGATCGCCGACCGGTTCAAGCAGGGAATTCCCGTGATCCTGAACCTGCAGAACGCCGACGGTGAGCTCTCCAAACGCCTGATCGACTTCACGAGCGGCCTCACGTACGCCCTGAACGGCGGGATGCAGCGGGTGGCGGACAAGGTGTTCCTGCTGACGCCGCGAAATGTCGAAGTATCCGCCGAGCAGCGCGCACAGCTACTCGAGCGCGGCGGCTTCTTCAACCAAGCGTAGGAAACAAGCCACCCGGCGCGAACGGAGCGCCGTGGTGCTCGACGCCCTCACGCAGGTCGAGCTGTTCGTCGACGTCTTCGTCGGCGTCTACACGCTTGCGATTTTGGCTTACATCCTGACGTCTTGGGTCCAGCTTCCCTATTCGCTCCGGCCCGTGCAGCGCTTTCTGTCGGACGTCTGCGATCCGTACCTGCGCCTGTGGCGGCGGATCATCCCGGTGTCGGCCGGACCGATCGACTTCACCCCGATGGTCGCCGTCATCGCTCTGGTGGCTTTTGACAGGATCTTTGTCGCAGTGCTCCAGCGGCTGCACTGAGGAGAGGAGGACCGAACGATGAGATACACGCCGGTCGAGTTGCGGCACGTGAAGATGGGACGCAGCCTGTTTGGCTATCGCCGCCCCGACACAGACCGCTTGCTCGAAGACGTCGCGGACAGCTTCGAAGAGGTCTGGTGCGAGCGTGGGGAGCTCGCCGACAAGCTCGAGGAGACGACGAAGCAGCTCACAGACCTCAAGGAGCGCGAAGCCCTGCTCGCGAACACGCTCGTGTCGGCGGAGAAGGCGGCGTCCGAGGCGAAGGAGCTCGCGCGGAAGGAGGTCGAGCTGATGATCTCCGAGGCACACCAGGAGGCGCGCTCGATCACCCGCGTCGCGCTGACGGAACGCGAGCGGCTCTTCGCCGAGGCGCGGCGGGTGGAGACGCTCCTCCGCTCGGCGCTCGGGATGGTCGAGGAGACCGGCAAGGCGCCGGAACCGGCCAGCAATGCCGAGTCTCCCGAAGACGAGGAGAGCTGGCCGCGGCGGGAGGACACCCGCGAGTTCGCGGCCGTCTCGCTCACGCCGAAGCCCGAGCTGCCAAAGACGCCTGAGCTGTCAGAGCTGGCCGAGACGCCACCCTCGTCAGAGACACCCGAGCTGTCGCAGAAGACAGAGCTGTCACCGGAGACAGAGCTGTCACCGGAGACAGAGCTGTCACCGAGACAGAGCCGAGCCACCTCGGCGAGGACGACGACGAGGGGTCGCCGCTTCCGCCACCGCTCCCTCCGGCAGCCCAGCAGCCCGCCGACGTCGAGCCCGGGGAGGAGGAGGAGCACGAGCCGGACCCCAACGTCGAGGTGCCGTGGACCGGCAGGAACTT
The DNA here is from genome assembly GCA_963846895.1 of uncultured Thermoleophilia bacterium. Lineage (GTDB taxonomy): Bacteria > Actinomycetota > Thermoleophilia > Gaiellales > Gaiellaceae > PALSA-600. Next base: position 191,432 of record CAWJXR010000024.1, on the reverse strand, counting down.
CTCCTGGGAGTAGCCTTCTCGGTGTGACGACCCGGCTCTTGCTGCGTGTCGCGCCCGGGGCCAGGCGCCCGGGGATCGTCGGCCGCCATGGTTCCGGCTGGAAGATTCGAGTCAGCGCGCCGGCGGAGGACGGCAAGGCAAACACCGCCGTGGTTCGCCTGCTCGCCGAGGCCCTTCGCCTTCCGCGGGAAGGCGTTGAGATCGTCTCCGGTCACAGCTCGCGGGACAAGACGATCGCGCTGACCGGGATCGCTCTCGACGAGACTGAACGCCGGCTCACGGCCGCGAGCGGCGTCGGAGAGGGCTCCGAGTGACGGTCCTCGACACGTCCGACCTCCGCAGCCGCCTCGAGGAAGAGCGCAGCCGGCTCGCGAATGCCGTCGACGTCCTGCACGCCGAGAGCACGGCGACACTCGAGGACGAACTGGGTGAGATCGGGAGCGGCGGGACCGACAACCACCTGGGCGACACTGCGAGTGCGACGTACGACCGCGGCCTCGACCATGGGCTCGAAGCGGGCGCGCAGCAGACGCTTGACGAGATCGACGCCGCACTACAGCGCATCGACGTCGGCACGTACGGAACCTGCGAGATCTGCAGCAAGCCGATCGGCGCCGACCGGCTCCGCGCCCTCCCGTGGGCGCGCCTCTGTATCGACGACCAGCGCCGCGCCGGTTGACCGACGAGCGCGCTCCTGATGTCCGGGTGGGCTCGTCGACGGACGGGCTGACGCCGGTTTCGGTTGCCGAGCGCTCTCTGGCCGCCGGCCCGCGGCAATGGGTCGGCCTCGTCGCCGTCGCGGCGGCGGCCGTGCTGGCCGACCAGGTGACGAAGCACATCGTCACGAGCACGCTGGCGCTCGACGAATCGACGCATGTGGTCGGGCCGCTCTCGATCCATCACGTCGAGAACTCCGGGATCGCGTTCGGCCTGTTCTCGAGCGCGACCGCGATCGTCACCCTCGTTACCGGCGTGGCGGTCGTGTGGATGGTCGTCTACTTCGCCCGCTCCGGCTCGCGGCACCCCGTGCTGCCCGCGGCTCTCGGCCTGCTGATCGGGGGCAGCCTGTCGAACCTCGTCGACCGGATTCGGCTCCACCACGTGACGGACTTCATCGACCTTCGCTGGTGGCCGGCGTTCAACCTCGCGGACAGCTTCATCGTGGTCGGCGTGATCCTTCTGCTCGGTGCGATGATCGTCGCCGACCGTCAGCCGCGACCTCCGCGGCGAACGCTCGACGTCGCTGCCCGGTGAAGGTTCCGCCAGAGGCGGCGGGCGAGCGCCTCGACCGGTATCTCGCGACGCTGCTCGGCTCGAGGGCGGCGGCGGAGCGGGCCGTCGACGCGGGAGCGCTCGTGGACGGGGTGGCCCGATCGAAGAGCTTTCGCCTGAGCGGGGGCGAAGAGGTCGAGGTCCCGGAACTACTCGAGCCCGCGCTGGTGCCGCCGCCGGCCGAGCCTCGCATCGTCTGGGAGGACGACCACGTGCTGGTGGTGGATAAGCCGCCGGGGCTCGTCGTCCACCCGGGTCCCGGGCACGCAGGTGGAACGCTCGTCGATGCGCTCGCCGGGAAGGTCGGAGGCGGGGATCCCGCGAGGCCCGGTGTCGTGCACCGCCTCGACCGAGACACATCGGGCCTGCTCGCGCTCGCGCGGTCCGCGGAAGCGCACCGGCGGCTCGAGGAGCTGGTGCGCGAGCGATCCTTCGAGCGCGGCTACCTCGCTCTGGTCCGCGGCAGGCCGCGGTCGCGAACGGGCCGGATCGAGGCCCCCATCGGACGCGACCGCAGCGATCCGACGCGGATCTCGCTCGACACCGACACGCCGCGCAACGCGATCACGCATTTCGAGGTCGACGAGCTCTGGCCGGAGTACGCCCTGCTCCGCGTGCGCCTCGAGACGGGGCGAACGCACCAGATCCGCGTCCACCTAGCTGCTGTCGACCTGCCTGTGGCCGGCGATCCGGTATACGGCGTTCCGGCGCCGCCGCTCGAGCGGCAGTTCCTCCATGCGACGACGCTGGCATTTCCACACCCGTTCACGGGCGAGCGTCTCGAGTTGGCGTCCGATCTGCCCCAGGACCTGGCGCGGTTCCGTGCCGCGCTACCATTGGGCCGTCCGTAGTCCCCGAACCGGCGGGAATCCCGAGATGGCGGTGGCCGGCTTCTGAGCCGGTCTCCATCGAGGCCTCGCCGGAGTAACAGCAACTCAACTCGAAAGGGGCGTTCATGCCCGTCGTCTCCATGAAGGAGCTCCTGGAGGCCGGAGTTCACTTCGGTCACCAAACCCGTCGCTGGAACCCGAAGATGAAGCGCTTCATCTTCACCGAGCGCGGGGGCATCTACATCATCGACCTCACCCAGACGCAGGAACTGCTGGACGAGGCCTACAACTTTGCCAAGGCGATCTCCGAGCGCGGAGGCTCGATCCTCTTCGTCGGCACGAAGAAGCAGGCTCAGGACGCCGTTCGCAACGAGGCGATTCGCGTCGGCATGCCGTTTGTGAACCATCGCTGGCTCGGCGGCCTGCTCACCAACTGGCGCACGATCTCGGACCGGATCCAGCGCCTGCACGAGTTGCGTGCGCTGAAGCAGGAGGCTCAGCTCGGGCTGCTCCCGGCCAAGGAGCGCCTGTCGATGGAGGCCGAGCTCGAGAAGCTCGAGGCAAACCTTGGCGGTGTGGCGGACATGCGCCGCCAGCCGGAGGCCGTCTTCATCGTCGATCTCCGCAAGGAGCAGCTGGCCGTGCGTGAGGCACGGCGCCTCGGTCTGCCGGTGATCGCGCTCGTCGACACGAACTGCGACCCGGACGAAGCGCAGTACGTCATTCCCGGCAACGACGATGCCATTCGGTCCTGCACCGTGGTCATCAAGGCGATCGCCGACGGCATCGAGGCGGGGAAGAAGCAGGTCACCGAGCGCGAGCTGAAGGCACCGCCCGAGGAGCAGGGCAAGCCGGAGCCGGACGAGGTGCCGCCCGAGGACCTCGTCGAGGCCGAGCCGGCGGCGCCGGCTCCGCCCGTCGCCGAGCCGGCGGCCCCGGCTCCGCCCGCGGCCGAGCCGGTTGCCGTGGCGGCCGAGCCCGAGGCCGAGGAGGAGACCGCGTGACCGAGATTTCGGCCGCACTCGTCAAGGAGCTTCGTGACGCGACGAGTGCCGGAATGATGGCGTGCAAGCAGGCGCTCGTGGAGACGGACGGCGACTTCGACGAGGCCGTCAAGCTGCTGCGCGAGAAGGGAATGGCGTCGGCCGCGAAGCGCGCCGATCGCGAGACGAGCGAAGGCAAGGTCGGCGTGCTGGTTCGCGACGATGTCGGCGCGATCGCCGCGGTCGGCTGCGAGACCGAGCCGGTATCGAACAACGACGACTTCCTCGGCTACGCGGAGAGCGTCCTCAAGGCGGTCTTCGCCGACGGTGCGGAGGCATCCGCCGCGCTCGAAGGCCAGCGCGTCGACCTGACGTCGAAGCTCGGCGAGAACATCCAGGTGATCGGTGCGAAGCGGCTGCAGGCCGCGAACGACGAGCACCTGACCTTCTACGTCCACGGTCCCGCCAACAAGCGCGGCGCGCTCGTGCAGACGAGAGGCGGCGAGGCCGAAGCGGCGCGCAGCCTGGCACTCCACCTGACGTTCGCGCGGCCCACCTACACGACGCGGGACGAGGTCCCACAGGAGCTCGTCGAGGCCGAGCGGGAGATCCTCTCCAAGTCCGAGGAGGTTCTGTCGAAGCCGGAGCAGGTCCGCGAGAAGATCGTCGAGGGTCAGCTGAACAAGCGCTTCTACGGCGAAGCTGTGCTCGGCGAGCAGACCTGGTACCGCGCCGACGAGTTCACCGGAAGTGTCGGCCAGTACCTCGCGGACCGCGGCATCGAGCTCGTCGACTACGCCTGGTACTCGGTCGGATAGGCCGCAGCGGGTGGCCTTCAAGCGCGTCCTCCTGAAACTCTCGGGCGAGGCTCTGATGGGCGGGCGCGAGTTCGGTCTCGACGAGCAGACGATCGACGCGCTCGCGCAGGAGCTCGTCGAGGTCCGCTCCGACGGGCTCGAGCTGGCGCTCGTCATCGGGGGCGGCAACATCTTCCGCGGCATGGCAGCGGCCGCGGAGGGCATCGACCGCGCAACGGGCGACTACATGGGAATGCTCGCGACCGTGCTCAACGCCCTTGCGGTTCAGGAAGCGCTCGAGCGGCATGGGGCCGACACGCGCGTCCAGTCGGCGATCGCCGTTCAGGAGGTTGCGGAGCCGTATATCCGCCGTCGCGCCGTGCGGCACCTTGAAAAGGGCCGGATCGTCATCTTCGCAGCCGGCACCGGCAACCCGTTCTTCACGACGGACACGGCGGCAGCACTGCGGGCCCTCGAAATCGGCGCCGAAGCGATCCTGATGGCGAAACACGGCGTTGAGGGTGTCCTCGACGGCGACCCGCGCATCGATCCTGACGCCAAGCTGATCCCCGAGTTGACCCACCTGCAGGCGATCGAGCAGGGTCTCAAGGTGATGGACACGACGGCCCTGTCGCTTTGCATGGACAATCAGCTTCCGATCCACGTGTTCGAGCTCGCGCCCGGCAACATCGGCCGCGTCGTCGAGGGAGAGCACCTGGGCACCGTCGTTGGCACCCCAGCCCTCTTGACCCCCGAAGGAGGCGTACGTTGATCGACGATTTTCTCGGCGATGCCACTCAGCGGATGGACAAGTCTGTGGAGGCGACGCACGAGCACTTCAACTCCGTGCGCACCGGACGCGCGACCCCCGCGCTGCTCGACCGCATCACCATCGACTACTACGGAACACCGACGCCGTTGAAGAACCTGGCGACGATCAACGCACCCGAGCCGCGCATGCTCACGATCCAGCCGTTCGATCCGACCTCGATCAAGCAGATCGAAAAGACGATTCAGGAGTCCGATCTCGGGCTCACACCGTCGAACGACGGCAAGATCGTGCGCCTCCCGATCCCGCAGCTCACCGAGGAGCGGCGGAAAGAGCTCGTCAAGCTCGTGCGGCACATGGCCGAGGAGGGTCGCGTGGCGGTCCGGAACGTTCGCCGCGACGCGATCAAGCATCTCGAAGAGCTGGTGAAGAACGGGAGCGTGGGTGACGACGAGGAGCGCGCAGCCGAGAATCGCGCCCAGAAGCTCACCGACGAGCACGTCGCGAAGATCGACGACCTGCTGAAGCGCAAAGAAGCCGAGATCATGGAGGTTTAGGACCTCCTGGGACTGGGGCTTCTCACTCGCTTCTGGACGCTCTCGCGCATCCGCCCGGTTGCCGAGCCGGCGCTGCCCGAGGTCGCTCAGTCGGTCGCGATCATCCTCGACGGCAACGGGCGCTGGGCCAAGAAGCGCGGCCTGCCGACCGCCGCCGGTCACCGCGCCGGTGCGCGCACGGTGCGTCGCATCGTCGAGGCGGCGATCGACGTCGGGATCCACGACCTCGCGGTGTTCGCGTTCTCGACCGAGAACTGGTCGCGCTCCGAGGATGAAGTGAACGCGCTGATGCAGATCTTCGCCGAGACGATCGAGCGAGAGCTCCCTGATCTTGCGGAGCAAGGTGTGTGCGTTCGCTTCATCGGCCGTCGTGACCGCGCGCCCGAGGAGTTGCGTCGGCGCATGGATGCGATGGAGGACCGCACCGCGCTGAATACGCGGATCAATCTGTGGGTCGCGTTCGACTACGGCGGTCGTGCCGAGCTGGTCGAGGCGGCGCGGCGCATCGTGGAGAGCGGCGTCGAGTCCCAGGACATCGACGAGAACGTCTTTGCGGCAAACCTGTACGCGCCGGCTCTGCCGGACCCCGATCTGCTCATCCGCACGAGCGGTGAGCTTCGGATCTCGAACTTCCTGCTCTGGCAGGTTGCGTACTCGGAGCTCGTGTTCGTCGACAAGCTGTGGCCGGATTTCGACGAGCGCGATCTGCGGCAGGCGCTCCAGGAGTACGCATCGCGCCGTCGGCGCTTCGGCGGCAGGTCGTAGTTTTGACAAGACCTGCGGCGAGCGAGGTGCCGGCGTTGCCGGTGCCGGAGCGTAATCGCGTGAGCAACTGGCTGTCCCGGATCGTTGTCGCGCTGATCGGGCTGCCGGTCGTGCTCGGGATCGTCTATCTCGGCGGCTGGTGGGTGTTCGGGCTCGTCACGGCGGCGGCGATCGTCGCGCTGCACGAGTACTGGCTCCTCGCACGACCGCTCGCTCCGCTCGCCCCGGCCGGGTACATCGGCGCTGTCCTGGCGCTGGTCGGGGCCGAGGTGGGCGGGATCGCGTGGGGCGTCGGCGGCGTGCTGACGACGTTCGTGGTCGCCTTCCTGCTGAAGGCGATCTCGGAGGCGCGGGCGGCGGCCACGATCGCGATCAGCGGCACGGTGCTGGGCGCCGTGTGGATCGGCGGCGGGCTCGGCTTCCTGATCCTGATCCGCGAGCTCCCGGACCACGGCCGGCTGGCCGCACTGACGGTGCTGCTCGGCGTCTGGGCGGGAGACACGTTCGCCTACTTCGGCGGCAGGCTCCTCGGCCGCCACAAGATGGCCCCGGCAACGTCGCCGGGCAAGACATGGGAGGGGTTCGTCATCGGCAGCGCGGCGACGATCTTCGTCGCGTTCGTCGCCCTGTATCACCAGGATTTCCTGACGATCAGCCAGTCGATCGTGCTCGGAGTGGTCATCGCCGTCGCTGCCCCGCTCGGCGACCTGTTCGAGTCGCTCCTCAAGCGCGATATGGACGTCAAGGACACGGGACGCCTGCTGGGCGGCCACGGCGGCATGCTCGACCGGATCGACGCCCTTCTCTTCGCGGCACCGGCCGCGTACTTCGCGATTCTCAGTTTTCTCTAAGAGGGCCCGACACCCTCGGGTGGCCGGAGGCGTGATCGGCACACTGTCGGGATGACGCGGATCGCCCTGCTCGGCGCGACCGGCTCGATCGGGCGCCAGGCGCTCGAGGTGATCGGCGCGAACCCGGCACTCGAGCTCGTCGCGGCGACGTCCGGATCCTCGGCGATCGAGGGCCTGGCGCCGCTGACGCAGGTCGGCGGGGACCCGACCGAACTGCTCGAACGCGCGCAGCCGGACCTCGTCCTCAACGCCACGCTCGGCTTCGCCGGGCTCACAGGGACGATGTGGACGCTCGAGCGCGGCATCACGCTCGCGCTGGCGAACAAGGAGAGCCTCGTGGCCGCAGGCGAGCTGGCGCTGGCGGCGCGCGCGCGCGGCGGCGGTCTGCTGATTCCTGTCGACAGCGAGCATTCGGCGCTCTTCCAGTGCGCGCAGCTCGGTCCGCCGGAGAGCCTCGTCCTGACGGCGAGCGGCGGCCCGTTCCGGGGCCTCCAGCGGCACCAGCTCGCCGACGTGACTGCCGAGCAGGCGCTCGCCCATCCGACCTGGAACATGGGCGCGAAGATCACGGTCGACTCGGCGACGCTCGCGAACAAAGGACTCGAGGTGATCGAGGCGCACTTTCTCTTCGGCATGCCGTACGAGCGAATCGAAGTGGTCGTCCATCCGACGTCGATCGTCCATGGCCTCGTCCGCTTCGAGGACGGTGCCGCGATCGCTCACCTCGGTTACCCCGACATGCGGGTGCCGATCTCGTACGCCCTCAGCTACCCGGACCGCGCCGCCACGCCGATCCCGGCGCTCGATCTGACCGCCGGCCCGCTCGAGTTCTACGAGCCGGACACCGAGACGTTCCGGATGCTCGCGCTTGCACGTGAGGCAGGCGAGGCCGGTGGGACGTACCCCTGCGCCTACAACGCGGCCAACGAGGTCGCTGTCGCTGCCTTCCTGGACGGCCGGATCGGCTTCCTCGACATTCCGGCGCTGGTCGCGGACGTGCTCGAGCACGTCGACGGCACCGAGGCGCGCGACGTCGAAGAGTTGCGGGAGGCCGACGGACGTGCGCGCGAGCTGGTGGAGGCCGCATGGGCCTGATCGCCGCGATCGGGGGACTGGCGATCCTCGTGATGATCCACGAGGCAGGTCACTTCTTCGCCGCGCGGGCCGTCGGAATGACGCCGCGCAAGTTCTACATCGGCTTCGGCCCGCCGATCGCGAAGTGGACGCGCGGCAAGGTCGAGTACGGGATCGGGTCGATCCCGCTCGGGGGGTACGTGAAGATCCCCGGGATGAATCGCCCGTCGCCGGGCGACCTGACTGCGACGCTCACACCCGAGGCGCGCGAGGAGCATCGGGCAGAGCTCGCACGGCTCGACGATGCACTGGAGCGCGAGGACTGGCGCGCCGCGACTGCCGAGGTCGACACCCTGCGTCCGTCGCTCGGACGAGGCCGGGCCTGGCAGGAGCTCGAGTGGGCTCTGGCCCCCGATGCGTACTGGCGCCAGGCGACCTGGCGCCGGTTGACGGCGATCTTTGCCGGCCCGGCAGTGAACCTGCTCTTTGCGGTCGTCATCTTCACCTCCCTCTTCCTGATTGCATCCGAGCGGAACACGAATGTGATCGGCACCGTCGTGGCCGGGTAGCCCGGCCGCTTCGGCCCACCTCCAGAAGGGCGACGCAATCCTGCTCGTCGCCGGCCAGCGAGTGCAGCCGAAGGACATCCCGGCCCACATCCGCGCCACCGAAGGCAAGCCGTTCAACATCGTCGTCCGGCGAAACGGCAACCGGGTAGTGATCGGACCGGTGCGGGCCAGGCAGGACCACGGCGCCTACCGCATCGGGATCGCGATCGAAGCGCGCACGGGACCCGGCGAGTCGCTGCCGCGCGCCACCGGCGACGCCGTGCGGCTGACCTGGGCCGTGACCGCCGACACGGTCCGCGGGATCGGCCACCTGGCGGCCGGACGCGACACGAACCAGGTGTCGAGCTCGGTCGGCATCGTCCGCGTCTCGGCACAGGCCTGGCGGCAGGGGCTGCGGGACTTCCTGTTCGTCCTGGGACTCGTGAGCCTGGCGCTCGGGCTGCTGAACCTGCTGCCCGTGCTGCCGCTCGACGGCGGGCACATCGTAATGGCCGTCGTCGAGAAGATCCGCGGGCGCACGTTCCGGCAGGCCGTCTACATCCGCTACTCGGTCGTCGGCCTGACCCTGTTTGCGGTGCTCATGTACTTCGGCCTGCGCAACGACCTGTTCGGCGGCGGCGGCTGACGAGGTAGCGTGAGGGCATGCCGTCGCTGAATGCGATCGGGATCGTCGCCTCCGACATGGCACGGTCGATTGCCTTCTATCGCCTCCTGGGCCTGGACGTGCCCGAGACGCCGGACGAGGGCCACGTCGACACGTTCCTGCCGAACGGCATCCGTTTCATGCTCGACACGGAGGAGGTCGTGAAGAGCTTCAAGGCGGACTGGGTTCGCGCCGACGGCAACCAGCTGTCGATTGCCTTCGAGTGTGGCAGCCCGGGCGAGGTGGACGAGGTCTACGCACGTGTCGTCGCCGGCGGCTTCGAGGGTGAGAAAGAGCCGTGGGATGCCTTCTGGGGTCAGCGGTACGCGCTCCTCGCCGATCCGGACGGCGTCGAGGTCAACCTCTACGCAGCGCTCTAGAACCTGCTCGGTACGCTGTTGACGTGGCCAGCGAGCGCTCGGTAACGGTCGGCGGAGTCACGATCGGCGGCGGCGCTCAGGTCGTCGTCCAGTCGATGACGCTCACGAAGACGCACGACGTCGAGGCGACGACCGCTCAGATCGCCGCGCTCGCGAGCGCGGGCTGCGAGATCGTGCGTGTCGCGGTGCCGAAGTCCGAAGACGCGGACGCGCTGCCGAAGATCGTGCGCTTCTCGCCGTTGCCGGTGATCGCCGACATCCACTTCAACGCGAGCCTCGCTCTGCGCGCGATCGACGCGGGCGTCGCGGCCGTCCGCATCAATCCCGGCAACATCGGCGGGCCGGACAAGGTCGCGACCGTTGTCCAGGCTGCGAAGAAGGCGGGGATCCCGATGCGCATCGGCGCCAACTCGGGCTCGTTGCCGAAGCATCTGGCCGACCTCGCGCAGCAGGATCAGGCTGAGGCGCTCGTCGAGGCTGCGCTCGAAGAGGTGCGCCTCCTCGAGCAGCTCGACTACCGCGATTTCAAGATTTCCGTCAAGTCGAGCCACGTGCCGACGATGATCCGCGCGTACCGCCTGCTCGCCTCGAAGGTGCCGTACCCGCTCCATCTCGGCGTCACCGAAGCCGGCACCCCGTACTCCGGCTCGATCAAGAGCGCCGTGGGGATGGGTGCGCTGCTGGTCGACGGAATCGGCGACACCATCCGCGTCTCGCTGACCGCCGACCCGGTCGAGGAGATCACGGCCGCGTTCGAGATCCTCAAGGCGCTCGGGCTGCGCGAACGAGGGCCGATCATGATCGCCTGCCCAAGCTGCGGCCGCGACAACGTCGGCGTGCAGCAGCTCGCCGAGCGTGTCGAAGAACGCCTCCGGACCTACCCCGAGGCGTTCGAGGTGGCGGTGCTCGGCTGCGCGGTCAACGGACCGGGGGAGGCCGGCGACGCCGATTTCGGGATCGCCGGCGGCCGTGACGTCGGCTTCATCTACGCCCACGGCCGCGTCCTCAGGAAGGTCTCGAGCGACATCCTGGTCGAAGAGCTCTTCCACGAGATCGACCGCTGGATCGCCGACGGCATGTTCCGGCCGAAGCGCCTGAAGATGGCGAAGCCGGCGGCGCTCGCGATGGCCGAGGCCAGCGCAATCCCGCTTGGCTAAACAGAAGACGCGTCGGCCGCGGGCCGACGGTAGCCTGGAAAGGCAACGATGATCGCTCGTGCCTCCCAGCTCTTTCTCCCCACGTTGCGCGATGCCCCGGCCGACGCGGAGGCAGTCAGCCACAAGCTCCTGGTGCGCGGGGGGTTCATCCGCCAGGTCAGCGCGGGACTCTGGACGTTCCTGCCGCTCGGCTGGCGCGTGCACCGGAAGGTCGAGCAGATCATCCGAGAGGAGATGGACGCCATCGGCGGCCAGGAGATGCTCATGCCGGTGCTGACTCCCGCAGAGCTGTGGGAGACGACCGGCCGTATCAACATCCCGGAGATCTTTCGCCTCAAGGATCGTGGCGGGCGCAACTACATCCTCCCGGTGACGCATGAAGAGACGGTCACGTTCCACGCGCGCGAGGTTCGTTCCTACAAGGAACTCCCGCAGCTCTGGTACCACTTCCAGACCAAGGATCGAGACGAGCCGCGGCCGCGGGGGGCTCTCCTGCGCGTCCGCGAGTTCATCATGAAGGACGGGTACTCGTTCGACCGGGACGAAGACGGCGTGAAGCGCAGCTTCGAGTCGAACCGCGACGCGTATCACACGATCTTTGCGCGCTGCGGTGTCGAAGCGTACGACGTCCAGGCGGAGAGCGGAATCATGGGCGGGAAGTACAGCGTGGACTTCCTCGCGCCGTCGGGCTCGGGCGAGAACATGCTGGTTCGGTGCGAGAACGGCGACTACGCCGCGGATCTCGAGATCGCAACGGCGATTCCCCGCGACCCCGTGTTTCCCGAGGCGCTCGAGGCGCCGGCGGAGATCGACACGCCCGGCGTGACGACCATCGACGCGCTGGCCGAGTTCCTGGACATCGATCCGGCAGCCACGTCGAAGGCGATGCCCGTGGTGAAGGATGACGGGACACTCGTGCTCGCTCTCGTGCGCGGGGACGACCGCTTGAGCGAGACAAAGCTGTACGACGCCTTGCGCGGCGCGTCCCGTCCTGCGACCGACGAGGAGATTCGCGCCGCGTTCGGGGCCTCCGGCGGGTCGCTCGGTCCGGTCGGGTTCGGCGGAGACGTCGTCGCCGACGAGGCCCTACGCTCCGGCCAGTTCGTCGCCGGGGCCAATCGCGACGGTCGGCACCTGCGCGGCGTCAAGGCGGGCCGGGACTTTAAGCCGCGTTTCGCAGACATCCGCGAGCCGCGCGAAGGCGACCGCTGCCCGAACTGCGGCGGCGCGCTGCGCTTCCAGACTGCGATCGAGGTCGGGCACATCTTCAACTTCGGCTCGTTCTACTCGGGACCGCTCGAGGCGACGTTCCTGGACGAGAACGGGCAGGAGCAACCGTTGCTCGGAGGCAGCTATGGGATCGGACCCGGGCGGGTGCTCGCGGCCGTCGTCGAGCAGTCGAACGACGAGGCCGGGATCATTTGGCCCGCGTCGATCGCGCCGTACGACGTTCACATCGTCGTGCTCGCAGGCGCCGACGAGGTTGCCGCTCAGGCGGCGGAGGCCCTCTCTGCCGCCGGGCGCGAGGTTCTCCTCGACGACCGCGACCAGCGCCCGGGTGAGAAGTTCGCCGATGCCGACCTGATCGGGATCCCGGTCCGGATCACGGCCGGCAAGAAGAGCCTCGAGGACGGCGCTGTCGACGTCCGCGACCGCAAGACCGGTGAGGAGCGGCGTGTGAGCATCGCCGACCTCGGCAAGGAGGTGTAGGGAGAGCATGGCCAAACGCCGTCGCTATTCGTCGGAGCCATTCGGCCCGGCCGTCGAGCGCCTGATGACCGAGACCGGAGTGACCTATCGCGGCCTCGCCGCGAAGACCGGCCTGTCTGCCGGGTACCTGAACCACCTCGTGCACGGCAATCGGCCCGTGCCCTCGAACGACGTCGTCGAGGCCCTCGCAAAGGCGCTCGACGTGGAGCCTGCGTTCTTCAGCGAGTACCGGGTTCGGGTGATCACGGAGAAGCTCGAGACGATGCCCGAGCTCGTCGATCGGCTCTACCGGCGCCTCGGCCCCTAACCTGAGACGCCCCAGTGCGTCTTATCGAGTGGTCCGGTGGGGTCCCGGCAAGCGACCACTGGGGGGTTAGGGGCCCCACCGAGCCTTCTCCCCCGGGCTGGCGCGTAACCTCCGCTCGTGACGATCTGCGGAAATTGCGGCCACACCTCGGAGACGGACGCGAAGTTCTGCAGCGAATGCGGCAGCCCGCTCGGCGTCGCGGCTCCGGCGCGGGAACAGCGCAAGACGGTCACGGTTCTGTTCTGTGACGTCGTCGGGTCGACGTCTCTGGGCGAGTCGACCGATCCCGAGGCGCTCCGGGCCTTGCTGGCGCGGTATTTCGAACGGATGAGCGGGATCGTCGAGCGCCACGGCGGCACCGTCGAGAAGTTCATCGGGGACGCCGTCATGGCGGTCTTCGGCGTCCCGGTCCTGCACGAGGACGACGCTCTCCGGGCGTGCCGTGCTGCCGTCGAGATGCGAAGCGCCCTGCCGGAGCTCGGGCTCGGCGGCCGAATCGGGCTCGATACAGGCGAGGTCGTCACCGGCACCGGCGAGCGGCTCGCCACGGGCGACGCCGTCAACGTCGCCTCGCGGCTCCAGCACGCCGCCGAGCCGGGTGAGATCCTGATCGGTGCGGAGACCTGGCGGGTCGTCCGCGATTCGGCCCAGGTGGGCGCCGTCCGGGCGCTCGATCTGAAGGGCAAGGCCGATCCGGTGAGTGCTTATCCGCTCGAGGACGTGCTCAGCCACTCCGCGACCGTGCGCCGGCTCGACGGGCCGCTCGTCGGGCGTGAGCGCGAGCAGCGTGTGCTCTCCGATGCGTGGCAGCGGGCAAGCTCCGAGCCGTCGTGCCACCTCTTCACGCTGCTCGGCGCTGCCGGCGTCGGCAAATCACGACTGACCGCGGAGTTCCTGGCCGAGATTCGCGACGCGCTCGTCGTTCGCGGCCGCTGCCTCTCGTACGGCGAGGGAATCACGTACTGGCCCGTGGTCGAGATCGTGTTGCAGCTCGGCCGGCGCCCAACCGACTCCCGGGCGGCAGAGGTGATCGCATCGCTCCTGGGCGAGACTGACGACGCGGTGTCGGCGCAGGAGATCGCCTGGGCGTTCCGCCGGCTCCTCGAGGAGTCGGCGCCGGTCGTGTGCGTCTTCGACGACCTGCACTGGGCGGAGCCGACGCTGCTCGATCTGATCGAGCACCTCGCCGATTTGAGCCGCGACGCTCCGATCCTCGCCCTGTGCATGGCCCGGCCGGAGTTCCTCGACCGGCGTCCGACGTGGGCGGGTGGAAAGGTGAACGCGACGACGGTCCTGCTGGAGCCATTGTCCGAGAGCGAGACGGACGAGCTGATCGAGCATCTACTCGGCGCCACCACGCTGGAGGCACAGTTCAGAGCGCGGATCCGCGCCGCGGCAGAAGGGAATCCGCTCTTCGTCGAAGAGATGCTGGCGATGGTCGGCGAGTCGCCGGGTGCGGAAATGTCGGTGCCGCCGACGATCCAGGCGCTGCTGGCGGCGAGGCTCGACCAGCTCGACCAGCCTGAGCGGAGCGTGCTCGAGTGTGCCGCCGTCGAGGGGAACGTGTTCCACCGAGGCGGCGTCCAGGCGCTCGCTCCCACGGAGCGGGATGTTTCGGGCCGGTTGATGACGCTCGTCCGCAAGGAGCTCGTGCGGCCGGATCGGGCTCAGCTCGTCGGAGACGATGCGTTCCGGTTCCGCCACCTCTTGATCCGCGATGCCGCCTACGACGGCCTGCCGAAGGCCACGCGCGCAGAGCTGCACGAGCGCTTTGCCGACTGGCTCGCCGACAATGCGAGCGAGCTCGTCGAATTCGATGAGATCAGCGGGTACCACCTCGATCAGGCGTATCGCTTTCGGGTCGAGCTGGGGCTGGCGGACGAGCGAACGGCGACACTCGCCGCACGGGCAGCCGACAGGCTCGGAGCCGCCGGCGAGCGGGCACTGGTCCGCGGCGACGTGGCGGCTGCAATCGTTCTGGTCGAGCGCGCGCTTGTGCTCGCGCCTGCCGACTCTCGGTCGCTCGGTCGTGAACTGTCGCTGATCGAGGCGAAGTTCACGACGGGTGCGCTCGGCGAGGCTCTCGCTGCCGCCGACGACCTCATCGCGCGGTCGGAGGCCGCCGGTGACGAGTACGCCGAACTGCGGGCGCCGCCTGGCGCGATCGGGTGTTGCATTTTCCGCAGAAGCCGAAACCGAGGCCGAGCTGAAGCCCCTGATCGAGAGAGCGATGACGTTCTTCAGTGATCCGCAGGACGACGCAGGGCTCGCGGAAGCCTGGTTCGCCGTGGCCTGGATCGAGCACAACGCCTGCCGGTGGCGTGCACGCCACGCTGCGCTTGAGAACGTGCTTGGGCACGCGCGACCCGCCGGAAGTCAGGCGCGGGCCGAGAGAGCACTTCTCTGGATGGCCGCTGGCTACGTCTTCGGCCCCTTCCCTGTCGAGGAGGGAATCGCCTGGTTCGAAGCGCACTCCGCGCTCAACGTGTCCAATCCGATGGGCCTCGGGATGGCAGCGCGGCTCGAAGCGATGCGCGGCGAGATCGGCCGGGCGCGCGAGCTCATCGACGAAGCTCGTGAGCGCGCGCTGGAGCTCGGGCAGGGACTGCTGGCGGCTGCGACCTCTCTGGGCGCCACCGAAGTGGAGCTCGAGATCGACGACTTCGAGCGGGCGGCCGAGTCGGCGCTACGTGGTTGCGCCGAGCTCCAGAAGTTCGGTGAGCGGGGCTGGCTCTCGACGGGAGCAGCCCAAGCTGCGCTGGCGCTTCACGCGCTCGGGCGTGACGACGAAGCCTGGCACTGGACGACAATCGCCGAGGAGGCTGGCTCCGCCGACGACGTGATCACACAGGTGTTGATCCGGCAGGCGCGCGCGTTGATCCTGGCGCGCCGCGGGGAACCCGGCGCCGAGGCGCTCGCTCGTGAGGCGCTCGCGCTCACGGACACGACGGACATGCTCAACGCCAAGGGCGACGCGAGGATCGCACTTGGAACCGTACTGTCCGAGGTGGGGCGCCACGACGAGGCAGCCGTGCTCTACGACGAAGCTGAAGCACTGTTCGGCGAGAAGGGAAACCTCTCGGGTGTTGCGCGCGTCCGTGCCGCAGCCGCCACAGGCTCCTGACAGTCCGTGCCGCACTAGCGGAGCGGCGCGAATCCTGTCCCGAGGACGACCTTCGCGATGGCCGCCGAGCCCTTGGCGGAGGGGTGGCCATCGGCGACGATGAGACCGGCTGCGCGTGGGTCGCGAGACCCGTCAGCGCCGTTGAACGCCGTGAACACGTCCGCGCATTTCATTCTGCGCTGGGGCGCTTGCGCGCAAACGAAGCGATTTTCAGCGCGGAGTGACGCGAGGAAGATTCGAGCGGTCGCACCGTGGAACACACCCGGGATGTTGTACGACGTCAACAGACGGTACGCCGCTTTCGACGGGGGGCGCAGCTGGGCAAGCTGTGTGAGCAGCGCTCCGTACGACTTCTCGAAGGTACTCTCGGCGCTCGGCACGCTCTTCGGCTTCCCTTCGTAGGCGGGCTTGACGATCTCGTTCACCCCGATCGCGATCGTGATGATGTCGGCCGAGCGGATCGCTTGTCGTAGCTTCGCGGCCGAGCTGATCTGGTGCAGCAGGTCGGCGACGCTGCCTTCTTCGAGCGTTCGGGTGACAACGACCTTGCCGTGCAAGCTCGCCGACGCCTGCGTGGCGAGGATGTCGACGAAGCTCGGCGTGACGCCGGTCACGGAATCACCCAACGAGACGTAGTGAAAGACCCGCGCACCGCTGGCAGCGTTCGACGGCGGGGCTCCGGACGCGGACAGCTGCGAGAGGCTGAAGACTGCGGCCGAACCGATGAGCACGGCCGCGCCGAGCCTGAAGTACGTCACGCCGCCGCCGAGTAGAGCCGTCGGGGGCCGATCCCCTTCAGGTCGATCTCGCCGAAGTCCGAGAATTCGAGACCCGCTCCGGCAACGAGGTCGCGGGTCGTCACCGACACCAGGACATCGCCCGCGCCGCCCGCTGCGGCGATCCGTGCGCCCGTATTCACGGCGATCCCGCGCGGTCCGTCTCCGCGTGGGCGCTCGACTTCGCCGGTATGCACTCCGGCACGTACCTCGAGCCCGAGCTCCGCAAGGCCGTCGCGGATCGCGAGCGCGCAGCGAATCGCGCGGGCAGGCCCGTCGAAGAGCACGAGGAAGCCGTCGCCTGCGGTGTCGATCTCCTCGCCGCCGTAGCGGGCCAGCTCTTTGCGGACGAGCTGGTGGTGTTGCTCGAGCAGCTCGGCCCAGGCGTGGTCGCCGAGCGCTTTCGCGCGGTCGGTCGATGCGACGAGGTCCGGTGAACAGGATGGTCGCGAGTACGCGGTCTCCGATGCGCGCCGGCCGAACGCCCGTGAGGAACTCCTCGATCTCGTCGACGACGTCGTCCGGCTCCCAGAACGGTACGTGCGTGTCCCCCGGAAGCTCGATGAACCGAGCGTTCGGGATGCGGGACGCGATGTAGCGACCTTCTTCGACGCGCGCATCCTGGTCGCCGAGGCGATGAAGGACGAGCGTCGGAGCCTGCACCGTCGGCAGGACGTCGCGAACGTCGGCCTGCGAGTTCATGACGACGAGGTCCCGCGCCGAGGCAGGGCTCGCGGAGGCACGGGCACGCGCCATCCACCATCTGGCGAACGACTCGTCGGCGCTCGGCGCCATTCGACTGAGGTCGGCCTCGACGCCCCATTCGCGTTCGACAGCTACGGCGTAGCCGGCTCGTTGCTCTGCGGTCTCGCACCACGGGTAGTCGGGCTCGGGCCCAGTGCGCTTCGCGTAGGTCCCGTACAGGGCGAGCGCCCGGACGCGCTGCGGGTACGTCGCCGCGAACAGCGCCGCCAGCGGCCCACCCTCCGAGTAGCCGAAGAGCGCCGCGCGCTCGCTGCCGACGGCGTCCATGACCGCGCGCACGTCGTCCATCCGCGTCTCGAAGTCGGGCAATCCGACGGCACGGTCGGAGAGGCCGGTCCCGCGCTTGTCGAAGCGGATCAGCCGGGCGAAGGAGCCAAGCCGCTCGAGCAGCCGCGCCGACGACGGGTGGAGCCAGTCGGCGTCGAGATGCGAGACGAATCCAGAGACGAGCACGAGGTCGAAAGGCCCTCCGCCGGTCACCTGGTAGGCGATGTTCACATCACCGCTCTTCGCATACCGGATCGCTGCCTCCACGGCCTGAAGTCTCGCAGCCCGCGCTTCACCTACTCTCTGAGCTCGTTGAGCGGCTCGGATGCACCGGTCTGCCCGCGAGCCTGGCGCTCCCAGAGGGTCGCATTCAGGATCGCGGCACCGACGACGAGGCGGCTGACGAAGAAGAGCGCGAGGAGGAGGGCGGCGGCCAGCCCGAGTGCGCCGTAGGTGCCCTCCTTGGCGATTGCGTAGGGCGCGAGCAGGTACGCGGCGCCGATCTGGATCACCTCGGTGCCGCCGGCAAAGAGGAGCGCTCCGGGAACGAGGGCAGTCCAGGAGCTCCCTCTGTGCGGGAGATCCAGCGAGATGAGGAGCCAGATGAGGGCGAACGGCAGGATCCCGATCAGCGTGGCGAGGACACCTGGGCCCGGCGACCAGGCGCGGAGGGCGCCGGCAAGACCCGCGACGACGAAGAGCGACAGGAGATACGCGAGCAGCTTCAGCGCCGCCAGAATCGTCGGCTTGGGTGCGGCGTGGCGGGCATCACCCCAGAGGATCCTGTGCGACCCGATCAGAACGCGTAGCACGCTGCGCGTCGCGTACACCAGCACGGGGACGCCGACGAGGAGCGCGTACCAGTGCGCTGTGCCGTCCGCCGCGCTCGAGACGGAGTTGGAGACGAGGCCGGCGAAGCCCAGATTCCCGGCGGTGTGTTCCGGTGATTCGGACGCCGCGCTTGCCGTGATCCCGAGCCCTCCGACCAGTACGAGTCCGAACGGCAGCAGCCAGATGAACAACCGGAACGCCAGCGCGCCGGCGATGATCCCACCGCCGAACTCGATGTCGCGATCGACCATCTCGAAGACCGCGTCGACGGAGCCGTGGTGTCCCCGTTCTCGCTGCGCCCGCTTCTCGAGCGCCTCTCGCCGAGTCTGAATCCCTGCGGCAAACACCCTGGCCCGCTCTCGCCGGGTTCGCTCGGCAGAGCTGAGCTCGATCGAGTCGGGCTCCTGTGGGTCCACGGCGTCCGGCTCCATCGCTTCAGCATGCTAGGCGGTAGCACCCGTCCCATCCGAGCCGCTCCGTAACGTCTTCGGCCGAGTGGCGAGAATGAACATGGTCGAGCGGTACGTGGCGAAGCTCTCGCGTGAGCCCCCGTCCGTGCGCACCGCCGCGGGCGCGATCGTCACGGCGACTCTCGTGCTGGTCGTCGGATCGGGTGTCTTGATCCGCCTCCTCGACCCGAAGGAGTACGACAGCGTCTGGGTCGGGATGTGGTGGGCGATCCAGACCGTGACGACTGTCGGCTACGGGGACGTGACGCCGAAGGATGTGGCGGGCCGGATCGTCGGGACGTTCGTCATGCTGGAGGGGATCGCCTTCCTCGCGATCATCACCGCGGCGATCACGTCGACATTCGTCGCCCGCGCGAGCCGCGAGTACGTCGCTCGACAGGAGCAAGATCAGAAGTCCGACCGGGAAATGCTCGAGGAGCGTTTCGACACACTCGACGTGAAGCTCGACCGGCTCGAAGCGGCGCTTTCGGCCCTTCGCGGCCGCTGACACCTTGACGACCGCGACACCCGAGGCCGAAGCAACGGCGAACGACTTCGACGACGTCATCTTCGAAGCTCCGGCCGTGCTTCGGATCGTCTGGACGGATCCACAGCACATGCCGGAGCACATCGCCGTCTGGTCGCTCGCCCATTTCGGGCCGCGAGCCGAGAGGGCCGTCCAGAAGCTTCGCCGTAACCACCCCGACGCCGCACGCGACGAGCTCGAGCGTCGCGTGATCGATCGTCAGACGAAGGTCGCGATGACCGAGGGCGCGTTCGTCGGGGGGCCATTCGTCGTTCTCATGGCGGTCGGGTTCTGCGCCTCGCTGCTCGCCCAGGCCCAGATGGTCTTCGAGCTTGCGGCGGTCTCCGGACGCGACCCGAAGGACGAGATGCGCGCGCGCGGACCTGCTCGTGCTGCTCGATGCATATCCGTCGACGGAGCAGGCGAACGCAGCACTTGCCGCGATGACCCGAGACCCCAAGCTGCACGAGGGAAAGAAGCTGCCGCGCGGCACCCGCTGGTCGACGATCATGCGGATGGCGTATCTCCTCGAGGTCCTCGGGACGAGTGACGAGCGGAGCCGCCTCCGCGCCACGCTGGGATGGGTCGGCGTGGGCGTCCTGTTCGTGGTCGGCTTCGCCCTCCCGCTCGTCTGGGTTCCCTACATGGCGTACTCGAGCCGCAAGTTCACGGTGCGAATGGGGCAACGGGCGCGCGAGTACTACTCGGCCGAGCACGCCGGCGATGCCGGAGTCGTGGTGCAGAGGCACCAGAGGCTGCAGATCGGTGGGACCGTCGCGCTCGGACGCACGTTGCTCCTCGTCCTGGTGCCGATCGTGGTCGCGGTGGTCGCGCTGCTGACCGGCTTCTCGTTCGGCAACGGACGCTGGGTCGACTCGGGTCTCTTGCTGCTGGGGCTGTCGCTGCTGGCCACGCTCGCCTGGTTCGGCTACCGCTTGTGGCGTGTGCGCAGAATCCGGTCGGCGCGCGCAGGTGCCTGAGGGCCGCCGCATCGCCGCTGAACAGCGCTCGACTTAAGTGTGCGGGATCCGGCCAATCCGGCCGCACTGACGCGAGCCCTCGGCCGTTGCTACGGCGCATCGTTGCTAGCCTGCGAGCGTCGCGGGGCGTGGCGCAGCCTGGTTAGCGCGCTAGTCTGGGGGACTAGAGGTCCCGAGTTCAAATCTCGGCGCCCCGATGGCTCTACTAGACGCAAAACGGCCCTCCCCCGCTACTTGCAAGGAGGGCCGTTTGCTAAGGCCATCTACCAACCATCTACCACGAGGTGCTCACTTTTCGCAGCGGGTCGAAGTCCGCGGCCACGGCGGCGACACGCTCGCGGCGGACGTGCGTGTAGATCGAGTTGGTGATCTCCTCGTTCGCGTGCCCGACGATCTCCGTCCGCAGCTTCCCGACCATGCCCTGCTCGTCGAGGGCAGTGGCGGCGAAGTGGCGCAGCTCGTGGACGTGGAACCGCTTCTCGTAGCCCGCGGCCTTGCAAGCTGGCAGCCACTCGCGGCGGGCCCAGTTGCCGGGGTCGAGGGCGCCGCCGATCGCGTTCGGGAACACGAATGCTGTCGGGTGCGGTGTCGGTTCGAGACGGTCCCTGCGGGCCTCGAGCGCAGCCTTGGCGGACGGGAAGAGCGGCACGAGCCGGACGCCGGCCTTCGTCTTGGTCCGGTCGGCGATCTTGCCGCGGTGGTTCGTCGCCCGGACGTGCACGAGCCCAGCCGCGAAGTCGAGATCCGCCCACCGGAGCGCGAAGCACTCTCCGCGGCGTAGCCCAAGGCTCGCCATCAGGACGATCGCGTCACGTGTGTCCGGGTCGGCCTTCGCGAGGATCCGGTCGAGCTGCTCCCGGGTCGGCACACGGCCGTGGAGATCTCCTCGTGAGGCTTGGCGCCCGGACCCCTTGGCGCCAAGGACGCGGCGCGCCCGGTCCCGCTTCTCCTGCTCGAGGCGGGCCGGGCTGCGCGCACCGGCCGGTGCGCCCTCAGAAACGAGACCGTTGCTTATCCTGTGAGTGAGTGGCTCGCTTCGGCGTTGCCGTTGACGTCGACCGCACGCCAGGTGAGCGTCTGGCCGCCGACGAGCGTGACGGGATGCGTGTAACGCGCCCAGGCGTGGCGTGACTTCAGGCGGTACTCGATCCCGGATACTCCTTGCGGGTCGGTCGCGGTCAGGGTCACTCGTCCGTGGGAGCGGTGTGCCTGCGACACGGGCGCGCTGCTGTCGGTGAAGTCGAAGCCGTTGGCCCAGACTGCCGCGGCGATCTTCGCGGCACCGGACGGCCCCGGATGACCGGAATCCCAAAGAGCGAGATCGGAGACCTGAAAGTCGAACTTGTCGAATCCGTCGTCGTATCGGCAGTGGACGTACTTTGCGCAGAGGGATCGCAGTACGCCGTTGTACGCCGTCTCACGTTGCTGGAGCCACTCGAGTTGTGCTGGCGACGGCTTTCCGTCTGCGTCGTACTTGGGATCGCAGGCGCCGGAGCTGACAGCGCCACGCGTCTGGATGGTCGCTCCAGCCGCGATCCAGGTCGCGCGGATAGCGCCGATGCCGACCATCAGGATCCGCGCGTCCGGGTGTTCGAGGGCGAGCTGACGCATCCCGCCTCCCATGTCGATGCCGAACTGGGGCTTCAGCGGCGCTGTTCCGCAGATGTCGTTCCAGCCGAGCGCCTCAACGATCAGGTCGATGTGCTTCCCGGCCAGGAAGCCCGCTTGGAGGGTGAACTGGTCTGCCGCGGCGCCGTCTCCCGCCGCGTTGTACGCGCGGCCCTTGATCTTCGGATTCACGGCCAGGATCCGCTCGTAGAAGCTGTCGACGACCGGGTTCGTACCGGTGACCCAACTGTTCGCCTCCACATCCCCGCCACCGGCCGGATTCGTGGCGTAGCCGGTCTCCTCAGAGTCGCCGATCGCCGCGATCGAGCTCGGATAACCGACCTGCTTCGGCGAACCGACGGCTGTCGCCGAGGACACACAACAGAGAATCGCGACCACCCCAAGCACAATCAGGAGGTGATGGTGTTGGGCGTGCCGGCTTTCAGGCCAGCGCCGCCACCACTCTTGGGGAGGTCTCACGGCTTCTGAGGCTACGACGACGCCGAGCGTTACGTATTAAGACGCGCCGCGACGATAGGCTCTCGTCGCCGTCCGGCCCCGGAAACGGAGAGACGGTGACTTTCAAGATCGAGCTGCGAAAAGGAGGACCGTAATGCAGTACCTGATCGTTGGTCAGCACCCACCCGACCTATGCCCGTCAGCTAACGAGACGGTTAGGAAACTCTCGCAGGAGGGTGCCGGTCAGATACCAGACCTGGCGGAGAAGTTGGGCGTCAAACTCCTAGCGACATACGTCCCCATGAACAACCACATGGTCTTTGCCGCCGTCGAGGCTGACGACATGAGCACGGTCCGCGAGTTCGCGTTCCAATCCAGGCTCGGCCAGTGGAACACGATCGAGATCTACCAGACCTCGACCTTGGAGGAAGCCCTCACGAAGGTCAACGAACTGCCAACGATCTACGCCTGATCACGAGGTTCGCCGGGTCGAGCCTGTCGAGCCGAAACAGCGCGGGACCCTTGTATGCGATGACCGCCCGTGGGACGATGTCGCTATCACGGGGCTTCCGAGGGGGGAGCGCCTGGTTCGGCTAGGAACTGACGCACGCGCAGGGCTGCAAACGGATTTCTGGGGTGGCCCTGCGCGGCTAGCCGACGCTGCACGGCGTGCTTGAGGTCGAGCCCTGCTAAGTGCGTTTTTCCAAGCGGATGACCGGGCGGTCTTCTGTGCTTAACTCGAATCGCTAGTGCTCCGACCCGAAAGGGCACACATGGAACAGGACGACACCCCCAGCCCGGTCGAAGACGAATCAGTCGACAAGATCGTCGACACGTCTCCCCAAGAGACGGCGGAGGTTCAACACCGAGATCTCTCCGAATGGCGTGGCACCGACCTGATCGACCAGCAAGGCGAAAAGATCGGCAAGCTTCAGGACGTGTACTTCGACATCGAAACCGACGAGCCCCAGTTCGGCACAGTCAAAGAAGGCTGGATCAGCCCCCATCTGACATTCGTTCCGCTCATCGGCTTGACGATCGGGCCGTCAACGCTCCAGGTGTCCGTCTCGAAAGAGCAGATCAAGAACGCCCCGAACATCGCCCTCGTAGGCGACGAGCTCTCCGCCGAAGCGGAATCTGCGCTCTACCACCACTACCAGCTCAACTACACGCCGACGGACACGCCAAGCGGGCGACGACTCGCCCGACGTTGAGCTAAGGCATCTGTACGGCGTGCTCGAGGTCGAGCCGCTCTGACCGAGCTTCGGCAGTAGCGGCAGGCGTCCGAGGGACGGACAGCGACCCATCGTTGGACGCCTGCCGCTCTCAACTGTCCGGCCCCAACCGCCCCACGGCAGCCGACACCGCAGCAACCGGACGACGCAATCATTCCCGTTGCCGCGCGGATAGGAAAGCCGCCGTTCAGGTGTTGGCAACCCCGCTCGATCTTTGGCGACGGTGTCACCAAATCGTTGCCACCGGTTCACCCACCGTTACTCGGCGCAACAGGTTTGATGCCCGCTCCACCTCTGAGGGGAGCTGTGGAGCGCAGGGGGTGAATCCGGTGGCAGAGCGCAGGCGTTGTCCTTGCCTGTGCCCTGTCACCGGATCTGGCCTTTCGTCCTCGACGGGGGCGAGCCATCTACCACCCCATCTACCAGGACGGGCTAGAACCACCGGAAACCGGCGGTACAGGGCGGACAGTGCGAGAGGTCGAAACGGCTCAACGGTGCGACACAGCGGCACTCAGCAGAACAGGGCGGGAAGGTCGGGACTGTCTGGGGGACTAGAGGTCCCGAGTTCAAATCTCGGCGCCCCGACTGCAGTTGCGGCGATTCGCCGTGTTCGGCGTGGACTAATCGTGGCCCGAACCATCAGCTACGTGCGCCCTGGCGAACTCCAGAGCGGCCTCGGAGACGTCGGTGACGATTGTTCCGAGCCAGCGGCGCCGTCGTTCGATTTCCGTCGGCTGAAGCACTAAGCCAAGGTCGAGCCACGTACTAGGGAGGTTCCGCACAGTCGGCGAGACGGCCGAAGCGTTGCGCTGCTCGCGAGCGTCCGTGTATCGAGCGATTCAGGCCGGAGCGCTTCCCGCATGGAGGCTTGGTAGCGCGGGTCCGCTACGCATTAGTGACGCCGCGATCGACGGCTACCTGCAGCCGGTGCAGCGCAAAAGGACGCCCGCGTGAGCCCCGCGAGCGTGACGCGCTGATGGGACGCACGCCGAGCCCAAACACGGCCTCGACCACCGCCCACCGGGCAACCGCGCTGCAAATTCCGGCGGGTCGGCAGACCTGGCGGGCAGGATCGGCTGGGGTGTAGTGGAAGCTTCCTACGACGTGGGAGATCGCTGGGGCACCAGCAGGATTGAGGCGTTCAGTGACGGCGTGTTTGCGATCGCGATCACGCTGCTGATCCTCGAGGTCGGGGTACCTGAGTCCGAGTTCGGCAATCTATGGCGCGGTATAGGTCATCAGTGGCCGTCCTACCTGGCGTATTCGACGAGCTTCATCACCATTGGGGGGCTCTGGATGGTTCACCACGGGATCTTCCGGCGTTTGCGGTACGCGAACAACCTGATCATGCGACTCAATCTGGCGTTGCTGATGGCCGTCTCGTTCCTTCCTTTCCCGACCAAGCTCCTTGCCGAGGCGATCCACGAAACGGGCGCCGAGCGTGCCGCGGTGATCTTCTACGGCGCGACGCTGCTCGTGATCTCCCTATTGCTCAGCGCTTTGTGGGGCGCGATCGCGCGCGACCGCGAGCTGCTCAAGCCAGAGGTGAGCGAGCGAGAGATCAATTCGATCCTGATCGCGACGACGCCGAACGTCGGCTTCTACGTGGGCGTATTGGTGCTCGCGGTCTTCGCCCCAAAGGTGGCCGCGTTCGGCTTCCTGGTGATCGCGATCGTCGGGGTGCTGCGCGTGCATGGCGAACAGGCAACTCCACCCGCCAAACCCGAGCCCACGTAACTGGATACGGCCAGCGGCGTCGAGCGAGAGATCGCCCGCCTCGCTCAATCTCTTGAAGCAACGTCCCGGCAGGCAAGCTGGCGCCAGGGACCTGACACACAACGGCACTCGCAGAGAAGTGCTATCGGCTCGTTCGAGACCGTCCTCCCTGACCCCGATGCTCGACAGTCCGGCGAGCTCCGCGTTTCCCAGACGCGCGCGGGTGTCTCACCGCCAGGTGGTCGCGGTTCCTTTGCAGCGAAGGAGTTCGTCCCAGCGGCAACGCGAGGGTCGCCTCCGCCGGGTTTGGGCTTCCGGCGCTAGTGCAGCACGATTGCTTCGAGTCCGACTACCGCGACGCCGAGCAGGAAGTTCACGAGTGCCGACAGCGTCGCGTATTCCCACCGGTCGGATGCGCGTCGACCGACGGCGAAGCCCCAACCAGCGAGTTGGATCCAGCAAAGTGCGAGCGCGCAGCTCGAGGCACCACGGTCGGATATGCCGACGGCGGCGCCGACAAGCAGCACCACAGCCGGCGCGGCCCCTGAGGCGACGAGCGGCCAGGCGGCTCGGGCGATCTCCCAGGCCCGGCCGGGCGTGAAGCTCGTTCCGTCGTAGATCCGCTGCCCCGTGATCTGTGACCACACGTGCGCGAGCCAGAAGACCACGACCGTCGCGAGCAACGAGGCCGCGGTGGCGACCGGGGGCTCGTGAACATCGCGGAAAGCGCTGAGGAGCGCCGCGGCGACGATTGAGCCGTAGATCGCCGCGGCATATGAGTCCGCCAGGAACGGCGCCCTCACGCTGCGTCGGCGAAGCATCAATGAAGGAGCGCCGTCCGTCACAAACGATCCTCTCGGTTGAGGAGAAAGCTCCCTGAATCGTGGCTAGGCGGGGGCTGGCTTGGGTTTGGCTTGTGCGCCTGGCTGCACGGTTGGGATGCCGCCAGTGAACAGCAGGGCGATGAGTGCGAAGAGTGCGAGAATTGAGACAGCGACGCGGAGCCCGTCGATCCGGCTCTGCTCGTTGGTCTGCACGATCGCGTCGGCCGTCCGCCGGGGCACGTGCGCATCCGAGAGTGCGGCCTTCAGGTCGGTGTTGGAGATGAACGGGACTCCGCCGGCGAGGTTTGTCTGAGCCTTGGCTGCAACGCGGTCGGGGACGGCCGGGTTGTTCTGAACGCCCGTGAGGAACGAGGCGGTCAGGGCCGAGATGAGCACGGCGCCCGCAAGCGCGGTGCCGATTGATGCGCCGAGTTGTGTTCCGGTGTTCTGGATTCCGCCCACCTCGCCGCTCTGCTCGTCGGGCACCGCTGAAACGGTCACCGCGCCGAGTTGGGAGGCGATCGAGCCGATTCCGGCACCGGCAACCAGGAGCGGCCAGGTGACGATCTCCGCCCCGGCGCCGTAGTCGAGCAAGGCGACCAGGAGCACGAGCCCCGCGAACATGGCGATGAAGCCGAGGCGGATGACCCGCCGCGGGTTCGCGTTCGGCAGCAGCTTGGGGACTCCGACCGCAAAGAGCAGCAGCGTCAGCGAGAGCGGCAGCAGACGCACCCCCGTCGCGACCGCCGACAGACCGAGCGCTACCGACAGGAACAACGGAACGACGAAGAAGATTCCGGCCTGCACCAGGAACAGGAAGAAGAACGAGGTGACGCCGTCGCGCAGCTGGATGTTCCGCAGCATCTTCGGGTCGATCAACGCAGCCTGTCCGGCTGCGATGCGCCGGTTCTCCCACACGACGAATGCGCCCAGTACTACACCGCCCGCGAGCACGAGCCAGATCACCGGCGAGAGCCCGAGCCACTCGGGAGCACCCGGCTTGGCCCGCACGAACCCCCACGCACCTGAGCGCAGGATGCCGATCACGACCAGACCGAGACCGGCCGCCGACAGCCCGGTGCCGACCAGGTCGAGCTTGGCGCCCTTCTCGACCGGCGTGTCGTTGACCCGCCGCGCGAGAGCGAGGATCACAGCCACGATTAGCACTTCTCCGACGAAGACCCATCGCCACGAGGCATAGGTCGTGAACAAGCCGCCGATCACCGGCCCCACCGCAGCCGCGATCGCGCCTGCAGCCGCCACGAGCCCGTACGCACGCGGCCGCTCCGACTTTCCGAAGTTCGAAGCGACCAGTGCCACGATCGCCGGCATGATCAACACCGCGCCGAAACCCTCGAGGAACGACCAGCCGATGATCAATACCGTCAGGCTGTGGGACAGCGCCGTCGTCAGCGACCCACTCGCGTACACGACTGCCCCGATCGTAAACGCACGCTTCCGGCCGATGATCTCGCCGACCCTGCCGCCGGTGATCATCAACGACGCCATCACCAACGTGTACAGGGTGATCGCCGTCTGGATCCCGGTCACGTCGGTCCCGACGTCCTTCGCGACGGTTGCGATCGCCGTGTTCATCACTGTCATATCGAGGGCCATCACGAACTGCCCCGTGGCCAAGGTGAGCAGAACCAGACTCGACGCCTTGGCAGCGGCAGAAGACACGGTCGGCGCGGCCGTCACAACGACATCAGGAGCCGCTGCCCGTCAGGGAGGTGCAGGCGCTCGAGTTCGTGAACGCGGTCTTCAGCTCGCCGTTCGCGCCGAGCCCTTGGATATCCGTGAGCGTCGTCTTGACCTGCGTTCGCATCGTCGTGAGTGTTCCCGTCACCGTCGAGACAGCAGCGAGCGCGCCGCTAAGGCCGGAGACTCCTTTGACGGCGCTCTGGATCGCGGCGACGTCCTGCTGCAGGCTCGTCGAGAGCTTGTCGAGCGAGTCCTTTGCCTGTTGCCCGGCCGGGGTGTCTGGTTTCCCGAGCCCTTTCAGGTCGGAGGCGAGAGTCTGCGTCGCCGACTTGGCGTCGTCGCCCACCGCTTGCAGCCCGTTCTTCGTGGGGTTGCTCTTGACCGAGCCGGCGGCCGACGTAACTGCGCCCTGCCAGGTCGTGATCGACGAGCAGACGCCGCTCGCCCAGGTGTCCGTGGCCGAGGCACTCGTAGTGGTCGTCGTCGAACTGTCTCCGCTCGAGCCACAGCCCGCCGCGAGGAACAGCAGCGCTGGCCCGACGACGATCAAAATCTGCGTCCGCATGGTCTTCATGGCGCGCCCTTTCTCGGTCTAGTTCGGTCCAGACGGTGCCCGCCCGGGAGTGATCGCGGGAGAGGAGGGCCGGGCGGGTTGCCGGCCCTCCGTGTTCCTGCCACCTACGAGGTGACTGCCCCGGCGACCTCGGTGGAGGACTGCGAGATCGCCTTCTGTAGCTCCTCGTAGTCGCCCGAGTCGATCGCCTTGTTGATCCGCTTGTCCGACTTGACGAGAGCGTTCTCGACCTTGTCGGCATAGGCGTCGTCGACGACCGCCACAACCGCTGAGGATCCCGGCGGCAGGTATTCGTCGACCTCGACGCCCATCTTCTTCTCCTCATGCCGCTTGCGAAGGGCGCCGACGCCGGCGCCGATCCCGGCGCCGATCGCGGTCGCCGCCAGCAACGGCGGCGCGAACAGCCCGACGACGAGCCCGGCACTGCCCCCGAGCACGGCGCCACCCGCGGTGTGGCCGTCACCGTGCTCCTGCACTTCGACCTTGCCGCTCGCGTCGCGCTGCATCACGACCGCGCCGACGACCTGGTACTCGCCGGCATCCTGCCCAGCCTTCAGCGACTTGAAGTCCTCGGCCGCTGCCCCGGCGTCAGCGTACGCGCCGGCCACCAGCATCAGATTGTCACTTTCCATGGCTCCTCCTTCTCTTGACTCGACCTCTTGCTTGATGCGGACGGGCAGGGCGCAAAGCCCGGCCCTTCCGGCCCCTCTGGCTCATGCCTCTTGCTTGACCTCCGCCGCGATCTCTGCGGCCTCGAGTTCGAGCTCGAGCGCTTCAGCGATCTTGCTGAGCGCTGAGACGATGCGTGTCGTTCCGACGATCGGAGCGACCGCGGCGAGTACGCCCCGAACCTGATCGGGGTCGATCTCGAGGTCGCTGACAGCCTGGAGGTTGGCGACGTACGAGAGCGGCGTCGCGTCAACCGCCACGAGCGCGGCGATGCGGACGAGCAGCAGCGTCTCCGGATCGAGGCTCGACGCGTCGATCGAATCAGCGGTCATGCTCGCGAGCAGGTCGAGTACTGGTGTGTCTGTCATGGGATTCTCCTTTCAGGAGATTCGGAACACGGCGGACGCCGCGGCCCGGTCGTTTCGGTGTTCAGCCCCCGCGCCGATCCCGTCGCCGTTCGCGCCTGCGAACACCGCACACCGAGACGGGCGACAGCGGTCGCCCGAACGGGTCGATGAACAGCGTGACGGGTCCCGTGTGCGCCGGGACCGCTCCCTCGAGCACGTCGATGGAGTAGGAGAGATTGCCGTCGCCGCTGAGGTTCGGCGCTGTGAGCACGACCACTGCGTCGACGGGGACGTCGGCGTCGGACTCGAGGAACGAGAGCACCGCGTTGGGCGGGTCGGTCTCGAAGCTGTTGTCGCCGATCGCCCAAAGGTCGACGAAATCGGTCGTAGCCATGTGCCCGACGACCCGCTGCGGCCGGTCGGAGAAGTAGAGCGTCGAGGGCGTGATCCCCTGCAGCGTGAGCTTGGCGCCATCGCTCTCGATGCCCTGCGCGGTCTGCACGAACATCGACTGCTCGGTCTCGAGCTGTTCAGCCAGAGCTTCGGTCATCCTTGTACCTCCTTGTCAGGCCTGGGGCGCGCGAAGGTCCAGAAACGGCTCTGTCCCCGCCTTGCAATAGATCGTGAACCCGCTGCCGTAACCGACACATCCGCGGATCCGCTGACTCCGACTTCGTGGAATCCACGCTGACGCGAGTGCGAGCTCACCCTGTCCCCACCAGATCTTCCCGACTGGTAGGCAGGAGGCCGGCACGCTCAGCCAAGTCCACGGCCTCGGCCCGGTTCGTTGCCTCGAGTTTCTCGTAGATGTGCTGGACGTGCGTCTTCACCGTCGGACGACTGACACCCAGGTGGTCGCCGATGGCGGCGAGCGTACGGTGCGTCGGGAGGAGAGTCAGGACGGCCTTCTCGGCTGGCGTCAGATGAACCGCCGGGCGCGACGCTCGCTTGGTGGACGCCCTCGGCTGACCGGCCATGCGACCGACGCTACGCATGCGGTGGCCGATCTCTCATCGGCCAAAGTGGCTGATATTCTCGCCGGCAGGCGTTTCGAGCTGGTGTGGAGCCCCGTTGGTGAAAGTCGGCAGACCTTGGCCGTGACCGATGATTCGCAGTTACTGGAAGTTCAGGGCCTCCGTGGGCTCTCCTTACGCTCGGGCGCCGGTGCTCGCCGGCAGCCCCATGCGTGTCTCAGGATCACGCCGGCTCGCGTTGTTGCAGAGGACTAGGTCGGAGCTATCGCCAGTTCTTCTCCTCCTCGCGAGCGTCGGCGCCTGCTGACGGCATCGGCGCTTCAGGTTCCGCCTGTTCGGTCCGATGCGGTGCCACGG
Organism: uncultured Thermoleophilia bacterium; assembly: GCA_963846895.1. Taxonomy (GTDB): domain Bacteria; phylum Actinomycetota; class Thermoleophilia; order Gaiellales; family Gaiellaceae; genus PALSA-600. Next base: position 160,583 of record CAWJXR010000024.1, on the reverse strand, counting down.
GCCCGGCTCGCTCGATTGCAGGAGGACGTTCAGCGCAGCCGGGTCGTGCTGGTTTCTGCTCCAGCCGGTTACGGGAAGTCGACCCTTGTCGCGCAGTGGAGCGACCTGGATCCGAGGATCAGCTGCTGGGTGCAACTGGCAGGCGGCGACAACGACCCCGTGGCCTTGCTCGTCCGTATTGCGGCGGCGCTCGAGCGCGCCGGCGCGATCCGCGGTGACCTGGTCGGGGAATTGTCGAGAGGGGCCCCGAGGATCGACGAGGTCGCCCTTCCTCTCCTGGTTGCCGGCCTCGGCGAGTGTGACCCGTTCGTCTTGGTGCTGGACGACGTTCACCTCGTCACTGCCAAGAGGAGCCGCTCGATTCTCGGGTTCTTCACCGAACAGGTGCCATCCGGGTCTCAGCTTGTGCTGGTGACACGTGGCGATCCAGGACTGCGCCTCGGTCGTCTCCGTGCAAATGGCGACCTGGTGGAGGTCGGGACTGCGCTCCTTGCCCTAGATGCGGCGGAGACGCGAGCCGTTGCCGCCCGCGGTGGTCTGGAGCTGTCGAAGGAGTCGGCCGAGGCTCTGCGCGAGCGGACGGAGGGATGGGCCGCCGCGGTCGCGCTGGCAACGCTGTCGCTGCGAGACCGCGACGATGCCGCCACGAGGGCTGCTGGTCTGACGGGCACGCAGCAGCAGATCGCCGACTACCTGCTGGAAGAGGTGCTGGGACGCCAGCCGGACAATCTCAAGACGTTCCTGCTCGGCACGTCGATCCTCGAGCGGATGACGCCACCTCTGTGCGACGCCGTGCTCGGCACAGACGACTCGGCCGACTCGCTTGAGGTCCTCGCGCGTTCGAATGCGTTCGTCGTGCCGCTCGACGATCGCGGCGGGTGGTACCGCTACCACCACCTGTTCAGCGATCTCCTCCGAGCGGAACTCAACCGCCGCAGTCCCGCGCTGCTCCCCCTGTACCTGAAGCGCGCAGCGGATTGGTGCGAGGTGCACGGAAGCCCTGACGAGGCGTTCGAGTACGCCCACGCGAGCGGCGATCTCGTGCAGGCCGGCAGGATCGCGCTCGGGCACTGGGACGAGCTCACAGGTCGAGGGCGAATCGAGACGTTGCGGCTCTGGCTCGACCGCTGCACCGATGAGGAGACCAAATCGGACCCCCAGCTGTCGATCGCGGCAGCCTGGGTGTCCGTGTTGTCCGGCGACCCGGTCGGAGCGAGGCGGTTCGTCGCTGCGGCCGAGCGGGGGCCACTCGATGTGGCATCCGCCGACGGGGCGACGTCGCTTCGATCAGCGCTCGCGCTTGTCCGAAGTGCCCTCGCCCCCGACGGGATCCACGGGATGCTGCGTGACGCCGAGTTCGCCTATGCCGCGGAGAAGCCCGAGGGCACGCGTTGGCTTCTCGGCGCGTGTCGCGCGCTCGGGACTGCTCAAATTCTCATGGGCCGACCGCACGAAGCAATCGATGCGTTCGGTGAGGCACTCGCCCTGTCGAGCCACCGGCCAGAGCTCGCCCACGTACGGTTCTTCTGTCTCGGCTACATGTCATTCGCCGCCACAGAGATCGGCGATCGGCGAAACGCGCAGAGATGGGCCGTAGAAGCGCTACAGCTGGTCGAAGAAGCGCGTCTCGACAACATCGCTCAGAGCGCCATCGCGTACGCGGCAGGAGCGCTGGCACAGCAGCAACGAGGTGACCACGCGGCGGCCGCGCGCCAGCTCGAGCACGTCCGGCGCGTCCGCCCATTGCTCCACGGAGTCCCGTGGCTCGAAGCCGATCTGGCCCTGCGCTGCGCCGATCTCAGCCTAGACCTCGGCGATCTCGCAGGCGCCCTCGAGTTCGCCCTGGTCGCGACCGATGCACTCCAGGGCTACCCCGACGCCGGAACGCTTCCCGGCCGGCTGCAGCGGCTCGAGGAGCGGATCAGGCGAGGGAAAGACTACGAGCTGACGCCGGCCGAACTCCGGCTGATCGGTTTCCTGCCGACGCACCTCTCGCTCCAGGAAATCGCCGATCGCCTGCACCTCTCACGCCCAACCGTCAAGACGCAAGTAGCTTCGATCTACCACAAGCTCGGCGTCAAGAGCAGGTCCGAAGCCGTCGAGCTTGTCGAGCAGTCCGGCCTCGGAGCGATCGACGGACGGCTCACTATCCCGGATCCCGATTCCGGCTGAGTTCGCTGTCCCTGCTGGTGGCCGCGTAGCGAGGCCGGGCGATATCGGCCATATCGGCCGATGACGGGCCGGTCGCCTCCGTCATAGCGTTCGTGCCGTCGGCCGAGCCGGTCGACAAATGTTTGGCCGGCCCGCTGGGCGGCTGAGAGAAGGAGAAGGTTGACGGCAAGAGCGCCGAGCAAGTGAAGGCCGCCGCGAGCACGACCGCGACGACCAAGATCGACGACATAGGCCGGACGTTTCCGGCATCAAATGAGGGAGCGAAATGCTCGCATCTGGGAATTACCCCAGCTTCTGGGACGTGGTCGGCTGGATGATCATCTTGTTCTTCTTTGTGATGTGGATCTTCGTCGTCATCCACGTGTTCGTCGACAATTTCCGCCGCCAAGACCACAGCGGATTCGCGAAGGCGATGTGGACGATCCTGATCGTCTTCTTGCCAGTACTCGGCGTGGTCGCATACCTGATCGCACGCCCGTCCGAGACCGCAGTAGCGGTCATGTAGCCAATGCCCTGCGGTTATTCCGGTAGCTCTTGGTCCGCCGAAAAGCGCCACTCCAAGAAGGAGTTCTGTGATGTCGATGGTCGAGCACGACTCTAGAGACTCGATGAGTACGGATGTCAGTTCGGAGGACAACAGGATGAAGAGGGCGAGCCAATCGGGACGGGTAGAGCATCTGTCGGCTGCGGAGCGCGTGTCACGAGGGAAAGCGGCGAGGAGCGCGATGCCGCGGTCCGCACATGCCGTGTGGGAGCCGCCGGCGGGTCGGCCGAGTCCCCTCAAGCTGCTGGGTGAGCAGGAGCAGTCGCGAGTCCCGGAACTGGTGCCTATTCGGCATGGGCGGATGCTGATCTCGGCGTTCACGTTCTACCGTGGTGCCGCCTACTTGATGGCCTCGGACCTGTCGGGGATGCCGAGGACCGGTCTTCAGGTGCAGCTGTGCGGTGATGCTCATCTCTCGAACTTCGGTGCGTTTGCGGCGCCGGATCGCCGGCTTGTTTTCAGCATCAACGATTTCGACGAGACGCATCCCGGCCCGTTCGAGTGGGACGTAAAACGCCTGGTCGCCAGCTTCGCCGTCGCAGGACGCGACCGCGGCTTCGACGACAAGGAGCGCGAGCAGGTCAACCTGGCGCTCGGGCGTGCCTACCGCGAGGCGATGACGGCCCACGCGGGCCTGGGCAACCTCGAGCTCTGGTACGCGCGCGTCGATGTCGACCAGCTGCTAACCGAGCTGCAGCGTGTCGCGAACGCCAAAGAGCGCAAGCGGGCGCAGCAGAACCTGGCCAAGACGCGATCCAAGGACAGCCTGAAGGCGTTCTCGAAGCTGACCGAGATCGTCGATGGTGAGCCGCGGATCGTCGCCGACCCTCCGGTGGTGACGCCGATCGAGCAGCTCGTCGGCGACGAGCGCCTCGGAGAGCTCAACGACTTTCTGCGCAATGGAATCCGGTCCTATCGACGGACGCTGGCCGGCGACCGCCGGAAGCTCCTCGAGCGCTACCGCTACGCACATGCGGCACGCAAGGTGGTCGGCGTCGGCAGCGTCGGCACCCGGGCGTACATCATGCTGCTGCTCGGCCGCGATGGAAGCGACCCGCTCTTCCTGCAATTCAAGGAGGCAGAAGCCTCCGTGCTCGAGCCGTTCCTCGGCAAGAGCGAGTTCGCCAACCACGGCCAGCGGGTCGTCGAAGGGCAACGGCTGACCCAGGCGGCCAGCGACATCATGCTCGGCTGGATCCGCGTCGAAGGCATCGACGGCGTGAAGCGCGACTTCTACGTCCGTCAGCTCTGGGACGCCAAAGGCTCCGCCCAGGTCGAGCTGATGGAGCCGCCGATCATGCGTGAATACGCAAGGTTCTGCGGCGCCGAGCTCGCCCGCGCGCACGCCCGCTCCGGAGACGCCATCGCGATCGCGAGCTACCTCGGCACAAACGACACCTTCGACCGTGCTCTCGCCCAGTTCGCAGAGACGTATGCCGACCAGAACGACCGCGACTACCAGACGCTTACGAAAGCAGCGCGCGACGGCGGCATCGAAGTCGAAACCGGCGTCTAGCGACGAGCTTCAACGGCGTACGAGAAAGACCTAACATCCACCGAGGGTCCTCTCGGTTCATCCTCGAATCGCGGCGACGCTGACGCCGATCACGAGAGCGAGCGCCGCAAGCGCACCGGCCGTCTTTGGCAGGTCGATGCCGAGCGGCCCGGTGCCGGCCAGCACGGTGGATGCGATCAACGCCAATGGGAGGGCGACCGAGAGGACGACGATCATGCCGCGCGCGACGGTGACGGCCCGGTTGCCCCCGCCCCTGCGGTCGGCGCGGGTCATCGCGGCGGCGATGTCGGCATCTTCGTCCGCGTACAGAGTCATGACGCGTTGGCCGAAGCGGCGTGCGTCGCTCTCGCACGTCCAGGACATGAGGATCATGAAGGTGACCGGAACCACCCACGTCAGCACCCAGATGCCCGCAGCCACGACGAAGCGGACCGCACGCAGCACCTTCCGCCCGGCTGTCAAATGTGTCGGCCCGTCCGTCTCGGGCGCTTGCATGAAGCCGGCGAGGATCAGGACGCTGACGACGGCCTGATACCAGGACTTCAGAGGCGTGCGTTTGCGCTGCGGCGGGAGTGGGTTGGCGCGGACCACGTCGAGTTCGGCGAGCGCCTTCGCGCGGTCCTTGTGAACGCCGCGCAGGACGAGGAAGTCGGCAGCGACCTGCGGGTCGACTGGGTCCTTGCCGTAGAGCGCCGCAACGCGCAGGTGAAAACGCACCTCCTGGCGCAAGAACGCGATGTAGGCCGGCACGAGGGCGATGAAGAACGGCGTCCCGGCGACCGCGCCGTCGATCCGCGCGGTGCCGACCGTACGCCGACGCTGTCTTTCGGCAAGGGCTGCCAACGGCACTCCCGGCTCAGCCACGCGTGCCCGCTCTGCCCACGACCGGGCACCGTCCGCATGCTTGTCGACGGAGTAGATCGTCAGCCGCTCCGGGAGGTGGCCCGGGTCGTAGAGGGCAAGTCGCACGAGAGCGCCGGGGACGCGCAGGCTGTTACGTGCACGCACCCACCAGCGCTCCGACGGATCAACCGGATCCTCGTCCGGTGGGTCCGCGTCGGTCCGCGACGGCGAGAGACCATCTGGTGCGCTACTCAACTTCACCGCCAATCCTCCCTGCGGCGTGCTCCCCTTGTGCGGCTTGTGGATTGGTGATCGGTTGGCCGGCGACCAGTTTGGCGCTCATCTTGACGGCCTTGACCGCGCTCGTGGCACCGGCCTCGAGCACCAGACCGACAGAGAGGAGAACGATCCCGAGGAAGAACAATCTGGGTGAGCCGAGCATCAGGAGGCCGATCCGGCCCAGTAGATAGGGAGGTGAGCAAACCACCGCTCCCAAGAAACCTCCGACCGCGGCCGCCTTCAACTTATCTCCGCGCGCGGCTGCGCTCTTCATCCCGATCAATCGAGACGGGACGGCCACGTAGCAGACCATCATGATCGCAACGACGATCCCGAGGCTTACCGTGAACCACGCGAGGCCCCACCTGACGACGACGACCGTCGAGAACCCCAGCAGCAGTCCGATCACGGCACCGGACCCCAGGACAGTGCGGCGATGTCTGCGCGCCTCGGTGAATGCCGGCCGGATTTCGGGCTGGCCGGCCTTCGAGATCGCGAAGGCGAAGACCGCGTTGAGGAAGAAGCTCGCTGCCGTGATCGCGGCGATGGCCAGGATGATCGGAACGACGATCGGGCCGCGGATCACATGGAAGGACTTGCCGTGTAAGAGGTGAGCCTTCAGGTCGATCATGGCCACCCAGATCCACATCGCCGGCAGCACCTGCACGAGCGTCAACCGCCAGTTCGTTACCAACAGCTTCACGCCCTCGAACAACATGGCAATCGCACCCACCACGAGCGCCAAGGGTGCAAAGACCCGATGTCGACGGCTCAGGTCGAGCACCAACGCCTGGACAGCGTCCTCGTCGCCCTGCCGGATCGCCTCGGCCACACGCGAGAACTGACGCGCCAGCGAGGCGCGCCGAGTCTCCCCTGAACCAGCCGCCTCGACCCGCTGAGACCCTACGTCTCCGGCAGGGTCCGGGCCCGAAATGCTGGCGCCAGCCGACAGATCCGAACGGTCACCGTCTTTCTCGATGGGCTGCACGCCAAACTCCTCGACTCGCCGCACGCGAGCATAGGGCTCACGCAGCCAAACTTGCACCGGGAGATCTACGCGAGTCTCCTGCGTGCTTCTCCGCAGATGCGCTCCCGACGCGAGCACTGACCGACATGCACGGCCAGCAGATCGACCACGTGCGGGCGGAGGCGGCACTCGCGCTCGAGTTGGCCGAAGCGCTCGCCACGATCGTCGAGAGGACCGCGGTCGGGTTGACGCCCGGCCGGACGTTCGGGCCGACGTTTGGGCAGGGGACGGATCCGGCTGCGGCGCGTGACCACCCGGCACCCCCGGCAGGGGTGGGGGAGTCGGCGTTTTGCGCGTCGCCGGAGTCCCGTTCCAATCATGCCCACAGCGCGGAAAATCTCCCCGGCTAAGGGCGCTTGAGCGCGAGACGCTGCGGGTCGTGGCGGAGCAGACCCGGGCGGCGGAGGACGGACGTCGGGGGATTTCCCGATCGGTCGTGCTGGACCTGATCACGGCCGTCGGCGCCAGGAGAGGACTCGAGCTCAACCGCCCGGGACAGGGCGTTCGGGAGAGGGGCTACGGGCCTGTTCGTTCCTGCTTTCCCGCCACCGATTCCACGGCCACACGCCGTCTATCTCCACGTCGAGCGAGAAGCTCAGGAGGATCCGGATCAGGACGATGATTCCGAGCACGGTCACGCTCTCGAAGGTCTGATCTACGACGACGGTGCGGACGATGTCCGCGACGATGAGCACTTCGAGTCCAAGCAGGATGCAGCGGCCAAGATTGCGGCGAAGCCGTTCGTACGACCCGGCTCTTCTCGCGTTTGTCGTTGCGTCGCGCAGAAACGCCAGGAACGCGCCGAGCCCGCCGAGGACCATGATGCCGGTGCCGACCGTCTCGACCACCTTGACGACCTCCGTAATCCACTCGTCGTAGGTCACGGGCGAGAGGCTACTCCCATCGGGCCGAGATGCCCTTTGCTTCCGAGTCGGATCGCGAGCGCGAAAGCCAACGACCGCGATCCCCTATTGCCCCTGCGCCGCCGAAACCCGCGCAAGTCGGGCGTACGGCAGGGCGACGATCCCGGAGGAGCTCGCTGCCGAGTTCGTCGACGATGCGGTGTACGGCGTGCTCGAGGTCGAGCCGCTCTAGGTCTTCGCCGGTTGACTCGCTGAGCTTGTTGACTACGCGTGACCCAAGTGAGAGATTCGCTCTCCGTGGAGGTCACTGAATCCGAGTTGAAGGAACTGCTGGCGGCCCGCGAGAGGCTCACTGAAGCCCAGCGAGTCAGGCCGGCTAGACCCGCCTTCACGCAAGACACCTTGCGCCTCGCGTCCGAGAGCCGGTTCGCGGCTGCGAAGTTGGTCAGCGGTGGGCTCGCGCGCAATGCTGTCTTCTTGGCGGAGCCGATAGCTATCACGGCCTCGCACGCAGGCAACATCGACGATTCGTCGACCGTGCCGCGAAACACCTGGGTCAAGTTCATCGTCGACGACCAGGGCCAGGACGAGGACCTCGTCGATACGTTGACGTTCTGGTACTTCTGGGCCAACGAGACCGCCGAGAACGTGGTCGTCGACATCAGCGCCTTCACGACCATCTCCGGAACCTGGCGGGCACAAGCCGACATCGGTTCGAAATACATCCCTATGGGTGATCCCAATTACGATCCGAACGATCCTGGTGGGAGGGCACCTGTTTACGGTCACGCTCACCTGGGACTGTCGGCGAACCTCGCCGTTTACCAGTACTGGACGGGCGAGCTCGCGCCAATACAGAACCTTCCGGATCAACAGACGCAGATCAACTTCCTGGACGTAAGCGCGGTAGCAGGCGCGCCGCCCAGCTACAACCAACCGGCTTTGCGGACGGCCTTCATGTGGGATGCGTTCGAGTTGAAGCAGCGGTTTCTCGCCATTCCGTCCGACGGCAGGATCTTCGCCGAGGTCTCCTTCAACGTCGCCCACCGCGCCAGCACGGGACGCGCGGTCGCCGACTTCTCCAACGGCGACGGCAACCAAGTGACAAGCCACTGGGTCGAGATTGCCTGGGGGCCGGCTCCGTTGACGCCCTTACCGCCCCTTGCGCCTTGGTGAATCCGCTACAGGCCGGCGCGCAGCTGTAATCCCGACACGTTGCAGAAGCCTCTCAGCACATACATCGCGATTGATCATCCTCTGCGCGCTGCTCGGCGTCGTGTGGCTCGGCTGGGTCGTGGTGCTCGCCGTGATCGTCGTCCGGACGATCGCGCGGATCGCACAGCGGCCTGAGCCGACGGAGCCGATCCAGGCTCAGGTGCTCGGTGGTCCGCTGGACGGGCTCGAGTTCGAGCTCCACGTCTGAACGCAGGCCCTCTGGGCTGCTGTCATCCGTCTAGCAGCTGGCTTTTTGCCTTCGCGAACTCGTCGTCGGTCAGTGCTCCGCTCCGATGGAGTTCGGCCAGAGCGACGAGGCCGTCTGCAGTGCTCGGAGACGGCGTGGCGGACACGCCGGCCTTCGCGGGTTGCAGCGGCGCGTTGGAGAGCAACTCGCTGACTTTCTCTGCGAGACGCTTCGCGACTCGGCCTCGCTCGCCCCAGGACCCGAACTGCGCCTGACTGCCACGCTGAGCGGTCGTTCCTCCGATCGCAAGCTTTGACTGGCCTCGCGAAAGCGCGACCGCCGTCGCCGTCATGTCCTGGCCAGCGTTAGACCACATCGACGCGCCAGTGTTGAAGGACACCGAGGCAGCGGCTTCGTCCGAGTGGAGCACCGAGTAACCAAGGGCTCCGATCGCGCCTACGGCGGCTGTGAAAACGCGCTCGCGACTCGCGTCATATTCGAACTCATGATTCTTGGCCACCGGGTCATCTTCTACTCGAGAAGGTCGGCGCACGGCAACTCTTTCGCGACCGCCCCTGAACGACGTGCTCGAGCTAGTGGCAGATCCGTGCCAGAACGTCAGGAAATCGGCTCTAGCTGGCAAGCCAAAGAACCGACCCGAATCGCCTGGGAGCCCTGCAGCCATGCCGGTTCGCGCACACTGACGCGCCGGGACGCATACTCGTTGACCGAGTCTGGGGGACTAGAGGTCCCGAGTTCAAATCTCGGCGCCCCGACTAGAAGGCCTGTCAAACGCGGGGTTTCTCTTTTCAGAGGCTCCGCTCTCGGTCCCCGCAAGGTCCCCGAACGTCACGCGACGAGGCGATCGTTGCCCTGAGCTGACTCTCCACGCTATCCGCTCGCTTTACCGCGCCACTCCCGCCTCGACCGTTTTGACGTCGATGGCGACATGTACGGGCACGTCTAGGGCTTGGCTGACCAGGCAACGCTGCTCAGCGTCTCTTGCCGCGCTCCGCACAGCTTCCTCGCCGCCGGGGACCGTCTCGAGTGCAGCGTCGATCTCGATCACGGTGAATCCGAAGCGGCCGTCGTCGCGTCGGGTCATATGCCCAGTCGCGCTCACCGTGGCATCGAGCAACGGTGCCTCGCGCCGCTCGGCGACCGCTGCCAGCGTCAGGACAAAGCAGGATGCCGCTGCGGTGACCAGCAAGTCTTCGGGGCTCCAGTAGCCGGCGAGACCGCCGCGGAACTCGGGAGGTGTCGCCAACTCGAACGGCTCCTTGTCGTGTCCCTCGGCACGAGCGAGGCGTCCTCCACGCCAGCGCACCGAGACCGGGAACTGCATCTCTTTCATCATCGTCATGGCTGCATCTCCTTGAATGGACCGCGTTTCCGCTTCCATCTCGAAGGATCCCGTGCGCCGGAGCCGCGGGAATCAGGGTCGACCCCCAAGCAGCAGCGGAAAGATGCTGATTCAGCCGCGTGGTCGGCTGTCGACCGTCCTACGAGATGAGTTCCTTCGGTACCGCGCCAGACGAGCAAGTCGCGTAGACCTGGGAGCGGTGCTCGCCGCTTGACGATGACGGCGAATCAACCACCACGCGCCGAGCGTGGACTCGCCGGCTGGCTACTTCAACGTCTTGAGGTAGGCAGTGAGCGCCTGCAGGTCGGCAGTGGGGATGATCCCGCCCCAGTGGGGCATGCTCACGATCGGTGCGCGGCCGATCACACTGCCGCTCCGGATGACGTCGATGATCTTCGCGTCCGTGTTGAACTCCGCGCGGAAGTCCTCCCCGGTCAGCGGCGGGATGGTCTTGTCCGGCGACTGCGGGTTGGGTACTCCGCCGAGCCCGTTCGGCCCGTGACAGTTGATGCAGCCGTCGCGAACATAGAGCACGCTGCCCGCGACGGCGGGACCTTGTCCCGTCGGGACCTGCGGTGGCGTAGCTGTGGGTACCTGCGGTAGGCCGGCGTGGATGTACGTGACAAGCGTCATTGACTTGGCCGGTTGAGATCACCGCACCCCACACCGGCATGTAGGGCCGGGTCGGGTTGGCCGATTCGCCGAGGCCGTGGTCGATGATATGGCGGAGCTGCGCCGAGGTGAGCTTCGCACCGACGCTCGAGAGAGCGGGGACGTACGGCGAAACCCCGCCTTCTCCCTGCGGGCCGTGACACTGCGCACACGCGAACTGCTGCGAACACGTGGCCGCCTGCCGCCACGGCCGGACTCACGACCACGGGCGGAGAAGTGGTCACGGCAGCCACTGTTCCGGACGACTGGTGTCCGATCACCCAACCGACCAATCCCGCCGGCACCAGCAATGCGAAGAAAAGGAGCCAGATCACCGCATCCCCAGCGCCGGTGGCGAGACCGCGCTTACTCATACGGCCAAGACTAGACCGCGACCGACCATCCGTTCAACCGATGATCGAGGCAAAGAACCTCAAGCGCGGAGCCGGTCCAGTCCCCGGGCGACGGACCGAATGTGCGACCTGTAGTTGTTACCTCCATTTCGGAGCGACCAGTCCCTGGCGCGTCGTTTCGTTTTCGCGGTCGCGCGTCGCTTTCCGGTAGATCGTGTGGACGCCGGCTGGGCCGGGAGTTGCCGTTGGCGTACCCTTGTGCCAGCGCAACTCCCGGCGCCTCGCACCCCCGAAGCGCGGTCTACACGCGCGCGACGCCGATCGGTCGGAAGGTTTCGCTCATCTTCGCGAGTTGCAGTTCGAGCTCGTCCGCGGTGGGGTAGCGCGGCTCCCTCTGGTGGTTCGCGCCTTGCCGGGCGTCGCGGTCGAGGTGCGGTAGGGTGGGCGCGTTCTGCCTGGAACGTCCTGGCGAACGGAAGGAGGACCGATGGCAACGATTGTCGTCGGAACGGACGGGTCCAAAGGCTCCGAGGCGGCCCTCTCAGAGGGCTTCGACCTCGCTAGGCGGCTGGGCGCGAAGGTGCTGGTCGTAGCCGTCGCTGCGCACACATCTGATCTCCTGGCTGGCTCCGTCTACGAGCACAATCTCAGCGCGCACCTGAACCACGCCCGCGCAGCCCTGGACGCCGCGAGGAAAGTGGCCGAGAAGGCAGGAGTCGAGGCCGAGTTCGAGGTCTTCCAGGGCGACGCAGCCGAGGAGATCGCGATGATCGCCGAGAGCCGGAACGCCGACCTGGTCGTCGTCGGGACCCGGGCCCACGGTGGCATCGCCGGCTCGCTTCTTGGAAGTGTGTCGGCCGACGTCGTCCGCCGTTCGAAGAGGCCGGTTGTCGTCGTCCACGAACCGTGCTAGCGACTGGGCAAGCGGCCGTAAGGCCCCCGGGTCGCCTCGGTACGTCAACGAAGATGTCCTGATCATTTCGTCGAGACACTCGCTAGTCGCGCCTGTCTCGACTCGACAGGCTCGACCCGGCTCTCCACACGTCGGCTGCCGCGCAGGGCCACCCCCAGAAATCCATCCGTTTTTCAGCGCAAGTACGAGTTCATGTTCGGGTCCAAGGCGTCGGAGTGCCTCCATTGCTCTGTCGCTGAGCTCCGCGGCCTCGTCCACGCGTTCGTTGGTCAGGAGTGGCGGCGCGATGCGGCTGTGCATCATCGCGACGCGGCGTTCGTCGCCGAGCGCTGTTGGCTGCGGCTCGGCAGCGTAGAGTCTGGCGGTGCGCAAGTGGCTCCCGCTGATCATCCTCGCGTCTGCCCAGTTCATCATGGTGCTCGACTCGAGCGTGATGAACGTCTCGATCTCGCAGATCGTGGCCGATCTGAACACGACGGTCACCGGCGTGCAGAGCGCGATCACGATGTACACGCTCGTGATGGCGGCGTTCATGCTCGTTGGCGCGAAGCTCGGCGACATCCTCGGGCGTGACCGTGCCTTCGGTCTTGGCCTCGCCGTCTACGGGCTGGGCTCGCTGATCACGGCGCTGAGCCCGAACCTAACGGTGCTGCTGATCGGCTGGTCGGGGATCGAGGGGCTGGGAGCGGTGCTGGTGATCCCGGCGATCGCTGCGCTCACTGCCGCGAACTACGAGGGCAAGGATCGGGCGTTCGCCTACGGGATGATCGGTGGCGCCGCGGGTGCGGCGATCGCCGCCGGGCCGCTGATTGGCGGCTACGTGACGACGACCTGGAGTTGGCGGTACGTCTTTGTCGGCGAGGTCCTGGTCGTGATCGCGGTGCTCATCGTTCACCGGCGTATGAAGCGCGCGCCCAAGCCGGAGCAGGCGCCGAAGCTGGACTACGGCGGCGCCGCGCTTTCGGCGGTCGCGCTCGGACTGATCGTGTTCGGGATCTTGAAGAGCAGCACCTGGGGCTGGATCAAGCCGATCGCCGCACCGATGATCGACGGGCACGAGATCACGCCGCTCGGGTTTTCGCTGGTGCCGTTCCTGATCATCGGCGGCTTCGTCGTGCTTGGTTTCTTCCTGGCGTGGGAAGAGCGTCGCGAGCAGCGTGGGCAGAGCACGCTTCTCAACCGGGCGCTCCTGAAGATCGAGGCGCTGCGCGGCGGGCTGACGTCGCTTTGTGCACAGCAGCTGATCGTCATGGGGACATTCTTCGTCCTACCGGTGTACCTCCAGGTCGTGCTTGGCTTCGACGCGTTCGAGACGGGCAAGCGGCTCTTCCCGATGTCGATCTCCATGTTGGCCGCTGCGCTCACCGGGCCGAAGGTGGCAGTGCGGCTCGGGCCGCGGGCTGTCGTCCGGGTCGGCCTCGGGGCAATGGCGATCGCCGCGCTCGTGCTCGTCGGGACGATCGACGTAACCCTGAACGGGACGGCCTTCGCCGTCTCGCTCATCTTCTTCGGAATCGGCGCGGGGCTCCTCATGTCGCAGCTCGGCAACGTGATCATGTCCTCCGTCCCGCCGGACGACACCAACGAGGCCGGCGGGCTGCAGGGAACTGCGCAGAACCTCGGCGCCTCCCTCGGCACCGCGCTCATCGGCTCCGTGCTCCTGCTCGGGCTGCTGAACGGGTTCAACTCGCGCATCCAGGAGAACCCTGCCGTCCCGCCCGACGTGAAGACGCAGATCGCGACCGCGACGGAGGAAGGCATCGCCATCGTCACGACCGAGCAGGCGAACCAGGCGCTGCTCGATGCCGGGCTGTCGCAGGCCGACGCGGACGCGGTCACGGCCGACTACGGCAACGCCCAGCTCGACGCGCTGAAGACGTCGATGCTCGCGGTCGCGTTCCTCGCGGTGATCTCGTTCTGGTTCACGCGGCGGTTACCCGGAAGACCCAATGAAGCTGTCTGACTGGGGTCGGGCTTTCGCCCGGCACCCAGAACAGACCAGCTGAGGCAGCCCGGCAAAATTGCAGCCTGCCAGCCGTTGTCCACGGCAGGCGGCGCTTTCCACATCAGAACGCTGCGCCGGCCTGTCTTAGCTGCTGCAGGCGGGCCGGTTGCGCGCACCGTCTGCCGCCCAACGAGAATGACATTGAGTTCGCGAAATGACCCTGAGTCGGCCGATATCTCCGCCGCGGTGGCGAGGTGAGTAGCATTCCGGCTCAGGATCTGCGATGATATCGCGGCTGACGCTCGACGAAAGCGTCGGTGGCACAACTTCCAAAGGGCCACCCGTGAGGGTGGCCCTTCCCGTTTCCCGGGCCGCGTCGGTTGGTGCGACGCTTGATCGCGAATCGCGATATAAGAGCGCGTCCGGAGCGGGTGCCCAGTGATATCAGCCCGCTCGATCTCGAAGTCAAGGGGGGAGCATGACGCGAGTTTCCGTGCGGCTGCTACTTGCAGGCGCGCTGTGTGCGGTGTCGGCGATGGTCTTCGGATCGCTGGCGTCGGCAAGCGGATCACAGATCCCGAAGGTCGGCACGGGTGTCCCGCAGACGGGGGCGTTCGGGTCGGGCACGGCTGGCGAAGAGTTCGCATTCGAGGACGAAGCCGGGCCTGACGCATTCGACGGGACGATCAGCCTGTCGAGCGGTAGCGGTGGCGGCCCGAACGTCACCGGCGCGACGAAGGCGAAGTCGAACCCGACCGTCAACACCAGCTTCGAGGGGCTGAACTTCTACCAGCAGCGCTACTCGCGCGGCGGGAACCAGTTCTCGGTCGAGCCGCCCGACCAGGGTCTCTGCGTCGGCAACGGCTTCGAACTCGAAGCTGTCAACGACGTACTCAACGTCTATAACGCGTCAGGGCAGTCAGCGCTGCCGGACAACACCGCCACGAACATCGTCGCCGGGTTCCCGCGCAACGTCAACCATTCGGTCGACTTGAACTCGTTCTACGGGTATCCGCCGGCGATCAACCGCGCGACCGGTGCGTTCGGTCCGGAATTGACCGACCCGAGCTGCCTCTACGACGCGGCGACGCAGCGCTGGTTCGTCGTCGTGCTGACGCTCGACCGTGTGGGCACCACTAGCGCCCTGAGCCACGTAAATCACCTCGACTTGGCCGTCAGCCAGACGGCCGATCCGAGAGGCAGCTGGAACATCTACAAGATCGACGTGACGAACGACGGCACCAACACGGGCGGTGTGAACCCGGGGCCGTACCTCGGCGACTATCCGCACATCGGCGCCGACGCGAACGGCTTCTACATCACGACCAACGCTTATCCGTGGTGTTGCAATGGCTTCGCCGGCGCGCAGGTCTATGCGTTGTCGAAGGCGCAGCTCGCCGCGGGGGCAGCGAACGTGACGATGCAGCGCATCGACACGTCCGGCCTGGTCAACGCTCCGAGCGAGACGGGCTCCACGCAGCCCGGCTTTACGGTCTGGCCGGCGCAATCGCCCAACAGCGGCTCGTTCAACACGAGCAATGGCGGCACCGAGTACTTCATGAGCTCGAACGCCGCCGACGAGGCGCAGAAGCCGATCTCCGGCTCAGCGGGAACGCGGACGTCGCAGCAGCTCGTAGTGTGGACGATGACCAACACCTCGTCGCTGAACTCGGCGTCGCCGGCGGTCAGCCTGTCGAGCCAGGTGCTGCCGGTTGGCCAGTACGGCGTCCCGCCGAAGCAACAGCAGCCCGGCTCCGGCAACGCGCCGCTCGTGAACGCGCCGCAGGGGTTCTGCCTGAACGACACGACCACGGTGACCATCGCCGGCACCGGCTGCGGGAGGTTGCTCGGCTTCGCTGGGCCGACCGGCGAGGTTGTCTCGCGGCCGGATTCGAACGACACCCGCATGCAGCAGGTGACGTGGGCGAACGGCAAGCTCTGGGGCGCCCTCGACACGACGGTCAACCCCGACCTCGGTCCGGCACGCGCCGGCATCGAGTACTTCGTCGTCAATCCGAACGCGGGGAAGATCGACAACCAGGGCTACCTCGGCGCGGCCGGGCACGACTTCACGTACCCGGCGATCGGCGTCACACCGTCTGGTCGTGGCGTGATGGCGTTCACGGACACGGGTGACGCCACGTTCCCGAGCGCGGCCTACGCGGCGATCGACGCGAAGGCCGGCGTCAGCGCCTGGAACGACGTCGCTGCCGGCGCCGCGCCCGACGACGGGTTCACCAGTTACAAGGCGCAGGTCGGCAACCCGCCGCGGACACGCTGGGGTGACTACGGAGCCGCAGCTGTCGACGGGAACTCGATCTGGATCGCGAGCGAGTACATCGCGAGCACCTGCGACTACACCGCCTGGGGCGGCCCGTTCTTCGTGGGCGGCACCGGTGACAACCTCCTCGGCACCTGCGGTGGAGCGAGTCACGGGCCTGGCGTCAGGGCCGGGCTTGGCAACTGGTCGACGCGGATCAGCAAGCTGACCCCGTAGCGCCCGGTAAACACATTGTAAAACACGAGGGCCGGCCGTGAGGCCGGCCCTCGTTCTGGGAACATTCCGATCTATGAGGATCGCTGTCGCCCTCGTCGGCGCGGTGTGCCTTCTCGGAGGGGCCGCTCACGGAGCCACGGTCAAGAGCGGGCTGTACGGCAAGGTCACCCGCGGCCCGATCACGCCTGTCTGTATCGCCGAACGGCCGTGCAGCGCGCCGGCGGCCGGCGCGGTGATCGTGTTCTCGCGTGCAGGGCACGAGGTTGCCCGCACGCGGACAGCGGCGAACGGCAGGTACCGCCTGACGCTGACACCTGGCATGTACAGCATTCGCGTGCTCCAGGCTCGGCCGGTCGACCCGGGGATCGCCCGTGTGCAGCGGGGTCATTTCCGGCACGTCGACTTCTCGATCGACACGGGGATCCGATAGTCCGAGAGCGATTCGGGTATCGAAGTTCAGAGACCGATCAGGTCTCATGGGATAGTTACTGTTGATAGTGCCGTGCGGCCGCTCCGGTTTCTTCAGCTGGTGCTGCCGCCTTCGGTCTTCGGCGGGAGAGTACGGGGAGAAAGGACTGGTCCGATGCGCAGACGGATGATCGGTACAAGCGTCTTGGGGGCGCTCGCGGCGCTTGTCGCGATCGCTGCGGGCTCGGCTGATGCTTCGAGCTCGGCGAATGTGCCTTGTTCGGCAGGTGCGACGGGGCTTGTCGCCGCGGTCAGCGCCCTGAACGCGGTCGGTGGGGGGTCGATCAACCTCGAGGGCGGCTGTACGTACAGCCTGACGCCGAACAATGTCGACCAGGGTCCGAACGGCCTGCCGGTCGTCGCTTCGGCGATCTCGATCAACGGCAACGGCGCGACGATCAGCGGCGCCCGCAAGGTGCGCGTCCTCGACGTGAACGGCGGTTCAGGAGGACGGCTGACGGTCAACAACCTGACGATCACGGGCGGCAACTCACCCGGCCCCGGTGGCGGGCTCTTCAACAACGAAGGCACGGTCACGCTCAACCGGGTGCTGGTGACCGGCAACACGTCGGGGGCCGGTGGGGGCGGCATCGCCAGCGGCACGTTGGGCAACGGCCCGATCGGCGTGCTCACCCTGAACAACAGCGCGGTGACCTGGAACAGCGTCGCTGGGGCGATGGCCGGAGGCGGCGGCGGCATCCTCAATCACGCGGGCATGCTCACGCTGAACAGCAGCGCCGTCGACCACAACACCTCGGCCGGCGGTGGTGGTGGGATCGCCAGCGGACCCGGAAACGGCAATGCCGGCGGCAGCGCGAGCCTCGTCACGCTCAACAAGAGCGAGGTCAACTGGAATGTCTCGAACGGTGGGCCGATGGCAGGCGGCGGCGGGATCGCGAACGGCAGCACGCTCGTCTCCAACAACAGCCAGGTGATCGGCAACTCCGCGCCTGGCGCGGTGGGCGCTGGGATCATCAACCACGCGAACGCGACGCTCAACAAGACAGTCGTCGCCGGCAATGTCGCCGGCGATGACGGCCTCGGCAACTCGGGTCTCGGCGGCGGCATCGCGAACGCCGCCTTCCCCATTCCCGGCGCACCGAGCCCGAACCTCGTGATCAACAACAGCCAGGTGACGGCAAACACGGCGAGCGGCGAAGGCGGCGGCATCGCGAACGTCGGTTTCGAAGTACCTGCCGGGACGGTCACGATCAACCACACGCAGATCAACGCGAACAACCCGGACAACTGCTTCCCGACGATCGCGGGCTGCACCGGCTGAGGGCAACGAACCACACCAGAAGGAGAGACGGGCGGCTTCGGCCGCCCGTCCTCGTTCGTTTCAGCGAGCGCCCCTCGCCCTCTATTCGATGGCAGCTAGGGCATTCGGCAGACGATCTTGCCGGCGTACTGACCCCCGGGCGTAGCCACGGCCTCGGCGACGAGGAGCGTCCCGTACTGGGTGTCGATCGGGTCGCCAACGTGTGGGAGGCGGGGTAGCTCGACGTTCTCGTACGTCTGCCAGCCTGCGCCCTCGACCGAGATGATGAACCTGTCCAAATCTAGGCGTACAGGCGGCGCCTGGCGAGCCGCATGTCCTGGGTCCGGGGGCGAGCGCCGCTCATAGCTCTCATTTCGAGAGTATCGCGCCTGATCACCCTGGCTGGCGATTCGGCGGCGCGCCCCGGCCTGTGCGTCGCAGGCCGACGGGACTGGCAGATTTCGATGCGTTGTTGTTCCTAGGTGTTACCTATGTAGGATCTCCAGCCAAGTGAGCGTCGAAGTCACCAGGTCAGAGCTCCTCGCCAGGGGAGTCAAGGGGGGTGCCGCACTTCTACTCGCGGGCTCGGCAGTCGCGGCGCTCGCCCCGGTGGCGGCCGCAGCACCGCTGTCGGACAACGACCTCGCGATCGCTCGCGTCCTCGTAGCGGCCGAGCTGCTCGGGATCGATTTCTACCGGCGGTCGATTGCAGCCAAGAAGCTCGACAAGTCCGATGCGACCCGCTACGCGCAGATCCTCTCGAACGAGAAGGAGCACTACGACTCGGTGGCGCAGATCCTCACCGGCGCCGGCCAGGTCCCGGCCACCGCCCTCGACATCGACATGAGCTACCCGAAGGGCACCTTTGCCTCCGCGGCCTCGATGAACAAGCAGGCCCAGGAGATCGAGACGATCATGCTCGGCTGCTACCTCGGCGCCGTCGCGGGCTTTCAGGCGGTCGGCATCGCTGCCGGGCTCGCCGCCATTGGCGCGAGCGAGGCGCAGCACGTGAGCTTCTTCACGGAGAAGGAGACAGGCAGGCCCTTCGCACTTGCGTTCCCCGGCCCGCCTCTGAGCTTCGACTCCGCAACGTCCGCCCTCGACGAGTACCAGTCCTAGCGAGACACGATGCCGAAGGAGTTCTTCAGCGCAGGCGAGGCCGCGAAGTCGCTCGGGGTCAGCATGGACACGCTTCGTCGCTGGGACCGGCAGGGTCGGATCAAGACCGAGCGTGACCACGCAAACAGGCGGATCGTGCGAGCCTCGGAGATCGAGCGGTTGCAGGGAGACGACGAGGGCCGCTCGCTCAGCGCCCGCAACCGCATCAAGGCCACCGTCACGGACGTGAAGATCGAAGGTCTGATGGCCCAGGTCGAACTGGTTGCGAGCGATCCGATACGGCTCGTCGCCATCGTTACTCGAGATGCCGTCGAGGAGCTCGAGCTACGGCCGGGGATGGCTGCGGTCGCGATTGTGAAGTCGACCTCCATCATGATTCAGCACTAGGGGAGAGGGGGATCTCGTGCGAGCTTGCTCACGTCGCATTGTGGTCAGGTCGCTCGTCGGCCTGTTCGTGGTGCTCGCACTCGTCGTGTCGCTCGGTGCCGGCGGGGCGGGGGCCAGGACCGGCAAGTCCGACATCACCGGTCTCACCGTCTTCGCGGCCGCGTCGCTCACCGACGTGCTCCCCGCGATCGACAAGGATCCGAAGTACTCGTTCGCGAGCTCAGGCACCCTCGCGACGCAGATCAACAATGGGGCGCCGGCCGACGTCTTCCTGTCGGCGAACACGACCAACCCGGCGAACCTGTTCGCGTCGGGAAAGGTGGGCAAGCCGGTCAACTTCACGCGGAACAAGCTGGTGATCGTCGTCCCGAAGAGCAACCCGGCCGGAATCCACGACATCTACGACCTGACGAAGCCCGGCGTCAAGATCGTGGTGGCGAACTCGACCGTCCCGGTGGGCTCGTACACGCTGCAGGTGCTCAAGAACATGAACCTGACGTCACGCGTGACGCCGAACTTCGTCAGCCAGGAGACCGACGTGCGCGCGGTGCTCTCGAAGATCGCGCTCGGTCAGGGCGACGCGGGATTCGTCTACTCGACGGACGCCAAGACGGTTCCGAACGCTGTCACAGTGATCAAGGTTCCGGCCTGGGCGCAGCCCAAGGTCGTGTACGCGATGGCCGTCGTGTCGTCGAGCGCCAACAAGGCGAAGGCTGCCGCCTACATGGCGGAGATCAGGAGCAAGAAGGGCCAGGCGATGTTCAAGAAGTACGGATTCCTGCCCCTCACCTCCTCGAGCGGCGGCACCTACTAGGTTCGCCCGCCAGGGCGCGAGCAGATGAAGAAGACGCTGCTCGGCCTCGTCAATTTCGTTGTGATCGCGATCGCGATGGCGTTCTTCACGCTGCCGATCATCGCGATCTTCACGCACACCGGCCCGGGAAAGCTCATCCACCAGCTGTCGAACCCGGTCGTCCGAGATGCGCTCATCGTGACGCTGAAGTCGACGCTCGTCGCGCAGGCGTTCATCATCGGCTTCGGCACTCCGACCGCCTACTTTCTCGCGACCCATCGCTTCCCGGGCCACGCGTTGCTCGTGAGCCTCATCGAGCTCCCGATCGTCCTGCCGCCGGCGGTGGCCGGCATCGGTCTGCTCGTCGCGTTCGGTCGGTACGGGTTGCTCGGATCGGACCTCTTCCTCTTCAACCTGCCGGCGGTGGTGCTCGCGGTGATGCTTGTCGCGGGCCCGTTTTACGTCCGTCAGGCGATCAGCTCGTTCGAAGCGGTGGATCCGACCCTGCAGGCCGCATCACGCACGCTGGGTGCGAGCCCGCTCCGAACGTTTCTTCGGGTCACGTTGCCGCTCGCGCTCGGCGGCCTGATCACCGGCACTGCATTCTCGGTCGCGCGCGGCCTCGGCGAGTTTGGGGCCACGATCATGTTCGCCGGCAGTCTCCAGGGCCGCACCCAGACGCTGACGCTCGCGATCTACGGTGAGTTCGACCGCGTCGACGGTCTCGAGATCGCGCTCTCGATCAGCGCTCTCTTGGTGATCGTGAGCCTGTCGATCCTCCTCAGCCTCAAACTCGTCTCTGCGTGGCAACCCTCTCAGCTGACATCACTCTCCCGCTTCGATCGTTCGACCTCGACCTAGCGTTCGAGATCGACCGGACGGTCGCGCTGATCGGGCCGTCGGGCGCCGGCAAGACGTCCGTGCTGCGCTCGATCGCCGGCCTGGCACGGCCGAAGCGCGGACGGGTTGCCGTCGACCGCGAGGTGTGGTTCGACGCGGACAGGGCGCTGTTCAGGCCCCCGAACGAGCGGCGTGTCGGCCTTGTCTTCCAGGAGTACGCCCTGTTCCCGCACATGACCGTCCGCCAGAACATCTCCTACGCGGGAAAGTCGCGCGTGGACGAGTTCCTCGAGCGGTTCCGGATCCAGCACCTCGCGAATGCGCGGCCCCCGGAGCTCTCGGGGGGCGAGCGTCAGCGGGTCGCGCTCGCACGGGCGCTCGCACGCGACCCCGGTGTGCTGCTGCTCGACGAGCCGCTTGCGGCGCTCGATGCGAACACCAAGACGACGGTCAGGGGCGAGCTGCACGAGCTGCTCCACGAGTTGGCGCTGCCCACCGTGCTCGTCACGCACGACTGGGAGGATGCGGCAGCCCTGGCCGACGAGGTCGGCGTCATCATCGACGGCAGGCTTCGCCAGCTCGCAACTCCCGACGAGCTCGTGGCGAACCCCGCCGACACCTTCGTCGCCTCGTTCACCGGGGCGAACCTCCTCCACGGACGGACGTTGCGCCAGGAGCGGGACGTGACCGTCGTGGAACTCGAGAGCGGCGAAGAGGTGTTCTCGAGCGACCAGGTCGGAGGCGAGGTAGGAGTCGTCGTGTACCCGTGGGAGGTCTCCGTTGCGAACACACCTCCCGAGGGGTCGGCGCTGAATGTGATCGAAGGCGAGATCCGTTCGATCGTCCACGTGGGAAACCGCGCCCGCGTGAAGATCGGGCCGGTGATCGCCGAGGTGACGGCGACCTCGGTGGAGAACCTCCACCTCGCGGAAGGAGGACGGGCCGTCGCTGTCTTC
This sequence comes from uncultured Thermoleophilia bacterium, assembly GCA_963846895.1. Classification (GTDB taxonomy): domain Bacteria; phylum Actinomycetota; class Thermoleophilia; order Gaiellales; family Gaiellaceae; genus PALSA-600. Next base: position 138,391 of record CAWJXR010000024.1, on the reverse strand, counting down.
AAGGCCACCGGCACCCGGCTCGTCCCGCTCCACGATGGCCGTCTCCCGGCGCGGCCAGGCGGCTGAGGAGGACGGGCGCCGCTCGGCCGCACGCCGAGTACGCGTTGCCGATACGCCGCTGAACGGCGTGCTCGACGTCGAGCCTCTGTCGGACTGCGTCTAGGCGGCGATCTGCGAGATCGGCGACGACTCTTTGACCGTCGTCTTCCGGTTCTTCTTCGCGTACTTCTTCGTCACGAAGCGGCCCGTCGCAGCATCGCGATATCTGCGGGCCGTCGGGGTCTTCGTCTTGTTGTCGATCTTCTTCTTCGGCATGGGCCACCTCGCTTTCTCTGGTGGATGCGGTACAAGCACCACCGGTTGCTCCGCAACTAATCGGCCTCTTCCTTCGCGTCCTTGAGTACCCGTGTGACCGATTTCCATTCGAGATCGAGGCCTCGAAACCTGCGAGCCCGCATGGAGGGGGCGGTAGGTCGACAGCGAACCCCCATCCGACATGACCTTCGGCGCCGACGAGAGGCGAGGTGCAACGTGACCGCTGCTGTGCGGATGGACACCAACCTGAGGCAACGCGGCCTGCCGCGCGGGATCGGCTTCGGGATCCTCCTCTACATCGTGACGTTCGGCTTGTACGGCTGGTACTGGGCCTACAAGACGCAAGAGGAGATGAAGCAACACACTGGCGACGGCCTAGGCGGAGTCATCGGCCTCGTGATCTGGATTCTCATCCAGCCGGTCAGCGCCTTCGTCATCCCGTCCGAGATCGGGAAGATGTACGGAAAGGCCGGCCAGCAGCCGCCCATGAGCGGCTGGACTGGTCTCTGGCTCTTCCCCGGAGCGATCCTGATCATCCCGGCGATCGTCTGGTTCGTGAAGGTGCAGGGCGCGCTCAATCGATACTGGGAGGGCGGACCGGCGCACTGACGGCGGGTCGTCGCGGACGAGGTGCCGACGGCAGGCTCCGCAGGAGGGGAGTAGGTGGGCCTGCCGTCGACCCGATTCGAGCTCCTCGACCACTGAGGAGCCTTCGACCACCAGAGTAGCTCTAGGGGATGCGCTGCCGCGGTGAGAAACCCTCGCTTTGCGGGTGAAACCGTGCGCGCCTTAGCGCGCCGCGGTACCCGGAGCGCCCGCGAACTCGGCGAGCCGGGCATGCACGAATTGCACGGCCATGGCCCCTTCGCCGACGGCGGTGGCGCAGCGCTTGGTCGAGCCCGAACGGACATCGCCCGCGGCGAAGATCCCCGGCACGCTCGTCTCGAGGAGACTGTCGGCGTCGGCCCGGCTACCCGTGAGGATGAAGCCGTTCTTGTCGCGCGCCACGACGTCGCCGAGCCACTCGGTGCACGGCAGCGCTCCCAGGAAGAGGAACAGAAACCCGAACGAGAGCTGTTCGCCGTCGCGCAACGTCACTGCCTCGAGCCGGCCGTTCTCGCCGTGCAGCTCCGCGATCTCGCTGCGATCGCGCACCGCGATCCCGTGGCTCTCGAGCTCCTGCACGAGGTAGTCCGACATCGTCTCGCGCAGATCGGCCCGGCGGTGCAGAAGAGTGACGAGCGCGCCGCCGCGTGCGAGCCAGACGGCGGCCTGGCCCGCCGAGTTGCCTCCGCCGACGACGCCGACGCGCTTGGCGCTGCAAAGCTGGGCCTCGGGAGGCCCGGCGGCGTAGAACACGCTCAGCCCCTCGTAGTCCGACAGCGATTCGACGGGGAGGCGACGGTACTCGGCGCCGGTGGCCAGCAGCACTGCGCGCGCGCTGACCTCACGATCGTCCTCCAGACGCACCACATGCCGTTCGCCGCCCGGCTCGAGCGAGAGCGCGCGGTAGGGCGTAGCCGTCCGGGCGTCGAACTTGCGTGCCTGAGTGACGGCGCGCATGGTCAGCTCCGAGCCGCTGATCCCGGCGGGGAAGCCGAGATAGTTCTCGATCCGCTGCGAGGTGCCCGCCTGCCCGCCGAGCGCCGTGCTTTCGACGACGAGCGTGTCGAGACCCTCGGAGGCGCCGTAGACCGCTGCTCCCAGGCCCGCAGGACCGGCACCCACGATGACGAGATCGACCTCCTCGCGGGGCGCGAGCTCGAGCCCGATCCCGAGCGCGCGGGAGACCTGGCCGACAGATGGGGCGCGCAGCTCCTGGTCGCCCGGAAGCCGCACGAGCGGCAGGCTCGCGGTGTCGAGCCCGGCAACCAGCGAGGCTGCTTCCGGGTCGTCCGCCTGCTCGGGGTCGCGCCAGCTGTAAGGGAGGCGATTCCGCCGCGCAAAGTCGACCATCCGCGTCGTCGCGGCGGACGAGTGTGGGCCGATGACCTCGATTCCGACGCCCTGGGATCCCTGCAGTGCCTCGCGGCGCGCCATGAAGGTCGAGAGCAGCAGGTCGCTCAGTGGACCGTCCTCGAAGAGCAACGTCCGCAGAGCCTCACGGTCGACCGCGATGTAACGCATGCGCTGAGTGACGACCGCGGTGAGGAAGACCGTCTGTCCGGACAGGAGATTGATCTCGCCGAGGAAGCCCGAGGCGCCGTGCCGGATGATCTCGTTGCCGGAAGTGTCGAAGATCGCTGCTTCGCCCTCGAGGATCGCGATGAACGGATAGCGATGGTCGCCGACCCGGTACAGGACGTCGCCGACCTCCGCGGTGCGCTCCTCGCCGAGCTCAGCGAGAGTCGCCAGCTGCGATGATGACAGGGCGACACTGGGGGGAAGGGGCGCGGCCATCGGCTTGAGGGTAGCCGCGAAGGTGACGCTGCCGACTACGTACCGTCACCCTCAGCGCAACACCAGATACGCGGCCAGCGCGAGCACGGCGAGCGGCAAGAGCGAGCGTCGGAGAATCCGGACCGTGCGATAGGGCAAACGCTTGCTGCGCCGGACACGCACCGTGTAGTGCTGCAGCGTTCGCACGACCCTCCGGCGGAGATCGTCCGGGAGCCGTGCGTCCGTGGCAAGCAGTTGGTCAGGAGCAGTTCATGCTTCGAACGGGCTAGGACGCGGGTTTCTCCCACACGGAAACGTGCTTTCGGCTATCGCTCGTGAACGGCTCTCGGCTCCACCCGCTCCAGCGCTCCCGCAAGGTCATCCCGCCGAGTTGCGCCATCAGGTCGAGCTCGGCCGGCCACGCGAAGCGGAAGGGAAGCGAGTGGAGCTCGAACCGCCCGTCGACGAGCTCGAAGTGATGTGAGGTGAGCCGCTGCTCGGCGACGTCGTACTCGTCGATTCCCCAGTGCGTCGGGCCGGCCTGAAAGACGCGGAAGGTATCGCCCGGCGGCAGCCTTTGGATCTCGGGGATCTCGAGCTCGACCACGAAGCAGCCGCCGGGCACGAGGTGAGCGGCGACGTTCCGAAAGCAGGCCACTTGCGCCGTCTGCGTAGTCAGGTTCCCGATCGTGTTGAAGACGACGTACGCGACGGAGAACGCGCCCTCGACGGTCGTCGTCGAGAAGTCGCCGATCGTGACGCCGATGTCGCTGCCGCCCGGCTTTTCGCGCAAACGCGCCGCCATTGCCGTCGACAGCTCGATCCCGTGCACCGGCACTCCGCGCTCAGCCAGGGGGAGTGCGATCCGGCCGGTTCCGATCCCGAGCTCCAGCGCGCCTCCGGAACCGGCAAGCCCGACCAGAAAGTCGACGACAGGATCGACGACGGCCCGATCGAAGAGCTCCGCAGCGGACTCGTCGTATCGCGCTGCCACGCGCTCATCGAAGTAGCCGTCGCCCTGCACCCGCTGAATGTAGCCCCGGACGCGATGGTCGACCGACATCGGCGAGGCTTGTAGAGTCGCAGTGCCGCTCCGGCCCCGGGGAGGCTCGTGACGGCAACAGGAAGCCCGCGGTCGATGTTCCGGCGCTCCATCGAGGTCGGGAACGTCGTCGTCGCCGAGCTCGCGGCCAGGGAGATGGGAGTCGTCTCCCTCGCCGAGGCGCTCGAGCTCGTCATCCTCACCGCTCAGAAGAACCCGGACCGGCACTCGCGCTATGCGACGCGCTGGTTGCGAAGGTGGCTCGAGGAGACCCCGTACGCCAGCCTGGACGCGGCCGCCCTCGTGGTCGGCGCCCTGGCAGCCCTGGGCGGGACGCACCACCACGCCGCCGCGGCCGCCCTTCGAGCCATGGCTGGTTAGTCCCTCCCCCAAAAGAGGCACACCGCACGTTTCGGACCGGTCCGACCGAACGGTCAGCGCGGATCTCCGGCGATGCGCCCAGGGTGCGTCCATGGAACGTCAGGACGGAACAGTGAACGCGAGCCGCCGGGGCCATCATCGCGTCCCTCACGTCACATGCTCGGAGTGCGGGCTGCAGTCCGGCCCGTTGTGGCCAAGATGGCGCGCTTACCGGAGCGACGACCCGGAACTCGGTGGATCGCCGGGGCTCGTGTTCTACTGTCAGCCCTGCGCCAAGCGCGAATTCGGGAAGTAGAACGATGCAACCGACCGAGTCACTCACGCGCCGCGAGCAGAATGTGCTTCGCCTGCTCTGCGACGGCTGCACGTACGAGGAGATCGCGGCCCGCCTCGATCTCTCGACGAGCGGTGTGAGATTCCACCTCAGGCGCCTCTATCGCCAGCTCGACGCGAACGGTCGCCTGCAGGCGATCCAGGCCGGCACGAGCTAGCGCCAGGCCGCAGCTCTCCGCCGTCGTCCCTGGCGCCGACGGCGCTCATCGTGGAGGATGCGCCGATGGGCGGCCGTGCCCGTGAGACGGAACATGGGGGCGTCGCCGACCGGGCCGTGCGGGGCAGAGCCGTACGCGGCGACCTTCCGCGGTCGGCGGACGCCGACTGGGAGCCAGCAGCCGACCGGACCGACCCGGTCGCGCTGCTCGAGGAGCAGGCGGCGACTCGGCTGGCGGACTTCGTCCCGATCCGGTACGGCCGCATGCTCGTGTCCCCGTTCGCCTTCTACCGTGGCGCCGCGTACGTCATGGCCGCCGACCTCGGGAGCGGAGCACGAACCGACATCCGCACTCAGTTGTGTGGCGATGCTCATCTCTCGAACTTCGGCGCCTTCGCCGCTCCCGATCGCAGGCTCGTCTTCAGCATCAACGACTTCGACGAGACTCTGCCGGGCCCGTTCGAGTGGGACGTGAAGCGACTGGTTGCGAGTTTCGCCGTCGCCGGCCGCGAGCGCGGCTTCGACGTCGACATGCGTCAGGCGATCAACCTGCGGGTCGTCAGCTCCTATCGTGAGTCGATGCACCAGCTTGCCGGGTTGCCTGACCTCGACCTCTGGTACGCACGGGTCGACGTCGACGACGTGGTGCGGAAGTCGCGGAAGGAGCTGGGCTCGAACCAGTACAAGCAGCTCCAGGCCGGCGTCGCGAAGGCGCGGACCCGAGACAGCATGAAAGCGCTGGGCAAGCTCACCGAGATCGTGGACGGCAAGCCGCGGATCATCGCGGACCCGCCGTTGATCATCCCGATCGAGGAGATGGTGGGCCAGGACGGGGACAAGCTCGACGAGTTCCTGCAACGCGTCGTTCGCTCGTACCGGCGCACGCTTCCGGGTGAACGGCGCCGGCTGCTGGACCGCTTCCGTTACGCAGACGCGGCACACAAGGTCGTCGGCGTCGGCAGCGTCGGCACGCGAGCGTTCATCCTGTTGCTGCTGGGACGGAATGATGACGAACCGCTGTTCCTGCAGATCAAGGAGGCCCAGCGCTCCGTGCTGGAGCCGTTCCTCGGCCAGAGCGAGTTCGCGACCCACGGCCAGCGTGTCGTCGAGGGACAACGACTGATGCAGGCGGCGAGCGACATCACGCTCGGCTGGCTCACCGCCACGGGGGTGTACGGCGACAAGCGCGACTACTACGTACGGCAGCTCTGGGATTCGAAGGGCTCGATCTCGATCGAGACGATGACCGTCAAGGGCTTGGCGACCTATGCACAGCTCTGCGGGTCGGAGTTGGCGCGGGCGCATGCCCGTGCAGGCGATGCGGTCCTGATCTCGAGCTACCTCGGCACGAGCGACGTGTTCGACCGCGCCCTCGCCGGCTTTGCCGAGGCGTACGCCGACCAGAACGCGATCGACTACGCCGCTCTGCAGGAGGCCGTCGCATCAGGTCGTGTGGTCGCTCAGGAAGGACTCTGATCGCGCTTCGACACGGGCTCGACGACGAGGGTCAATCCCTCGAGCCCCGTTACACGAACATTGTCGTCGATCGCCGCTCCCGCTTCGCAGGACGCTGACCAGATCTCGCCGCCCACGCGCACCTGGCCGAGCGGGTGACACGGCGTGATCACGACTGCCTCCCTGCCGATCAGCGTCTGAGCGCCCACGACGCGCCGTCGATTCTTGACGGTTCGGTGCCAGCCGAACAGCTCGAGGATCCAGAGCGGAATGATGACGAGGAACGCGACCAGGTTCCACGGCGTGGGGAGCGCGATCACAAGGACGACCGCGAGGATGATCAGCACGAGACTTCGACCCGGTCAGCGCATCGGTCGGGTCGAAGTCTCGCTGATCTTCCGAACTTGCTTATGCCAGCGCTTTCGCCTTGATCGCGTCGAATTCCGTCTGGCTGATCGCTCCTGTGTCGAGCAGGCCCTTCGCCTTCTCGATCTCGGCGGCAGCACCTCCGCCGCTTCCGGCGACCGACTTGACGTAGTCCGCCATCTGCGCGTCTTGCGCCTGCAACTGCTGGTTGGTCCGCTCCGCCATCCCGTTGCTGTTCACGATCAGGTAGATGAACACGCCTAGGAACGGCACGAGGATCACGAAGATCGTCCAGAGAACCTTGCTTCCGCCACCGATGTCCGACCGACGGAAGAGATCTCCGAAGACCCTGAACAGCAGCATGAACCAGGCGATCCAGACGAAGAAGATGAGGATCGTCCAGAAGACATCGAGGAACGGATAGTCGGATGCGAGCATTGCCCTGCCTCTCTTATTGGCGTCTAGCGGTCATCAACGCGCCGATTCTCTCACAACTGCGCGCGCCGGACCGACGCTGTAGCGTTGCCCGCATGGGTGACTTGCTCGACGCCCCCGCGCCGTCACACGCGCGTCGAGGCCAGCCGCCGTGCGAGGAGCGTGGTGGAGACATGCCCACGAACCTTGCGGATGTGACCGCGTAAGCGGGACGTGACGGCCATCGCGGCCGGCCGGGCCGCACGTGCCGGGAGCTCGATCGTGCTGCTCACGCTCGCGGCCGGCCAGTTCCTGATGACGCTGGACAGCTCGGTGATGAACGTCTCGATCGCGACTGTCGCCAAGGACGTCGGGACGACCGTCACCGGCATCCAGACGGCGATCACGGCTACACGCTGGTGGTGGCGGCTCTGATGATCACCGGCGCGAAGGTTGGGGGGCTGATCGGCCGAAAGCGCGCGTTCACGATCGGCTGCGTCATCTACGGCTGCGGCTCATGCAGCACCTGATTCCACATCACGCCACTAGCCAGCTCCCGGGCACGTCCGACTGTGCGAGTACGGTCCGCTCGTGCTCGGCCGCTCCGCTTCGCGGTACACGTTGTCCCCTGCCAGGGCGGTTTTCCTCCACGCATGAGGTTCCCACGGTTCTGGCACAGGCATCACGCGGCGGGAGCGAGCTCAGAGGCGCCGCCGCCCCCCGATCATCGTGATGTCGTCCTCCAGCTCGACACGGAGCAGCTGCGCAAGGTGTCGGCTGTGTTCGCAGCGCCGCGCTGGCTCCGCGATCTCGGCCTGGCCGCCTGGTTCCTCGTCGGTGTTGCCGCCCTTCTCTTCGGGCTCGGGTGGGCGCTCGGCGTTGCCTCGACGATCGTCGGCCCGGTGCTTGCCGGCGGTGTCGTCGCCACCGTCGCGTCGCCGGGGGTGTCGTGGCTGCACGGGAAGGGCCTGCCGCGGGCGCTCGGCGCACTGATCGTCCTGCTTGCGCTGATCGCGCTCGCCGTGGTGATCCTGCTCCTCGTTCTCGGGGGCATCGTCGCCGAGAGCGGGCAGATCTCGGCCGCGCTCCGCGAAGCCCTTGACAAGATCCAGGGCTGGGTCACGGACACCGGCGTCGACTCCTCAGCCGCCCAGCAGGCAAACGCGAACGTCAGCTCGACGGTGCCCAAGGCGTTCCACACCTTCCTGACCGGGGTGGCGGATGGGATCAGGGGTATCGCCTCGCTTGCGTTCGGCATCTCGTTCACCGCTTTCGCCATCTTCTTCCTGCTCAAGGACGGGCCGGTGTTTCGCGCCTGGTTGAACCGTCATCTCGGCGTCCCGCGCGCAATCGCGGAGACGATCACCAGCGGCGTCGTGCTGGCGATCCGGCGCTACTTCCTCGGAGTGACGATCGTGGCGACGTTCAACGCAGTCGTCGTCGGCCTCGGCGCGGTCATCCTTGACGTCCCGCTCGCCGGCACGATCGCAGTGGTCACCCTCGTGACCGCCTATATCCCGTTCGTCGGAGCCGTCGTCGCGGGCGCCTTCGCGGTGTTGCTCGCACTTGGGTCACAGGGCACGACCGCGGCCGTGATCATGCTGGTGATCGTGATACTCGCCAACGGGCTGCTGCAGAACATCGTGCAGCCGATCGCGATGGGTGCGACCTTGCGCATGAACCCGCTGCTCATCCTCATCGTCACGATCTCGGCCGGTGCCTTCTTCGGGACGCTCGGGATGGTTCTGGCGGCACCGCTCACGTCGGCGGCGATCCACATCTCGGCCGACCTGGGCAGCGTGCGCACTGCCGCCAGGGAAGCACAGACAGCTCAGCGAACGGCCGCCGCGCAACCCGGCTGAGCCCGCGTCAGCGACGGGCGACGAACACGTACTCGCCGCTGTCGTCGGCGAAGGGCTCTCTGTTGAAGCCGCCGAAGAGGCTCTCGAGCTCGAGCCCGGCAACGTCGATCAGGCCGAGCCATTCGTTCTTCGTCGCCCACCACAAAGAGCTCGCGCCGCCGTCGTCGAGCGTGAGGTCGATTCGGTTGTCCCCGGTGCCGTACCGGACCGTGTGCGGAACGGGCCGATCCTGGTGCTGCCCATCCAGCTGGGCCGCAATTCGATGGTCGAACACGAAAGCGTTCCAGGCGAACCGTCCGCCCGGACGCAGAGCAGACGCGACCCGCTCGAAGGTGCGGCGCCGGTCGGCCCAGGTCGGCAGGTGGAGCAGCGCCCGGAACGGGCAGTAGACGAGCGCCGCCGGCTCGTCGAGTGCGAGCTCGCGCATGTCGCCTTCGTGCAACTCGAGCTCAACGCCCGCCTCCGCAGCATGCGCACGCGCCTGCTCGAGCATCGCGGGCGAAGAGTCGATTCCGATCACGCGGCGGCCGGTCGCAAGCGCTACCGGGATCGCCACCCGTCCGTTCCCGATCGCAAGCTCGACGAGCGGGCCAACGGCTTCGCGGGCGAGCTCGACGTAGAACGCGACGTCCTCCGTCATGTGCTCCGCCCACTCGTCGTAGCGCCGAGCGAACGCTTCGTCCCAGCTCATCGGCCGATCCTGGTCGTCCCGGGAGCTACGGCCGTGGCGGGTCGAAGTCGTCGGCCGCCGCGTCGCCGGCCTCCGCTCCCCTGCGGTCGTTGAAGACCGCGAGATCTTCCTTCTTCCCCTCGAAGTCCTCGCTGTCGAGGGCCTGCTCGACGGGCGTCATGCGGGTCTCCTCTTCGGCGCGTTCCAACGCCCGCTCGTCTTCACCCTTCGACCATCTCCGAAACACGTCCTTGAGTCCCATGCCGGGATGCTAACCGGCACCGCCTCTCTATGCTCGCGCGGTGCGGCCGTCGGTGATCAGCATCTGTGCCGTTGCCGGCAGCATCGGCGGCGGCTATCTGCCCGCGCTGCTCGGAGACGGCTCGCTGTTGCTCTCGCTTCTCTTCGGTGCGATCGGCGGGATCGCCGGAGTCTGGACAGGCGTCAAGCTGAGCGACGACTGAGTGAGGCTCAATACCGCGAGGCGAGCGCGTCGGCCGCCGCGCGCAGCAGCCACAGTGCGCTGAGCCACATCGCCACGAGCAGCGGCACGAGCACGCCGAAGACGGTCCCATAGAGCGCGGCGTACGAGCCTGAGGCGATCGGGACAAAGCCGCAGATCTCGATCATCACGACCGCGAACAGCGCCCGCCATTTCAGCCCCGAAGGCGCGAGGCTCGGCACCCGCACGTCGATCCACAACGCGAGCGCCGCGGTCGCAATGAAGAGGGTGGTCGTGAAGATCGTCGCCACCTCTCGATGCTTTCAAATCCGAAAGTCGCCGCGACCTGGACACCCGGCTAACCAAGCCGGACCAAGGGCTAGAAGATGGCCGAGACCGCCTCTTCCAGGGCCGGGTGCACGCTGTCGACCACGTATCGGGCCCAGGGATGAACCGGTGTCCCGGCGGTGTAGCCCACGACCCGGATCCCCCGTGAATGCGCGTACCACGCCTCCATGGCGGTCCCCTCGTCCGGAGCCGTGAACGCCGCCAGCACGACGTCGCACGAGTCGATGTCGGCCAGGTCGCCCTCGACGATCTCGGCCTCGTGTCCTTCCGTCCGGCCGCGGAAGTCACGCCGCATCGGATCGACAGGCTCGTGCCCGGCCGTTTCCAGCAGCACGACGGCGCGCCGCCGGTACTCGTCCGCGAACGGGGGCCCGGCGAGGTAAACGCGCGCCACGCAACTACAGTACGTGGTCATGGAGCACGAGTTCGTCGCACTCGGACACGCCGGCAGCGACGCCTACGTCGGGCTCGAGACATTCGAGAACCCAGGCGTCGAGGTCGTCGAGATGGTCAGCGACGAGCTCACGGGTCTCTGCCCGATCACGAACCAGCCGGACTTCTACACGGCGACGATCGAGTATCGGCCGGAGGGGCTCTGCCTCGAGTCGAAGTCGCTGAAGATCTACCTCTCGCGGTTCCGCGACCAGGGCGCATTTTGCGAGGCGCTGGCCGTCCAGATTCGCGACGAGGTCGCCGCCGCACTCGAGCTGGACCGCTCCGCCGTCCATGTGACGCTCGTCCAGAAGCCGCGCGGCGGCATCACCATCACGGCTCGCGTCTGAGGAACTTGGGCCGTTTGGCCCTTGTCGCCGACCGTCCGGCGCGCCATGATCCGGCGCACCCCCGTCATGCGGCAACTCCTCCTCGGCTTCGTGCTCGTCGCGCTCTGCCTGCCTGCTTCAGCGCTCGCGGATGTGCGCGTCTCGGCGTTCTACTACCCGTGGTACGGGACCCCAGCACACGACGGCATCTACCGCCACTGGTCGCAGCGCCTGCACCAGCCGCCCGACGACATCGCCTCGTCGTATTACCCGGCCCGAGGCCTGTACTCGTCGGCGGACCGGCTCGTTGTCGGCGCCCAGATGAGCGAGATCCGCGACGCAGGGATCGACGAGATCGCAGTCTCGTGGTGGGGACGCGGCTCCGACGAGGACGCACGCATGCCCCTCCTGATCTCGGCGGCACGGGCGGACGGGATCGCGGTCGCCGTGCACCTGGAGCCGTACGACGGTCGCACGGTGGAGAGCACGGTCGCCGATGTGGCGTACCTGAGAGGCCTTGGCGTCAAGACGTTCTACGTCTACCGGGCGTTCGACCTTCCGGTGGTGGACTGGGCGGCCGCCAGGCCGGCGCTGCATGCCGGGGGCTCGACGCTGTTCGCCCAGACACAGCTCGTCGGCGCAGCCGCGGCGTCCGGCTTCGACGGTGTGTACACGTACGACATCGTCACGTTCGGCGGCCGCATGTTCCACCGGCTCTGCGACGAGGCCCATGCCCGGAAGCTGCTGTGCGCGCCGTCCGTCGGTCCCGGCTATGACGCTCGCCGCGGCAGCGGCGACCCGGTCGTCAAATGGCGCCGGCACGGGGCGACCTACGACGCAATGTGGCGTGCCGCGATCGCCGCGCACGCGGACCGCGTCACGATCACCTCCTACAACGAATGGCACGAAGGGACGCAGATCGAGCCGGCCGCACCCGGAGCCCGGCACGGGGCGTATCGCTATCTGTCGTACGACGGGGCGTGGGGGCTGCATGGGCAGGCCGCCGCAGGCTCGTACCTCGCGCGGACGCGTTACTGGAGCGATCTCTTCCGCAGCACGTCGCCGGTCGCGCTGAAGATCAACGCCTCGTAGACGCCGTCCGCGGAGACGCCGCGGAGCTGTGCGTGGGCGAGGTCGATCTCGACATCGGGCCACGTCTCGAGCCCGAGGGCGACCGCGCCCTCCGACGAGCCGATTGCAAGGAGCGAATCGCGGTCGATGACGCCACGCTGACCTGTCTGCCGCCTTGCGATTCCTTCGAGCTCGCGTAGCTCCTCGAGCGGGTCGATGCGCACGTTCGAGTCGGAGCCGATGCACATGCCGATCGACCGGTGCAGCACGCGCGCGACCGGCAGGAAGCCGTCTCCCAGGCTTGCCTCGGTAGTCGGGCACACGCAGATGCGCGCGGCGGCGTCGCGCAGCAGATCGAGCTCGTGGCCGTCTGCATGCGTCGCGTGCACGATCGTCGTGCGCGGGCCGAGACAGCCTTCCCGCGCCAGGAGCTCGATCGGGCGCAGGCCCGTCTCGCCGAGGGACTCCTCGATCTCTCGCGGCTGTTCGTCTGCATGGACGTGGAGAGGCAGGTCCTGCTCGAGGGCGTACCGTCCGAGCTCACGGAGGGCCTGTGACGGGCACGCACGGACGGAGTGGGGGGCGACGCCGACGGCGATGCCGTCAGCGCGGAGCGCCTCGAGCTCCCCCAGATACTCGGCGACCGATTCCTGCCGGAAGCGGGGGATGCCTCCTCGCAGGTAGCAGGCATAGAGGCAGACGAAGGCGACGCCGGCCTCGGCGGCGGCCTCGGCGGCGGCACGCGCCTCGTCGAAGCCGAGGTAGTGAAACTCACCGACCGCGGTGTAACCGTTCTCGCGCAGCTCGCGATAGACCTCGACGTACTCGGACCTGATCTCGGCGAGGGTCAGAGATCCGGCGAGCGCAATCATCTCGTCGCGCCAGGCCCAGAAGTCGCGTCCGCCCGCGCGGCCGCGCAGCAAACGCTGGAACGAATGGCAATGGGCATCGACGAACCCGGGAATCGCCAACGGCCCCACGGCCGTATCCTTGCACCATGTGGCGCCGGCACCTTCCGAACGCGCTGACGATCGGACGCCTCGTGCTTCTGCCTGTGTTCATCGTGCTGCTCGCGAGTAGCGACGGCGGCTACTCGTGGGCCGCGGCGATCGTGTTCGCGATCGCGGGCGTCACGGATCAGATCGACGGCTTCCTTGCCCGGCGCTGGCACGTCGAGTCCGCATTCGGCAAGATCGCCGACCCGCTGGCCGACCGGTTGATGATCGATGCCGCAGTCTTGCTGCTGATCCACGCCGACCGGCTACCTTGGCTCGCGCTGCTCATTCCCGCCCGCGACCTGATCGTTCTCATCGGCACGCCGATCGTGCTCGGTCGCGGGTACGAGTTCCAGGTGAACCTGCTCGGGAAGATCGCGACGTGGCTCCTGTACGCGAGCCTCGGCTTCATCATGGTCACGCGCGAGGGCACGCAGTGGCCGCTGTGGATCTTCTGGGTCGGGCTCGTGACCGGTCTCATCGCCCTCGGCGAGTACGTGCTGAAAGCACGTCGCGAGGTCCTGGCGTGAAGGCCGTCGTGATGGCGGGCGGCGAGGGCACGCGCCTTCGCCCGCTGACCTCGAACCAGCCGAAGCCGATGGTCCCGATCGTCGGCAAGCCGTGTATGGAGCACATCCTCGAGTTGCTGCGCAAGCACGGCTTCAACGACGTCGTCGTCACCGTTGCGTTCCTGCCGCAGGCGATCCGCTCGTACTTCGGCGACGGCGAGAACCTCGGGCTCAACATCGAGTACTCGGTGGAGGAGAGCCCGCTCGGCACCGCCGGCTCTGTGCGGCTGGCCTCGGACCGGCTCGACGAGACGTTCCTCGTCATCTCCGGCGACGCGCTCTGCGATTTCGACCTCGGCGAGGTCGTCGAGTTCCACAAGGCGAAGGGCGCCGCAGTGACGATCGGGCTCAAGTCGGTCGAGAACCCGCTCGAGTTCGGGATCGTCGTCACCGACGAGGACGGCCGGGTCGAGCGGTTCCTCGAGAAGCCGTCGTGGGGACAGGTGTTCTCCGACACCATCAACACCGGGATCTACGTGCTCGAGCCCGAGGTGCTGCGCCACATCCCGACGGACCGGCCGTTCGACTTCTCGAAGGAGCTGTTTCCGCTGCTGCTCGAGATGGGCCGGCCGATCTACGGATTCGTGTGCGACGGCTACTGGCAGGACATCGGCAACCTCGACCAGTACCGCCAGGCGAACTTCGACGCGCTCGACGAGAAGGTCGCGCTCGACGTCTCGGGCCTCAAGGTCCGCGGCGATGTCTGGGTCGGGGAAGGCGTCGAGATCGACGACGTCGAAGGCGTCGAGGGGCCGACGTTCATCGGGAACTACTGCACGATCTCGCCGGAGTCGTCGGTCGGGCCCTACTCGGTGCTCGGGCCTGGGACGACGCTGCGCGAGCGTGGGCGCGTGTCGCGGTCGGTGATCGATGCGTCGTGCTACATCGGACGCAGCGCGGTGGTCGAGGGCGCGATCCTCGGCCGAAACTGCGACGTGCGCTCGCATGCCAGGGTGCACGAGGGAGTTGCCGTCGGCGACCAGGTGACGCTCGGCGACCAGTCCGTCATCTACCCGGGCGTGCGGATCTACCCGTACAAGGAGGTCGAGTACGGCGCGCAGATCCACGAGAGCCTGATCTGGGAGTCGCGCGGCACGACTCAGATCTTCGGCAAGGACGGCGTGCTCGGCCTCGTCAACGTCGACCTGACTCCCGAGGTCGCGCTGCGCTTCGGCGCCGCGCTCGGTACGGCGCTCAAGCGCGGTGCACGGGTCGTCGCGAGCCGTGAGAGCGCACCCGCGTACCAGATGATCAAGCGCGCGATCATCTCGGGGCTGCACTCGACGGGCGTCCAGGTCGCCGATCTGCGCACCCTGCCTGCGCCGGTCGGGAAGCATCATCTGAAGACACAGGGTTACGACGCCGCGTTCCACGTCGGCGCCGCGTCGCACGACCCGGAGGCGGTGCAGATCCGCCTGTTCGAGCGTCCGGGAATCGCGCTCTCGTCATCGCTGCAGAAGGAGATCGACAAGCACTTCACGCGTCAGGAGCTGCGTCGAGTGCCGTTCGCCGACGTCGGCGCGATCACGTATCCGGCGCGTGCGCGCGAGACGTACGCAAACGATCTGCTCGCCAACCTGAATGTCGAAGCGATCCGCGCCCGGAACTTCAGGCTGATCGTCGACTACGGCTATTCAGCCGCCAGCAACGTGCTGCCGTTGGTGCTCGGGCCACTTGGCGTCGAGGCCGTGACGGCGCACGCGTTCGAATCGGACATCGGGCACCTGCCTGCGCGGCTGCGCGAGACGATCGAGGGAGCGACGAGGCTCGTGCAGGCTGTCAACGCCGACTTCGGCGCGGTCTTCGACCGGTCGGCCGAGCGCATCTATCTGATCGACGAGGCCGGACGCGAGGTGCCGCCCGAGCAGGCGCTGCTTCTCTACCTGCGCCTGATCGGGGCGAACGGCTACCGCGGACGCGTGGCGGTGCCCATCAACACCACGAGCCAGATCGAGAAACTGATCGGGGACCAGCTCGAGGTCGTCCGGACCGGGGCGTCGCTGCCCGACCTGACGCGGGTCTCGGCCGAGGACGGCATCGTCTTCGCCGGCGCCGTCGGCGGTGGGTACGTGTTCCCCGGGTTCCTGCCCGCCTACGACGCGATGGCGTCGCTCTGCAAGCTCCTCGAGCTGCTCGCTACCCAGGAGCCGCGCTCGATCTCCGAGCTCACGCGCGAGCTGCCGCGCCCGACGCTGATCCATCGCCAGATCGCGTGCCCGTGGGCGCTCAAGGGAACCGTGATGCGCGTGCTCAACGAGCGATTCGCCGAGGCCGACGTCGACCTACGCGACGGGATCAAGGTCTTCGACGGGCGTGGGTGGGTGCAGGTGCTCCCCGACCCGGACGAGCCGCTCGTGCATCTCTACGCCGAAGGCCCGACCACCGAGGCCTCCGAGGAGCTGGAGTCCGAGATCCATCGGCTCGTCGCCGAGGTGATCGATCGGGAGGAGATCGCCGCCCAGCACTGAACTGAACCCTTAACCTGAGGTTGACGGTTCCGGCGTCCTCTGCTGGAATCCGGTCTCCATCCCATCGATGCGAAAGGCGGCACATGGAACCGCTTCCTGAGTTCGGCTCGCTCTCGGACGACGAGTTGAAGGCGATGATCGGCGACCTGGAGCAGCAGGAGCGGGACGTCAGCTTCCAGCGCCGCATGCTGCACGGCAAGATCGACATCCTGCGCGCCGAGCTGGTCGCGCGGCTGCAGCGCTCCGGCGGCCGCAGCGTCCTCGACCAGGTCGACGTCGACCGGCTGACCGAGATCCTGACCGGGAAGGCCGCGCCACCGGCATGAGCGTGGAGCTCATCCGATAGTGAGCGTCGTCTACTGCAGCGAGTGCGGCTTCCAGAACCCTGAGGCGGCGAACTACTGCTCCCGGTGCGGCGCGCTCCTGACGAAGGGCGAGGCGTCCGGCGAGGCGACCGAGACGTTCTCGGCCGAGGACGTGCGCGAGCACCTCGACGACGAGGACTTCGGGCTCGAAGGACCGGCGCTCGTCGTCCGCTCCGGCGGCGGCAGGGCGGGGGAGAGCTTCCATCCTTCCGCCGAACGCACCCGGATCGGCCGGTCGCCAGACTGCGAGATCTTTCTCGACGACGTCACCGTGTCGCGCAACCACGCCGTCCTGGTCCAGCGGGACGGGAAGTTCGTCGTCGAGGATCAAGGCTCCCTGAACGGCACGTTCGTGAACCGGCGGCGGATCGAGAGCGCACCGCTCGAAGAGGGCGACGAGTTGCAGGTCGGCAAGTACCGGATGACCTTCATCGCATGACGACGACGGCCCGCAGCCAGCCGCAGCGCGAGAAGCTGCTTCGCATCGGCGAGGTCGTGCGCAGGCTGACCGAAGAGTTCCCTGACATCTCGATCTCGAAGATCCGCTATCTGGAGGACGAGGGACTGCTCGCGCCGCGGCGCACACAGGGCGGCTACCGGCTGTTCAGCGAGGACGACCTCGAGCGCCTGGAGACGATTCTCCGGCTGCAGCGCGAGGAGTTCTTGCCGCTGCGCGTGATCAAGGACGAGCTCGACGCGCCGGGACAGAAAGAGCGCAAGCGCCGGCGCCCGACTCCGCTCGGCGCGGACGAGGAGACGATCGCGCTCGACGAGCTCTGCGATCGAGCCGGGATCGCGCTCGACCTCGCGAAGGAGCTCGAGGAGTTCGGCCTGCTCTCGCCGAGCGGGAGCGGTGGAGACAAGCGCTATCCCGAGACCGACGCCGACGTTGCTGCGACATGCGCGCGGCTCGTTCGCTACGGCGTCTCGCCGCGCCACCTGCGGACGTTCCGGACCGCGGCTGCGCGCGAGGCCTCGCTCCTCGGCCAGATCGCTGCGCCTGCACTGCGCGCGCGCAACAACGAGCGGCGGACGCAAGGCCTCCGCGAGCTCCAGCAACTCGGAGAGCTGTCTGCTGAGCTGACGACGATGCTCTTCTGGCGCGACCTGCGAGACTTGGCGGCGCAGTGACCATCGACCTTCGCTCGAAGATCCGCGAGGTGCCTGACTTCCCGACCCCGGGTGTCGGGTTCAAGGACGTGACCCCGATGCTCGCCGACCCGGAGTCGCTCAAGCAGACGGTCTCGGAGCTTGCGACCTGGGTGAAGTCGAAGGATCCGGACCTCGTGCTCGGGGCCGAGGCGCGGGGGTTCTGGCTCGGGTCGGCGATCGCGCTCGAAGCCGGTGTCGGGTTCATCCCGGCGCGGAGACCCGGAAAGCTCCCACCGGAGACGGTCAGCGCGAGCTACGTGCTCGAGTACGGCGAGAACTCGCTCGAGCTGCACCCGGATCTGATCCCGCCGGGTGCGAAGGTCGTCATCCACGACGACGTGCTTGCGACCGGCGGCACCGTCGAGGCGATCTCGAAGCTCGTCAAGCAGCTGGGCGGCGAGGTCGTCGGTGCGTGCTTCATCATCGAGTTGACGTTCCTCGGCGGCCGCAAACGCCTCGACGGCACCGATCTGCACGCGCTGATCGCCTACTGAGGATTCACCCGTTCGCCGCCGTGAAGCCGATGCGGACAGCTCGACTGGCAGAATCGCGCCGTGGGGTCGCCGAGCCTGCTGCGCGTCCTGGCGGACGACGACCGTGAGCTGATCGAGCGGCTCTGGCAGCTGTACTCGCACGACATGTCGGAGGTCCGGGGGACGATGCCGAACGGCGACGGCGTCTACAAGCCCGGCCGTCTTCCCGGGTACTTCGCCGACGCCGGCACCCGGGGCTACCTGATCTCGCACAAGGATGCGCCTGCGGGCTTTGCGTTCGTCCAGGGCCTGTCGGGCGACCTGAGAACGATGGGCGACTTCTTCGTCGTCCGCGCCGCGCGTCGACGGCGCGTGGGCTACGACGTCGCGCGTGAGCTGTTGCGCCGGCATCCGGGGCCCTGGGAGATCGGCTTCCAGGGTGAGAACTCCGGTGCACCGGAGTTCTGGCGCCGCGTCGCAGCCGATGCGGTCGGGAGCGACTGGCGCGAGGAGCTTCGGCCCGTTCCGGGCAAGCCGCACATTCCGCACGACCACTTCGTCGTCTTCAGCGTCTAGCGGACAAGGCGGGTGGCTAGAGCCCCTGTGCGATCTCCCAGATGTGGCCGTCGGGATCCTCGAAGCACGCCGTCCGCAGTCCCCAGGCGCGGTTCATCGGGCCGTTCAGCAACGTCACGCCGCGGGCTGCCAGGTCCTCGCAGACCGCATCGGTGTCGTCCACCCAGATCGTCAACTGAAACCGCGATCCGGTTTCGCGACCGGCGACAGCTCCGGGGGCGATCAGCTCGGGCGCCGCGGAAGTCTTGAGCAGATTGACGACCGTGTTCTCGAACTTGAACGCGGCGGCGTTCTCGTCCTCGTAGACGGCCGGGACGTCGAAGACGCGCTCATAGAACGCCTTCGACCGCTGCGGGTCCTCGACGAACATCGTGATGGCGCCGAGGCTCTTCAGGGATGCACTCACTTCCGCACCTCTTTCGCTCGCTGGGATGTCGCTCTCGGGTCGACCAGGACTGAGACTGTCCGGAGCCGCGGAATTCATCGCCCCGGGGTCGGGCTGCTCGTCAGCGAGCCCGGGCGCGGTTGTTTCTCGGGTTGTGCTCGAGCTCGATGAGGCCGAGATGCTCAAGGAGCGGCGGCACGTACATGGCAAACCGCCCTCGCAATCCTTTCTTGACGCCGTACCAGCCGCCGACCGGGTTCTCGGCGCCGCGCGCCCAGGCCTCGACGGTGCCTTCCCTCGCCGGCTTCTGTTCGTCGGCGCTCCCCAGCTCCATCCATTCGCCGTGAGCGACGAGCATCGCATGGAGATCCTCGATGCAACGGAGCTGATAGCCGAGCGTGGTCTTCCCGACGACGCAGACGAGCCTCGGTGGGTCGACGTCGGGATCGCGGTACAGCTCGTACTCGGACGTGCGTGGAGGCGTCTGCAGGACCCATGGATCGTCCTTCGTGCCGGAGCCCCGCACAGCTTCACCCACGACCTAGACCATAAGTGAAACACGACGTCGCCCTTGGCCGAGAGGAGCGAGCGATGCACAAGACATCGAGGCACGAGACGCCGTTCGACCCGACGATCCCGGAGCGCCCGGGGTGGGAGGGGATGCAGGTGCACTGGCTCGCCGACCGCGACCACGGCGGGACGAAGACAACAGTCTTCAACGTCACCGAGTTCCCGCCGCTGCGCTGGCACGAGCTGCATCGCCACCCGCACGCCGAGGAGTTCTTCTTCCTCCTCCGTGGCTCAGGGCTCCACCTCACCGACGGCGAGCCGGTTCGCCTCGCGCCCGGCGACCTCGTGTTCATCCCGACGGGAGAGTGGCACGGCTTCGCGAACGACACAGCCGATCCGGCGGTCGCGATCACGGTGCTGGGCGGAGTCGCGCACTACGGCGACGCCGGCTACGAGATCCACCCGGACCAGCCGACCCCCACAACCTAGGTGTAGTTCCTAGGCACGTTGGTTCATCCGGGTCTCCTTGGAGGCTGAGAGCTGCCAAGCACCTCAGTCCAAGGAGGACACCGGATGAAGCTTCACCGTAACGCGGCTCTCAGTTGGAACGGGCGGCGGTGAGTTGGCCGTCTTGGTCGTCGAGCGGGGCTCGACGGTCGCTGCGGCAGCCGAGGCGTTCCGGGGTCAGCGTCCGCTGTGCGAGGAAGTGGGTCGGGAGATACAGGGCGGCCGGCGAAGCGGGCCTCGTTGATCGCTCTTCGGCGCCTCGGCACGTCGCGAACCGCACACCGCCAGAGCGGGTCGCGGTGATCGTCGCGTTGCGGCAGCTGCGGATGACGGCGGCGGAGATCGCTGAGACGCTCGCGATGCCGCTCTCGACCGTCTCGGTGGTGTTGCGCCGCAACGGAGTCGGCAAGCTCGGCCGGATCGGTCTCGAGCCGGCTATCCGCTACGAGCGCTCACGGCCGGGCGAGCTCGTCCACATCGACGTCAAGAAACTCGGCCGGATCAAAGGCGGCGCCGGCAAACGCTGGCGCAACGGCAACTACCAGCACTACAACGGTCAACGCACCGACGCCGCCGGCAAACGCCACAACACCGTCGGCTGGGAATACGTCCACGTCGCCGTCGACGACTACTGCGCGGCTCGCCTACGCCGAGGTGCTGCTCGACGAGAAAGCCTCAACCGCCGCCCGCTTCCTCCGCCGCGCAACCGCCTACTACCAGCGGCACGGCATCACCGTCGAACGCGTCCTGACCGACAACGGCTCCTGCTACCGCGGCGCCGTCCACGCCGTCGCCTGCCGGCGTCTCGGCATCCGCCACCTCCGAAGCCGCCCCTACCGGCCACAAACAAACGGGAAAGCAGAACGCTTCATCCGCACCCTCATCAACGGCTGGG
Source organism: uncultured Thermoleophilia bacterium (assembly GCA_963846895.1). Lineage (GTDB taxonomy): Bacteria > Actinomycetota > Thermoleophilia > Gaiellales > Gaiellaceae > PALSA-600. The sequence continues at coordinate 117,500 of CAWJXR010000024.1, read as the reverse complement.
CCTACGGCGCCATCTACCGCTCAAGCCAAGAACGCACCCGCGCCCTTGACGGCTGGCTCTTCCACTACAACCATCACAGGCGACACTCAGCACTCGGCCACCAACCCCCGATCAGCAGAACCAACCTGCTTGGGTCCTACACCTAGGTCAGCTTCTTCGTCAGGTAGACGAGCGTGTCGTCGACCGCAAAGGGGCGGCCGCGGAGCGTGATCACTCCGGAGACGCGGACGGCCTCGGCGCCCGAGTCGGCGTAGCCGAGACGCTCGTACAGCGACCTGGCCGCAGCGTTTCCGTCCCGGCTGACGCTGAGGCTGATCGTGTGCCAGTTGCGCGCCCGTGCTTCTGCTTCGCACGCATGCGTGAGCTGCGTCGCGAGCCCTCGCCGGCGGTGGTCGGGAGCGACGTAGACGTCCTGGATCTCCGGGAGGCCGAGATGCGTTCCGCTCCAGGCAATGTGCGCGTGCCCGACCGGTTGCTCGTCTTCCCACGCGACCAGATAGGTCGAACCGTCCGCAAGGTGCTGGTCGAGACGGTTCAGCGGAAGGTCTCGATCGACGCGCTCGACATCGGCCGAGCGCAGTTCCGTGATGACCACCACGGACGTAGTTTCACGCGCGCGCACACCGTCGGCGTTGCCTCACCGTTTCCTTTCCCTCCCGCCAGGGATCTTGCGGGAGGAGGGCGGAGACCGATACCCGCAGCATGTCGTCGGCCGTCGAGTCGGAGTACGCGCCGGTCCCGCGGCTACTGCTCGAGCACTGCGCGTCGGTCGACGACGCGCGACCGAGCGCCTACGCGCGACTCGAGGACAAGCTCGGCGACAACCTGGCGCGCGTACTCGTGTTCGCGCTCGCGAGCCCTCAGGGCGTGCGTGGGTCGTCTTCGCCGTAGAGGCGAATCGAGAGAAAGATCAGGAAGCCTGAGACGGCGCCGACGATGAACGTGACGGCGCTGCCATACCCGACCGCGATCCCGGCGATCCAGATGTAGACGAAGAAGAAGAAGGCCCACAGGAACGACGTGACGCCGCGGTCGAAGGCAGGGAGCCGGAGGTGCATCGCGCTGCGATCCTACCGCCCGGGCCCGACCGGGACCAAAAAAATTCACCGAGCCGGTTGCGCTTTCGTCCACCTTCCCCGTGAACCTTCGGCTTCCGCCTACAGCCCTCGGGAGCGGCTTCGACCTACTCGCGCTCCGTGCTCGGTGCAAGAGCAAACCTAGAGCCCGCGGGGGAGTCCCGCAAGGGGCCGGCAGAGGTCGTTGCCGCAATTTGCGAGAACTTCCGCAAACCATGGCGAATTAGCCAACGCTGCCGTGCACTACAAAGGAACCGGACCAGAAATTCACCGAGCCGGTTGCGCTTTCGTCCACCTTCCCCGTGAACCTTCGGCTTCCGCCTATAGCCCTCGGGAGCGGCTTCGACCTACTCGCGCCCCGTGCTCGGTGCCGGAAGAACGTACCGCGCCCGGACGTGTCCAGGCAAGAGGTGGGGCCACGAAAAACGCCGCTCTTTGCGGACCGGCCCTGGGGAAATCCTGTGGATCGTTTCGCTCAACGGTCGAGCAGCTCGGAGTCGTAGCGGCGGAAGAGGCCGGGCAGGTCGTCGCGCGCGCCGGGCTCGTGGATCGCAGCGACGAGGGCGGCGATGCGGGGTGTCAGCACGATCACGTACCGCGTCGTTCCCGGGCCGGCATTCCAGAACGAGTGGGCGACGCCGCGCGGGACCAGGACGGCCGCGCCCGCGGGCGCCTCGAGCCGCTCCTCGCCGCGGATGAAGCCGAGTGCTCCTTCGAGCACGTACCAGGCTTCGTCGTCAGAGAGATGACGATGGAGCGGCGCGATCGGCCGTTCGGCCGAGCTCTCGCCCCGATCGACCCATTCGCCCAGCACGAAGTCCGTGCCCTCGATCGTCGTGCCGAGCAGGGGCGGGACGGCCACAGCTCCGATTCAAGCACCCTCAACGGGTTTCTCGCCCTACTTGACATAACACCGATTCTCGTGCGTCGGCGTTCAAATCACTGAAACGGGTGGTTTGAGGCCGGCCCGGGACGGCTAGACCGGTTCTGAGTGGCTCAGACTGCGGAGATCCTGCTGCTCGCCGACGACCTGCGCCAGCTGGTCGACGCGGCCGAAGAACGCGGCAGCGTGCGCCAGGCGGAGCTGAACGACCTGTTCGTGTCGCTCGCGCTGGACGCCCTCGAGATCGATGCCGTCTACCGTGAGCTCGAGAGCCGCGCCGTCGAGATCGTCCCTGGCGACCTCGAGGCCGAGCAGGAACCGGAGCCCGAGCCGCCACCGCTCCAGCTGACCTGGGAGACGACGACCGACGCGCTCCAGCTCTTCCTGCGCGAGACCGGGCGGCACCCGCTCCTGACGGCGGCCCAGGAGGTGGCGCTGGCGAAGCGGGTCGAGGCCGGCGACCGGCTGGCGAAACAGCAGATGATCCAGTGCAACCTTCGGCTCGTCGTCTCGATCGCGAAGAACTACCGAAACCAGGGGCTGCCGTTCCTCGATCTGATCCAGGAGGGCACGATCGGCCTCATCCGGGCCGTCGAGAAGTTCGACTGGCGCCGCGGGTACAAGTTCTCGACGTACGCCACCTGGTGGGTGCGCCAGGCCGTCGCGCGTGCGCTTGCCGACAAGGCCCGCACGATCAGGATGCCCGTGCACATCGTCGAGCGCCAGCAGAAGATGAGCCGCGCCGAGCGCTCGCTGTGGGCGCGCCTCGGCCGCGAGCCGACTGTCGAGGAGATCGCCGATGAGGCCAACCTGTCCGTTCAGCAGGCCCACGAGGTGCGCGCGGCAGCCAGGACGTCGGCGTCACTCGACCAGCCTGTGGGCAGCGGCGACGACGACACCGTGCTCGGGGACTTCGTCGCCGGCGACGACCCGTTGCCCGACGAGGCGGCCGAGACCGCCCTCCGCTCCCAGCTCCTAGCCGACTGCGCTCCGCTCGCTGCCCGACCGGCAGCGATCCGTGCTGGTGCTGCGCTACGGCCTCGGGGCGGGCAACGACCCGAAGACGCTCGAGGAGATCGGGCGGCTGCTCGGGCTGACGCGGGAGCGGGTGCGGCAGATCGAGGGCGAGGCGTTGAGACGCCTGGCGACGCTCCACGAGATGGAAGCCGTCGCGTTCACGCGGCTGAGCATCGGCTCAAGCGGCTGAACGTCAGCTGCGGAGGTAGAGCTGGAGCCCAGGCGCCGAAGCACGGAGCTCCCGGAGCGCGCGTGTCTCGAGCTGCCGGACACGCTCACGCGTGATCCCGAGGTCGGTCCCCACTTCCTCGAGCGTCTGCGGACGGCCGCCGTCAAGGCCGAAACGGCGGAGCACGACGTGCTTCATCCGCGGATTGAGCTCGTCGAGGGCCGCAGCCAGCTCGAGCGAGCGGGAGTGCGCGTTGGTCGCCGTGTCCGGCGACTCGGAGTTCACGTCCTCGACGAGATCCGCAACCATGCTCTCACCGTCGCCCACAGGCGTCTCGAGCGAGACGGGATCCTCGACGAGGCCGAACAGCTCTTCGACGCGCTCGACGGTGAAGCCGGCGTCGACGGCGATCTCCTCGAGCGACGGATCGCGGTTCAGCTTCTGCGCGAGCTGGCGGCGGGAGCGCTGCGCCCTTCTGACCTGCTCGGCGACGTGGACCGGCAGGCGGATCGTCCGGCCCTGGTCTGCGAGGGCTCGCGTGACGGCCTGGCGAATCCACCAGGTCGCGTACGTGGACAGCTTGAACCCGAGCTTGTAGTCGAACTTCTCGACCGCCCGGATCAGGCCCAGGTTTCCTTCCTGAATCAGGTCGAGCAGCGGCACGCCGGCCTTCGTGTAGTTGCGCGTGATCGACATCACGAGGCGAAGGTTGCACTCGATCAGCCGCCGCTTGGCAGCCTCGTCTCCGAGATCTTTCCGGCGGGCGAGTTCGCGCTCCTCGCCGGGCGTCAGAAGCCGTCCGTCGCCGATCTGGCGGACGTAGAGCTTCAGCGGGTCGGCGGTCTGGAGGCGCTCGTCCTCGCTGAGGACGGCGTTCTCGGGCTCGTCGTCGTCGATCGGGTCGAGCGCCGGAAGAAGCTCGAGCAGGGGCTGGGCGGCATCGTCCGGAGCATGCTCGGGAAGCGGTTGTTCCACGCAGGCTCTATCGGCGGCAGGAGCCGCACGCTTGAGCTGTAAAGAGAAGGTCAATCTCGTAAACAATCGAGAAACCTGCTCGTCCTACCCCTACGATCAGACCGATGTGCGGAATCGCCGGATACAGCCTGCGCTCACGCTCGAATGTCGAGCGGACTCTGGCTGCGCAGGCGCTGCTCGCCGCCATTGCCGAGCGAGGAGCCGACGCCGTCGGGTACGCCTACCGCGGCCGGGCCGAGAAATACCCCACCGTCGTCAAGCAGCGCACGCCGGCCTCGGAGCTCCTGGAGCGGGTCTCGGTGCCCCGGGACGTGACGCAGCTGCTGGTGCACGTGCGCGACTACACGAAGGGCCATCCCTCGATCAACGCCAACAACCATCCCGTTCGGCACGGGCCGATCGTCGGCATCCACAACGGGATCATCACGAACGACGACGAGCTGCTCGCCCCCCACTCCTGCGCCCGCGCCGAGCCTCGGATGAGCGTGGACTCGGAGGCGATCTTCGCAGTCGCCGCCCATTCCCGGAACGATCCGCGCGCGCTCGAGAACCTCCGCGGCGCGATGGCGACGGCCTGGATCGACGAGCGTGAGCCGGACACCCTCTTTCTCGCCCGCGGAGCCGGCCGCCCGATGTGGCTCGGCGAGGGACGCGACACGGTCTTCTTTGCCTCGACCGAGGGAGCGCTCGGAGTGGTCGAGCGCTACTGCGACCTGCGGCTGCGCAAGCGGGAGGTCAAGCACGGCACGCTCCTGGCGGTGCGGAACGGCCAGGTGACGCGGCGCGAGCGCTTCCGCCCCGATCTCGACTACGTCGAGGCCGATCCTCTGCCGGCGGTTCGCGCGCCGGCCGAGCGCGACTCCTGCCTGCTGCGCCTCGCGGCGCTCGCGGCCACGGTCTAGCCGGTCTAGCTGACGGTGCCGTCGGCGCCGACCTCGGCGCCCTCTTCGAGCAGCTGCTCGCGGATCAGGAACTGGAACGTCGCCCACGCCCCGCGACGCGACTCGAACATGCGGTAGACCTGCCACTCCGTCAGCATCGACGGGTCCGCATGCCGTGCCGCCTGCCAGTCGCCGAACTTCGGCAGCCGCCCGACCGCGCGTGAGAGCGCACAGCCCTGCGCGATCGCGCGCTCGAGCCGCTCCTCCCCCACCGCGACGTCGAAGCCGGCCTCTCGCAGCGCGGTCGACAGGGACCCGAACGTGTGCCAGTAGAGCGACGCCGAGGGCATCGTCCCGCGGCGCTGCTTGATGTCGTCGGCTGTCGGGACGCGGCCGAGCTCCTCGCCAAGCGCGCGCAGCTGCTCGACGAGCTCCTCCCGCGTGGCAAAACGCCGCGGCATCAGCCCGGCGGCCCGCTTGGCCGCGTTCCAGGTGCTGAAGTGCTCGATCACGGTCTGCGGGTGCACCCGCGACTCCGGATCGGCCGCGAACTCCTTCATCGTCGGGGAGCGGCCCAGCCGCTCGGCCGAGGCTCTCAGCTCGTCGAGGATCTGGGCGTCCGTGTACCGGCGCCGGATCCCGGCTTGAAACTCGGCGAGCGCAGCCGGATCGATCTTGGCGACGGCGCGGTACGGCTTCCTGGCCACACCAAGAATGGTAGAGCGCATTGGTGAGAATGCAAGTAGAGGCGAGTCCCGATACGGTTCGGCCGTGCGCCCGCCGATCCCGCTCGCACTCGAAGCCGTCGCGGCCCGTGCGGCCGGCTCCCTCTCGCGCCTGGCCGGCCGCGGCGGCGGGACGACGCTGCCCGGAAAACTCCTTTGGAAGGTCGATCCGGGGGCGATCGACCGGCTGGCGGCGCGGCTGCCACAGGGAACGGTGCTCGTCTCCGCCACGAACGGCAAGACGACGACGACGGCGATGGCGGCCGAGATCCTGCGCCCCCGGGTCCGGCTCGCCACGAACAGCTCGGGGGCGAACCTCGTCTCGGGCGTCGCCTCCGCTCTCCTCGACGCCCGTGGCGCGGAGCTCGGGCTGTTCGAGGCGGACGAAGCGGCACTCTCCGAGCTCGCGGGGCGGCTCCGGCCGAAAGCGCTGCTGCTTTGCAATCTGTTCCGCGACCAGCTCGACCGCTACGGCGAGCTCGAGCACGTCGCCGCCCGCTGGCGCCGCGCGGTCGCGGAGCTGCCCCAGGCGACGCTGGTCGTCAACGGCGACGACCCCCAGGTCGGCGACCTGGCGGACGGACGGGCTCGGGCGCTCACCTTCGGTCTCGACGACCCGAGCCACGCGCGCTTCGAGCTGCAGCACGCCGCCGACTCGAAGTACTGCCTTCGCTGCGGTGCCCCCTACGTCTACGCCGCCGCCTACGTCGGGCACCTCGGCGATTTCCGCTGTCCGAACGGCCACCATGCGCGGCCGGTGCTCGACGTCGCCGCGCGGGAGATCGTGCTGCGCGGGCTCGATGGCTCCTCGTTCACGCTCGCGACGCCGAGCGGCGATGCCCGAGTCGAGCTTGACCTCCCGGGCCTCTACAACGTCTACAACGCGGTCGCGGCAGCCTCCCTGGCACTCGCGCTCGAGGTTCCGCTGCCGGAGATCATCGGAGGCCTGGAGCGGTTCTCCGCAGCCTTCGGGCGCTTCGAGCGCATCGCGGTCGGGGACCGGCGGCTCCTCATGCTGCTGATCAAGAACCCGGCGGGGGCGAACGAAGCGGTACGGACGATCGTCGACGGCGGTGGCCCGCGCTTCGCCGTGATCGCGCTCAACGACGCCACTGCAGACGGGCGCGACGTCTCGTGGATCTGGGACGTCGACTTCGAGCCGCTCGGCGACGGTCTCGAGCGGCTCATCGCGACCGGCTCGCGCGCGGCGGAGCTGGCGCTCAGGTTCGCCTACGGCGGCCTGGCTCGGGAGCGCATCGAGGTCGTGCCGTCGCTCGAGGCCGCGCTCGACCGGGGGCTGGAGCTGACGCCCCCGGGCGGCGAGCTGATCGTGCTCCCCACGTACACGGCGATGCTCGGGCTGCGACGGATCGTCGCCGGCCGTGGGCACGTCGCGGACTACTGGGCGGCGCGGGCCGCATGAGAATCCGCGTCGGGCATCTCTATCCGGACTACCTGAACATCTACGCCGACCGGGGCAACATCGCCGTTCTCTCCCGGCGCGCCGCTGCGCGGGGACACGAGCTCGACGTGCAGGCGATCGGGCTCGGCGACTCGATCCAGGACGGCGCATTCGACCTCTTCTACGTCGGCGGCGGCCAGGACCGGGAGCAGGCACTCGTCGCCCGGGATCTCGAGGCGAAGGCGGCTGCACTGCGCGACGCGGTCGAAGCCGACGCGGCGTTCCTCGCCGTCTGCGGCGGGTACCAGCTGCTCGGCCGCTTCTACCGGGACGCGGCCGGCCAGGAGCTGCCGGGCATCGGCCTCCTCCCCCTGCACACGATCGCGGGCGAGCGACGCATGATCGGCGACGTGCTGCTCGACTGCGGCTGGGCCGGCGAGACGATCGCAGGCTTCGAGAACCACGCCGGCCGGACGATCCTCGACGCCGGGGCGGAGCCGCTCGGCCGCGTCCTCAGCGGCTTCGGGAACGACGGCGAGTCGGGGTACGAGGGCTGCCGGTTCCGAAAGGTGTACGGGACGTACCTGCACGGGCCGCTCCTGCCGCGCAACCCATGGCTTGCAGATCGGCTGCTCGGCGACGCGCTGTCCCATGCCGGCGCACCACCGGAGCTCGAGCCGCTCGCCGACGAGCTCGAGCGTGCGGCCCACGGGGTGTCGGCCGACCGCGCACGGTTGCGTGGCGGACGGTTCTAGGAGCTTGGTGTGACGGCGGCCTGGCGCTCGGCGACGAGCGCACGCAGCCGCTCGGCCACTCCGGGGCACTCGCGTTCGAGCGCCCAGACGTCGCGGTTGAACACCGCGATCAGATGCATCGGCGAGGTCGCGACCACTGACGCCGTACGACGTCCCGACTTCAGTACGGCGATCTCGCCGAAGACGTCGCCGGGGCCGAGAGCGCGCAGGATCCGGCCTTCGCTCGTGACGTCCGCCGTCCCGGTCTCGATCGCATAGAGCGCGTAGCCGAAGTCTCCCTGCGTCGCCAACGCCTCCCCTGCCGACGCGTCGACCTCGGACGCCTTCTCGGCGATGCGCTCGAGGTCATCAGGGTCCAGTCCCGCGAAGAACGAGATCGCCGCCAGGCGGGACGCTTCCACGCGGCGACCCTAGCGCCGCACCGTGTGGGTGGAGGGAAGACGAATGGTGTCGATCTGGTGACGCACGCCGGTCACGGGCCTGCGTACTCGAAGGGGCCGACGGCCGTGTACCGGCCGGAGTGGTCGTAGCTGACCTCGTCCGAGAGCCTGAAGACCTTCGACATCCCGAAGTTCCCGGTCTTGAAGATGATCCCCTCGGGGAGGACGGCTCCGGGATGGACCTCGGCGCCGCTGACGGGGTTCGTGATCGGCGCCGACTCGATCTCCAGCGAGCTGCCGGCCTTGACACGGGACTGGACATCGTCGATCTCGATCTCGTATCGCACGAGCTTGGGACCGTGCACCGTCGGCCACGTCCAGGCGAGGATGCCCCATGGCCCGCCGACCTCGCCGCTGACGAGGGTCGCGATCGCCTCCCGCTGCTCCTCGTCGGCCCGGTCGTCGACGAGGATAACGGCCTCGCCCCCACCCTCGTGGATCGCGCCCGGCCAGTTGACGGACACCGTGAAATTCAGGTCGTCGAGCAGCGTCCCGCCGTAGGCACCCCGGTCGACGTGCCACGTCCACCCACCCTCGCACTTACCGTGCGTCGGGAGGGCATTGAAGTTGCACGGACAGCCGAAATCGCAGTTGCAGGCGACGATGACCGTGCCCTTCAGGCTCCAGGCAATTCCGGCTGTTTCAGCCACGTGCTCCTCCGCTCAGCCCTTGCCGACGCCGCCGCAGTTCGACTTGGCCCAGCTCTCCAGATGCTGCTCGGCCTGCTTCAGCTTCGGGTCGCTGAACGTCTTCGAGGCCTGCGAGAGCGCAGCGATCTGCGCCGCGGTCGGGGTCGATCCGGGCTTGTACCCCGCCTTGGACAGGGCGGCGGCGTAGATCTGGAAGGCCGCGGCGAGCGTCTTGAAGTCGCCGCGGATGGCGGACGGCGCCGCGTCTGCGAAGGCCGAGTACGCCTTCGCCGCGTTGTCGAGCCCGTTCGTGCCGCTGCCCGAGGCGGCGAGCGACTGGCTGAGCTTCGCGCCGAGCGCCGCCAGATCCTTGCAGTTCTTCGCCGAGGCGAACGACGGCGTCGAGCCGCTGCTGGACGAGGAAGAAGACGAAGAGGACGACGACGAGGAGGAGGACGAGCTGCCGCCCGACGAGGACGACGACGCGGACGAGGTCTGGGTGCCCTCCGGAGGCGGTGGAAGTGGCGCTCTTCTTGCTCCCGCAGCCCGCGGCCGCCACGGCCAGGCTGATCACTGCCAGTGCGACGAACACGCGCGTCATGTCCCGGCTCCCCTGTTTGCGAGTGGTTTCGAGTGAACTTACTCCACCTGGCAGACGAGGGCCATCGCGGTTGGCAGACTCGGACGATACGTGCGCTCTTCACATTCGCGGGCGGAGCCGGGCACCTGAACCCGCTGCTGCCGGTTGCCGCCGCCGCGAACGCTGCGGGGCACCCGGTCGCCGTCACGGGCAAGCCCTCCGTCGTCGAGTCCGCCGACCTGGACGGATTCGCCGTTTTCGGGTCGGGCGCCGAGAACGACGCGGCGCAGACCGAGCGCTCGGCGCTCGCTCCGATCGACCGTGAGCGCGAGGACTGCCTGCTACGGGAAGGGTTTGGCGGACGGGTCGCCCGCCGCCGGGTCGACGACCTGCTGGCGATTGCCGCCGACTGGCACCCCGACGTGATCGTCTGCGACGAGTTCGACTTCGGCGCCATGCTGGCCGCGGAGCGTCTCGGCATCCCGCACGCGACGGTGCTCGTGAACGCCTCCGGCTCGTTCGTGCGGCCCGAGCTCCTCGCGGAGGTGCTGGAGGTGGCTAACCCGGCGCGCCACCTGGTCCTGAACCCGTTCCCGCCGGGCTTCCGTGACCCGCGCTACCGCTTGCCTCCGACCGCACACGGCATCCGGCTGCACACGGCGACTCATCCGACCGCGGCTGCCACGAGGCCGCGCGTGTACTTCAGCCTCGGGACGATCTTCGACCTCGAGTCCGGCGACCTGTTCGAACGCGTCATCGAGGCACTCGGCACGCTTCCGATCGACGCCGTCGCCACCGTCGGCCGGCGGCTCGACCCGCGTGTGCTCGGCCCGGTACCCGCGAACGTGCGGGTCGAGCGGTACGTCCCGCAGCAGGAGATCCTGCCCTCGTGCAGCCTCGTCGTCTCGCACGGCGGCTCCGGAAGCGTGCTCGGCGCCCTCACGCACGGGCTTCCGCTCGTCGTGCTCCCGCTCGGCGCCGACCAGCCGCTCAACGCCGACCGCTGTCACGCGACCGGCGTCGGGCGCGTCGTCGACGCGGCCACCGCGGATCCCGCGCTGATCGCCGAGGCGATCTCGGGCGTCCTCGCCGATCCGTCGTACCGCACGGCCGCACAGCGACTGCAGGCCGAGCTGGCCGAGTTCGCTCCGCCCGCCGCAGCGGTGCGCCTGCTCGAGAGACTCCACCCGTTACGGTAGGACGCCATGCCGCCGCTCCCTTCGGGCACCGTCACGTTCGTCTTCACCGATATCGAGGGCTCGACCCGCCTGCTGCAGGAGCTCGGGGACGCGTACGCGGACGTCGCCCGCGACCACAGGCAGATCGTGCGCGAGGCGTTCAACGCCCACGACGGCACGGAGATCGACACGCAGGGGGACAGCTTCTTCTACTCGTTCTCGCGGGCGCGCGACGCCGTCGGCGCGGCCGTCGAGGCCCAGCGGGCTCTCGAGGGCCACGTCTGGCCCGAAGGCAAGACGGTGCGGGTGCGGATGGGCCTCCACACCGGCGAGCCGACGGTCGGTGACGAGGGCTATCTCGGGCTCGACGTCGTCCGGGCGGCCCGCATCTCGGCTGCCGGGCACGGCGGCCAGATCCTGCTCTCGGAGACGACTCGTGCGCTCGTCGGCAACGACCTCCCGGCCGGCGTCGCCGTCCACGACCTCGGCGAGCAGAACCTGAAGGACATCCAGCACGAACGCGTCTACGAGCTGGCGCTCGACGGCCGTCCGGCCGGCCTCCCGCTCAAGACGGAGGCTGTCGACAAGGGCGCGGATGCGATGGCGAAGCGGTTCGAGGAACGCGTGACGTCCTACGTCGAGCAGCAGCTCGAAGGCATGTTCGTCGCCGGACAACGGCCGGAGGTGCCGGTCTTCAAGCTGGCCGCCGGCGGGCTCGGAATCGCAGCCCTGGGGTTGATCGTGGTCGTCATGCTCGTCGCCGTGATCGTCGTCGTGATCCTGCTGGTCCAGCTCGTGTTCTAGTCGGCGAAGAGGTCGGCCCAGTGGGTGACGAGCCACGGGACGCCCTGCGGAGCGCTCTCGCGCGCCCAGCGGAGCGCCTCCTCGACGGTGCTGCCGACGCCGATCGCCGTGCCCCGCTCGCCGTTCGGGCCTGCAAGCCGCACCTCGAGCACCACTGCGGGCTCGTGTCCCCGCGGCGCTGGGCGATCGTCGGCTGCGCGGAGCGGATTCGCCATCGATTCATGGTGGCAGCGGGGCTCTCCGTCGCGCGGGCGATCGCGCTCGTCCCGAAGGACGATTTTCAGCGCGCCCAGAGAGCGCCGAGGTACACGGCCGGGTCGCCCGGTTGCCAGCGCGAGAGGAATCGCTTGATCGGCGGGTGCAGCACGACGTCTTCGAGCTCCTCGACCGAGAAGAGCCGCGCGCCCTTCACCGCTGCGTCCTTCGTCTCGACATCGTGCAGCGAGCGATGCGACAGGTCTGCGGCGAAGATCACGTGCACGACGTGCTTTTTGGCGAAGGTCGGCTTCGGCGCGATCGAGTCGACCAGCGCGACGGGACCCTCGAACTGGACGTCGGCCTCGACGCCGAGCTCCTCGCGCAGCTCTCGCCGGAGGGCCTCGATCAGCGTCTCGCCCGCATCGACGCCGCCCCCCGGGAGCAGCCAGTACTCCTTGTCGGCCTTCTCCTGCCGGCAGAGCAGCACGCGCCCTTGCCAGCGAAGAATCGCCGAGACCCGGATCCGCGGCTCCATCAGTGGCGCGACGAGCCGAAGCCGCGCACGCCGCGCTCGCTGGGCGGCAGTTCCTCGACCTCGACCAGCTCGACCTCCGGGATCGGAACGATCACGAGCTGCGCGATGCGCATTCCAGGCTCGACGCGGAAGGGCTCGCGCGGGTCGGTGTTCAACAGCGTCACTCGCAGCTCGCCGCGATAGCCCGAGTCGATCAACCCCGGCGTGTTGACGATCGAGATGCCGTGCCGGACGGCGAGACCCGAGCGCGGCTGGACGAACCCCGCGTAGCCCTCGGGGATCGCGACCGCGAGCGCCGGTCGGCACGAGCGCCCGCTCGCCCGGCCCCAGCTCGACGCGTTCGCACGCGGACAGGTCGAGCCCAGCGTCGCCCGTGTACGCCCGCGCCGGCACGACCGCGTCGGGACGCAGCCGCTGGACGGCGAGCTCGATCAGGCGCTCTCCCGATGTGTCTCGTCGGCCGCGCCGGCAACCAGGAACGGCGCGAAGCGCGGAAGATCCCGTCGCGGGAGCCGGGCGATCACGACGACACCGGCAGGCGTGTCCTCGCGTTCCTCGATCGGTGTTCCGAGCGCGTAGAGCTCGGACAGTCTCGAGCCCTCCTCGTACGGGACGAGCAGCTTCACGCGCTCCCAGCGATCGTCGAAGCGGCGCGCCAGGTCGGCACGGAGGTCGTCGAGCCCCTCGCCCGTCAGCGCCGACACCTGGGTCGCACCCGGGAAGCGGTTCGCAAGCCGGCGGCGGCCCAGCGGATCGACGCGATCGATCTTGTTGAGGACGACCTCGACCGGCAGCTGGCCGGCGCCGATCTCGTTCAGCACGTCGCCCACGGCCTCGAGCTGGCGGTCTTGCTCGTCGTCGCCGGCCGCTGCGTCGACGACGTGGAGGATCACGTCGGCGACCAGCGTCTCCTCGAGCGTCGAGGCGAACCCGTCGACGAGCTGATGCGGCAGGCGGCGGATGAAGCCGACCGTGTCGGTGACGAGATAGCGCCGGCCGTCGTGCTCGAACCCTCGCGTGGTCGGGTCGAGCGTATGGAAGAGCTGGTCGCGCACCGAGACGTCCGCACCCGTCAGCGCGTTCAGGAGGGTCGACTTGCCGACGTTCGTGTAGCCGGCGAGCGCGACGGTCGGCGTCTCGCTCCGGCGCCGCTCCTTGCGACGCGTCGCGCGCTGCCCCTCGAGATCCTTGAGGCGCCGCTTGAGCAGCGAGATGCGCCGGCGTGCGAGGCGGCGGTCCGTCTCGAGCTGGGACTCACCGGGGCCTCGCGTCCCGACGCCGCCGCCGAGCCGCTCGAGGTGCTGCCACATGCCGCGCATGCGCGGCAGGTTGTACTCCAGCTGCGCGAGCTCGACCTGCAGCTTGCCCTCGGCCGAGACGGCGTGCTGGGCGAAGATGTCGAGGATCAGCTGCGTCCGGTCGACGACGCGCGCGTCAAGGGCGTTCTCGAGGTAGCGCTGCTGCGCGGGATCGAGCTCGTCGTCGACGATCACGCTGTCTGCAGCGGACTCCGAGAACCGCTGCTTCAGCTCGTCGAGCTTCCCTTTCCCCACGTACGTGCGCCTCGCCGGCAGGGCTCGCCGCTGCACGACGGCGCCGATCGGCTCGACGCCGGCAGTCCGTGCCAGTTCGTTCACTTCGGCGAGCTCTTCCTCGGCGTCGACCCCCTGAGCCAGCACCGCGAGGACGAACCCGCGCTCAGGCTCGCGGGAGTCTGGGATCATCGCGGTCAGTATGGCACTCGCAGACCGCGCCCTCGCACTCGTGAACATCCCGTCCGAGTCGAGGAGCGAGGCCGCGCTGACCGCCTACATCGAGGCCGCCGTGCCCTACGAGCCGGCCCTGTCGGATGGGGAGTCGCTGCTCTACGCCAGGCGTTCGGGCAAGCCGCTCGTCCTCCTGGCGGGTCACTCGGACACGGTCCCGGCCCAGGGCAACCTGCCGGGCCGGCTCGAGGACGGCTGGGTGATCGGGCTCGGTGCGAGCGACATGAAGGGCGGGCTCGCCGTGATGATCGAGCTCGCACGCTGGGCGGTCGACGCGGAGCTCGCGTATGACGTCGCGTTCCTGTTCTTTCCGCGCGAGGAGCTGGGGCCTGCCGAGAACCCGCTTCCGGCGCTCTTCGAGCGCACCTCGCTCGTCGACGAGGCCGAGCTCGTGATCTGCCTCGAGCCGACCGACAACACACTCCAGCTCGGCTGCCTCGGCAATCTGAACGCGCGCGTCGTCTACGAGGGCCGCTCGGCGCACTCGGCGCGCCCCTGGCTGGGAGAGAACGCGATTCGCGTCGCGTTCGAGGGACTGCGACCCGTGCTCGACGCGCAACCACGTGACGTCGAGCTCGAAGGGCCTCACGTTCCGGGAGGTGATCTCGGTGACGGAGCTGCACGCCGGCCTCGCCTCGAACGTGATCCCGGCGCGGGCCGAGGCGACGCTCAACTTCCGCTACGCCGCGGACCGGAGCCCGGCCGACGCCGAAGCTCGGGTGCGCGAGCTCGCCGGCCGCGACGTCGAGATCCTGTCGAATTCGCCTGCGGCCCACGTGCCGTCGCTCGATCGGCCGCTGGTCGCGGCACTGCGCGCGGCGGGCGGGTTCGAGGTGCAGCCGAAACAGGCGTGGACGAACGTCGCCGACTTCGCGGCACGCGGCCTCGACGCCGTCAATCTCGGGCCTGGTGCGACGCGGTACGCGCATGCCGTCGACGAGCGCGTCGAGGCCACCGAGCTCGAGCGAACCTACGCCGCGCTGCAGCGATTCCTGGCCGGTACCGTCTGATCGTGCCGCTCGAGCTGTCCCCCGTCCTCGCCGAGGTCGCGCAGTATCCGTTTGCGCGGCTCGACGACTGGAAGGCCGAGGCCGCGTCGCGCGGGATCGAGCTGATCGACTTCGGGATCGGCGACCCGCGCGAGGTGACGCCGCCGTTCATCCGCGAGGCGCTGCTGGCCTCGGTCGACGCAGTGTCGTCGTATCCGCGGGCGACCGGCCTGCCCGAGCTCCGGCAGGCGATCGCGGGCTGGATCGACCGGCGGTTCGACGTCGACATCGACCCCGACTCGGAGCTCGTGCCGACACTCGGCTCGAAGGAGGCGATCTTCTCGTTCGCGCAGGTCGCGCTGGGCGAGAAGCGGCTGGTCGCGATCCCGGAGCCCGCCTACCCGGTCTACGAGCGGGGCGCGCGTTTCGCGGGCGGGTCGGTCTTGACCGTTCCGCTCGCAGAGCGGAACGGCTGGCTGCCGGACCTCGACCGGTTCGACGGCTGGGACGAGATCGCGGTCTTCTGGGTCTGCTATCCGAACAACCCGACGGGCGCCGTCGCCTCGCTCGACCTCTACGAGGAGCTGGCCGAGCGTGCCCGTGAGCACGGCTTCCTCCTCTGCTCCGACGAGGCGTACTCGGAGCTCTGGTTCGACGAACCGCCTGTCTCGGCGCTGCAGGTTCGCGACCGGACGAATGTCGTCGTCTTCAACACCCTCTCGAAGCGCTCGTCGATGACCGGCTACCGGTCGGGCTTCGTCTGTGCGTCCCCCGAGGTCGTCGCGGCCCTGCTGAGCTTTCGCCCCACCGTCGGCACGGCCCCGCAGGAGTTCGTCCAGCGCGCGTCCGTCGCCGCCTGGTCGGACGATTCGCACGTCGAGGCAGGTCCGCGCGCTGTACCGCCGCAAGCGCGACACGCTGCTCCCGGCGCTCGTCGAGAAGGGCTTGCGGCTCGCCGGGTCGGCGGCGACGTTCTATCTCTGGGTCGACGTCGGCGGCCCGTCGGAGGAGTTCGCGCGACGGTTGCTCGAGCATGGCATCGTCGTCGCCCCCGGCTCGTTCTTCGGCCCGGCCGGCGAGGGGTACGTCCGGCTCGCGCTCGTGCCCACCCAGGACGAATGCGAACGCGCGGCGGCGATCATCCGAGCAGTGCTGTGACGACAGACGAGACGATCGCGGCACTCGACAGCGGCGAGGTTCGGGTCGCGGAGCCCGACGGTGACGACTGGCGCGTGAACGCAGAGGTCCAGGCGGCGATCCTCGACTACTTCCGTTCACGCCAGATGGAGCCGCGCGAGGTCGGCCCGTTCGAGTACCACGACAAGATCCCGCTCAAGAGCGGCTACGAGCAACTCGGAGTCCGCGTCGTCCCGCCTGCGGTCGCGCGCTACGGCGCGTTCCTGTCGCGCGGCGTCGTGCTGATGCCGTCGTACGTGAACATCGGAGCCTGGGTCGGGCCGAACACGATGGTCGACACCTGGGCGACCGTCGGGTCTGGCGCCCAGATCGGGGCCGACGTGCATCTCGCCGGCGGCGTCGGGATCGGCGGCGTGCTCGAGCCCCCCGGCGCGCGACCGGTGATCGTCGAGGACGGAGCGTTTCTCGGCTCGCGCGCGATCGTCGTCGAGGGTGTGCGGATCGGCAAGGAGGCCGTGCTCGCGCCGAACGTCACCCTGACCGCCTCGGTGCCGATCATCGACGTCACCGGCCCGGAGCCGGTCGAGCATCGCGGCTACGTGCCGCCGCGGTCGATCGTCGTCCCCGGCACCAGGCCGAAGGAGTTCCCGGCCGGCACCTACCACCTGGCCTGCGCGCTGATCATCGGGCACCGCAGCGAGGAGACAGACCGGAAGACGTCGCTCAACGACGCCTTGCGGGAGTTCGGCATCGGAACCGGCTAACGGCGGCGATGATTCTGCTCGCCTCGATCGGCCAGGCGGTCGGCCAGAGCCTTCCCGTTCGCGGTTGGCATCGCCATCAGTCCGCCGCCGGTCATCGTCGCCGTCCTCATCGTGGTCACGCCACGCGCCCGGTCGAACGGGCCGGCGTACCTGGCGGGCTGGCTGTCCGGCCTGGCGGCCGTCGGCACGATCGTCCTGCTGTCGCGCCGGACGGCGAGAGCGACAGCGGCGGTCCGGCAACGTGGGTGAGCGTGCTGAAGCTTGGTCTCGGGCTTGCGCTGCTGGCGCTGGCTGTCAAGCAATGGCGCGGCCGCGACACCGGCGAGAAGGACGCAGAGACACCGACAGTGGCTGGGCGCGATCGACGACTTCTCCGCCCCGAAGGCATTCGGAGCCGGCGTCGCCCTCTCGGCCGCAAACCCGAAGAACCTGCTCTTCGCCCTCGGTGCCGAGGCAACGATCGCCGAGACGGGAATCTCCGGCACCGACGAGATAGTCGCCTTCGTCGATCTTCCTCGTGATCGCCAGCCTGGGTGTCGCCGTGCCCGTCGTCGTCTCGATCGCGTTCGGCGACCGGGCGGCAGCGATCCTCGAGCCGCTCAAGTCCTGGCTGATCCGGCGGAGCGCGGTGATCATGGGCGTCCTGCTGCTGCTGATCGGTTCAACGCTCATCGGCGACGCGATCGCCGGCTTCTCGAGCTAGCAGCGCCATCTAATCTTCCGTCGTGCCCGAGCCGAGCCCCGAGAGCCCGCTCCACGGCTCCTGCCTGTGCGGCGGCGTCCGCTTCGAGGTGACTGCGCCCTTCCTCTGGGCCAACCACTGCCACTGCTCGCGCTGCCGTAAGCACTCGGGTGCCTTCGGAGGCACGCAAGGGCGCGTTCCGCGCGCAGGCTTTCGCCTGCTCGCCGGCGAGGAGCTGATCCGCGTCTTCAGGCCGGATGACGGCCGCGTGAAGGCGTTCTGCTCGGTCTGCGGCTCGAGCCTCTTCGGCGCGGAGTGGCCCGAGGGCGACGAGGTCGCGATTCGGCTCGGATCGCTGGACGGCGATCCCGGCATCCGCCCCGAGTTCCACACGTTCGTCGGCTCTCGGGCGCCGTGGGACGAGATCCCCGCCGACGGCCTCCCGCACTACGACGGGGCCCACCCGGGTACCTGAGCCACGATGTCTGGAGCCGAGAGCGTGCCGCGTGAGAGCTCGACCAGCCCGGAGAGCGCGCTGCAGTCCTGGCACGACACGCCGACGAGAAGTGCGATCGTCGAATTCGTCGAGCGGGTCACCTCGGAGGGAACGCCGGACTACGTGCCGCCGAACGAGCGGATCGCTGTCTTCGACAACGACGGCACGCTCTGGTGCGAGAAACCGATGCCGATCGAGCTCGGCTTCATCCTCGTCCGGCTGGCCGAGATGGCTGAGCAAGACGAGTCGTTGCGAACCCGACAACCCTGGCAAGCGGCGAGGCCGCAGGGGACGTCTTCGACGACGGGCCGGTGAAGCCGGTGCGCATCTGGAGCCGCATCGGCAAGCGGCCGATTCTCGCCGCGGGAAACTCGAACGGCGACGTCCCGATGATCCGGTACGCCGGCGGACGTGGGCGGCCGGCCCTTCGTCTGCTCGTCCTGCACGACGACGATGAGCGCGAGTTCGCCTATGTCGAAGGTGCGGAAGCCGTACTCGAGCGCGCGGCGGCGGACAAGTGGACGGTGATCAGCATCAAGGACGATTGGGCGACCGTCTTCGCCGACGAGGCGCTCGGACCGCTCACGCCTGACGGGTGACCACTCAGCCGACGAGCTCGGCCGGGCCTGTCAGGTAGGCGCGACCGCCTTCGAGCCGGACGTGCAGGGGGCCGCCCGGGAACCGAACGTCGACGTCCGATCCGCCGAGGGCGGCGGCAACTGCGACCGCGCTCGGTGCCCGAGGAAGCGGTTTCGCCCGCCCCCCGCTCCCAGACGCGCGCGACGATCTCGTCGCCGGTCCAGCGGGCCACCTGGACGTTGGTCCGCTCGGGGAAGCGCTCGTGGGTCTCGAGCAGCGGCCCGACGCGCGGCAGGTCGGCCGGATCTCCCTCGACGACTGCATGTGGGTTGCCGACGTCGACGGCAGTGAGCCTGAACCCGGCCACCTCCTCCGGGATGCCGACGACGACCGGGCCGAGGTCCTGCTCGACGAGCGGACCGTCGAGCATCCGAGCGCCGACGTCGCGAACACCGACCCGAACCGTCACATCGGTCGCGCCGGTCCGCTCGGCGAGCCAGCGTGCTGCGATGCGCGTGCCGTTCCCCGACATCTCGGCCTGGGAGCCGTCGGGGTTCCAGATCGCGATCTCGACCCAGTCCTCCCCCACGCCGAGCACCTCGAGGATCCCGTCGGTGTCGTCGACGGCCGTCCGGACGGTCTCGGGCGTCAGCGGGCTCTCCTCAGTGACGAGGTAGATGTTCCCCTGAGCGTTCCAGCGCGACGATCTCATCGGCGATCTCCTCGGCAGGCCGGTCGCCGTCGAGGGTAACGACGGCCGGCATGCGGCGCAGCCACTTGCGCTGGTAGCGCGCGAGGCGCTTCGTGGCCACGGTGACCCGTTCGGCCGCCTCCTCGACCGCCAGCGTCGCGAACTCCTCCAGGCCGAGCACGTGCGCCGCCGTCCGAGAATGCGGCACCGACCACGCGGCGCGCGCCTCCTCGACGACGCCGCGCTCGACCATCTCGCCGGTGCGCGCCTCGATCCGGCGATCGAGCTCCTCGAGTGGAACGTCGAGCCCGACGATGGTCGTCGGCAAACGAGTCTCCTCTGCCCACAGGCTGTCGCCCGCCGGGGCAAGCGACGCACCGGCCTCGGCGAGCTCGAGCGCACGGACGACGCGCCTGCGATCGTTCGGATGCACCCGCGCCGCGGCAGCCGGATCGCGCGCAACGAGCACCTCGTGCGCGGCGTCTGCTCCCATCCGGTCGTACTCGCTCTCCCAGTGCGCTCGCCGCCCGTCGCCGACGGCGGGCGGAATCTCGAGGTTCGCAACGGCGGCCCGAAGGTAGAGGCCGGTTCCGCCGACGACGAGCGGCACCCTCCCTGCTGCGAGCACGTCGTCGATCGCCTCGTGGGCGAGCCGTCGATATGCGCCCACCGAGACCGACTCCGACAGCGGCACGGTGCCGACCAGACGCGCCGGGTAGGGCGGCGCCGCCGTCAGGATCGGCAGCCCGGCGTAGAGCGCGGCCGAGTCGGCGGAGATCGCCTCGGCGCCGAGCTGCGCGCGGAGGAGCCCGGCGACGGCGGTCTTCCCGGAGGCCGTCGGCCCGAAGAGCGCGAGAACCGAGTTACGCGCCGGCGCCGGCCGGCTGCTTGTAGCCATGCTCGATCTCGGCCGTCGCGCGCGGACGCTCGAACGGACGATCTTCCTCGGGATGCGCCTCGCGCCACTCGCGGAACCAGGCCACCGAGCGCGGAATCCCCTCGGCGAGCGGCGTCGTCGGCTCCCAGCCGAGGAGGTTTCGCGCCTTGGTCACGTCGGCAACGTAGTGCGTCACCTCGCCGAGCAGCGAGGGGGCCATCGTGATGGTCGGCTCGGCCCCGAGCTCGGAGGCGATCAACTCGGCCGCCCGTACGAGCGTGTTGCCCTCTCCGAAGGCGAGATTGACGGTCTTGTTCGCGACCCGCCCGCCGACGAGCGCGTAGACCCCACGTGCGATGCCGTCGACGCAGTCGTCGATGAACGTGAAGTCGAGGACCTTGTCCTCGCCCCCGAAGATCGTGATCGGCTCGCCGCGCGACAGCTGGTGCATGAACAGCGGCAAGACGCGTTCCATGCGCCACAGGTCGTTGTCGTACCTGCCGTACACGTTCGAGAAGCGGAAGACGAGGTAGTCGAGCCCGTAGCAGCGCGCGTACGAGTAGATGAACGCCTCGCTCGTGATCTTCGAGGCGGAGTACGGGCTCTCCGTGTAGGCAAAGTCGGCTGCCTCCTCCGAGTACTCCTCGAAGCGGTGCACGTCGCCGTACACCTCGCGCGTCGAGGAGAAGATCAGCGGCAGACCGAGCCCGCGAGCGTACTCGAGGACGTTGAACGTCATGATCGCGTTCTCGAGTGCACGGTGGGGCTCGCGCACCAACTGGTGCACCTTGGCGTGCGCGGCGAGGTGCACGACCACGTCGACCTCCGGGTACTCGACCCCGCCGATGCCGCCGACGAAGGCCGGATAGTGGCCGGCGAGGTCCTGAAGCAGCGTCGGGAACGCATCGGTCCACGGGTTGAGGCGCTTGTCGACGCCGTGGACCTCATGGCCGTCGTGCAGGAGGCGCAGGCCGAGGTTCGTGCCGATCTGACCCGACGAGCCGGTTACGAGAACGCGCATCGGCGCCAATCCTGACAAAGAGATGTGATGGAGGCGTTCATGCGGCGACCAGGGCGTGCTGGCTGCCTCTGAGTGTGGTCGAGGTCGCGCCGTCGATGACGACGTCGACCAGCGCGCCGAACGCCGCGTTCCCGGAGAAGTTGACGGTCGTGTTGCGGCGCGTCCGGCCGCGGAGAACGCTGGGATCGGTGCGAGACGGCCCCTCGACCAGGACCTCCTCGATCCGGCCGATCCGCGCCTCGTTCTGCTCGCGTGCGATCCGCTGCGTCGCTTCGACGAGGCGCTCCATTCGCTCGATCTTGACCTCGTGCGGCACCTGGCCGGGCATGGCTGCGGCCTCGGTTCCCGCCCGGGGCGAGTAGACGAAGGTGAACGCGCTGTCGTAGCGCATCTCTTCGACGACCTCGAGCGTCTCGGCGAAGTCGCGCTCGGTCTCGCCGGGGAAGCCGACGATGATGTCGGTCCCGAACGCAACGTCGGGAATCGCGGCGCGCATCTTCTCGGCCAGCGCCAGGTAGCGCTCGCGCGTGTACGTGCGGCGCATCGCCTTGAGAATGCCGCGACGAGCCCGACTGGAGCGGCAGATGCACGTGCTCGCAGACCGCAGCGCACTCTGCGATCGCGGCGATCACCGGCTCGCGGAAGTCCTTCGGATGCGGGCTCGTGAAGCGGATGCGCTCGATCCCCTCGACAGCGTCGCAGGCGCGGAGCAGCTCGCCGAACTCGGTCGTGATCTCGGGGACGAGGTCACGACCCCACGAGTTGACGTTCTGGCCGAGCAGCGTCACCTCGCGCACGCCGGCGTCGGCAAGGCGCTGCACCTCGGCCAGGATCTCGCCGGGGCGTCGGCTCTGCTCGCGGCCGCGGACGGCCGGCACGATGCAGTACGAGCACTTGGAGTTGCAGCCCATGGAGACCTGCACCCACGCCTGGAACGCCCGCTCGCCGTGCAGCGGGAGCTCGGCGGCGAACTCGCGGTCGTCGAGGCCGAACCGCCCGCGCGCGACGCCGATGCCGCCGGCGCCGAGCCATTCGCCCAGATGGGCGATCGACCCCGGGCCGAACGCGACGTCGACCGCCGGGTACAGCTCGAAGATCCGCTCCCGCTGCGCCTCCGCGTAGCAGCCGCCGACGGCGATCACGCGGTCGGGATCCTCGCGCTTCCGGGCCGCGGCCTCGCCGAGGTACGCGGCCAGCTTCAGGTCGGGCTTCTCCCGGATCGTGCACGTGTTGAAGACGACGACGTCGGCGTCGGCCGCCGTCGGAGCCTCCCCCAGTCCGAGCTCCTCGAGCAGGCCCTTGATCCGTTCGCTGTCGTGGGCGTTCATCTGGCAGCCGAACGTCGTGACGTGATACCGCCTCATCGGCGGAAAGGGTATCCGGCCGCTACCGCGCGTCCATCGGGACGAAGTCGCGCTCGCCGTCTCCGACGTACAGCTGCCGCGGGCGCGAGATCTTCTGCTCCGGGTCCTCGAGCATCTCCTCCCATTGCGCGATCCAGCCCGGGAGCCGGCCGAGCGCGAACAGGACCGTGAAGTAGTCGGTCGGATAGCCCATCGCCTGGTAGATGAGGCCCGAGTAGAAGTCGACGTTCGGATAGAGCTTGCGCGAGACGAAGTAGTCGTCCTCGAGGGCGATCCGCTCCAGCTCGAGCGCGATCTCGAGCTTCGGGTTGAGACCGGTCTGCTCGAAGACCTGGTCGGCAACCTTCTTGATCAGCGTCGCGCGCGGGTCGTAGCTCTTGTACACGCGATGGCCGAAGCCCATCAACCGGCCCCCGCCGCCCTTGACGCTCTCGATGAACGCCGGCACCTCGCTCGTCGTCCCGATCTCGTCGAGCATGCGCAGCACCGCCTCGTTCGCTCCCCCGTGCAGCGGCCCGTACAGCGCGGCGATCCCGGACGACACGGCCGAGAACGGATCGACGTGCGACGAGCCGACGCCGCGGACCGCGCTCGTCGAGCAGTTCTGCTCGTGGTCGGCGTGCAGGATGAGCAGGATCTCGAGCGCCCGCTGCAGCGTCGGGTTGGGCTCGTGCTTCCCGCCGATCTCGAACGTCATGTTGACGAAGTTGCCGATGTAGTCGAGATCGTTTCGCGGGAAGACGTACGGCAGCCCACGCGAGTGCCGGAAGACGAACGCTGCGATCGTCGGCAGCTTCGCCATCAGGCGGACGCGCTGCAGGTAGCGGCTCTCGGGGTCGCCGATGTTCTTTGCGTCCGGGTAGAAGGTCGACAGCGCGCCGACTGCCCCGAGCAGCATCCCCATCGGGTGGGCGTCGTAGCGGAACCCCTCGAGGAACTTCGTGAAGTTCGTGTGGACGTAGGTGTGGCGGCGCACGTCGTCCTCCCAGCTCCTGAGCTGGTCGCCCGTCGGCAGCTCGCCTTCCAGCAGCAGGTACGCCGTCTCGAGGAACGTCGCGCGCTCGGCCACCTGCTCGATCGGATAGCCCCGATAGCGGAGGATCCCGGCATCGCCGTCGATATAGGTGATCGCGCTGCGGCACGAGGCGGTGTTCAGGTACGCCGGGTCGTACGACAGCAAGCCGTCGATCTGCTTCAGGTCGGTCGCGTGGATCGCGCCGTCGACGATCGGGAGCGTGTACTCGCGCCCCGTTCGGTTGTCGACGATCGTCAGGTCTTCCGACGGCACGCGCAGAACCGTAGCGCTACCTGATCCGCGAGGCTTGACGTCAGGTGCCGCGCGGCTTCACGATCAAGCCGCTAGGCCGCGTCGACGCGCTGTCGCTGCTCGGTCTTGTTCGCGGCGACGTCGATCGCCCGGCTCTCGCGGATCACCGTCACCTTGATCTGGCCCGGGTACTCGAGGTGGTTCTCGATCTCGCGGGCGATCTCGTGGGAGAGCAGGATCGCGCCGTCGTCGTCGATCTCGAGCGGCTTGACGAGGACGCGAATCTCGCGCCCCGCCTGCAGCGCGTACACCTTCTCGACGCCCGGGTGGCGGGCGGCCAGCTGCTCGAGCGTCTCCAGGCGCTTGACGTAGTGCTCCAGGCTCTCGCCGCGGGCGCCGGGGCGGGAGGCCGAGATCGCGTCGGCGGCGATCAGGAGCACCGCCTCGACCGTCTGCGGCTGCACCTCGTAGTGATGGGCCTCGATCGCGTGGCACACCGCGACGCTCTCCCCGTAGCGGCGGGCGAGCTGGGTCGAGATCTGCGCGTGCGACCCCTCGACCTCGTGCGTCATCGCCTTGCCGAGGTCGTGCAGGAGCGCGGCGCGCTTCGTCGTCTTGACCGACGCCTGGAGCTCGGCAGCCATGATCCCGGCGAGCGAGACCACCTCGAGCGTGTGCTTGAGCACGTTCTGCCCGTAGCTCGTGCGGTACCGGAGCCGGCCCAGGATCTTGACGATCTCCTCGTGGAAGTCGCCGCAGTTCGCCTCGAATACCGCCTGCTCGCCGGCCTGGCGGACGTGCTCGTCGAGCTCCGCCTTCGAGAGGTAGTACATCTCCTCGATCCGGGTCGGGATGGATGCGCCCGTCCTCGATCAGCTTCAGCAGCGTCATCCGCGCGATCTCCCGGCGAATGCCGTCGAAGGACGAGAGCACGACGGCGTTCGGCGTGTCGTCGATGATGAAGTCGACGCCCGTCAGGTGCTCGAGCGTGCGGATGTTGCGGCCCTCCCGCCCGATGATCCGCCCCTTCATGTCGTCTGACGGAAGCTCGACGAGCGTCACCGTCGTCTCCGCGGCCGCACTCGCCGCGACCCGCTGCAGAGCGTCCGCAACGAGGTTCCGAGCGCGCCGCTTCGCCTCGGTCGCCGCCTCCTCCTCGAGTTGCCGGACGCGGCCCGCGAGCTCGTGGCGGACCTCTTCCTCGGACTCCTGCAGGATCCGCTGCCGCGCCTCGCCCGTCGTCAGCGAGGCGATGCGCTCGAGCTCCTTTCGCTGGCCGTCCTTCAGGAGCTTCATGTCCTCCTGGAGCTGCTTCAGGTGCTCCTCGCGGTCGGCGACGCCCTGTTCGCGGCGCGACAGCTCGGTCACCTTGCGCGAGACGTCCTCCTCCTGCGCGATCACGCGCTCCTCGATCTTGACCACCGCGTCGCGCCGCTCCCGCAGCTCCGACTCGAGCTCGGCGCGCACCTTGACGGCCTGCTCCCGCGCCTCGATCCCCGCCTCGCGCCGTGTCGCCTCGGCGTCGCGCTTGGCCTCCTCGAGGAGGCGTTCCCGCTCGCGGCGGGCGGCATCGAGACGTGATCCGCCGGCCAGACGCAGCGCAAGCACGGTCAGGCCGGCGCCGGCGGCGACTGCGAGTACAGCTACCAGGACGTCGTGCATGCGCGCTCCTGCGGGCCGTAGCCCGCACGACGCGATTCCGCGATCGGCGTACGTCGGCGCGCTCGCACGCGCCGTTCGATCTCAGCTCAGGTCGTCTGGGTGATGGTGCCCCGGCGGCGCCGGCAGGATCGAGGAGTTGGGTTCGGGGTCAGGGTCGGGTTCAATGGAGCGAGTTCTGCGATCAGTGGAATCTGCGTTGTGCAGGCAAAAGTGAATGAAGTTCCCGCACTCTACAACTCACGCCCCACCTCCCGCAACGGCCTCGCCGACGGCGGCTTCGACCGAGTCCTCGGAGAAGCCGTTCCGGCGCAGCTGCCCAGCCGTTTTCGGTGTGCGTCCGAGCCGCTCGGCGAGGGCCTGCGCGCGCACCGGCTCGGGCTCGAGCGAGCCGACGGCCTCCTCGATCGCCGCTGCATCGACGCCCCGCTGCTCCAGGTCGAAGCGGATCGCCTCGTCCCCCCGGCCCCGCTCGGCGAGGGACTGCGCGCGGACGGCGGCCAGGCGTCCGTCGTCGACGTAGCCGACCCGCTCGAGGGCGTCGAGCGCCTCGTCCCGCTCGGCAGCGTCGATCCCTGCCTTGGCCAGCCGCTCGTCCAGCTCGTGCCGCGAACGGTCGTGGCGGCGAAGCGCCTGCGTTGCGAGCTCGATCGGGTCTCGGTCAGGCAGGTGCCTTCGCGTCCTCGTGCTCAGCGTCCTCGTCGCTCGAGCTCCACGATCGCTGCGGCGCCTGCTGCGTGCGGCAGGAGGCGGGCCGAGATCACTTGCTCCGGCGGCGCCAGTGCCTGGATCGCCTGCAGGATCGCCTGCACGACGTCGGGGTGCTCCTTGAGGAAGGCGGTCGCGTTCTGGCGACCCTGGCCGAGGCGCTCGTCGTTGAACGAGAAGTAAGAGCCTGACTTCTGGACGGCCTTCCGGTCGAGCCCGGTCTCGAGCACCGTGCCCTCCCAGGAGATGCCCTCGCCGTAGATGATGTCGAATTCGGCCTGCTTGAACGGCGGCGCAACCTTGTTCTTCACCACCTTGACGCGGACGCGGTTGCCGATCGCCTCGACTCCTTCCTTCAGCGTCTCGATGCGCCGGATATCGAGGCGCACGGTGGCGTAGAAGCGGAGTGCCCGGCCGCCCGGTGTCGTCTCGGGACTGCCGAACATGACGCCGATCTTCTCGCGGAGCTGGTTCGTGAACAGGCAGATCGTGTCGGTGCGGTTGAGCGTGCCGGCGAGCTTGCGCAGCGCCTGCGACATGAGCCGCGCCTGCAGCCCGACATGCGTGTCGCCCATCTCGCCCTCGATCTCGGCCTTCGGCGTCAGGGCAGCGACCGAGTCGATCGCGACGACCGCCAGCGCGCCGGAACGCACGAGCAGCTCGCAGATCTCGAGTGCCTGCTCACCCGTGTCGGGCTGCGAGACGAGCAACTCGTCGATGTTGACGCCGATGCGCTTCGCGTACGCGGGATCCATCGCGTGCTCTGCGTCGATGAAGGCGCAGATACCGCCGCGGCGCTGTGCCTCGGCGATCACGTGGTAGACGAGCGTCGTCTTGCCCGACGACTCGGGGCCGAAGACCTCGACGATGCGGCCGCGCGGGAGCCCGCCCACGCCGAGCGCGAGGTCGAGCGAGAGGGAACCGGTCGAGACGGCGGCGATCGCCACCTGGGCCTGGTCGTTCATCTTCATGACCGCGCCTTTGCCGAACTGACGCTCAATCTGCCCGAGAACAGTGTCGAGTGCTTCCTCGCGATCCACCTTCTACCGACCTCCTAGCGCCGCCGTTTCGAGTGCCTCGTAGTGCGCCCCGGTGGGCCGCAACGACGAAGAGTAGAGAGCCGCCCGGACGACGCCGACCTCGCCCAGGGCTGGCGGCGCCGGGCTGAGCCGAGGCCGCGCGTGGAACCGCGCGACCGTCACGTGCGCCAGCCACGGCCGTTGCTCGCGCCGGTAGACGCCGAGCCGCTCGAGCCGTGCGCCCAGGTCGGCGGCGAGCAGCGCGCCTGCGCCTCCGACGTCCTCGCAGACGATCATCGCCACGCTCCCCGCCTCCCGGTACCGGTCCTCCCGCAGGCGCACGGAACCCGCTCGCGCCGCTGCGGCGGCGAGCTCGCGGGCGACGGCGGGCACGTCACTGCCTGGGCGCGTTCCGAGGAAGCACAGGGTGACATGCAGGTTCTCGGCCGGTACCAGCCGGACGCCGGGCAGGCAGGCGCGCTGCCACTCGCTGAGCAGGGCGACCGTGTCTTCGGGGAGCTGCAGGCCGCAGAAGAGCCGGATCCGGTCATCCCCCGCCACGCTAGCGGCGGAGCTGTGCCGTATCTGTCACGACTCCGTGACCATTCGGCGCACGAGGTGCAGCGCCGCTGTCACGGCGCGTCCACGGATCGTCTCGCGGTCGCCGGGGAAGTCGAGCCGGGCGTGCCGGGTTCCCATCGGGCCGACCGCGGCCACGTGGACCAGGCCGACGGGCTTCTCTTCGGTGCCGCCTCCGGGGCCGGCAACGCCGGTCACCGCGACAGCGACATCGGCGCCGAGAGCTGTCCGGGCACCGTCAGCCATGGCCGCAGCGGCCTCGGCCGAGACCGCGCCGTGCGCAGCCGAGCGTCGCCGCCGGAACGCCGAGCGCGCGCTCCTTGACGTCGTTCGAGTAGGCGACGACACCGCCGACGTAGACGTCGCTCGACCCAGGAACGTCCGTCAGCCGCCCGCCGACGAGCCCGCCGGTGCAGGATTCGGCCGTTGCCAGCGTCAGCCCGCGCTCGCGGAGGAGTCGCAGCACGAGCTCGGCCGTCGGCGTCTCCTCCGTCGAGAAGAGAAACTGCCCCGCATCGGCGACGAGCTGCCCGACGATCGTGTCGGCGCGCAGCGTCGGCCCCGTCCTGGACGAAGAGGTCGACGTGCAGCTCGAAGTCCCGGGCGCAGATCGTCACGTCGACGCCGTCTCCGTCTCCTCCCGCGGCGGCGAGCGATCGTGCGATGGCCGACTCCGAGACGCCGAAGAAGCGAAGAGCGCGCCGGCTCGGCGCGCTCACCCGCGCCGTCAGGCGCACCAGCGGATCCGTCTTGAGCACCTGCGGCCAGAGCTGGTGCAGCTCTCGCGGCGGGCCCGGGAGCGCGACGGCCACGCATGACCCCGTCTCGAGGACGACCGCCGGCGCTGTTCCGACCATGCCCACCCAACTCGCGCCGTCGGGCAGCGTCGCCTGCTTGACGACACCGTCGGCGAAGTCGACATAGGGGCGGTTGAGACGGGCGGCAATCCGTTGCGAGAGCTCCTCGATCGCCTCCCGCAGCGGTTCCTCGACGTGCAGCCCGACTCCGGCCGCACGAGCCAGCAGCTCGACGGTGCGGTCGTCATGCGTCGGACCGAGACCGCCCGAGACGACGAGCAGATCGTGCGTCAGCCCCTCCTGGAACGCCGTCTCGAGCTCGGCCGGGTCGTCGCCGACGACCGTGATGCGTGCCGGGGCGAAGCCGAGCCTGAGCAGCGAGGCGGCGAGATACGGGCCGTTCAGGTCACGCCGATCCCCGCGCACGAGCTCGGAGCCCGACGCGACGATCGCCGCACGAAGAGCTACGCCGGCCGCCAACCCGTCGCGGTCACGAGGATCACGCGCGGCCGAAGTCCCGGCACGTGCACCCGCTTGCCGCGCACGGCGATCCGCAGGTTCTCCGGCGAGTCGATCGTCACCCAGAGCTTCGCGCCGCGAATGGCGAGCGCGCTGTCGCCCTTCTGCAACGTGCCGTCGTACTTGACCGTCCCGGTCGCCGAGCCGGCGCGCGCGGTCACGTGGGTCGAGCCGCGCAGAGGCGTGACCGAGAACAGCGGCGGAACCACCTTCGGCGCGCTGACGGTCGTGCGCGTGCTTCGTCGTCTTCGACGGGTCCTTGTCGCTCGACGTCCAGGCCGAGATGACGATCACCGTCAGGATCCCGATCGCAGCGAGTGCGATGAGGACGATGTTGGTCTCCGTCTTCCGGCTCCGGCGTTGTGGCCGGGCGTTCGAACGCCGGGCGTTCGCCCGCCGCGCCTCGTACTCCTCGCCGGCGACGAAGCGGGAG
Organism: uncultured Thermoleophilia bacterium; assembly: GCA_963846895.1. GTDB lineage: Bacteria > Actinomycetota > Thermoleophilia > Gaiellales > Gaiellaceae > PALSA-600. The sequence goes on along the minus strand of CAWJXR010000024.1, from coordinate 87,906 downwards.
TTGTACTCGTCGACGTAGAGCTGGCCGTCGAGCCCCAGGTACTCCGCGTATGTCCGGAGGAAGCCCTTGACGTACGTCTCGGCAGGCAGCAGCTCGAATTGCTCATCCTCGAGCGCGCGCAGATACTTGCCGCGGATCTTGATCGCGGCCTCTGCCTCCGGGAAGTCGATCTGCCGGCGCATGCGAGCCTCGCGCAGGCTGTTTCCGATCTCGAACACTGCCCGGCAAGGGTAGCGGCGCGTTCCGCCCTCGGCTACTGCGAGCCCACGAGCACGCCGTACACCCCGAGCGCCACCGCCGCGGTCACGCCGACGTAGAGCCCCGCCCAGGCCGTCACTCTGCCGAGGCGAAGCGGCCCGCCGCCGGCGACGCTGCGCGCCGCTGCGAGTCTCGCCCGGCGGATCAGGAGCAGCGCGAGCAGCCCGAAGCCGACCGAGATCGGCGTCCCGATGTAGAGGCCCTGCAAGAGCGTCACCTGGGAGAGCATCTGCGCGGCGACGACGGCGACCGGGACCGCCAGGATCGCCAGGACGCCGAAGACCACCGCTGCGCGACCGAGGCTCTTACTGCCGCGCATACGGCCTCCCTGCTGCGGCAGGACCGACAGATCGCCCGATCACGCCTGCGACGGCCACGAGGGTCAGGAGGTACGGCAACGCCTGGAAGAGCGTCCCCCACTCGGATCCGTACGCCGTCGGCAAGCGGTCGGCGAGAGCGCTCGAGAAACCGAACAGGAGTGTCGCCGCCCAGGTCGGAAACGGCCGCCACTTGCCGAAGATGAGCGCGGCGAGTCCGATGAAGCCGATGCCGTTGGTCATCCCTTGGGTGAACGAGTGCAAGAAGCCGATCGACAGATAGGCGCCGCCAAGTGCCGCGATCGCACCGGAGCCGATCACCGCGACCGCGCGAACTCTATAGACCGAGATCCCGACCGTGTCCGCAGCGCGTGGGTGCTCGCCGACCGAGCGGAGGCGGAGCCCATACGGCGTCCTGAAGACGACGAAGTACGTGCCGACGAGCAGGACGAACGAGAGCCAGATCATCAGGTTCAGATCGCCGAAGATCGGTCCGAGGAAATACCAGTTCGAGATGAACCCGATGTGGATGTCCGGGATGCCGTAGTCGGAGACGTTGCCCGGCGTGCCGTTGATGCCGAACTTGTCGATGAACAGGTAGCCCGTGATCCCGAGCGCGAGGAAGTTGATCGCGGTGCCGGCGATGATCTGGTCGACCTTGAAGAGAATCGCCCAGATCGCGAGCACGGCGCCGAAAGCCATCCCTGCGAGTGCGGCTGTCGCGAGTCCCACGACCCACGCGGCGGAGCCGGCCCAGCCGTGGGCCCAGACGGCGCCCCAGATGCCGAAGAAGGCGCCCGTGAGCAGCATCCCTTCGAGAGCGATGTTGACGATGCCGCTCCGCTCGCAGTAGAGGCCGCCGATTGCCGCATAGACGAGCGGTGTTGCGTAGCGCAGGGTCGAGGCACCGAGCGCGCTCCAGACGACGACCTCGTCGAGATGGGAGGTCGAGGATCGCGTGGCCAGAAGTCCGAGTGCGATCCCGACGACCCCCGCCGCGACGGCGCCTCCGCCGACACGATGCTCGTCGCGGGCGAACGCCCAGATGCCGGCGGCGATGGCGAGCAGCCCGAACAGGACGGGCAGCGCCCCGGAGCGCGAGGCGAGCGGCGGGAGCGCGAACCAGAACGCGAGCGCTCCGAGGGCGATCCCGCCGATCCCGATCGAACGCGGCCGGATGAGCGTCCGCGCCATCAAGCGCGTCGCCGTTTCATCAACCACGCCCAGAGGCCGGCGAGATTGAGGCCGACGCAGAGGATGATGAGGCCCTGGATGATCGTCGCGAGGTTCGTCGCGAGATCGGGGCGGAAGATCGTCGGATCGAGATGCCTGCTCGAGGTGCCGTTGATCAGGGCGCCGAAGAGCAGCGCCGACGCGCCGACGCCGATCGCCGACGACCGCCCGAGCAGCGCCGCCGCAATCCCGATGAACCCGATCGTGCTGACGGCGATGTCGGTGGGGCCGATCCGGTACGCCCACCCCGTGATATCGAGCGCGCCCGCCAGGCCGGCCAGCGCACCGGAGATGGCCATCGCCACGAAGATGTTCCGGCCGACCGAGATGCCGGCGTACCGCGCCGCCTGCGGGTTGAACCCGACGGCGCGAACCGAAAAGCCGAGCGTCGTCCGGTTGATCACCGCCCAGTAGACGAAGAGCATCGCCACCGCGATGAAGATCCCGATCGAGAGCCCTTGCAGAATCGGCAGACCCCAGAAGACCGGGAGCTTGGCGCCCGCGGCGATGTCGTTCGACACCGGGATCGACGCCTGCGAGTTGTTCTGGAGCGGGCCGCCTTGCCCGAACAGGTACGCGCCGACCCAGACCGCGATCCAGTTCAGCATGATCGTCGAGATCACCTCGTGCGTCCCGACCGTTGCCTTGAGGAAGCCGGCGATCCCCGCGTAGGCACCGCCGCCCAGCACGCCGGCGATGAGGCAGAGCGCCACATGCAGGAACGGGTTGAGGTTGGTGAACGACGAGCCGATCCACACGGCGAAGTACGAGCCGACGAGGTACTGGCCCTGGCCGCCGATGTTGAACAGGCCGCAGCGGAAGGCAAACGCGACCGCGAGCCCGGTCAGGATGATCGGCGTCGTCAGGAGCAGCGTCTGCTGCAGGTTCTGCGCCGCGATCGATGCGGTGTCCCAGGGAAACCACATCTTTTGCGACGAGAACGGAATCCGTGCCGAGTAGTTCCCGACATGGAAGAACCAGTTGAGCCCAGTTCCGTCGAAGATGGCCGCATAGACGCGGAGCGGGTTCTTTCCGGTCAGGACGACGACCAGGCCCCCGACGAAGAACGCGAGGATCGTGGTCAGGATCGGCGAGATCGCGCCGCCGAGCCGGGATCCCACCTTCGGCTCGGGCTCGGACACCGGCGTCTGATCGAGCTGGTCGGTCGCCAAGATCTCGGACGCTAGTTGATCGCCGATGCTCGGACCGAGAGGGCCTGAGCCGCGCCGCGCACCTTGACGGCGACCGACGCAGGGACATGCGGATCGAGCCGACCGACCCCGATCGCTCCGGTCTTGAAGCCGAAGATCAGATCCTCTCCACCCGAGTACCGGCCGCTCAGGGCTTCCCGTACGACCGTGTCGACCGCCGCGTTCGGCAGTTCGAAGTCGCGGACGGAGGCGGCGATCTGGTTCTGCTCGGCGGCGGCATCGGCCACCGCTGCGGCGCAGAGGCCCCGCCAGGCCATCACGAAGACCGCGCCGCGCTCGAGCACCGACAGAGCGGATTCCTTGCAGTCCGACGGGACGGTCGACGAGTGGGCGACGAGCACCGACGCGCCGCCGTCGACGCGATGCACACCGCGGCTGAACGAGCGGACGAGCCCTGGGCCGGCAGGCCCGACCCAGGCGACAACCGGATCCGACACGTTCTGGGCGGCAGCGACGTAACCCGCGAGCATCCCGCCGAGCAGTGCCGCCTGCGGCTCGCGAAACACGACGCCCGCGAGGTTCGGCTGCTCGACCTTCTTGACGGATGCCCCGACGAGCGCGAAATGACCGCCGGGGTTTGCAGCTGCGGCGTCCGCCACCGCCTGAGCGGTCGCCGCGCCCGGCGCGACGAGCACGAGCGGGAAGCGCTGAACGGACGCGAGCCTGCCCCGCGTCACGCCGACGCGCGGCACGGAGACGTGCAACCGCCCGACGACGCCGACGCGGAGCGCCGGAGGAGGGGCCGTCGGTCTCGTGACCGGCTGTTCGGCTTGGGTCTTCGCGCCGCAGCCGGTGCACGCCAGGGCGGCGAGTGCGATCGCGGGCGTCCGTGCTCTCCGGAGCATTGCAGCTCGAATCGCTAGTCCACCTTGACCGGAATGCCGGTCATCGCGCCGGCCTGGAGCCTCCGGTACTGACGGGCGACCGCAGCACGGATCCGGACCGGGACGAGACCGCTCCAGGCGGCGTAGCCGACGCCGTCCCGGCGCACCCCGAAGACGTTGTTCACGCCAGTCTTGAGCGTTCCATCTCTGGCGGAGAGGATCGCCGACAGCACCGCGACGTCGACGCGCTTGACGGCGCTGGTCATCACCCACGGGCGAAGGGTGCCCTGGTCGGTGTCGGCCCCGACGGCGAATACGCCCTTCGCACGTGCGGCACCCAGGACGCCCAGCCCGCAGCGACCCGCCACCTGCAGCTCGACGACCGAGCCGTCCGCGATCTGGGAGAGCGCAGCCTTCCGGCATCTCGCCTGGTCGGTGAAGCTCTGGGCGTACCTGTTCAGCGTCTTGATTCCCGGATCGGCGCGCTTTGCGCCGAACTGAAAGCCCGCGATGTAGCTGTCGACCGGCGGGATCTTGAGGCCGCCCACCGAGCCGACGGTGTGGGCGCCCCGCTCCTTCGCCCACAGCCCCGCTGCGTACCCGACGAGGTATCCGGCCTCCTCGGGCTTGAACAGCACGCCTTGCACGTTCGCGGGTCGGCTCGCGAGTGAATTGACGTTCACGCCGACGATGACGAACCTCTTCGACGGGAATGCGCTCGCGATGTCGTTCATCGGCGCCTCGATGAGATAGCCGACCCCGATCGTCACGTCCGCGCCGCCCTCGACGCACGCTCGCAGGCTCGCCCGGTCGTCGCTCGGCCCCCGAGAGTGGACGACACGTCCCCGGACGCCGTGCGTCTCTGCCGCGTGCACGCCGGCGGCGGCCAGATTCCCGAGCGAGGTGTCGCCCAGGCTCGGGCTGCCGTCACCCGTCACGAGGCACGCGGTGAATGCCGACTTGGGCGCAGCCGCGGCGAGGCCGACGGTGAGTGCGGCCGCGAGCGCCGCCCCCACCCCCGCTGCCGCGAACCGCCTACTGCTTCTTGTACGGCTTGCCATCGGCGGCCGGCGGAACTGTCCGACCGATGACGCCGGCCACTGCAATCAGCGTCAGCACGTACGGAAGCACGTTGAAGAGTGTCGACGCGGATGGGGAATAGACCTGGAGTCGGAGCGCGATGGCACTCGACAGTCCGAACAGCAGCGCCGCTGCGAACGCCCCGAACGGACGCCAGTTGCCGAAGATCATGGCCGCGAGCGCGATGAAGCCGCGCCCGTCGGTCATGTTGTTGATGAACGTCCCGCCGGCGAACCCGTCGGAGAGGTAGACGCCTCCGAGGGCTGCGAGGACGCCCGAGAGGACGACGCAGCCGTAGCGGATGGCGTAGACGCTGATCCCGACCGTGTCAGCGGCGCGCGGGTGCTCGCCGCAGGCGCGGATGCGCAACCCGATCGGCGTCTTGAACACGACGATGTACGAGACGATCACCAGCGCGAAGCCCGCCCAGATCATGACGCTGAGATTGCCGATCGCCGGCCCAAGGAACTTCGTGTCCGAGAGGAACGGGAGCGTCAGCGTCGGAATCGTCGAGACCCCACTGGGAATGTAGTTCCCGTTGTAGAGCTGGAAGAAGAAATAGCCGGTGATCCCGAGCGCCAGGAAGTTCACCGCCGTGCCGCCGACGATCTGGTCGGCTCTCAGGTGGATCGCGAAGTACGCGTACACGAGCGCGAGAAGCCCTCCCACGCCCGCGCCCACCAGGAGCCCGACGACCCACGATCCGCCCTTGTCAGCACCCCAGACGCCCCAGAACGCGCCCATCAGCATCATTCCCTCGAGGCCGATGTTCACGACGCCGCTGCGCTCCGAGAACATCCCGCCGATCGCACCGAACACGAGTGGCGTCGCGAACGCGAACGTCTGTGCCACCAGCGAAGCGTCGAAGACCGCGTTCAGGTTCGCGACGCTCGAGCGGGTGGCGAGAATGCCGAGGCCGATCCCCACGAGCCCCGTGACCACCGCACCGACGCCGAGTCGGCGCCGGCCGCGCGTGTACGTCCAGAGACCGAGGACGCACGCGACGATGCCGACGGCGATCGACCAGGCGATCGTCCGCGCCGTGATCGGCGGGATCGCGAGAAACGCTGCGAACACGCCGATCGCGAGCGCCGCGTAGCCCGTCGTCCCCGGGTTGCGGAGCCGTGTGCTCACCGGGTTCGAAAGCGCCTCCGACCACTGCGTCACGCCGGCACCTCCGTTCTCTGTGGCTTCGGCCGCAGTTTCCGGCGCGCGTTCCAGACCGAGAGAATCAGGAGGTCGGCCCCGACGAAGAGCACGATCAACCCCTGGATGATGTAGGTCAGGTTTCCGGCGAGCTCCGGCTGGATGACGTTCGACGAGAGCCCGTGGGTCGTGCCGTAGAGCAGGCCGCCGAAGAGCAGTGAGGCGAGCCCGACGCCGACCGCCGTATTGCGACCGAGGAGAGCGACGGCGATGCCGAGGAAGCCGACGTTGCTGAGGGGAATGTCGGTCTGGCCGTAGTGGTAGAGGTAACCCGTCATGTCGAGAGCTCCGGCGAGACCGGCGAAGGCACCGGAGATCGCCATCGCCCGGATGAGATTCTTCCGGACGCTGATGCCGCCGTAGGCAGCCGCCTCCGGGTTGAAGCCGACGGCGCGGACCTCGTATCCCAGTGTCGTGCGGTTGAGGACGAAGTGGAACACGACGAGCGCAGCGATGGCGATGAAGAACCCGATGTGAAGGCCCTGCAGTTCCTGAGATCCCCAGAAGACCGGCAGCTTGGCCGACGCGGCGATGTCGTTCGACACGGGCACCGACTTGTCGGCGGAGTTCTGCAGCAGGCCTCCGTCACCGAACAGCCACTCACCCACGTAGATCGCGATCCAGTTGAGCATGATCGTCGTGATCACCTCGTGCGCGCCGACGGTCGCCTTCAAGAAGCCGGCGATCCCTGCGTAGGCTGCTCCCGCGAGTGTCGCCGTGCAGATCACCAGGAGGATGTGCGGGAAAGGGCTCATGCCGGCGAAGCTGACCCCGACCCAGTTCGCGACGATGATCCCGACGAAGTACTGACCCTGCCCGCCGATGTTGAACAGGCCGCAGCGGAAGGCGAACGCCACTGCGAGCCCGCAGAGGATCAGCGTCGTCGTCTGGAGCAGGGTCTGGGTGAGGTTGTACGCGGACGTGTTCACCACGTCGGTCGTCGGATGGAAGAACCAGTTGAAACCGGCCCCGTTGAAGATGTCCCTGTACGCGAGCAGCGGGTTGTGGCCGGTCGCCAGCACGACGAGCCCGCCCATCAGGAAGGCGACCACGGCGGTGACCAGCGGCACGGCGATCCCGCCCGCACGGTGCTTGAGCGCGAGTCTCGAGGCGGTCGTCCCGCCCGATGCGTCGGCAGCCTCCTCCGGAGTCTCGGGAGGGATGTTCGGGGCGTCGGTCACGCCGCGCTCCGCTCGCCGGCGCCGAGCATCTCGAGCCCGATCTGCTCCTCGGACACTTCACCCGTGTGCTCGCCGACGATCTCGCCCTCATAGATGACGAGGATGCGATCCGAGAGCGAGAAGATCTCTTCGAGCTCGAGGGAGACGAGAAGGAGCGCGCGGCCTTCGTCGCGCTCGGTCACGAGCTGTCGGTGCAGATATTCGATCGCTCCGACGTCGAGCCCGCGGGTCGGCTGCGCAGCGATCAGCACTTTCGGGTCGCGCTCGATCTCGCGCGCCACGACCACTTTCTGCTGGTTGCCGCCCGAGAGGCCGCCGGCACGCGTCTGCGGGCCGCCGCCCCGCACGTCGTAGGCCTTGATGAGGCGGCGGGCACGCTCGATCAGGCGTCGTGGGAACAGCCAGCCGAAGCGTGCGGCCGGCGGTTTCGCGTAATCGTGCAGGGCGATGTTCTCGGCGATCGAAAACTCGAGCACGAGACCTCGCCGTTGCCGGTCTTCGGGAATGTGCCCGACGCCGGCATCGAGCATTGTTCGAGCGTCCGCGTTCTTCAGCGGCTGCCCCGCGACGAGGATCCTGCCCGAGTCGATCTTGCGCAATCCGGTGATCGCCTCGATCAGCTCTGTCTGACCGTTTCCGTCCACGCCTGCGATACCGACGATCTCGCCGGCCCGGACGTCGAACGAGACACCGCGAACCTTCTCGATGCCGCGGTCGTCCCGTGCGTGGAGGTTCTCGACCGTCAGGAGGACCTCACCGGGGTTTGCCGGCGGCCGGTCGACGCGAAGCAGGACCTCGCGCCCGACCATCGCGCGGGCGAGCGACTCCTCGGTGGCGCCTTCTCGGGGAACGGTCTCGATCGTCTTGCCGCGGCGGAGGACGGTGATGCGATCGGCGATCTCGAGCACCTCGTTCAGCTTGTGGCTGATGAAGATGATCGACCTCCCGTTTTCCTTCAGGCTGTTGACGATCGAGAACAACTCCTTCGACTCCTGCGGAGTCAAGACTGCCGTCGGCTCGTCCAGGATGAGGACGTCCGCGCCGCGATAGAGCGCCTTCAGAATCTCCACGCGCTGTTCCTGTCCCACGGTGATCTCGCCGACGAGCGCCGTCGGATCGACGACGAGGCCGAATCGCTCGGAGAGGTCGCGCACCCGCTTCTCCGCGCCTCGCTCGTCCAGGAGCAAGTGCTCGCGCGGCTCGACACCGAGCACGATGTTCTCGGCGACCGTCATCACCGGGATGAGCATGAAGTGCTGATGCACCATGCCGATGCCGGCCTGGATGGCATCACGGGCCGAGCTGAAGGTGATCGGCTTCCCGTGCAGCAGGATCTCACCCGCGTCCGGGCGGTACAGCCCGTAGAGGATGTTCATCAACGTCGACTTGCCGGCGCCGTTCTCGCCCAGGAGGGCGTGCACCTCCCCCTGCCGGATGTCGAGGTTGATGTTGTCGTTGGCGACGACCCCCGGGAACTCCTTGCGGATGCCGCGCATCTCGAGCACTAGATCCTCGCCGGCCACGTGCGCGATCCTAACCCGGAAACGAGAAGGGCGGGCATGACGCCCGCCCTTCTCGATCCTTCAACTCGAGCGAGTGCTACAGACCTGCGGGAACCTTCAGCGTCCCGGCGATGATCCGCTGCTTGTACGAGTTCATCAGCGCGATCCACGACTTCGGCACCGACGGGTTGATCTTCCCGACGCCGACGCCGTTGTTCTTCAGGTTGAAGACCAGGTCGGTCCCTCCCTGCGAACTTGCCGCCAGCCGCCGCGACGACCGTGTCGTACACACCCGTGTCGGTGTGCTTCGTGGCGCTCGTGAGGACGCGCTTCGCGTCGCGGTACTCGTCGGAGTCGACCCCGATGCCCCAGAGGTTGGCAGCATCGGCAGCCTTGAGCGTCCCGAGACCGCAGCCGCCCGCGACCTGGAAGAGCACCTTCGCGCCCTGTCCGATCTCGTTCTGCGCGACGGTCTGGCACTTGTCCGCTGCTCCGAAGTCGTTCGAGTACTGGACGATCGTCTTGGTGCCCGGCACGGCCTTGTTGGCGCAGTACCTGTAGCCGGCGATCCAGATGTCGACGGGCGGGATCTTCAGCCCTCCGACAGCTCCGATCGTGTTGCCGCCGAGCTTCTTCGCCATCTTGGCCGCGAGCACGCCGACGAGGCAGCCCGACTCGTTCGCCGCGTAGGTGATGCCCTCGACGTTCTTGTAGAGCACCTTGCCCTTCTTGTCGGCGAACGGCGCAGCATGCACCGAGTAGTCGGTGATCGCGAAGTTCACCTTCGGGAAGTTCTTCGCGTACGTCGCCTCCGTCGCCGCGAGCAGGAAGCCCGCTCCGATCACGAGGTTCGCGCCCTTGCGAACCGCGGCGTTGAAGTTCGGCGAGTAGTCGCTCGCGGAATGAGAGACCTCGGGATATGCCGTGCCGCCGACCTTCTTGATCGCCGCGTTCAGACCCTTGAGCTGGTTCCTGTTGAACCCGGCGTCGTTGAACCCGATGACGTCGCTGACGAGCCCGGCCTTGATGCCGGCCGTCTGTTGCTTCGACGATGAGCTGCCGCCGAGCGCAGCGGACGTCCCTATAGCCGCAATGAGAACGGCCGCGCTTGCAAGCGCGATCCAGCGTGTGACCTTCACCTACTCCTCCTCAGTAGCTTTCGGAACAAAAGACCGGGCGATCCTACTCCGGTGCCAGGGAGGCGGGAAGAGTAGAGGGGGGTGCCGGGGCCGGAAGAGTAGCGCGATTCTACTCGACCGGCGCTGCCGCGATTCGCTCCAGCTCGTGCTCCGAAACGAGCACCCGCCTGGGTTTTGAGCCCTCGTACGGCGAGATGATCTGGCGCCGCTCGAGCATGTCGATCAGCCGTCCTGCCCGCGTGTAGCCGACCCGCAGCCTCCGCTGCAGGAGCGAGACGCTCGCCGTCTGGGCGGTGACCACGATCTCGATCGCCTTGTCGAGCAGCGGATCCTCGTCGGGATCGAACTCACCCTCCTCCGTGTCCGAGTCCGCGAAGACCTGCGGCAGCTCGAGGAAGCTCTCGTCCACCACCTGCTCGCGCTGCGCACGCGTCTGCTCGACGACGAGCGCGACCTCTTCCTCGGTCACGAACGCGCCCTGGACGCGCTGCAACCTGGACGTACCGAGGGGCTTGAAGAGCATGTCGCCCTGGCCGAGCAGGCTCTCGGCGCCGTTTGCATCGAGGATCACGCGGGAGTCTGTCTGCGACGAGACGGCGAACGCGATCCGGGACGGGACGTTCGCCTTGATCATTCCGGTAATCACGTCGACCGACGGGCGCTGCGTCGCAAGCACGAGGTGGATTCCGACCGCGCGCGACTTCTGTGCGAGCCGGATGATCGAATCCTCGACCTCCTGCGGGCTCACCATCATCAGGTCGGCGAGCTCGTCGATGACGACGAGGAGGTACGGCAGCTCCTCCTCCCCGCGCTTCCGGAGCGCGCGGTTCGCCTCGGGGAGGTTGCGCGCCCGCACCTGGCTCAGGCGCTCGTAGCGGCGCTCCATCTCCGTGACGACGTTGAGCAGGACGGCGCTCGCCTCCTTCGGGCTCGAGACGACGGGCGTCAGCAGATGCGGGATCGACTCGTAGTAGTTGAGCTCGATCCGCTTCGGGTCGATGAGGATCAGCCGCGCCTCGTCGGGCGTCGCGCGCAGCAGGATCGACGTCAGGATCGCGTTGATGCAGCCCGACTTGCCGGAGCCGGTGGTGCCCGCGATCAGGATGTGCGGCATCCGGGCGAGATCGGCCCAGACCGCGGCGCCGGAGATGTCCTTGCCGAGCCAGACCGAGAGCGGGCTCGCCGTAGCGGGCAGGTCGTCGTAGATGTCGCCGAGCGTGACGACGCTCGGGCTCAGGTTCGGTACCTCGACGCCGACCGCCTGCTTCCCGGGGATCGGCGCGAGGATCCGGATCTCCGTCGTGGCGAGCGCGTAGCTGAGGTCGTCCTTCAGGTTCGCGACCTTGCCGACCTTCGTCCCCGGCGCGAGCTGGAGCTCGTAGCGGGTGACACGCGGCCCCGAGATCTGTCCGACGACCGTGGCCTCGACGCCGAAGTGCGCCAGGCACGTCACGAGCGCCTCGGCGACGCGCTGACCCGCGTCGGTATTCGGCCCGCCGCCGCCCTTCGATCGCTTCAGGAGGCTGCGATCCGGCAGCTCGTACTCGGCGAGCGGGGCCTCGCGGAGCGGGAACAGGCTCTCCTGCGACTCGCGCGTCTCGGCGTCCTCGAACTCGTCGGGCTCCGGCACGAAGAGCTGCGGCGGCGGCCCCGAGATCGAATCGGAGATGAGATCCGGATAGTCCTCGCGCACATCGACGGGCGGCGCGACGGGCACGGCCGGCTCGCTCATCCGGTCGGGCTCGTGGACGGGGCGGGCGGCGCGAACGCGTGTATGCGCCTGCCGGACGGCGCGACCCGACCGGCGCACGAGTGCGCCGAGGCTTGCGCCCGTGAGGAACAGCAGTCCGGACACGGTGAGAAGGATTCCGAGGATCGTTGCGCCGGTTGTGCCGAGACCGAGCGCCACCAGTCGCTCGAGGCCGTCTCCGGCGACGCCGCCGTGCGCCGAGCCGAGCGTCAGAAGCAGGCCGGCCAGCGCCACCCCGAGACCGAGCCGGAACGGGCCGACGTCGACGAGAGTGCTCTTCGTCACCATCAAGGCGCCGAGCGGCACGAGCACGAGCGGTGCGACGTACGCGGCAGCGCCGACGGCCGACTGGACGAGGTCGCCGACCGGGCCGCCGCTGAATCCGAGCCACAGCACAGCTGCGAGGAAGACACCGCCCGCAGCGAGCGCGAGACCGATCAGCTCCGGGTAGTGGTGCGAGCGGACGCGGCGCTTCGTCGGACGCCGCTTCCGCGTGCGCGCGGGTGTACGCGGGGACACCTTGTGGGGCCGCTTCTTGCGCGCCATGACGGGCACTTCGCGGTCATCGGGATCAGTCCTGCCGCGCGAAGGACGCGGTCAGCATCCCGAAGTACGTCGGCGCCTCGTACGACAGGAGCTCGACGTCGAACGCATCGCCGATCGCGCCGTGCAGCATCAGCAGCTGCCAGAAACTGTCGGCCTTGGCGGCGACGGCCCACTCCGGGTCCCGTTCGACGAGCTCCCCGAGCCGGTTTCCGGCGACGAGCTCCTGGATGAGCTCGTCGTACGGCGCCGACTCCGCGGCGAAGCCATACGGGCCGTCGGGCGTATGGCCGTGCCCGTGGTCGGCGCTCGCGATCAGAGCGACGCGGCGGCGGCCCGTCGCCAGGGCCAGGGCAGCGCCGGCCCGCACATGCTCGGCGTTCGGCCGCGAACGGCACGGCGTCACGACGACTGCCGGGCGCGCGCATGAACCAGAGCGGGATCAGCGCGCCCCAGTCGAGCGGCATCGTCGAGGCTCCAGCCGCCGTGGCGCCGAACGTGACGCCGAGCGCGGGCAGTCCGTCGGCCTGGAGCGCGTCGATGCACGCGGTGGCCAGCTCGGGCTCGCCCGGCCCCTCGTAGTGCGTGTCGACGTCCGTCCAGAGGCTCGCGTCGCCTTCGAGAGCGGCCGATCGGACGACAGCGAAGTGGTCGTCGACGTGCAGGCCGTGCGGGGTCAGGACGATCGCTGCCTCCGGCTCGGCCGCCGCGAACCGCCGGCCGAGCTCCTCCATCCCGAGCCGCGTCGGCGCTTCCGGCTGGTCGAACACGAGCCCACCGTGCGGCGCGATCGCCGCCCAGACGATCACGCGAACGAGCTGATTCGCTCGACGATCAGCTCCGCGAACCGGGGGCCGTCGATGTCGAGCGCGACCTTGGCGTTCGGCTCGCCGAAGTGCTCGCGTCTGCGCCAGTCGACGTTCGTGCGGCCCCAGCTCGGGCCGGTCGAGCAGTCCACGTCGATGAACGCGTCGCGGACATCCACCAGCGTCGGGTCGACGATGTGCGCGACGCAGACCGGGTCGTGCATCGGCGAGCCGTCGAGATCCGGGTAGCGCGCCTTGTGGAAGCGGGCATAGAAGTCCATCAGCTCGGCGACGACCTGGCCGACTTTCCCGGCGCCCCGCATGCGCTCGGTGTGCGAGTCCTTGATCAGCGCGCGGTGGGTGACGTCGAGGCCGACCATCGTCGTGTCGAGCCCCTCCGTGAAGACGCGCTGAGCCGCCTCGGGGTCGGCCCAGATGTTGAACTCGGCAGCGGGAGTCCGGTTGCCCTCGCCGACGGCGCCGCCCATCAGGACGATGCGCTCCGGCCGTGCGTCGGGATGCAGCGAGAAGAGCAGGCCGATGTTCGTCAGCGGCCCGGTCGGGACGAGCGTCAGACGACCGTCGCGACGGCGGATCTCGTCGGCGAGGTAGTCGACGGCGGGCTGCGGCTGGGCTTGGGCCGTCGGCGGCGGCAGGTCGGGCCCATCGAGGCCCGATTCCCCGTGCACGTGAGCGGCGACGTCCTGCGGCCGGATGAACGGACGGTCGGCGCCTCGGTGGACGGGGATGTCGGGACGGCCGGCCAGCTCGAGCAGCTTGAGCGCGTTCGCGGTCGTCTTGTCGACGGTCTGGTTGCCGGAGACGGTCGTGATGCCGACGAGCTCGATCTCGGGCGAGGCGAGTGCGAGCAGAATGGCGATTGCGTCGTCGTGACCGGGGTCGCAGTCGAGGATGATGGGCGTGGGCGTCATGCGGCGAGTATTGCGTCCAGCTCGTCGCTCACGGGGAGTGATGGCTGGGCTCCGGCCCGCGAGGCCGCGATCGCCCCGGCCGCACATGCACGCCGGAGCGCCTCGTCCCGCGGCCGGCCTTCGAGGAGCGAGACGACGAGACAGGCCGAGAACGCGTCGCCCGCGGCGGTGCCGTCGACCGCGTCGACACGGGGCGGCCGGGCGCGAGCGACCTCGTGGCCGTTCTCGAACAGCGCCGCTCCCTCCGGCCCGTACGTGACGGCCACGAGCCGGCCGCGCGAGACGACCTCGTGCTCGAGCCGGTTGACGATCAGTAGGTCAGGCTCGAGCTCGATCGGACGCGCAGGGGCGGCGTTGAGTGCGAAGAACGCCGCGCCGGCAGCGGCCGCCTCGACGACGGCGTCCGGCACCTCGAGCTGACAGAGCACGGCGCCGCCGGGCGACGTCGGCCGTACCTCGGCGTTGGCGCCGGGAACGACCACGATCTGGTTCTCGCCGTCGTCGGCCACGAGGATCAGCGCAATACCGGTCTCGCCGCCGCGGGTCAGCTCGAGCTCGACGCCCGCCTCCTCGAGCCCGGCCAGCGCCTCGTCGGCGAGCGGGTCGGCGCCGACGGCCCCGACCATCCGCACCCTGGCGCCGAGCTTCGCGGCCGCGACAGCTTGGTTCGCGCCCTTGCCGCCTGGATAGCGGGCGAAGCTCGTCCCCACCACGGTCTCCCCCACGCGCGGCAGCGCCGTGACGCGAGCGACCAGGTCGAGGTTGATCGATCCGACGACGGTCAACTCGGCCGGCACGCGCCAAGGGTACGTGTCCGATCTCTGGCGCTCCTACTGTCGCGCCATCGCGATCTTGAGGCGCTCCTCCGCGGTGATCAGGTGGTCGAGGTCTTCCGCGGCGTCTGAGATGTCGATCTGCACCCAGTCGATCGCGCCGGTGAACTTGCTGGTCTCGGGCGTGTAGTCGTCGCTGACTGCCGAGGCGGTGTCGGAGCCGACGTCGCACGTCTCGTCGGCCGAGAAGACCATGGGCACGGTCCCCTCGACGCGGCCCTCGCCGGTCTTCTTGCCGTCGAGATAGAGCGCGACGGTCCCGCCCTTGCCGAGCCCACCGCCGTCGTAGGTGAACTCCATCCGCACCTGATGCTTGCCAGATGGGATCGCACTGTCTCCTGCGACTTTGAACGTGCGGATGCCGAACAGGTTGTAACAGTAGGTCGGCTTCCCGCCCGCGACGTAGAGGCTCCAGCCTGCGAACTCGCCGCCCTGCGCGACGATCACGCCCGTCGCTCCACCGTCCGGAACCCGCAGCTCGGCGGTCACCGCGTGCGACTTGTTCTTGATGTTGATCATCGCGTTCTCACTCAACCGTCCCATGCCGCCGAAAAGCAGCTGGGAGTCGCCGGTGATCAGCACCGGCCGCCCTGCCAGGTCGGAGTTGAAGCGCTCGACCCTTCGGTCGTCCAGTGGGAGCACGTTGTACTTCCGCGCCTCCTCCATGAAGAGCGCCTTCAGCTCGTCGAGCTTCTCGGGCAGCTCGGCTGCCAGGTCGTTGGCCTGGCTCCAGTCGGTGTTCGTGTCGTAGAGCTCCCAGGTGTCGTCCGCGAACGGCGGCAGCTCGGTGACCACCCACGGCGTGGAGTGCCGCGTGACGGCCGTCCAGCCCTGGTCGTAGATGCCGCGGTTGCAGAACATCTCGAAGTACTGCGTGACCCGTCGTTCTGCGGCGGCGGCGTCGTCGAACGCATAGCGCATGCTGACGCCCTCGATCGGCTTCTGCGTGACCCCGTGCACCGTCTTCGGCTCGGGAATGCCCGCGGCCTCGAGCACCGTGGGAGCAACGTCGATCACGTGGTGGAACTGGCTGCGCACCTCGCCCGTCGCCTTGATGCCCTTCGGCCAGCGGACGATCGTGCCGTTCCGCGTCCCACCCCAGTGCGATGCGATCTGCTTCGTCCACTGGTACGGGGTGTCCATTGCGTGCGCCCAGCCGACCGCGTAGTGGTTGTAGGCAGACGGCGTGCCGAACTCGTCGATGCGAGTGGCCATGAACTCGGTGGTCTGCAGCGCACTGGCGCCGTTCAGGTTGATCAGCTCGTTGAAGCTGCCGTGGACGTCGCCTTCCGCGCTCGCCCCGTTGTCGCCGATGATGTAGTAGACGAGGGTGTCCTCGAGGACGCCGAGATCCTCGAGCGCATCGACGAGCCGCCCGATGTGATGGTCCGTGTGCTCGAGGAACCCCGCGTAAACCTCCATCTGACGCGAGAGGACGAGCCTCAGCTCGTCGGGGATCTCGTCCCAGGCAGGGATCTCCTCCGGCCGAGCGGTCAGCTGGGCGTCCTGCGGGATGACGCCAAGCTCCGTCTGTCGCACGAAGGTCTCCTTGCGCAGCTTGTCCCAGCCCTGGTCGAACTTGCCCTTGTACTTCGCCGACCAGTCGGCCGGCACGTGGTGCGGCGCGTGGGTCGCGCCCGGGGCGAAGTAGACGAAGAACGGCTTGTCGCCCATCAGCGCCTTCTGCTGGCGAATCCAGCCGATCGCCTTGTCGGTCATGTCCTCGGTGAAGTGGTAGCCCTCCTCGGGCGTCTTCCCGGGCTCGACCGGTGTCGTCCCTTCGTAGATGGCCGGGTAGTACTGGTTCGTCTCGCCGCCGATGAAACCGTAGAAGTACTCGAACCCGCCGCCGCCGCTCGGCCACGAGTCGAAGGGGCCGAGCGGACTCGTCTCCCAGACGGGGACCTCGTGGCACTTGCCGAACTGCGCGGTCGCGTAGCCGTTCAGCTTCAGCGTCTCCGCGAGCGGGGCGCACGTGTTCGGCCGCACCGAGTTGTACCCGGGCGCCGAGGTCGCGATCTCCGTGATCCCTCCCATCCCGACCGTGTGGTGGTTGCGGCCGGAGAGCAGCGCGGCGCGCGTCGGCGAGCAGAGCGCGGTTGTGTGGAACCGGTTGAACTTCAGCCCTTCACCGGCGAGCCGCTCGGCCGTGGGCGTCTGGCACGGTCCGCCGAACGCACTCGAGCAGCCGAAGCCTGCATCGTCGATCAGGACGATCAAGACGTTCGGCGCTCCCGCCGGGGGACGGAGCGGCTCGATCGGCGGGAACTTGGCGGCAGGATCCTTCGCGTCCTCCCAGACTGGCCCGTCGTAAGGGCGATCCGGAATCGGCAGCACTTCGCGCTGTGCGTTCGTCAGTTCGGACACCCAGCTCTCCTCTCTCGATGGACGGGACGTCCAGATCCGAACTCGGATTGTCATCGGCCAAGGCGCACTCCGCCTCACCCGGTGTGGATGAAACACTGCACGGATGAACGACGTGGCGACCGTGACCGCTCCCACGATCCAGCTGCTCGCGTGGGTCGCGGAGCGTTCGCGAACGTACGCCGAGACGATCGAGGTCTGGAAGACGTCGTGCCCGCGGCTCTCCGTCTGGGAGGACGCGATCGCCGACGGTCTCGTCCGGATCGACCGCGGGCACGTGTTCGTGACGACGGCAGGGAGCGAGATCCTCGCCGCCGAGGCGCAGGCGGGCTCCTAAGCGCCGACGAGCTCCTTGAACATGGCCTCGCCGCGAATCGGGTCGAAGTCGGAGTCGTCCTTCGCGAGCGTGCGCGAGCCCTCCGACAGATCGATCGCGTGCCGAAGGTGGTCGAGGGCGTCGGCCGTTCGACCGGCGAGGCTCTCGCAGCACGCGACGTTGTAGAACAGCATTCCGTACTGTGGATTGGCCTCGAGGAGCTCGCGTCCGCGGTCCGCAGCCTCGGTGTACTCGCCGGCCTGGTAGAGAGGATGGAGCGGCGCCCAGAGCGGCCAACCAGAAGGCTCGTAGGCCTTGCCCGGCACGCCGCCGAACGCGACGATCGTCGTCTCGGGCTCGGCGGCGATCGCCGTTCGCTTGACGCCGGGACGCGCGAAGACGAAGGTGCCGGCCGCGGCGTTCACCTGCTCGCCGTCGAGCTCGAAGGTGGCGCGTCCTCGCAGGACGACGTAGAGCTCCTCGTCCGCGTCCGGGTCCGACTCGTCGTGCTCGTTGATGATCCGGTCGCCCGCGTTGCGGGCAGTCCACGTGTTGACGCCGAACGACCCGATGCCGAAGTGGGTCGCAACCGACCGCCACGGGCACCGGCCGTCGTTCACCTCCTCGATCTCGTCGAACTGCGCGACCGCGTAGTTGCTCATGGCCCTCCTTCGGGTCGTCGTCTTGTGCCTAGTCGGATGGCCCGAGTATCTCAATTGGATCGAGAAAGCCGTCCATCCCGCACCCGGAACGGAGGCAGATCGTCGGTCCTCTAGGATTTCTTCGTGCGCGAGCTGCAGAGCGGCCTGTGGTGGTGGGAGGCGACGCATCCGGAGTGGACGGCGGACGACGCTGCCACGGAGGACTGGGGACCCGAGGTCTCGTCCTATGCGTTCGACGACGGCAGCCGGTTGCTGTTGATCGACCCGACAGATCCGCCGTCTCCGGTCGACGACCTCGCCGCGAACCGCGACGTGGTGATCGTGCTGACCTGCCCGTGGCACGAGCGGGACACCCGCAAGCTCGTCGAGCGGTTCGAGGCGTCGGTGTTCTCGCCGCGGCTCGAGTCGACCGGCGACGATCGCCTCGCGGCGCAGATCTTCACCATGGGAGACCGGTTGCCCGTCGGCGTCGAGGCGTATCCGGGGATGGAGCCGAACGATCTCGTGCTCTGGATCGAGAGCCGTCAGGCACTCGTCGCCGGCGACACCCTCATCGACCGCGGCCGCGGATTCGAGTTCCCCTCCGACTGGGCGAACAAGGGCGTCCCTCCAGACGAGATCCTCGAGACGCTGCGCCCGCTGCTCGAGCTGCCGGTCGAACTCGTCTTGCCGACGCATGGAGCGCCGACCGACCGCGCAGCGCTCGAGCGCGCCCTCTCCTGACGGGCACGCCGTGATCCCCCGCCGTACAAGGCGCCGGTCAGCCCTCGACCGGCGGAGCTGCGTTGTAGTCCTCGTCCGTGACGTGGTCGCCCCAGGACGCCACGTTGCCCTCGTCGTCGGCGATCAGCATCGCGACGTGAGTCATGAAGCGATTCGACGCGGCCCCGTGCCAGTGCTCCTCGCCCGGCTCGAAGAAGACACGATCACCAGGGCGGATGACCTCGATCGGGCCGCCCCGGCGCTGGGCAAGACCGATCCCCTCGAGGACATAGATGGTCTGCCCGTTCGGATGCGTGTGCCATGCCGTTCGCGCGCCGGGCGTGAAATGGACGCTGCTCGCGCTCAGACGTGAGGTGTCGGACAGCGACGCAACCGCATCGATGTACACCGCGCCGGTGAACCACTCAGCCGGGCCCGGGGTCGTCTGGATGCCGTTCCTCGTGACCTGCATGACTTCTCCTGACGGTCGTGATGCGTGGAGTGAGACAGGTTCATCAAGCCCTGAAGCTTGGCGGAAACCTGCGATCGGGAGTCAGCCGCCGGACCGATTGTCGCCGGCTCGCCTTAGGATCTCCTCGACCACGGCGGTCTTTGCGTCGGCGTAGTGCTGGACGTGCCTCCACCTCCGCTTCGCCAGGTCGCGTTTCGTCGACTCGTATCGAAGACGATCGGGTTCGTCGCGTCGCAGGTGATCGCGGAAGAGCAGCAGGCGCTCGATCTCGTCGCAGCCCGCCGAGAAGACGTGGAGGTTGACGTCCGTGTCCGGGCTGTTGAAGAGACGATGTTCGTGCCAGTCGCGTTCTCGGATGCGCAGCACATAACCGGCGGCCTCGAGCGCCGGGAAGTAGCCCGCCTCGTCGCTGGAATCGGCGACGGCCAGGACGATGTCGATCCTGGGCTTGGCAGCGAGGTGCGGCACCGACGTCGAGCCGACGTGCTCCAGCAGCAGCACCCGGTCACCCAGAGTCGTGCGAATGCGGGCCGACTCGCGCGCGTACAGCGACGGCCACGCCGGGTCGTACTCGACCAAGGTGATCGGTCCGTCGAGCGGCTCGAGCGGCCCGATGCGCACCGCGGCCAGTTCCTCGTCGCTGCGCAGGCTCGCCTCGTCCACTCGGAGACCTTAGGCCTCCCTAACGAGTGAGGGTCAGGTGAGCGGTGAGCCCGAGGTTGCCGCCGCCGCAGCGCGCGGTCAGCTGATAGCGGCCGGGTGCCCGGACGAACGGAATCCGGACGACGACCGAGAAACGCCCGGCCGATCCGACCTGGGCGAGTGCCGCCGGCACTCCGGCGAACGTGTGGGTTGCCGGGAACGCCTTCGACAGAACAGTCACCGTGTCACCTGCTGTGCAGCCGCCGGCGACGCCTCGAACGAGCACGGTGCGGCCGCGGCGGACGCTCGTCGGCGTCACGGCGAGGGCAACGGTCGTTCCGGAGGTGCGCCCGCTGACGTCCAGGCCGCTCGCGACGACGATCGCCGATCCGACGTCGCCGAGCCTCCCGCCGGCAGACGCCGAGAGCACCATGGTTCGGCCGCGTTTGTCGACGACACAGCGCCAGGCCTTGCCGCCGTCGATCGCCGACGACGAGAACACCTTGTTGCCGTCGACCTGCAGCGTCTTGTCCAGCGGCGCCCATGCCGTACAGGCCTTGCCGGCGCCGAGCGGCTGCACCTGCCACCGGAGCGTCTGGCTCGTCCAGCGCCAGAGTCCCTGCCGGATGCGGACGCGGTTCGTGAACGTCACTGTCAGTTTCCCGTCCTGCACCGCCGCACCCGCGCGGTAGCGATAGAAGCTGGGCGTCCTGGCCGGGAGGAAGAGGCTGCCGCCGCTCTGCGCCGCGAGCTTCGTGCGTAATGGAGCGGGCAGGTAACTCCACGCCGGCGTGAAGCCTGCACGGGCGGTGCCGCCCGCGACCGCGGCCGCTACGGCGCACACGGACAGCACCGCGGCCGTGCGAGCCGTCATCCTCATGGCGAGACGGTAGGTCTGATCTTTGCGCAACGTATGAGCATGACGTTCGGATGTTCCGGCGGCCGTGCTCGATCGCCCGAGTAAGGTCGCGCTCGTGAACGTTCGATTCGAGCAGGAGCCCGACCGTCCTGCCGTCCGGGCCGTGCATCGAGCGGCGTTCGGCGACCATGGCGACGTCGTCGCGAGCCTCGTCGACGATCTTCGCGCAGGGTTCGGGGAAGCCGACTCGATCGCGCTCGTCGCGGAACACGGGGACGATGTGGTGGGCCACGTGATGTTCACGACGAGTCTGCTCGACGCCCCTCGGCGGCTCGTCTGCGTCTTCGTGTTGAGCCCGGTCGGCGTGCTGCCTGCGTGGCAGAAGCGAGGGGTCGGCTCGGCGCTGATTCGACGTGGTCTCGAGATCCTGGCCGAACGGGCTGTTCCCGTGGTCTTCCTCGAGGGTTCGCCCCGGTACTACTCGCGGTTCGGGTTCGAGCCGGGCGCCGGGCAGGGCTTCAGAAAGCCGTCGCTGCGCATCCCGGATGCGGCCTTCCAGGCGCTTCGACTCCCGTCGTACGAGCCGTGGATGACCGGCACGCTGGTCTACTCGGAGATCTTCTGGCGGCACGACGCCGTCGGCCTCCGCGACGCGGACGACGAGCCGCTGACGGCCTGAGCCCTCTCGCTCAACGTGGCGCAGGAGCCGCGGGAGGAAGGCTCATCGTCGCCTGCTCGGCGAGGAGCGGCGTCGCGGGGACCTTGATCAGACCTCGTGTCGGGCGGTCGAGGTCGAACGTGACGAGGACGAGGAAGCTGACGAGGGCGGTTGCCGCAATTACCGGGACCAGGCCGCGGCCGAGTACGGAGAGGTAGAGCCCGAGCAGGCCGAGAGCGAGCGCCGCGCCGAACAACTCGAGCCAGAGCACCGCATTGGGCACACGGTTGTTCAAGCCGGACAAGCGCGTCGTCTGCTGGTCGATCATCGCGTTCAGGCTGTCGACGTAGAGCCGTGGTGCTGTGTCCCGCGGCCGGGCGTTCATCGACTCGCCGGCAAGACGCCAAAGCTGCTGTTGGAGCCGTTCCTGCTGCGCGGAGGTCGCTCGCAGAGTCGCGCTGCCCGGGATCTCCTTGGTGACGCGGATCGCCAGGTCGTTGTAGCTCCGAAGCAGCTTGAGCGAGAGGCTCCTTTGCGGCTCGGCGATCGTCTGTGCCCTCAGATACGCCGTCCCGATGGTATTCGCGGCCGTGACGACGTCGGAGCGCCGGTCTTGATACCGCCCCACGGCAAGCGTGAGGCCGAAGGCGAGAATGAGACCGACGATCCCGAGCAACGCCCCCTGCAGGACGCCGATCGGCTCACGGTAAGCGTGCGTGTGCTTCCGCAGGTAGTGGCCGGCGACCACAGCGATCGCGGCCGCACCCCCGACCACCGCGAACACAATGAGCCCCAGTTGCCAGGTGTTCAGGGAGAAGAACACGCGTGGGAGACACTAACCGGAGCCAACGACCGCAGCGATTCGGGCAGCGTGCGCCCGGCGCAGATACCCGGCTCGGATAACCGTCCAGGCACGGATCCGGAAGTCGTCCAGTCCCGCCATCACGAATGCGGAGATCCGATCTTCAAGTTGGTGCCGATCGTCCAACGGGTTGTCCATCGGATTCCACGCTAGCCTCGATCCCGGTGCAGATCAGCATCGGACCCGCCTCCGACGAGACGCAGGCTCAGTTGGCCGGCTGGCGGTATCCGCCGCCTTACGACTTCTACGACGGCGACGCCGAGCCGGTGCTCAACCCTGAGCGCTTCTTCGAGGCGCGAGACGAGCAAGACGACCTGATCGGCTTCTACTACTTCGAGCCGAAGCCGCCCGACCTCGACTATGGGCTCGGCCTCCGGCCGGACCTGACCGGGCACGGACTCGGAATCGATTTCTTCCTCGCCGGTCTTGCGTTCGCACGCGACCGCTACCGCCCGGACCGTGTCTTCCTCCACGTGGCTGCCTTCAACAAGAGGGCGTGCCGCGTCTACGAGCGCGCGGGCTTTCAGGTCATCTCGTCACACGTGCGGACATTCGAGCGGTTCGGGGACGTCCCCTTCCTGACCATGGCCGACACACCCGAGGACGGCGAGTAGGCTCGCAGACGATGCAGGTGCGAAGAATCGGATTCGTCGGAACGCGAGCAGAAGATGTACCGGCGACGGAGGCATTCTTCCGCGACGTGCTTGGTCTGGCGTCGGTTCGAAGCGATCCGAACTGGTCGATCCTGAACCTCCCGACGGGCGGCTTCGATTTTGTTGAGGTGTTTGGCGCGGCGTTCGACGACGAGCGTCTCGCGCCGCGCGGTGTCGGACTGTTCGTCGCCTTCGTCGTCGACGACCTCGAGGGCGCGCACGCCGAGATGCGAACAGCAGGGCTCGAGCCAGGCGAGATCCTGTGGGCGGAGCAGACGTTCCAGAAGCCTGCGTATGCGGGGTACGGCTGGTTCTTCGTGCGCGCGCCCGACGGGAACGTCTATTGCCTCGAGCAAACCCCCGAGTAGTCATGTCCCCACTTTTGCCAGTCACCTTCGCCGGCGTCCTTACCTCCGGCCAAGCCGAGCCTGACGCGCTTACGCGGCGATCGCGCGGAGATCGTCGAGCGCGCGACCGAGCAGGTTCTCCCGCAGGTCGAAGAGTCCGGCCCACAACGACCCGCGATCGATCGACGAGTGCCAGCGCACCTGGGACGAGAGGCCTTCGAGCGCCCGCACGAGCACCGCAAGCTCGAGATACGCCGCGGCGACCCGGTGCGCGGCGACCTTCACGCCCGCCCGATCGAGCACCGGCCCCCAGTCGACCAACTCGGCGCTGCCGGGCTCGCCGAACCACGATTGGCCCTCCGCCAGGTCGGCCTCGAGCTCGAGCAGGTAGCGCCCGAGCGGTCGTTCGAGCCCTGCGAGCGCCGTCTCGACACGATCGGCTGCGCGGCGGAGGGCAGCCTGGCGGCGGCCCGGCGTCGACGGGTCCGCATCGCCCCGCGCCCACCGCTCGAGCAGGCGGCAAAACGCGAGCGAGGCGACCTCGACAGCCAGGAGCTGTCCGACCAGTCGGCGTGCGGTCGCGTCCTCGACTGCGTGCTCGTCGATCACCGCCGCCCATTCGGGAACGGAGGCGAGCGAGGTCATACCTCCACCACTACGGGCAGGATCATCGGGCGCCGGCGCGTGCGGTCGTAGACGAGCTGGCCGAGGCCGTCGTGCAGGTGCTCCTGCAGCAGCTTGATCTCGGTCATGTCGTCGGCCAGCAGCTCCTGGACGATCTCCCGCGCCTCCTGCCGCATCTCCTCGAGCAGCTCGTCGTCCTCGGCGAAGCCGCGGGTGATCAGCTCCGGCTGGGACGCGCCGCCGTCGGCGATCGTCGTCACGACGATGAGCACTCCGTCCTCGGACATATGACGCCGGTCACGCAGAGCGACGTCCGAGATGTCTCCGATGCCGAGCCCGTCGACGAACGTCACGCCGGCTTCGATGCGGTCGGCGATCCGGACACCGTCCCTCGACAACTCGACGACGTCGCCGTTCTCGGCGATCACGATCGAGCTCGCAGGCACACCGGCGTCCTGCGCGAGGCGGGCGTGCGCGGCTTGCATCCGGTACTCGCCGTGGATCGGCATGACGGCCTTCGGACGGATCAACGAGAGCAGCGTGCGAAGCTCCTCGGCGCGCGCGTGGCCCGAAACGTGCACGTCCGCGTTCTCCTCGTGCAGGACCTCCGCCCCGTTCTTCGTCAGGCGGTTGATCGCATCGTGCACCCGCAGCTCGTTCCCCGGCACCGGCCGCGCGGAGATGATCACGGTGTCGCCGCGCTCGACCTTGATCGCAGGATGGTCGTTGTACGCGATGCGCGTCAGCGCAGACAGCGGCTCGCCCTGGGAGCCGGTGCAGAGGATCAGCTGCTCGTGGAGCGGCAGATCGTCGAGGTCGGCCGGCTTGACGAGCTTGTCCTCGGGAACAGTGACGTAGCCGAGATTCCGCGCCACGTTCATGTTGCGGCGCATCGAACGGCCGACGACACAGACCTTGCGGCCCGTGTCGATCGCGACGTCGATCGCCTGCTGCATCCGGTGGATGTTCGACGCGAAGCTCGATACCAGCACGCGTCCCTTCCTCGACGGGATGATCTGGCGAAACGCCTCGCCGACGACGCGCTCCGAGCGGGTGAAGCCGGCGCGCTCGGCGTTCGTCGAGTCGCCGAGCAGCAGGTCGACTCCGCGGTTCCCGAGCTCGGCGAGCCGGCCGACATCGGTCTTGAGCCCGTCGACCGGCGTGTGGTCGAGCTTCCAGTCGCCCGTGTGGAAGACGCGGCCCGCAGCGGTCTCGATCGCCAAGCCGACTGCGTCCGGGATCGAGTGCGCCATGCGGACGAACTCGATGCGGAAGGGACCCAGCTCGATCGGCCCTTCCTCGGGCTCGACCTCCCGCAACTCGGCGGCGCGAAGCAACCCGTGCTCGTCGAGCTTCGACTTGACGAGCCCCAATGTGAGTCGGGTCGCCCAGATCTCCGCCACCCGCACCTCGCGCATCAGATACGGCAGGGCACCGACGTGATCCTCATGTGCATGGGTGAGGACGATGGCGCGGATAGGACGGTCGTGGAGGTAGCCGAAGTCCGGGAGGATCAGGTCGACACCGAGATGCTCGTCACGCGGAAACGCCATGCCGGCATCGACGACGATCCGCTCGTCGGCGATCTCGAAGACCGTCATGTTCTTTCCCACTTCGCCGAGACCGCCGAGTGGGATTACGCGTAGGACGTCAGCCATCTCGGCTGAGTCTAGGTGGGCTACGCCTGCGAGGCGTGAACCAGCAGTCCGAGCCGCTCGAGGCAGCCCCGGACGGATGCGACCTCGGCATCCGTCGCATCGACGAGCGGCAGGCGATGGCCCCCGACCTGGTGGCCCAGCAGGCGAAGCGCCGCCTTGATCGCGATAGGGTTCGTCTGCACCTGCAAGAGCTCGTAGGCAGGTGCGAGCGTCTCGTCGATCCGGCGCGAGCGCTCGAAGTCTCCCTCCAAGCCCGCTGCGACCTGCTCCGCGACCTGTGGGCCGACGACGTGCGTGTGGACGCAGATCCCGCCGACACCGCCCAGCTCGAGAAACGGCTGCAGCAGCTTGTCGTCGCCCGCATACAGGTCGAGGCCCGACTCGACGATGTGGCGCGCCTCGTCCAGATCGCCGTACGCCTGCTTCACCGCACGGACGCCCTCGATCTCGGCCAGCCAGCTGATCGTCTCGGGCTCGATGTTCACCACGACCCGGCTCGGAATGTTGTACGCGACGATCGGAAGATCGGTGGCTCGGGCGACCTCTTCGAAATGGGCGACGATGCCGCGCTGCGGGGGCAGGCTGTAGTACGGGGCGACGACCAGGAAGCCGTCGGCCCCGAGCTCGTGCGCCCGCTCGGTGAGCTCGACCGAATGAGCAGTCGAATACGTCCCAGTCCCGGCGACGACGGACCCGTCCTCCCCGACCGCCTCGAGCGCGGCACGCACGAGGTCGAGGCGCTCACCGTCCCTCAACGTCGGGCCCTCGCCCGTCGTACCGGCAACGACGACGCCGTCCGAGCCGTTGTCGACGAGATACCTCGCGAGCGCCTGGAACGCCTCGAAGTCGACAGCGCCGTTGTCCCGAAACGGCGTGACGATCGCAGTCAGGACATTTCCGAGCACGACGGGATTCTACGGGCATCGGCAACAGAGTCCTGCCGATGGCGCGGTTCGTTCTCGTTCACGGGGACTGGCGGTCGGGCTCACGGTCGCGCCGGCGTGAGCCGGACGATGCGCTCCGCGACCTGAGCGCACTCTCCCGGCCAGGCCGCGAGAAACGTCGCCTCGTACGGGCGGCCTGCCAGGGCGAGGATCGTCACCGGCGCGAGCTCGCCGAGTCGCGCGACGAGCGGTTCGACGTTTCGCCGCTCGTACAGCACGTCGGCCGCGAGCACGAGATCGAACCGCGCGGGCCAGGGCTCACGCCAGTCGCGACGCTCGACAACGAGCTCGAGCCCGTTGCGAGCTGCGTTCTCGCGCAGCAGGTCGAGGGCGTCGACTGCCCAGTCGGCTGCCGTGACGTCGAGCGCCGAGCGCGGCGGCGACGAGCGACGGGAGCCCGAGGCCGCACCCGAGCTCGACGACATTCAGGCCGTCGACGGCAGGCAGCGCGTCCGCGAGTGCTTGGGCCGCCGGCCACAGCTCGGCCCAGTACGGCAGGAACTCGTCCTGCTCGAACGCCTCCTCGTCGATCAGCGCCTCCGGCGAGTCGGGCCGGAGCAGCTGCAGCTCGACTCCGCGAACGCGAACCGTCTCTTCCCGGAGAGCGGTCAGAGCAGCGCGTCGAGCCCGACGGTGAGGCCGGGCGGCAGCGTCGAGAGCCTGTCGAGCGCGAGCAGCACACCGGCCGTGAACGCCTCGCGCGAGGTCGTGTCGTGGCGGATGGTCAGCAGCTCGCCCGTCCCGCCGAAGAGCACCTCCTGGTGGGCGACGAGACCCGGGAGCCGGACCGAATGGATCGGCGTCTCGCGGCCGAGCCGCACTGCGGTCGCCCTCGCGGTCCCGGACGGCGCGTCGACCTTCGTCTCGTGGTGCAGCTCGACGATCTCGGCAGCCGGGAAGTAGGCAGCGGCCTCCTCTGCGAAGCGCATCATCAGCACCGCGCCGAGCGCGAAGTTGGGAGCGTAGAAGACCGCCACGCCCGCGTCGCGCGCCAGTTCGGTGTCCCAGCCGCTCGTCCCGACGACCGCCGGGACACCCGCCGTCGATCGCGGCGCGGATGTTTGCCTCCGCCGCGTCCGGGGCCGTGAAGTCGACCATCGCGTCCGCGTCGGCGAGCGCCTCGACGAGCACGTGCCCGTGTGACTCGAGCGCGGGTCCCAGCACAGAGCCGACCTTGCCGCTCCTCCCGTTCAGGAGCAGGTTCATGCAGCCTGTGCGAGGTCGGGCGTGATCCGCCCGAGCGCCTCGACGAACCGCTCCTCGCTCGGGCCGATGCAGGCGGCGGAGAGTTTCGACGGAGCGAGGAACGCGGTCGCGAGCTCGGCGACGGACGCCGGCTCGACGGCGTCGATCTCGGCAACGATCCGGTCGAGCGACAGCAGCTCCGAGTCGGTGATGAGCGACTTGCCGAGGCGGTTCATCCGCGTCGACGTGGATTCCATCGAGAGCAGGATGCGGCCCTTCAGGTTCTCCTTGGCCCGCTCGAGCTCCGAGTCCGGGAGGTTGCCGGCTGCGATGTCTGCGATCTGCTCGGCCGCGATGCCGAGCGCGTCGGCGAGGTTGTCCTCGCGCGTGCCGAGGTAGATGCCGATCTGACCCGTGTCGGTGTACTGCGAGATGAACGAGTAGACGGCGTACGCCATCCCCCGCTTCTCGCGGATCTCCTGAAAGAGCCGTGAGGAGGCCGAGCCGCCGAGGATCGCGTCGAGCAGCGATGCGGCAAAGCGCCGCCGGTCCGAGCGGGAGATGCCGGGCGCGGCCAGGCACACGTGGTACTGCTCGGTCTCCTTGCGCTGAAAGCGAAGTGTCGGCGGCGGTGCCTGCACGAGCGGCGGCCGGACGTTCCGGCGGTCGGCGGTCGTGCCGGCGCGGCGCTGCAGTGCGCTCTCGACGAGCTCGACGACTCGCTCGTGCTCGATGTTGCCCGCCGCCGCGACGACGATGTTGCCCGGCACGTACATCTCGTCGTGGTAGCGGGCGATCGAGTCGCGCGGGATCGAGGAGATCACGTCGGCCGTGCCGATCACCGGCCGCCCGAGTGGATGGTCTGCGAAGACCGCGTCGGCGATCAGGTCGTGCACGAGCTCCTGCGGCGCGTCTTCGTACATCGCGATCTCCTCGAGCACGACGTCTCGCTCGGCGTCGAGCTCGGAGAACGACGGAGCGAACACCATGTCGCCCATCACGTCCATGGCGGTCTCGAGGTGATGATCGGGAACGCGCGCGTAGACGAGCGTGTGCTCGCGCGAAGTCGCAGCGTTCAGCTCGCCGCCGAGGCCGTCGAAGATCTCCGCGATCTGAAGCGCGCTGAACCGCTTGGTGCCCTTGAACAAGAGGTGCTCGATGAAGTGCGTGACACCGGCCTCGTTCTGCTCCTCGTCGCGAGAGCCCGCGCCGATCCAGTAGCCCACGGCGGCCGAGCGAACATGGTCGAGACGCTCGGAGATCACGCGCTCTCCCGAGTCGAGCTCGGTCAGCCGCCAGTTCTGCATGCGCGGGATGGTACGGCCCCTGACGGTGCGGCGGGCAGGCCGGTCACGGAACCTCCGGCGAGCGGTAGACGACGTGGGTCTTCGGGTTCGCGTAGAGACGCGGATCGATGCGCGTCAGCGAGATCAGCGAAGCCAGCCCGAGCCCGGCGCAGACGCCCGCCAGAAGCGCGCCGAGCACCGGCCGTGCGACGACGGCGACGACGGCGAGCAGCGAGACGCCCACGGTGCTGGGGATCGTGGCGGCGAGCGCCTGGCGCCAGCCGGGTGCGACGACTGCGTCGGCGGGCAGCTCGAGCGGGTCCGCCCCTCCGCCCGCGAACCTCGCCCGCGGGTCGTTGAAGATCAGGAAGGCGATCCCGAGACCGCCGAGCACGAACGCCAGCAGCGCCGGGCCGCTTGCGGCGCCTCCGGCGCGCGCCGCGACGAGCAGGATCACGCCGAGCACCAGACGGATCGGCGAGACGAGCAGCGCTCGCGTCCGAAGCGAATGCACCGTCATCGTCGGTCCTCGGGGAGCCGAGACCAGACGATCGCGTCAGCTCGGGCTCCGTGCAGCCAGATCGACTTGCGCTCGGTCCCCTCGCGCTGGAACCCGCACCGCTCGGCGAGCCGCTGCGACGATTCGTTCTCGATGTGCGTCCGCAGCTCGAGACGGCCGACACCGGCGTCGAGCAGCGCGTCGCACAGAAGCGTCACCGCTCGCGCGATGAGGCCGCGGCCGCGACCGGCAGCCCGCGCGAGATACGCGATCTCGTAGTTGTCACGGTGGCGTCGCGAGGCGATCACCGCACCGAGCGAGACGTCCTCCCCGTTCTCGACGACGAGGTAATCGAAGCGATCGCCTGACCGCCAGCCGTTGCGGACCGTCCGCAGGAGCGCGTCGAAGTCGCTGTCCGACGGCTCCCTGGGCATGTTCAGCCACTGCTGCACCAGCGCGTCGCGCATGGTGGAAAGGACGACGGCGCGGTCGTCCTCCCGAAGCTGCCGGAGGACGACCACGCCGTCGGTGAGCGTGTCGGGCGGCTTCACGCCGCCGACGCTATCTACTCGGAGCGCGACCCCTCACGGTCACGGCGGGGGCCGCGGCTGCCGCCGCGGTTGCCGTCGCGCCGCGGCCGCTCTTCGCGCGGCTCGCGAGGCGGCGCATCCTTCGCCCGCTCGACGAGCTCCTCGGGACTCACCATGCCTCCGTTCTCGTGCTTCTGGACGAGCTTCAGGCCGATCCGGCCGCGAGCCTTGTCCACTTCCTGCACGAGCACGTCGAGGATGTCACCGCGCTGGATCACGTCCTCGATGTGATTGACGCGGCCCGGGCCCACGTTCGAGACGTGGAGCAGCCCGTCGGTGCCCTTCTTCAGCTCGACGAACGCACCGAAGTCGGTCGTCTTGACGACGCGACCCGTGTACTGATCGCCGACCTCGGGCTCCTTCGTCAGGGCCCGGATCGCCTCGATGGCGGCGTCGCCCTTCGTGCCCTCTGTCGCGTAGACGAGGATCGTGCCGTCCTCCTCGATGTCGATCTGGACCTCGTACTCGGACTCGAGCGAGCGGATCGTCTCGCCGCCCTTGCCGATGACCATCCCGATGAAGTCCGGGTTGATCTGGATCGTCGAGATCCGGGGCGCGTGCGTGGCGAGCGCCTCACGCGGCTCCGGAATCGCCTCGAGCATCTTCCCGAGGATCGCGATGCGGGCGTCCTTGGCCTGCGCGAGCGCCTGCTGCATGATCTCGCGGCTGACGCCGCTGATCTTGATGTCCATCTGCAGCGCCGTGATCCCGTCGCGGGTCCCCGCCACCTTGAAGTCCATGTCACCGAGGTGATCCTCGGCTCCCTGGATGTCGGTGAGGATGGCGTAGTCGTCGCCCTCCTTGACGAGCCCCATCGCGATGCCCGAGACCGGTGCCGTGATCGGCACGCCCGCATCCATCAGCGCGAGCGTCGAGCCGCAGACCGAACCCATCGACGACGAGCCGTTCGACTCGAGCGTCTCGGAGACGAGCCGGATCGTGTACGGGAAGTCCTCGGCCGGCGGGATGACCGCCTGGAGGGCCCGCTGCGCGAGGGCGCCGTGGCCGATGTCGCGCCGCTTCGGCGACCCCATGCGGCCGGTCTCTCCCACCGAGTAGGGCGGGAAGTTGTAGTGGTGCATGTACCGGCGATCCTTCTCGAGCGAGAGGTCGTCGATCCGCTGCCCCTCCTTCGCGGTTCCCAGGGTCAGCAGCGTCATGATCTGCGTCTGGCCGCGGGTGAAGAGGCCCGAGCCGTGCGTGCGCGGCAGGACCGAGACCTCGACCTCGATCGGGCGGATCTCCGTCGCCGAGCGGCCGTCGGGGCGCCGCTTGTCGACGGCGATCTTCTGCCGGACGAGGCTCTTGTAGATCGCGTCGACCGCCTTCTTGATGTAGCTCTTCGTGAGCGAGTCCTTGCCACTCGGGTCGTCCTCGCCGCCCGGGAAGGGCAGCTGGACCGCCTCGAGCACGCGCTCGACGAGCAGCCCCCGCTTGGCCGACTTGAGCTCCTTCGAGTCCTGTTCGGCGTCGGTCAGCGCCCGCAGGTCCGCCTCGAACTGCTCGCGGACGGGACCTTCGACGGCAGCGGACCGCTGCTTCTCGAGGATCTGCGCGAGCGACATCCGGACCTGCAGCTCCTTGTCGACGGAGCCCTGGGTGACGCTGTCGGCTGCCGGGCCGACCTCCTGCGTGACGATCTCCTCGACGATCGAGGCCGCCTCGCGCAGGCCCTGCTCCTGGATGCGGGTCCAGATCGCGTGACCATGCGTGCCTTCGAGACGCTCGGTCACGCCGCGGATCGAGCCACTTGGCCTTGCCGGCCTTTGCCCGCAGCTCTTCCTGGGCGCCGCACAGCTTGATGATCTCGGCCTGCGCGATCTCGAGCGCTTCGAGGAGCTTGTCCTCCGGCACCTGTTTCGCACCGGCCTCGACCATCGTCAGGCCGTCCTTCGTGCCGACGACGATCAGATCGAGATCGGACGAGCTGTCGATCTCCTCGAGCGTCGGATTGATCACGAGCTCGCCTTCGATCAGCCCCATCCGGACGGCGCCGATCGGCCCGAGGAACGGGAGCGGCGAGATCGTCAACGCCGCAGAGACGGCATTGATCGACAGGATGTCGTGCGGCGTGACCAGGTCGGCCGAGAAGACGGTCGCCACGCACTGCACCTCGTTGCGGTAGCCCTTCGGCCAGAGCGGCCGAACCGGGCGGTCGGTCATTCGCGCAGTCAGGATCGCCCGCTCCGTGGGGCGGCCCTCGCGCTTGAAGAAGCCGCCCGGGATCTTCCCGGCGGCGTACATCCGCTCCTCGACATCGACCGTGAGCGGGAAGAAGTCCGCGCCTTCGCGCGCCTCCGTCCGGCCCTGGGCCGTGCCGAGCACGACGGTCTCGCCTGAATGGACGACGACTGCGCCGTCGGCCTGCTTCGCGAGCTTGCCCGTCTCGAACGTGATCTCCTTGCCGCCGATCTCGACGGCGACGGAAACCGGCACCCCTGCGGGATGCTCAGCCTCGACGATACTCATATCTTCCTATTCCTCCACTCTGCGTTGCCTCTCTGAGGCAGTTGGTGAAGGGTGGAAGTTTGAGTCAGCGCCAACCGCTCTGGCGCTCGCTCAAACGTCCACCCTTCTGGGCTTGGGTGGGAGCTAGCGGCGGAGGCCGAGCTCCTTGATGAGGGCGCGGTAGCCCTCGAGATTCTTCCGCTGCAAGTAGTTCAGGAACCGCCGGCGGCGGCCGACCAGCTTCAGGAGCCCGCGGCGCGAGTAGTGGTCGTGCTTGTGCGTCCGGAGGTGCTCGGTCAGCTCGTTGATCCGCTGGGTCAGCATCGCGATCTGGACTTCGGGTGACCCGGTATCCGTCTCGTGCTTGCCGAACTTCTGAACGTGCTCCAGCTTCTCTTCCTTGGTGAGGGGCATTCGTACTTCCTCTCTGTCGTTGTCACCCGAGGCCCCCGCACGCCGCGAAGGAAGGACGCGCACGGCCGAGGCCGGGTCATCAGTAGGGTAGCGGCAATCCTATGGAGGCGAGGTTTCAGGCCGTTTGCGAGGCTGCCGCGGTTGCCTGGGACGTGCCGGCGCTGGCCGTCGGCACGTCGGTCGCGGGCGACTTCGAGTCGGTGTTCGTCGGCTGCAGCCCCGAGACGCGCTTCCTGGTCGCGTCGGTCACGAAGCCGTTCACGGCGACGCTCGCGATCGACCTGCTCGATCTCGAGTCGTCCTCTGGCGTGTGGCCGCCCGACGTCCGGATCCGGCATCTCCTCTCGCACACGAGCGGGTACGACGGCGAGTGCGGCGACCTGAGCCGCTTCGGCGACGGCGACGACGCTCTGCCCGCCGTGATCGCCGAGCTGCCCACGCTCCGGCGCTGGCTCCACGTCGAGCAGGCCTGGTCGTACGCGAACGCCGGCTACTGGCTGGCCGGCGCGCTCTGCGCCCAGCGGGCCGGCTCGACGTACGAGGACGCGCTGACGACCCGTGTCCTGCAGCCGCTCGGCCTGGAGTCGACCTCGTTCGAGGAGCCCGACGTGCCCGGGACCGGGAACGAGGCGATCGACGGTCCCTATCCGCGCGCCCGGCGCCCGTCGGGCGGCCTCACCTCGACCGTCGAGGACCTCATTCGCTTCGGCCAGCATCACCTGGCCTCGGCCGACGCCGCCAGGATGCGGATCGTGCACGGCAAGCCTCCTGCTGGGGTCTACGGACTCGGCCTGTGGGGCGAGCGCGTCGGCGGAGTCGAGGTCTGGGGCCACCCGGGCTCGTACGGCGGCTTCCAGACGTCGTTCCTCGTCATTCCGGACCGAGACGCCGTCTTCGTCGGGCTGACGAACTCGAGTCGAGGCGCGAATGCCCTTTACGAGATCGAGAACATGTTCTTCGAGCGGGTGATCGGGGAGAGGCGAGCCGAGGCCGAGACCGTCGCCTTGCCGAAGGAGACGCGCGAAGCCTTCGTCGGCACCTATGCCAACAGCACCGCGTGGACCGACGTCGCGATCTCGGGCAGCGGCCTGGCGCTCACCCTCGACGACGAGCGGTCGACCGCCCGCGCTGTCGGGCCGCGAACGTTCGAGATCACGTCGGGCGACAGCCTGCACGACCGGTTCGACTTTCCGCTCGAGGGATTCGGCCGCTTCGGCAGCCGGCTGGCAGAGCGCGTTTCGTGATCCCGACCGTCGCGGCCGGGCACCCGGCCACGGCCGAGGCCGGAGCCGAGATCCTCGCCGACGGCGGCACCGCCGCCGACGCCGCGGTTGCCGCCTCGCTGGCCTCTTGTGTCGCAGAGACCGTCATGACCGGCCTCCTCGGCGGCGGGTACGCGATCCATCTCGATGCGGCGTCGGGCACCGTGCGCAATCTCGACTGTTTCGTGACGGTCCCGTCCGGGAGCGGTGCCGCGATGGAGCACCTGCCCATCCGATTCGGCGAGGCGGTCGTGGACTACCGGATCGGCGCGGCGTCGTGCGCAGTCCCGGGACTGCCGGCGGGCCTCGACGCGCTCTGGCGGGCGCATGGCCGGCTGCCCTGGGCGCGGCTCGTCGAGCCGGCGCTCCAGCTGGCGCGGGCCGGCGTGGAGATGACCCGGGCGCAGGCCGTCTGCCTGCAGATGATCGAGCCGGCGATGACCCTGCGCGAGGGGGCTGCGATCTACCGCCCCGGTGGGAAGCTTCTCCGCGAGGGCGATCTGCTCGAACAGCCCGGGCTGGTCGACGCGCTCGGCGCGATCGTGGCCGAGGGCGCCTCGTCCGCCTACACGGGCACGATCGCCGGCGCGCTCCTCGATCTCTCGCGCGAGCGAGGCGGGCGGCTCACGCCCACCGACCTGGCGTCGTACGCCGTCGAATGGTCGGCTCCGATCGAGGTCGCGTTCGCCGGGCGCACGGTTCGGACGCGCGGCGGCCTGTCGGACGTGCCGGAGACGCTCGGGCGCTTCGATCCTTCGGGCGGCCCGGCCGCGCTGCTCGCGGCGCTCGTGCCGGTGAACGGCGCCGGCCACACGACGAACATTTCCGTCGTCGACGCCGACGGCAATGCCTGCGTCCTGACGTCGAGTCTCGGCCTCGGCTCGGGCGACTGGCTACCCGGTCTCGACCTCCATCTCAACAGCATGCTCGGCGAGACCGACCTCATCCGCGGGCCGCTCGAGACGGGCGCCCGGATGGGGAGCATGATGGCGCCGACGATCGTCCTCGGCGACTCCGGCTGCGAGCTGGCGATCGGTGCCGCCGGTGGCACACGTCTCCGCACCGCCCTCGTCGGCGTGCTCGGCTCTGTGCTCTACGAAGGCGTCGAGCCGCAGGCCGCGGTCGACCGACCTCGCTTCCACCCGGCCGGCGACACGGTGAACGCTGAGCCCGGTGTCGACGAAACATGGCTCGAGTCTCTCGAGCGGGCCGGCAGCACCGTGCTGCGCTGGCCCGAGCGGCACCACTACTTCGGCGGCGTCAGTGCGGCCGGGCTTCTCGGGGCTGCGGCAGATCCACGGCGGAGCGGCGCGGTGCGATAGGCGGGATGGCAGCGGGGATCCAGCCGAGGTAGCCGCAGCTCGGGCAGCCGGTCTCGTCCACGGTCCGGCGCCCGGAAGGCCGCGAGTACGTGTTCCCGCACTCGAGGCAGCGGACCCGTTCGACTTCGACGACGTTCGGCGGCTTGTCCATCGTGTCTAAGACCAAGACACCGCAGAACCGCATTTCTTGCGCGACCGCCCGCGTCTGACTCGAGTCAGACTCACGTCTGACACACGAAATTGGAACGAGATCGTCAACGAACTGCAACGCCGACCGCGATCGTCGTTCCGCCATGCGGGGTTGCGCGACACAACTCTTTCCGCTTTGCAACTGAGAAACGTCCGACCTACCGACCCTCGGCAACGCGCCGCGGCGTGACCCGTCGCGTCAGACACGTGTCTGACTCCAGTCAGACTCACGTCTGACGCACGTCTGACTCACGTCAGACGCGGGGTTGGGCTAGCCGGGCCGCTCGGCCGCGCGTGTCTGCTCGACGTCCTGCGCGATCTGCGCGATCAGGTCGGCCTCGCTCGCAAACGCCCGCTCGTCGCGGAGGCGCTGCCACAGCTCGACCACAAGCCGCTTCCCGTACAGGTCTCCGACCCAGTCGAGGAGAAACGCCTCGATCCGCCGTTCGGAGCCTCCGTAGTGGGGGTTGACCCCGATCGAGATCGCCGCACGACGGTCGGCCGCGGCGCCCGCGTAGATGCCGTACTCCGGAACGAGCTGATCCGGCCCGACCCGCAGATTCGCGGTCGGGAACCCGAGCGTGCCGCCTCGCTGGTCGCCCGAGACGACGATGCCGTCCAGCTCGAAGGGACGCCCGAGCAGCCGCGCGACCTCGCCCAGTTCGCCCGCGCGGGCCAGAGCGCGGATCTCCGACGACGACACTCCGGCGAGCAGCGGAACCTCTCGCGCATTCAGACCGAGCGTCCGCAGGAGATCGAGGTCGCCGGCGCGTGCGCGGCCGAAGCGGAACCCTGCGCCGGCAACGACGACCTCCGTGCCGATCCCCGTCAAGTACCGCTCCGCGAACTCGGACGGCTCGAGCGACGCCAGCTCGGGCGTGAAGTCGACCACGAGGACGTCGTCGGCGCCGGCCTCAGTGAGCAGCTCGAGCCGCCGCTCGAGCGTCGAGAGCAGCTCGACCCGGTTTCCGAGGACGGTCCGCGGGTGGGGGTGGAACGTGACCACCGTCGTCCTTTGGGCCACGCTCCGCGCGGCGCCGATGACGGCGCGATGACCGAGGTGAACGCCGTCGAAGGTGCCGATCGCCGCGACACGCGGCTGCGAGTCGAGCTCGTCGGGGCGCCGCGCGATCGTCATGCGGCTCCTCCGTCGCCCGGCGGCTCGAGCGCGAGCACGCCGGCCCGGATCGTTGTCGCCACACGTTCGACCGCTTCCGACGGAAGCCGGGCGAGGGCGTGCGACGGCGCAATCAGCTCGACCGACTCGACGTCGACCGCCTCGTCGACAGCGAAGGGGCCGACTGCGGTCCGCCGTAGCACCGTGCAATGGCCGCCGAGCGCTTGCGCGATCGACCGCACGTAGGTGCCCGAGCCGACGTGCAACTCGAGCCGGACGCTCGTCACCGCGTCAGGCGTCCCGGTCCACGAGACGGGCTCCAGCCTGTAGACCGCTGACCGCCGCAGCGGCATCTCGACGGCGACACCCTTGCGGGCGAGACGGTAGGCCCGTTCGCCGTCGATCTTGACCGCCGAGGCGGCGGGGATCGGCAGCTCGATCTGGCCGCGCAGCCGGTCCAGCGCTTCGTCGAGGGTCGCGCGGCTCGGCGCGGGATGCCGCTCGACGACCTCCCCTTCGGGGTCGGCCGTCGACGTGGTGCTCTCGAGGTCGACGTCGGTCACGTACCGCTTGTCGAGACCGACGAAGCACGGGGCGAGTCGGGTGGCCGCGCCCGAGAGTAGGACGAGCAGCCCGGTCGCAAACGGATCGAGGGTGCCCGCGTGGCCGGTGCGGGCGCGCGTCCGCCGCCGCAGCGCCGCCACGAGCGCGAACGACGACGGCCCTGCCGGCTTGTCGACGAGCGCGATCCCGACCGGGTTAAGCGCCCGAGGCGGCATTCCGCGAGATCGCGAGCATGAACTGGCGGCGCAGGAAATCGACGATGTCGCCGATCGGGCGCTCGGACGAGAACCCGGCGGCCTGGCGGTGGCCGCCTCCGCCGGCCTCACGGGCGATCGCCGAGACGTCGACCTCGTCGTGGCTCGAGCGCAGCGACACCCGTCTCGCCGGCCCCTCGTTCCGGGGCGGCTCCCGGATCAGCGCGACCATCTCCGAGCCTTCGACCGACCGGAGGTGGTCGATGATCCCTTCGGAGTACGGCTCTTCGGCGCCCACGTCGCCGAAATCGTCCTTGAGCAGGTAGGAGACGACGAGCCGGCCGCCTTCGAAGAGCTGTGCCCGCTCGAGAGCACGCGCGAGGAGCTTGAGCTTCGCGAACTGGACCGATTCGTAGACGTGGCGGAAGACACCGTGCACGTCCGCGCCGGACTCGACGAGCTCGGCCGCGAGTCGGAGCGCCTTCGGCGTCGTGTTCGTGTACTGGAACCGGCCCGTGTCCGTCACCAGCCCGACGTACAGAGCCAGGGCGATCTGTGGGGTCAACTCGACGTCGAGAGCCCGAAGCAGGTCGCGGACGATCTCGGCGGTCGACGAGGCGTCGTCGACGATCAGATTCACGTCGCCGAAGCGAGAGTTGTCGTGGTGATGGTCGATGTCGACGACTCGGAGGGCACCTTCGACGACCGTGCGGTCCTCGGCGATCCGCCGCTCGTTCGCGCAGTCGACGGCGAGCAGCACGCGCTCGCCAAGGTCGGCGGGCGGGTCGTGCCGGACCTCGTCGAGCGCCAGGAACCTGTACTCGGCCGGAAGCGGCGCAGTGCCGGACAGGAACATGACCGCGTCCTTGTCGAGCGCCCGCAGCCCGAGCGTCAGCGCGAGCATCGACCCGAGAGCGTCCCCGTCGGGGTTCTCGTGCGCGGCGACGAGGAACCGGTCGTACGCGCGGATCTCCGCCGTCACCGCGTCGAGCTCAGTCGTCATCTTCGGTCACGCTCTGGTCCGGGAGCTCGGCCGCGAGCTCGTCGATCAGCTTCGACATCTCGACTCCGCGCTCGACCGAGTCATCGTAGGAGAACGCAAGCATCGGCGTCCGGCGCAGCTTCAGTTCACGGTTGATCCGGGCCTGGAGCACGCCGCGGGCGGACTCGAGGCCGGTCATCGTCGCCCGGCGCCGCTTCTCGCCCCCGAGAACGGAGACGTAGACGGTCGCCTCCCTGAGGTCGGGCGTCACGCGAACCCCGGTCACGGTCACCAGCCCGACGATCCGGGGATCCTTGAGGGAGCCGACGGCATCGGCGACGACTGCCCGCACCGACTCGTTGACTCTGCGCATCCGCTCGGAGATCACAAGCCGACCCTAATCGTCCGCGGAGACCAGCAGCCGGTCACAGCGCACGAGCACCCAGTCGCCCGATGCGAGCCAGCGCTCCGCCGTATCGGCGAGCTGCTCGGCGTCGTGGGCCGACCGGGCGGCGCAGGCGACAGCCAGTGTCGTCCGCTGCCACAGATCGTGGTGGTCGACCTCGGCGACCGAGGCTCCGACCCGGTTTCTGAGGTTGTCCTTGGCCGAACGGACAAAATGACGCTTCCCTTTCAGCGAGGCAGCCTCGGGAAAGTGGAGCTCGACCGTGAGGACCGCGACGACGCCCGAAGGCAAGGCGGCTAGGAGTCGCCGGCGGGCTCGTCGAGCGACGTGCGCTCGACCTCGCGCGTCTCGAACACCTCGAAGACGTCGCCTTCGCGCAAATCGTTGAATCCCTCGAGCAGGATCCCGCACTCGAAGCCTTCCGTCACCTCGCGCACGTCGTCCTTGAACCGGCGCAGCGCGGCGACGGTCGTCTCGTGGATCCGCGTGCCCTCACGGAAGATCCGGACGTTCGAGCCGCGCCGCACGACGCCGCTCGTGACCATCGAGCCGGCGATCGTGCCCAGGCGAGAGACCTTGAACAGCGCGCGAACCTCGACCTCGCCGATGATCGCTTCGGTCTCGACCGGCGTCAGCATGCCGACCAGCGCCTGCTCGATCTCCTCGGTCAGCTGGTAGATGACGCGGTACAGGCGGATCTCGATGCCGGCGCGCTCGGCGACGGCGCGGACTTCGGCCGACGGGCGGACGTTGAAGCCGATCACCATCGCGCGCGACGCGGCCGCCAGGTTGACGTCGTTCTCGGTGATCGCGCCGACGCCAGTGTGGATCACGTTGACCCGGACCTCCGGATGCTGGATCTTCCCGAGCTCCGACACGATCGCCTCGACCGAGCCCTGGACGTCGCCCTTGATGACGATGTTCAGATCCTGGACGGCGCCGGCCTGCATCTGCGTGAAGAGCGACTCGAGCGACACGCCGCCCGACGTCTGCTTCGCATTGGCCTCGCGGCGGA
This sequence comes from uncultured Thermoleophilia bacterium, assembly GCA_963846895.1. Lineage (GTDB taxonomy): Bacteria > Actinomycetota > Thermoleophilia > Gaiellales > Gaiellaceae > PALSA-600. The sequence continues at coordinate 47,855 of CAWJXR010000024.1, read as the reverse complement.
GGCGCTCGCCGCGCTGGTGCGCCAGGTCACGAGCGCGGCGCTCGGTCTCGACGACGCGGCCCAACTCGCCGGCGGGCGGCGGCCGGTCGAAGCCGAGGATCTCCACGGGCTCCCCGGGGCGTGCCTCGTCGATCCGCTCCCCGCGGTAGTCGAGGAGGGCGCGCACGCGGCCCCAGGCGTCTCCGGCGACGATCGCGTCGCCAACCTTCAGCGTCCCGCGATGGATGAGCATCGTGGCGACGGGGCCGCGGCCCACGTCGAGGCGCGATTCGATGATCGGGCCCGATGCCTCGGCGGCCGGGTTGGCGCGCAGGTCGAGCTCGGCGTCCGCGACGAGCAGGATGCGCTCGAGCAGGTCGTCGAGGTTCTCGCCCTGCTTGGCCGAGACACGGGCGATCTGGACGTCTCCGCCCCACTCTTCGGGCTGCAGGCCCTCGGTTGCGAGCTCGGTGAGCACGCGGTCGGGGTTCGAATCCGGGAGGTCGATCTTGTTGACGGCAACGACGATCGGCACTTCGGCGGCGCGCGCGTGGGAGATGGACTCCTTGGTCTGCGGCATCACGCCGTCGTCGGCTGCCACGACCAGGACCGCGATGTCGGTAACCTTCGCGCCACGGGCGCGCATGGCGGTGAAGGCCTCGTGGCCGGGCGTGTCGAGGAAGGTGATTCGGCGGCCGTCGTGGTCTGCCTGGTAGGCGCCGATGTGCTGTGTGATCCCGCCTGCTTCCGTCGAGACGACGGAGGTCTTGCGGATCGCGTCGAGGAGCGTCGTCTTGCCGTGGTCGACGTGGCCCATGATCGTGACGACCGGCGGCCGCGCCTCGAGCGACTCCTCGGCGTCCTCGTAGACCTCGGGCTCGCCGTCGTCGTCGTCGGCGTGCTTGATCGTCACCTCGCGGTCGAGCTCGGCCGCGATCAGCATCACCTCGTCGTCGGTCAGCGACTGGGTCGCGGTCTTCATCGTGTTCAGGCCCATGAGGAGCTTGATGATCTGCGGCATCGCAACGCCGAGCGCCTGGGAGAAGTCGCGCAGCGTGACCCCGGACTCGACGGTTGCCGGGCCGGTCGGGGCGACGACCTCGCGGGGCTGGCGCGGCCCGCGGTCGGCCGAGCGGTCGCCGGGACGCTGGCGCTGCCCCTGCCCGGGACGTCCGCCACCCTGGTCGATGACGACGCGGCGCCGGCCCTTCGGCCCGCCTCCGCGCGGTCTGATCGGTCTATTCGGCTTTCCGTTGGCCATGGCTTGTCCAGTGTAGAGACGCTGGGATTCGCAGGTCGATGCGGACGGTCTCGCGGAGCGTCCGGTTGAACGCACGGCGCGAGGCGGCGCGCTCGAAGCACTGCAGGCGCCGGCAGGTGTACACGCCCCGGCCCGCACCCGCTCCCGGGACGAGCTCGCCGGCAACGCTCGAATAGCGTTGCAGCTCCTCCTGGGGCGCCTTGCGGCCGCAGCCGACGCAGGTGCGAATCGGGGTCTTCGCCGCTACTCGGCCTCCCTCTCGCTGACGTGCTCGACCGGGATTCCCGCGTTCGGATCGTCTTCGACGTGCCGGTGGTGGACGTGCGCCGCGCCGGAGTCGAGGGTCTGGTCCTCGCCGGCGACCGGAGCGTCGCCCGGCCCCGCCGGCAGTTCCTCCGGCTCGGGGTTGCCGAACGCCGCAGCGTCCTCGGTCACCGATTCGGGTTCGGCGGTGTCGGAGAGCGCCTCGAGCTCGGGCTCGGACTCGGCGACGATCGGGTTGTCCTCGGCGTCCGGTTCGTGGAGGGCCAGCTCCTGGTGGGCAGGCACTCCGCAGTACTTCGAGCCTGGAAGCGCGGTGTTCGGGCACCGCTTGCCGTTCGAGAGGACCGCGGCGCAGCGGCCGGAGATGTCGTTCTCGTCCCCGGGCTCGCCGCCGCCGAACGCCGCCTCGGCCTCCTGCTGCGCGAACTCCGAGTCGGAGGTGATGTCGATCTTCCAGCCGGTCAGGCGGGCGGCAAGGCGGGCGTTCATGCCTTCCTTGCCGATCGCGAGGGCGAGCTGGTCGTCAGGGACGACGACCGTCGCCTCCTTGCCGGCGTCGTCGAGGTACACCTCGCGCACCCGCGCCGGGGACAGTGCCTTCGCGACGAAGCGCGCCGGCTCGTTGTTCCACGGGATGATGTCGATCTTCTCGCCGCGCAGCTCGGAGACGACCATCCGCACGCGCGAGCCGCGTGGCCCGACGCACGCGCCGACCGGGTCGACGCCCTGGGTGTGCGACTGCACCGCGATCTTCGACCGGTAGCCGGGCTCGCGGGCGACACCCTCGATCGTGACGAGGCCGTCGGCGATCTCCGGGACCTCGAGCTCGAACAGCGTCTTGATGAGCTCCGGGTCGCGCCGCGAGAGAATCACCTGCGGGCCCTTCGTCCCGGTCCTGACCTCGCGGATCACGGCCTTGATGCGGGAGCCCTGCTCGTAGCGCTCGCCGTCCACCTGCTCCGGCCCGGGCAGCAGCGCCTCGACCTTGCCGAGGTCGACGAGGATGTTGCGGCGATCGCCGGTCTGCTGGACGATCCCCGTCACGACCTCGCCGACGCGGTCGATGTACTCGTCGTACATCATCTCGCGCTCGGCCTCGCGAATGCGCTGGAGGATGACCTGCTTTGCGGTCTGCGCCGCGATGCGGCCGAAGTTGTCCGGGGTCACGTCCTCGCGCTTGATCTCCGCCTCCGGGACCTCCGTCCAGTCGATCTCGAGCTCGTCGTCGGTGAGCAGCGTGTGGTTCTTCTCGCCCGACTCCTCCTCGATGCGCTCGAGCTCGTCGAGCGCGCGCTCGCGTGCGTCGTCGAGCAGGCGCACCTCGAGGTCGGCGGGAAGCTCGATCGCGAAAACTCGGAAATCGCCGCGGTCGTCGAGCTCGACCGTTGCGTGGCGCGCCGCGCCGGGCGTCTTCTTGTACGCCGCGAGGAGCGCGTCCTCGAGGGCGGCGACGAGCGTGCCCGTCTCGATGCCCTTCTCGCGCTCGATTTCGCGAACGGCTTCAACGATTTCCTGGCTCATCCCTCTACTTCCCTTCGTCGATCAGGTTGGCCCGCACGATCTCGTCGTACGGGATTTGAATCGGCTCGCCGTTCGCCGCCAGCTCAACGGCCTTCTCACCGGCGGAGACCACCGGCCCGCGGGCGCGGCTCGTCTCGGTCTTGACCCGAACCGTCTTCCCGACGGCGCGCTCGAAGTGCTCGCGCCTGCGCAACGGCCGCTCGGGGCCCGGCGACGAGACCTCGACGCTGTAGGAGTCGAGGTACGGCCGGAGGACGTCCGTGACCCGCGCGCAGAGTGCGTGGTCGACACCCTGCGGATGGTCGACGAAGACGATGAAGCGCTCCTTGCCGTTCAGCTCGAGCGCGAGCACGTCGACGCCCGGCAGGGCGCCCTGAACCAGGCGCGTGACGTCGCGCTGGAGTGTTTTCTCCTTCTCGTGCACCGTGCTCGACACTGAAACCACCACCCCCACAGACGAAAAGTGGGCGCCGCGCGCCCACTCGAATACCGCTCGAAATGGTGTCGGAAAGGTAGCAGAAACCCCGCTCCCAGGCCGAAAACCGCTAGACGTCGACCACGATCGTCACAGGCCCGTCGTTGGCGAGCTCGACCAGCATCCGGGCCCCGAAAACCCCTGTCTGCACCGGGACTCCGAACGCCTCGAGGGCGGCCGTGAACCGTTCGACGAGCGGCTCGGCGTCCCCCGGGCGGGCGGCAGCCGTGAAGCTCGGCCGGTTGCCCTTGCGCACGTCCGCCAGGAGCGTGAACTGGCTGACGACGAGCGCCGACCCTCCGACGTCCAGCAGCGAGCGGTCGAACTTGCCCTGCTCGTCCTCGAACACGCGCAGGTGGGCGATCTTCTGCGCGAGCCGGACCGCTGTCTCCTCGCCATCGCCGTCGGCGACCCCCACGAGGACGCAGAGACCGGGCCCGATCGCCCCGCCGGGGCTCGACGATGCCCGGGTGACGCGCTGGACGACCGCCTTCACGCGCCCGCGTCGAGCAGTGCCTGCACCGCGTCCAGGATCTTTGCGGCGACCGTCTCCTTGCGTGCCCGAGGGACAGTGCGTTCGTTCTCGCGCGTGATCAGGACGACCTCGTTCTCGACCGCGTCGAAGCCGATCCCCGGCTCCCCGACGTCGTTGAAGACCACGAGATCCACGTTCTTCGTCTCGAGCATCGCTCGCTTGCGCGCGAGCCCGGCCTCGCCGTGCTCGGCTCCGAAAGCGACGAGAAGCTGGCCGGCTTGCTTGCGGGCGCCGAGCGTCTGTGCGATATCCGTCGTCGGCTCGAGGGCGACCGTCCACGTGCCCTCGTCTTTTGCCCTCTTGCCGGCGAGCGGCGCCGGCGAGTAGTCGGCGACGGCGGCCGCGAGCAGCGCGACGTCCACGTCGACGAGCGCAACCGCCGCGTCGAGCATCGCCTCGGCCGACGGGGTGGGGATCACCTCGACCCCGTACGGGGCCGGGACCGCCAGATTCGCTGCCAGCAGGACCACCTCGGCGCCCCGGCGGCGGGCCTCCTCGGCGAGCGCGACCCCCATCCGCCCGGACGAGCGGTTGCCGACGAAGCGGACGCTGTCGATGGGCTCTCGTGTCCCACCGGCCGTGACCAGGACGCGCCGACCCGCCAGCGGGCCGGGTGCGAGCAGCTGCTCGACGCGAGCAGCGATCTCGTCGGGCTCGGAGAGCCGCCCGACCCCCCACTCGCCTTCCGCCATCTCGCCCTCGTCGGGGCCGATCAGCTCCACCCCGCGGGCGCGCAGAACCTCGACGTTCGCGCGAGTCGCGGGGCTCGCCCACATCCGCGGGTTCATCGCCGGGGCGATGAGCACCGGCCCGCGATGCGCGAGCGCCGCCTCCGTCAAGAGGTTGTCGGCGATGCCGTGGGCGAGTTTCGCGAGCGTGTTCGCGGTGCACGGGACGACCACGAGCAGGTCGGCGCGGGTCAGGTGCCGATAGACGTCCTCCGCGGGTGGCCGCCGTGCCAGCGCGAGGAATGTCTCCTCGGCGACGAACCGCTGTGCCCCGGGCGTGACCAGCGGCACGACGTCATGCCCCGCCTTGACGAGCAGGCGCGTGACCTCGCACGCCTTGTAGGCGGCGATTCCTCCGCTCACGCCCAGCAACACCCGGCCCATGCCGGAAGTGTGACTGAAGCGACTTACTTCTTCGAGTACTCGTAGACGATCTTGCCCTCGGCAGTCTCCTCGAGGGCCATCGTCAGGTAGTTCTTCGAGCGGGACTCGATCAGCGGCGGCGCGAACTCGTCGAAGGTGCCCTCGCCGAGCTGGTGGTGGTAGTTGTTGATCTGCCGCGCGCGCTTGGCGGCGACGATGACCAGCGCGTAGCGCGAGTCGACCTGTTCCATCAGTTCATCGATGCGTGGGTGGATCATGGCCGCGCCATGGTAGCGGCACCGTCGAGCGACCGCGCGACGATGCGTGCCAGGTCGTCGGCGGCTCGTTTGCGATCGTCGTTCTGGACGACGAAATCGAACTCGGCCTGCTGCTCGAGCTGCCTCCGGGCGGTCGCGAGGCGCTCGTCGATCACGCCCGAGCTCTCGGTCGCGCGTTCCCGGAGCCGGCGGTCGAGCTCCTCGACCGGTGCGGTGACGAAGATCGTGACGGCCCCGGGGACCCGCGACTTGACGCGGAGAGCACCGTCGGTCTCGAGCTCCAGGAGCGGCGCCTTGCCCGCCGCGCGGAGACGGTCGATCTCGGAATTCAGCGTCCCGTAACGGTTTCCGACGTAGTCGACCCACTCCAGGAACTCGCCCGCCACGACCCTCCGGTCGAACTCGTCGCGGTCGAGGAACCAGTAGTGGACGCCGTCCTCCTCGCCGGGACGCTGTGGCCGCGTCGTCGCCGAAACCGCGTGCGCGAGCTCTGGAAACCGCGGCAGGACGAGCTGGATGAGCGTGCCCTTGCCGGCGCCCGAAGGCCCGGTGACCACGAAGACCGGTGTGCTACCGGTTGAAGAGGCCAATCAGCTCGTGACGCTGGCGGTCGGAGAGGCCGCCGACCGTCTTCGACTGGCTGATCCGGCACGTGTTCAGGAGACGCGCAGCCTTGACGCGGCCGAACTTCGGAACGGCCATGAGCATGTCGAAGACCTTCGCCGTCGAGACGAACTCCGGCGGCTCACGAAGAATCTCCTCGATCGACTTGGCGCCGGACTTGAGGTCTTTCTTGAGCTGTGCGCGCTTGACGCGGATGTCGTTCGCTCGCTTGAGGGCTTCCATGCGTTGATCGAGCGAGCGGACGGGAGCTTGAACCTGGACTTGGGGGGTCATGAGCGGAGCATCCTACCAACCCTGGAGCGGTGTGCAACCACCAGCTGCTGACCTCAGTTTTCCACTTTGACAACAGTGTCGAATGCGGCGCAGAACGCATCGTCGGGTGAGTCGAAACCTGCAATTGCCGCTTCGGCGACGAGTTCGTCGCGCACGCGTTGCGGTGCGAACGGATCGGCGAACAGAATCGTCCCGAGCGCGACGTTCGTCGCACCGCACGCGATCAACTCGAGGGCGTCGCGTCCGGACTGCACACCGCCCATGCCGACGATCGGCAGTTGGGTCACGCTGCGCGCCGCGCGGACGGCCGCGAGCGCGACCGGTTTCAACGCCGGACCGGAGTACCCGCCCGCCCCTCGCGCAAGGACCGGCCGAAGGGTTCGGTCGAGCGCGACACCGCGCAGGGTGTTGACGAGGCTGAGGCCGTCGGCGCCCGCCGCCTCGACGGCACGGACGGTTTCCTCGAGGTCCGACGAGTGCGGAGAAAGCTTGGCGTAGAGCGGTTTTGCGGTCAGCGCGCGGCACTCGGCGACGATCTCGGCGGCGCTCTCGGGTGCCTCGTCGACGTTCGGGCAGGAGAGGTTCAACTCGATGCACGCGACGTCGTCGCGCGCCAGTTGCTCGCATGTCTCGGCGTACTCGCGGGCCGTGAAACCGCCGACCGAGACCCACACCGGCGCGTGTGTCGCGTCGACGATTCGAGGCAAGGTCTCGGCGAGAAATCGTTCCCGGCCGGGGTTCGCCAGACCGATCGCGTTGAGCATTCCGAGCTCCGTCTCGGCGATGCGAACGGGTGCGTTCCCGTCGCGCGGCTCCGGCGTCACGGTCTTCGTCACGAACGCGTCGAGTGCGGCGACGGTGGCCGGAGCGGTCAGCGCATCGAGGCAGCCGCTTGCGTTCAGGAGGTGCACAGTACGGGCCCTTCGACGCAGAGTCGCTTCAGTTGGCCGTCGATTTCGACGACGCAGCCGTAACACGCACCGTAGCCGCAGGCCATCGGCGCCTCCCACGCGAGCTGCGCCTCGGGCTCGAGTGCACGGAGGGCGGCGAGCATCGGCTCGGGCCCGCACGCGAGCACGTCGCGCCCGGCCGGCAGTGCTTCAGTCACGAGCACGGGATCGATCACGACCTCCGCCTGCGGCAGGAGCGCGGCCGCTTCGGCGTGATGGTCGGACCGGAAGCCGAGCACCGCAGGCGGATGCTCGAGCGCCTCCGAGAGGTACGGCAGCGGCGCGATGCCGATGCCGCCGCCGACGAGCAACGGGCGCCGCACGTCGAGCCGGAATCCGTTCCCGAGCGGTCCGAAGACGTGGATCCTCTCGCGCGGCTCGAGGACCGCGAGAGCCTGAGTCCCGGGTCCGATCGGGTCGAGCAGGAAGCCCAGCTCGCCCGGCGGCGCGAGGCACAACGACATCGGTCTCGGCAGCACGCGGCCGGGCGCCTCGAGCATGAAGAACTGTCCCGGCACCCCCGGCTCGATCCGCCCGCGCTCGACCCGAACGAGTGCGTACGGGCCGACCGGCTCGACCGCGACGACCCTAAGACGCTCGCGCGCCGGTCTCGACATCGATTCGCTCCTGCAGCGAGAGCGCCGTCTCGGCCCGGGCATTTGCGATCGCGTGCACGGCGGCCGTGGCGGCGGCGATCGTGGTCACGCAGGGGACGCGTGCGGAGAGCGCCGATTCCCGGATCAAGTAGCCGTCCGAGCGCGGCTCCGGCCCGCCGTCGGGCGTGTTCACGATCAGGTTGCAGCGTCCACGCCGGATCAGGTCGACGACGCTCGGGGCATCGCCGCTCTCGTTGACGCGACGAACCTGGTCGACGTCGAGCCCGGCTCCCCGCAGCGTGCGTGCCGTTCCGGCCGTCGCGTACAGCTGGAAGCCGAGCCCGGCGAACGCCGCCGCAACCGGGATCGCGCTCGCCTTGTCCGCGTCACGCACCGACAGGAAGACGGCGCCTTCGCGCGGAAGCGGCCGCCCGGCCGCGCGCTCGGCCTTCTCGAGCGCCGTCGGCAGGTCGTTCGCGCTCGCCATCACCTCGCCGGTCGCCCGCATCTCGGGTCCGAGAACCGGGTCGGCCCCGGGGAAGCGCGCAAACGGGAGAACGGCCGCCTTCACGCTGACCTGGCTCGGCCGCCGCTCGGCCGGCAGGCGCAGGTCGGCGAGCCGCGCCCCGGCGGCGAGCTCGCAGGCAGCGGCGACGAGGTTGACGCCGGTCGCCTTGGAGGCGAACGGAACGGTGCGGGAGGCACGCGGGTTGACCTCGAGGACGAACACCTGATCGTCGGCGACGGCGAACTGGACGTTCAGCAGCCCGACCACGCCGAGCGCGGGGCCGAGCCGTCTGACGATCGCCTCGATCTCCGCAGTCGCCGACGACGTCAGCGACTGTGCCGGCAGCACGCAGGCGGAGTCGCCGGAATGCACGCCGGCCTCCTCGACGTGCTGCATGACCGCCCCGACGTAGGTCTCCTCTCCGTCGCAGAGCGCATCGACGTCGATCTCGACGGCGTTCTCGAGGAAGCGGTCGACGAGGGTCGGCCCGTCGACGCCCGCAAACGCTGCCCGCACCTGCTCGGAGTCGTGGCAGACGCGCATTGCACGGCCGCCGAGCACGTACGACGGACGCACGAGCACGGGGAAGCCGATGCGCCCCGCAAGCGCGACCGCGTCGTCGCCCGTGGAGGCGATCCCCCAGCTCGGACAACGCACGCCGAGTCGGTCGAGCAGGCTCCCGAAGCGCTCACGGTCCTCCGCGAGGTCGACGGCGTCGAACGGCGTGCCGAGAATCCGGAATCCCGGCTGCTTCGATGGCGCGCGCGAGCTTCAGCGGCGTCTGGCCGCCGAACTGGATGACGACGCCCTCCGGCTGCTCGCGTTCGCAGACGGCGAGCACCGACGGGGCGTCGAGCGGCTCGAAGTAGAGGCGATCCGACGTGTCGTAGTCGGTCGACACCGTCTCCGGGTTGCAGTTGATCATGACCGCCTCGTAGCCGAGCGCCCGGAACGCCTGCACGGCGTGCACGCAGCAATAGTCGAACTCGACGCCCTGGCCGATCCGGTTCGGCCCCGAGCCGAGAATGACGACGCGGCGCCCGCCCTCTGCCGGCGGCTGCTCGTCGCGCTCTCCCCAGGTGGCGTAGTAGTAGTTCGACTCCGCGTGCACCTCGCCGGCGCACGAGTCGATGCGGCGGTAGACGGGGCGTCCGGCGGCCTGCTTCGCCTCTTCGGCGTCCAGCTCCTCGAGCTCGCGCTCGAAGAAGGGGTGCAGGTTCTCGGGCCGCCAGACGAAGTCGCCTTCGAGCCCGCGCTTCGCCTTCACGAACGCCTCGATGAACGTGCGGCCGATCCCCATCGTCTCGCCCACCGATTTCATCTGCGTGCCGAGCGTGGGGTCCGCGCCGGGGAACTTCTCGAATGCGAAGCGCGGGATCTTGACGACGACGTAGTCGAGCGTCGGCTCGAAGCTCGCCGGCGTCGTCCCGGTCAGGTCGTTGGGGATCTCGTCGAGCGTGTACCCGACCGCCAGTTTCGCCGCGACCTTGGCGATCGGATAGCCCGTGGCCTTCGAGGCGAGCGCCGATGAGCGCGAGACGCGCGGATTCATCTCGATCACGCGCAGCTCCCCGGTCGAGCGGCTCCGCGCGAACTGGATGTTCGAGCCGCCGGTGTCCACGCCGACTGCGCGCACCACGGCGATCGCCGCGTCGCGGAGCTCCTGGTACCCCTCGTCGCTGAGCGTCATCTGCGGCGCCACCGTCACGGAATCTCCCGTGTGCACGCCCATCGGATCGAGGTTCTCGATCGAGCACACGATCACGACGTTGTCGACCCGGTCGCGCACGACCTCGAGCTCGAACTCGTCCCAGCCGCGCACGGACTCCTCGACCAGCACCTGGGAGATCGGCGACTCCGCCAACCCGCGCTCGACCTGACGCGCGAGTTGCTCGGCCGTGTCGGCAAACCCGCCGCCGTGCCCGCCGAGCGTGAACGCCGGGCGGACGACAGCCGGCAGCGCGACGCCTACAAGGTCGTCGACCGACGTGACGATGCGCGACGTCGGGACTCTCAGCCCGCAGTCCTCGACGGTCTGCTTGAAGAGCTCGCGGTCCTCGGCGCGCTGGATCGCCTCGATGCGGGCGCCGATCAACTCGACCCCGAGCTCGCGCAGGATCCCGGAGGCATCGAGCTCGCGGGCGAGGTTCAGGGCCGTTCCGCCGCCCATCGTCGGAAGCAGCGCATCCGGTCGTTCACGGCGGAGCACACCGGCGACGCCGTCGAGATCGAGCGGCTCGAGGTACGTCCGGTCGGCGAAACCCGGGTCGGTCATGATCGTGGCCGGGTTCGAGTTGACGACGATGGTGCGGTACCCGTCCTCGCGCAGCACCTTGAGCGCCTGGCAGCCGGCGTAGTCGAACTCCGCGGCCTGCCCGATCACGATCGGCCCGGAGCCGATCAGGCAGATCGAGCGGATGTCGGTGCGCCTAGGCAGCTGCCCTCAGCTCCTCCACCCAACCGGAGATGATCGACGCGGCGTCGTGCGGCCCCGGCGACGCCTCGGGATGGAACTGCGCGGACCGCGCGCGGTCGCCCGGGTAGTCGAGCCCCTCGACGGTGCCGTCGTAGAGCGAGCTGTGCGTGACATTCGCGTCGTCGGCCGCCTCGACGGCGAAGCCGTGGTTCTGCGAGGTCACGAGCACCTTGTTCGTGGCGCGCGCGAGCACCGGGTGGTTCGCGCCGCGGTGGCCGAACGGCAGCTTGAACGTCTTGCGGCCGGTGGCGACGGCCAGAAGCTGGTGGCCCAGGCAGACGCCGAGGACCGGCGTGCGCCCGAGCAGGTCGCTCACCACGCGGGCCTCCTCGCGAGCGGTGCCGGATCCCCCGGCCCCGGCGAGAGCAGCACTCCCTGGTAGCCGGCGAGCGTGTCCGCGTCGACGTCGTGTGGAAACACGTCCACCGCGGCGCCGCTCGCGGCGAGGCGCCGCAGGATCGAGCGCTTACACCCGTAGTCGACGACCCCGACGCGCACATCGCCGTCCGCCTCGAACGTGTAGGGCTCTCGCGTCGACACGCCCGCGACGAGCGCCGCGCCCGCCATCTGCGGCTGGTCTCGCACCGCGGTCAGAACCTCCTCGACGTCCTCGCCGTCGCTGACGATCGCGCCACGCATGACGCCCTCGTCGCGCAGATGGAGCACGAGCGAACGCGTGTCGACACCGGTCAGCGCGACAACGCCCTGCTCGTGCAGCCAATCGGTCCAGTGCGGGCCGCGCGCCTCCCGCATCAGAACCCCTCGAACGTGTGGGCGGTGCGATTCGGAGCGCGACTCGGCGGTGCCGTAGTTGCCGACCATCGGAGCGGTGAAGCAGACGAGCTGGCCCTCGAAGCTCGGGTCGGTCGCGACCTCCTGGTAGCCGCTCATCGACGTCGTGAAGACGGCCTCTCCGAACGCGAACCCGCGCGCACCGACCGATTCGCCGGCGAACACCTCGCCGTCCTCGAGCACGAGATAGCCGCTCATGTCCGGTGCGCCACTCTCCCGGCGGCGATCGTCACGAGCACGCGGCTCGTCAGCCGCCGTCCGAGCAGCCACGAGTTGGAGGAGCGGGAGCGGAAGCCGCCTGCGTCGACGCGCCAGCTCGCTGCGAGGTCGAGCAGCGTCAGGTTCGCGGGGGCGCCGACGGCGACGCGCGGCCGGTCGAGCCCGAAGATCGCGGCGGGGCCGGCCGACAGTCGTTCGAGCAATGTCTCGAACGAGAGCAGGCCGGGCTCGACGAGCTCGCCGTACAGGACTGAGAATGCCGTCTCGAGGCCCGTGACGCCGAACGGCGCCGACTCGAACGGGACGTCTTTCTCCTCCGGGCTGTGCGGAGCGTGGTCGGTCGCGATCGCCGCGATCGTCCCGTCGCGTACCGCGTCGAGGAGCGCCGCGCGATCGTGCTCGGTGCGCAGCGGCGGGTTCATCTTCAGGTTCGGGTCGAGCGTGCGGATCGCCTCGTCGTTGAGGCAGAGGTGATGTGGGGTCGCCTCGGCCGAGGCACGGACGCCGGCCGACTGCGCGCGGCGAAGATGCTCGACGGACTCGCGCGCCGAGAGGTGCATCAAGTGCACGGGCTGGCCGGTGTCTGCGGCCAGATCGACGTCGCGGGCGACCATCAGGCTCTCGCCGAGCGACGGCCAACCGCCGAGACCGAGCTCCGCCGCGACTGCGCCGGCGTGCGCGTGGCCGCCGCGCGTCAAAGTCTGCTCCTCGCAGTGCACGGCGAGCGTGCGGCCGGTGACGGCGTTGTACTGCAGCGCGCGGCGCATGACGCCGGCGTCGGCGACCGGACGCCCGTCGTCGGTGAAGCCGGCCGCGCCGGCGTCGGCGAGCGCTCCGAGCTCGGCGAGCTCGGCACCGTCCTGGCCGCGCGTGACGGCGGCCATGAACCCGACCGGGATGTGCGCTTCCTCAGCCGCGCGCGCCCGCAGGCCGCGGAGCACGTCGGGGTCGTCGACGACCGGATCCGTGTTCGGGATCGCGAGGATCGCGCAATAGCCGCCGGCCGCGGCCGCAGCGGTGCCGGTTGCGATGGTCTCTTCGTCCTCCCGGCCCGGCGTTCGCAGGTGCACGTGCGGATCGACGAAGGCGGGAACGAGCACGCGTCCGGTGCCGTCGAGAACGGTGTGCTCGTTGCGGTCGAGGTCGATGCCGATTGCCGCGATGACGCCGTTGTCGATCCGCACGTCGAGGGTCGCGTCGACTCCCTCCACCGGGTCGAGCACGCGGGCGCCCCGCACGACGAGATTCTCGGTCCCGCTCGGTCCCGCGAGCATCACGCGACCTCCGCGGTCGCCTCGACCGCGACAGGGCCGGACGTGAGCAGGTCGTACAGCACCGCCATCCGGACGACGAGCCCGGAGCGCACCTGCTCGGCGATGAGTGAGGCATCCGAGTCGGCGACGCGCGCGTCGAGCTCGACTCCGCGGTTCATCGGGCCGGGGTGCATGACGCGCTGGCCGGGGCGGAGCCGCTCGGCTGTGATCCCCCAGCGCGCGCTGTACTCGCGCAGGCTGGGGACGAAGTTCGCGCCCGGCAGCATGCGCTCACGCTGCATGCGCAGGACGTAGACGACGTCGGCGTCGGCGATCGCTCCGATCTCATGGGTTGCCGGCGCAAGTCCCTCCGGCAGAAGCGTCGGAGGACCGACGAGCACTGCGCTGGCGCCGACGAGGCTGAGAGCCTGGACGAGGGACCGCGCAACACGTGAATGCAGGACGTCTCCGACGATCGCGACGTGCAGGCCCTCGAGGTGCCCGAATGCCTCGTGCATCGCGTGCAGGTCGAGGAGCGCTTGCGTCGGATGCTGGTGCTTCCCGTCGCCGGCGTTGATGACGCACGCATCGGCGAGCCCGGCGACGAAGGCTGCGGCGCCCGCTTCGGGGTGCCTGATCACGATCACGTCGGGGTCGTAGGCCGACAGCGTCAGCGCCGTGTCCTTCAGCGACTCGCCCTTGTCGACCGACGAGCCGCTCGACTTGAGCGTGAGCGTGTCGGCCGAGAGCCTCTTCGCGGCGAGCTCGAACGACGAGCTGGTTCGCGTCGACGACTCGTAGAAGACGTTCAGGACGAGCCGGCCGCGCAGCGTCGGCAGCTTCTTGTTGTCGCGTTCCTGGGAGAGGGCGAACGACCGTGCGCGGGACAGGAGGCGCTCGACGTCGTCGCGGGTCAGATCGCCGGTCGACAGCAGGTGCCGGCGGGTATGCGGCGGCGGGACGAGGTCACCGCCGACGACGCGAAGGTCGGTCACTCCCCCACCTCGTCGTGACCCGGGACAAGGAGCACGCGGTCGACCTCGTCGACCTCGACCAGCTCGACCTGCACACGCTCGCCGTGAGCGGTCGGGAGGTTCTTGCCGACGTAGTCGGGCCGGATCGGCAGCTCGCGGTGGCCGCGATCGGCGAGCACGGCGAGCTGCACCCGGTCGGGACGGCCGAACTCGAACAGACCGTCGATCGCGGCGCGAATCGTCCGGCCGGTGTAGAGGACGTCGTCGACGAGGATCACCGTCCGGCCCTCGAGCTCGAAGTCGAGCTTCGTGTCGCGGACGACGGGCTGTGCGTGCCGCGGAGGCCGGCCGGCGCGAACGTGGACGTCGTCGCGGTGAAAGGTGATGTCGAGCTGGCCGAGCGGGAGCAGCTCTCCCGAGCGCTCTTCGACGAGGCGGCGCAGGCGATGCGCGAGCGGAACACCCCGCGTGTGGATGCCGACGAGCGCCACCGCGCCGAGGTCCTCGTTGCGCTCGATGATCTCGTGCGCGATGCGGGAGAGCGTCCGGCTGATCGCCTCGTCGTCGAGCAGGATTTTCGACGCCGGACTGACGGCAGGGTGAGACATTCGACTCCTTTCCGGCCTCGCAGGACCGGGTTAAAGGCGCTTCGGTTCCGAGGCAGTGTAGGCGATCCGGCCGGACGGAGTAATCTGCGCCGTCGTGGACGACGCGCTGCTCAGCCGCTACGCCAAGTTGATCGTCGAGGTCGGCACGAACGTCCAGCCGGGACAGGACGTGCTGATCATCGCCGCGCCGGAGTCCGCGACGCTTGTGCGCGCGGTCGCAGCGCAGGCGTATGCCCGCGGCGCGCGCTTCGTCGACCCGTGGTACTTCGACCCGCAGGTCAAGCGGATTCGTGCTCTGACGGCGGCTCCCGAGACGCTCGAGTTCGTCCCGCCCTGGATCGGGAGCCGGCTGACGCGGCTGGGCGAAGGGCACGGCGTGCGGATCTCGATCTCGCCGAATGCGCCGCCCGGGTTGATGAACGGCGTCGATCCCGCGAAAGCGGGTCTCGATCAGCTGCCGAGTGTCCCGCAGCACCTCGAGGTGATCAACGCGAAGACGACGAACTGGTGCGTCGTCCCGTGGGCGACGCCGGCCTGGGCGAGCTTCGTCCATCCGGAGCTCGACGAGGACGCGGCGCTGGCGGCCCTGTTCGACGAGCTCGTGTACGTGCTTCGGCTCGACGAGGCCGATACGGAGGCCGCCTGGAACAAGCGGTTTGCCGAGCTGCACGCCGCCGGGCAGAAGCTCGATGCGCTCGGGCTCGATGCGCTCCGGTTCGAAGGGCCGGGGACGGATCTCACGGTCGGCCTGCTGCCGACCTCGCACTTCGCAGGCGAGGAGCCTGGCGCGACAACGATCGACGGGATCGTCTTCCACGCGAACATCCCGACCGAAGAGGTGTTCACGACGCCGGATCCCGAACGCGTCGAGGGCGTCGTGACCGCGACGAAGCCGCTCGACCTGAGCGGCACGGTCGTCGACGGACTCCGGATTCGCTTCGAAGGCGGCCGCGCCGTCTCGATCGAGGCCGACGAGGGCGCCGAGGCATTGCGGGCGCGCGCCGCGAAAGACGACGGCGCGGCTCGGCTCGGAGAGGTCGCGCTCGTCGACCGCGAGGGCCGGATCGGCAAGACCGGCACGGTGTTCTTCAACACGCTCCTCGACGAGAACGCGGCAAGCCACATCGCACTCGGCAATGCCTACGCGACGGCTGTCGGCGACGAGGATCGCGACCGCATCAACAAGAGCGGCATCCACATCGACTTCATGATCGGCAGCGACGACGTGACGGTCACCGGGCTGACGAGCGACGGCCGCGAAGTGCCCGTGCTGCGCGGCGGCAGCTGGCAGCTCTGACCCGCCGGCGCTGAAGACTCGCGCGCGACGGCCTCCGGTGGCGAATCACGCGCCGGCGGGTGCCGGTTCGCCCGGCGCGGCCGTGTCGCGTGTCTCCGACCTGCCACGCGGCGGCCGTGCTCCTCGACGCACGAGCTTCGGCTCCCCTCGTTCGGCGTACGGCACCTCGATCACGTCGAAATCGCGTGGGAGGACGGTGTTCGCGAACACGCCGCTTGCCTCCGCGAGCAGCTCGGGCCCGAAGAACCTCGGCGAGACGTGCGTCAGCGCGAGCAGCCGCACTCCCGCCGCCTGCGCAGCCTCGGCCGCCTGGCGCGCGGTCGAGTGCAGCGTGTCTGCGGCACGATCCCGCTCGTCCTCGCTGAACGTCGCCTCGTGCACGAGCACGTCCGCGTGCTCGGCGGCGGCGATCACCGATTCGACGGGCGCGGTGTCGCCGGGAATGACGACGCGTCGGCCGGCCCGTGCGGGGCCGACCACCTCGTGCGCCGCGAGCACCCGTCCGTCGGGGAGCGTCACCGACTCGCCGCGCTGCAGCGCACCGCGCTCGGGCCCGACGGGAACGCCGAGCGCATCCGCGGTCTCGTTGTCGAACCGGCCGGGCCGCGCGTCCTCGTCGAGCGCCCAGCCGACCGACGACACGCCGTGGTCGACCTGGAACGCGAGCAACCGGTACCCGTCGCGCTCGAGCGCGTCCCCGGGACGCACCTCGACCAGCTCGAGCGCGTACGAGAGCTTTCCGAACACGCGCCGGAGGCTCGCGAAGAGATCCTCGAGCCCCGCCGGGCCGTAGATCGTGAGCGGCACGCTGCGCTGCCGCAACTGGAACGTCTTCAGCATCCCTGGCAGCCCGAGGTAGTGATCGCCGTGGAAGTGCGTGATGAAGATCTCCTCGAGATCGGGCAGTCCGACCGTCGAGCGCATCAGCTGGCGCTGCGTCCCTTCGCCGCAGTCGAAGAGCAAGCGGTCTCCGCCCCGACGCATGAGCAGCGCTGTCGGCGCACGGCTCGCGGTCGGTGCGCTTCCGGACGTCCCGAGGAAGACGAGATCGAGGTCCACGCGCCGATTGTGTCCGAGCGCGACGAGCGCCGGTGACGAGACTTACGGCAGGACGAGCTTCTGCCCCGCGCGCACGTCGGCTCCCGGAAGGTGATTCGCACGCTCGATGCGCCAGACGGCGTCGCGAACGTCGCCTGCGTAGTGGCGTTGTGCGATCGACCAGAGGGTGTCGTACGGGCGGACGGTGACCACCTGCTTCGCCCCGTGCGCCTGAGACGACCGGGCGACGGCGCTCCACACGAGGAAGGCAAGCCCTGCGATGAGGAAGATGCGAACGAACATGTGTTCGCCATGCTAGCGAACAGGTGTTCGTCCTGTCAAGTGTCCCTAGTGAATAGCTCCGCGGGCCGCGACGACGGCCTTCCGGGCGAGTTGCCGCGCCAGCGCCGCGCCCCCGTCCGAGGCCCGAGCCGAGGCGGGCGCGAACCAGGCAGCCTCGCCGGTGGGACAGGCCCCGCCGGTCCGCGTCCAGCTCGGCGGTGAACGCCATCGCCGACAGCTTCGGGACGAAGCCCGCATAGAAGAGGCCGCTCTGCCAGCCGGCGAGCGACGTCTCGTCGACGAGCTTGAAGATGTTGACCTTGGTCACGTCGGCATCGCAGAGCGCGTAGTCGACGAGCTTCGTGTACCACGCGGCCTGATAGCGCCTCCGAGCCTGTCTCCTCCACCCCGGCGGCGTTCTCGAGCCCGTCGTAGGCGGCGGCGACCTCGGGCGAAGGTGTCGTCTGGATGCCCACCTCGTTGAGGCTGACCGGCAAGCGGCCGGGACCGACCGTCCGCTGGGCGGTACCCGCGAACGCGGAGTAGAACGCCTGGTACGCGCGGGGAAGGTTGACGACGCTGAACGACGTTGCGCCCGGGTACCCGGTCTCGAACGGCAGCGTCTGCGGAATCGGGTAGGGGTGCAGGTCGAGCCCGTCCATGAGCGGCTTCACCCGCCCGCTCGACCGGTACCACTCGCCGAGGAAGCGGAGCCAGTCGACGGGATTCGTCGCACGCGGGCTCGACATGTCCGTCGGGACCGGGTTTCCGCGCGGCGACAGGCCGAGGCCCCAGACGAAGATCGTCGGGTCGATCGCCTTCAGCGCGTCGTACGTCGCCGCCAGGAACGCCCCACAGCGGGCGGCGGAAACGTTTTGGCCGCGCACGTACTGCGGGTTCGCAAAGAGGCTCGTGTTGCACTCGTTCATGACGACGTATTCGCGGACCTGCGGGTAGGCCTGGGCGAGCTTCGCCACCCAGGCCGCGAAGCGACCGACGTTGGCCGGGCTCGCGAGCGCGGACGAGTGGCGCGGGTAGACGTCGAAGGTGACGCTGACGCCGGCAGCCGCCGCCGCGTCCAGCGAGGCGGGCAGAAAGTCGGCTTCGTTGCCCTCGAACCCGGTCGTGGACGTCTCGTCCCAGCGGAGCGTCATCGAGTCGGACGTCATCCCGACGCTGCGGAGGGTCGTCCAGAACGGTCCCGTGCCGTTCTCGTACTTGCCCGCGTCGTCGTTCACCCCCCAGACGATCGGGTTTGCAGACGCGCCGGCGGATCCCGTGCCGAGCAGGGCGATGAGAGCCGCAAGTACTGCGAGACGCTTCACGTTGACGTCGAGGTGTTCGAGGGTCGGACGGGCCTACCTGTGTAGCACGGGCTCGAGCGCATCGACAAGCTTGGCAGCTCCGAACCGAACCGGATCGTCGGCGGGGAGCCCCGTCGCTTCCTCCGCCTCGTCGACCGCGCGTCTTGCCGCTGCCTCGTCGAGGTGCCGGGTGTTGAGCGCGATGCAGTGGACCGCGGCCGGCCGCGGGAGCAGGCTGATCCGCTCGTGGAGCGTGACGAGCTCGGCCAGCGGCGGAATCGGGAAGCGCGCGTCGCCGTCGACGATGGTGGCACCACCCATGTGGCAGAGCACGTAGCCGTGTGGCGCCGAACCGTGGATCAGCCCGAGCGTGACCCCGGAGTACGAGGGGTGGAGCAACGAGCCCTGGCCCTCGACGAACAGAACCTCGCCTCCGCGTTCGACCCCCTCGACGACGAGGCGCTCCGCGGCGCCGGCGATGAAGTCGGCGATCACCGCATCGACGGCGATCCCCCACCCTGCGATCGCGATCCCGGTCTGGCCGGTCGGGACGAATTCGCTGCGGATTCCGCGGCGTCGCGCTTCGAGGTCGAGCTCGAGCGCCACGGTCATCTTCCCGATCGCGCAGTCCGAGCCCACGGTGAGGATCGTCGTCGCCCCGTGCGCAAGGTTCGCGCCGCTCGGAACATCGAGCCCTTCGGGCGGCCGCCGCAGGTCGCGCAGCTCCGCGCCGTTCTCCGCGGCCAGCGCAACGAGCTCGGAGTCGTTCGAGATGAACTCATGCAGCCCGCTCTCGAGGTCGAGCCCGGCTGCGAGGGAGTCCTTGAGGAGCTCGCGCCAGGCCGGCGGAAAGCGCCCGCCCTGCGTCACGACACCGACGAGCGCAGTCGTCGGCCCGAACGGAAGAGCTTCGCCGACGGACGCGACCCGAGGAAAGCCGTTGACGGTCTCCGACGTCGCTCGCCGCGTCGAGAACGGCGACGATCTCCTCAGGCCGATACCGCATCACCCCGTGGGCGGTCTTCCCGAAGTGGGGATCACCCGACAGCCCTTCGGCGAGGATCAGGAGCCTACGCGGGCGTGACACCGAGCCCCGGAGCGTCTGCCGGCAACTGCACGCCCTCGCTGAACACGACCCCTGGTGCAGGGTCGTCGGCAAGGAGCAGGTTGCCGTCGAGGTCGACGTGATCCATGAGCGACGCGATGTGCGCGCCGGCGGCGATCCCGAGCCCCGATTCGATCATGCACCCGAGCATGACGCCGAGGCCGAGCGCGCGCGCAGCCGCAACCATGCGCACCGCTTCGCGGATCCCACCCGACTTCGCGAGCTTGATGTTGATCCCGTGTGCGCGCTCGGCGCAGGCTGCAACGTCGGCGAGTGTGTGGCAGTCCTCGTCGACGTAGATCGGGACGGGCGAGCGTCGCTTCAACTCCGGCCCGCCTGGATCGGCGGCGACGAGCGGCTGCTCGCAGTACTGGACGTCCAGCTGCGGGATGTTCTCGAGCGCCTCGTCGAGCGTCCATGCCTCGTTCACGTCGCACTGGAGCGGCAAGTCCGTCACACCGCGAACTGCGCGCACGCGCTCGACGTCGAGCCCGTCGCGTCCGCCGAGCTTCAGCTTCAGCCGCTTGAACCCGCGCGGGGCGATCTTCTCGGTGCGCCGCGCCATGTCGTCGGGGTCGCCGAGCCAGATCGTCCATGAGGTCGGCGGCCCGATGCGCGGCAGTCCGAGCAGCTTGTACACGGGCAGGCCGGTCAGCTTTCCCTGCAGGTCGTGGAGCGCCGCGTCGACCGCCGAGCGCGCCGCCTGCTCGCCCGGGGGCAGCCGGGCCCAGATCTCGTCGAGCGCGAACGGGTCGTCTCCCAACGCGAGCCCGTCGAGCCAGGCCGACGCCGACTGCCGCCGACTCGTCGTAGCGCTCGATGGGGGCCGCCTCGCCGAAACCGGACTGACTGCCGTGCCGGATCTCGACCTGCACCACGTCCGCCTCGTCCTCGGAACTGCGGGAGATCGTGAACGTCTCCGCGAGCCGGAGCGTGACCACGCGGGCGCTCAAATCCACGGGGGCTACACTAGTGACCCCGCGCCCGTAGCTCAGGGGATAGAGCGTTCGCCTCCGGAGCGAAAGGCCGCAGGTTCGATTCCTGCCGGGCGCATCCTGACCCACGTGCCGGTGCGCTAGCCCGCATCGTTACGTGGGTCGGGAATGTCGAGGAGCGCCGGGTTTGCACGTGTCGTGCACACCCCCACACGTAGGCGTTCCCGCGAACTTCTCCTGCGCACGTTTCTTATCCCGATCGGCGGGAAGGCGTCCACCGTCCGGTTGCTGCGGAGCCGCGCTCGTACGGGTGGTGGTTCCGGGCTCCGGACATGACCAGAGAACGGCAGGCGTCCGGGGCGGCACTGTCTTTCGGACGCCTGCCGTTTAACTCGGGGTCGTTCGATGCCCCGGCACTGCACCGCCGACAGGCCTAAACGACCTATCCATATTCGCCAGGCTCGTCTCGCCAGGCGACCTCGAGCGCGCACGCAACGTGCGCGGACCTAGCGGCCTGGTCCGATCAGGCGCAGCAAAGCGGCGCTTCGATCATCGCGTCAGAGTCGACCAGAACCGCCGACGGCGAGGGCGCAAGCCGCGGAGATCAATCATCGTCGCCCGTTGGCGTCGAAACAGCGAGCGGCGACTTCGCCTACGGGATGCAGGTTGCAGCACAGCGATGCGCATCGGTAGCCGCATTCGCTCGGGCCTCCCGTGCTCCTGCCGTACGGAATGAAGATGTCACGCTCTCCGTAGGCGCCTAGCGACCGCTCGTCGGCGATGGTTGACCGCTACCGCTTCGTCCCTGCAGAGAGGCGGTTTTGTACCGGGTCTTTGTACCGGGTCACGCAATCGGCTCGGGCTTCCTCACGTTCGCGAGCTCTTTCATTCGCCTCATACCGCCTTCGAGCCTGCGCCAATTCGACCTGCATCAAGTCGACGAGTCTCATGTCCACGGGGTTCCCGACAGAGGCGTTTCCGACACATCGCGTGGATGGGCCGCTCAGCCGAATAAGATGAACAGCCGCTGTCGGTGGCGCGTATGGCTGAAGTAGTCGAGACATACGACCTTACGGAGCCCTCCCAACACGGCTGGGCTCTGAACTACCGAATCCGCCGCGAGGACGGCGAGGAAGTCCACGCCGAAGTTCGCTGTTGGGACAAGGCACGCGCTGCTGCCGAGCGGGCGGCAAACGCCGAGGCTCTTGCGGCGATCGCGGATCGTGGCAGCGCCGCCGCGCTTGAGTACGCGGAATCGGTCGACTCGCCGGCGCTGCGGGGCGCGGTCGTGATCTCGATCTGGTTCGACCCCGCCGACAAGGGCGAATTGCGCTGTCGCGTCGGTTACGCGCGCGGTCCTGCATAGTCACGGAGGTGCACCGACACGTCGACGGCCGCCGGCTCTGAGACAGACGACGACGTCGTCGGCGAGACGCGCTGGCCCATGGCCGGTGCTGTGCTCGCGGCGATCGTCCTCACGATCCTGCTGCCGGACGAGGTGCAGTTGGGGCCGCAGTGGCTGCTACCGCTCCTCGAGGGGGTGTTGCTCGTGGCCGTGGTCGCGGGCGACCCCGTCACGATCAGTCGTCGCTCGCGCGAGCTTCGCGCTCTCTCGATCGTGCTCGTCTCCGTACTCGTGCTCGGGGCCTTGTGGGCAACCGTCCAGCTGATCGGCGACCTCATCCACGGCGGCCCGGAGACGAACTCGGCGACTGACCTGCTCGAGGCCGGGACGATCGTCTGGGTGTCGAACAACATCGCGTTTGCCCTCCTCTATTGGGAACTCGACGGTGGCGGCGCCGCGGCGCGCGCCCATCACCTTCCAACCCACGTCGACCTCGCATTCCCGCAACAGCTTGAATCCGCAGATCGCGCCTTCCGGCTGGCAACCCCGGTTCATCGACTACCTGTACCTGGGTTTTACTAACGCGACCGCCTTCAGTCCGACCGACGTCATGCCACTCGTCCCGTGGGCCAAGATCGCGATGGCGATTCAGTCGCTCGTCTCGCTCGGCATTCTCGGACTCGTCATCGCCCGGGCCGTGAACGTGTTCACGTAACCGTCTTCGACCTTGGAGCCGTTGCGCCGAGCGCGAGGATGACGAACCCGACCCCGGCGAGGACGAGCGCGATGCCGACGACGACGCTGAACAGTGAAAGCTGAGTCGCCATATAACTCGTGTTGAGCGCCGTCGAAAGCCCCGTCTCGGTCACCCAAATGTTTCGGGCTCCGTTCGGGACAGGCTTGCCCGTCGCCGGGTCGGTCGACCGCGAAATCGGGATTGCTCGTCCCGCCACCGGGCGAGAGTTCCGTCTTCGGCGCGTCCGGTTTGGCCTCGTACATGCCCCATCTCCGAGTAGACGTATCCGCCCGTCGCTTCCAGCGCGTGGATGTTCATGTATTGGGCGAAGCAACGCGCCTCGCTGCCGGTGTCGACCGACTCCCCCGCGACGGTGCAAGTTGGATAGCTGACGTCCTTGAGGCCCGCCTTCGCTCCCTCAGCCTTGATCGCAGAGGGCGTCATGTCGGGCGTCCCCGTGATCTTCTGCTGCTCGAGCTCGTTCGTGACGGTGTTGTGCCCGTTGATCGCAAGCACGATCACCACGATGCCGAAGGCGATCAAGACCGCGCCCGCACCGACGCCTCCCCAGCGAAAGACCTGATCCCGTCTCACGAGACCACCTCCCTGAGTCCGAGGACCCCTCGGCTGACAATTGAGGCCGAGTCTGGATCATCTCCGGTCGCCTCGGATCGTAGGCCGGAGGGCACCTGGCCTCGAGCCGCCATACGTGAGCGCTCTTCAGCATCCCCGGTTCCCGGACGAGGTTATGAGGAACAGCTGACCACAGCGATAGCGTTCCCGGGGATGCCGGCACGGATGGCGATGGCGCCTTGGTGGGTGCAGGCGATCTTCACGGCCATCATCGGCATCGGCGCAGTTCGCGCGATCGTCGAGGGCGCCACGCACCACGCAGGGTGGTGGGCGATCGCGGTCGTTGCGTGGCTGACGTTCGTCTGGATCATCGGCACAAGGATCATCCGAGGCGCTGAAGGCACGACGTAGGGACTCGCGTCTCACTGTCGTTGAACGAGGTATTCAGTTCGCTTCGTCGCGTGAGTGTCTTCGCACGCTAAGTCGACTCGACGGCGTCTTCGGGTACTGCCGCGGCGGATCGGCATCGAGGAGACGTATCACGCTGGCGAGTCGGGGCTCACCTGGGTGTCAACAACCGTCAGGAGGACACCATGCCCCACGGCCCCGTAGCACCGGTCGCGCTCGAGCCGGTGATGCACTGGATCGATCCGACTCAACCCGGCTACAGCTCGTGGAACCACCTCGAGTTCTACTTCTGGGACATGCAGTCGGACGGCAAGCCCGACTCATACACGGGAGGGCACATGTTCAAGGGCACGGCCGTCCTGACCGGAGAAGGGCTCATCGGTCAGGCGTTCGGCATGCCGTACCTCAAGGAGTTCGGCGGAAACCCGTGGAACTGGAAGGCCGACCTTCACTTCACGGTGAAGGCGAGCGATCCGATCTCGCTCTCGTACACGGTCGACATCACGGCGACCGACGGCAATCGGCAGCACAGACGGGACGATCTGACCGACTTCTACCTGGAGGATCGTCTCGACGAGTCATACGTGCAGCTCGATTTCGGCGACGGCTCGGGAACCGCGATCGCCTTCTACATGGACCGGGTTCCACTCTCATTCTCGTGGTCACGAAGACGGTTCGAGACGTGGTGCTCCCGGTCGAGATCGGCGGATGATTCGAACGCGAACGGTGGGCCGGACGGCGTCGGCGACCGACGGGGTCGCTGCACCGTCGCCCGGCCCACCATCTAGGGATCAAGCCGGACGCGGCGACGGCCGATAGAGGAACTGCCGTGTGAAGACACGAAACACGGCTGACCATCATGAGACTGAGCACCCTGCGGCAGAGGCTCGAGACGTCGGCGGGCGATGAATCCGGCTTCACTCTGATTGAGCTGGTCATCGCGATGCAGGTGATCGCGATCCTCATGACCATCTCGGTCCCGTCGTTCCTGATGACGCGGATCCGCACGAACATCCGGGCAGCATCCTCGGACGTCAGTGCCGCCATCCCCACCGCCGAGCTCTACTACGGGGACCCGACGCTGGGGAACAACACCTACAAGAACATGACGCTGGCGTCGATCCAGTCACTGGATCCGGCCACGAAGCTCGAGGCTGTCGTGGTGTCGACCGACTTCACCACGTACTGCCTCCAGATGTCGGTCGGCGGCCACCGGTCGCTCGTCGTCCGCGGGCTCAGACGGACGAATTCCGGCGAGATCCAGGAAGACGTCTCGGGGAACTGCCCCGCAGCCGCGTCCCTCTGAGGTCGCGGAGCGCGCGACACGGGCCGAACGCGAGAAAGGCATCCCAGGCAAGCCAGGATGCCTCTCGATCGCCGAGGGCACCGAACGCCGCCAGCTCCCCCGTACAGCCGTCGCGAACCCCCTCAGGCTGCGGCTGGTCGGGAGACTCTGGAAGCACGCCGGGGGAGCACACCTCACCCGGGGCGGGTGGTTCCCTGCGAATGAGCATGCGCGAGAGGCTAGAAGCCGGTGCCGCGCATGATCGGCAGCAGCATGACCTTGATGTTGTTGATGCGTGCTCGCATCTCGCCCATCTCGATCGTCAAGTTGGAGACCAGGCGGGCCGTCGTCTCGCTCGGGAACGCCGAATGGCGGTCCTGGGCCTGCTCGAGCCGGCGGTCGATCTCTGCCTCACGCTGCTGCAGCTGGATGAGCTCGAGGGCGAGCTCGTCGAAATCCGGGAGATTCGGTGCGGCGGCCATTGTTCTCTGTATCGGCAGCCGGCCCGAAAAGCATTAGCCCCAAGTGGCCTTCCGCTACCCGCCACTGACGGCGGCTCCGGAACTTATGCCGG
Organism: uncultured Thermoleophilia bacterium; assembly: GCA_963846895.1. Lineage (GTDB taxonomy): Bacteria > Actinomycetota > Thermoleophilia > Gaiellales > Gaiellaceae > PALSA-600. The sequence goes on along the minus strand of CAWJXR010000024.1, from coordinate 22,296 downwards.
CCGGGCACCAGCTCCTCGGCGCGGCGGACGCCATCAGGCCCGTCATCCCTCAGAGCGCGAACCACGCGACGAAACATCAGGCGGCGCCGGGGCCGGCGAGGTGCAGCCACAGGTTCTCGAGCAGGCGACCGACGGTCGGCTGGAGTGCGCTGCCGGCGAGCGTGAACGCACCGGCCGCAAAGACCTTCGCCCCGCGCGAGGTCTCGTAGTACGTCATCTGCGCCGTGAATCCCGGGCCGAAGAGATTCCTGATGTCTGCAACCACATGCACGTGCTCGGCGAGGCCGCCGCGGTCTTGTCGATCTCGATGCCGGCGCTTCCGAACGCCATGCCGTCCGCGAGGCCCGTCCCGGCGAACAGCCACGGGGCCGCCTCGGCGTCGCGCACGACCCAGGGCGCACGATGCGTCCCACGGTCGTTGCCGCGGTACTGCACACCGATCAGCGCCGCCTCCGGACGTCCGAGATCGCGCCACTGCTGCGTCTTCTCGATCACGTCTCCGTGCTTCAGCACGCGCCAGAAGAAGTCGTTCGCGGACAGGAACATCAGGTGCCCGCCGAGGTCGCGGTAGCGCTCGACGGCGTCGTACTCGCGGGTCGTCACGTATTCGTGGTGCCCGGGAAGACGACCAGCCTGTACGCGCGAGCAAGCGCGCGCCCCGACGTGCCGCTCGAGATCGGCGTCCGACAGGAAGTCGACGCGATGGCCGTTCCACGCGAGCCAGTGCAGAAACGGGAGGTCGTACCGCCGGAAGTTGAACGGCACGCCGCGGTTCAGGAACGGCCGCGCGAGCCGCACCGTGAGGTGAGTCCACTCGGCGTACCAGGAGTCGCCCTGGCCGTCCCCGTCGTCGTCACGCAGGTTGTACGCCTGCCACGTCATCGTCGGCAGGACGACGGCGACCTCCGCGCGCCCAGGTGCCGCGGACGCAGGACGAACGGCGCGAAGCCGACGCGGCCGTCAGCGGCGTGCAGGCGGGCGAAGTAGAGGCCGCTCGGCCAGTTGCCGACGCGAATCGAGACGGCCCGGCCTGCCCGAGCGCGGCCGACCGGGAAGACACCCGTGACCGAGACACCCTGCAGCTCGTCGTTGCCCACCGTCGGCTGCCGCTCGGGTCCCGACCGGAAGACCTGGACGGTCACACCCGGCGCGCGTTGAACAGACCAGGCGCGCGGTCTCGCCGGATGCATAGCTCTCGCGGTCGAACGCTGCTTCGACCGACGGCAGCAGCTCCTCGGCTGTCGGAGCGCGGCCCTCGAACTGTTCCTCGTCGAGCGTCCGTGCCCTCTGAGAGGTCGCGACGGCCAGGGAGAACACAACCGGGACCAACATGAGACGGCGCGCCGCAGCGCGGGTGAGACGGGCCATTTCGGCCTCCTGCTAGGTGGGATTCGGGGCTCCCAGATGGGAGAGCCTCGTCCCAGTCAGAGCAGCGAGGAGGCGCTCAGATATACTTGCAGCGCTCAGCCGGAGCCGAGACAGACGAAGCCGGCGAGACGTGGTGCGCCGCCGGGCCGCGCGCCAGTGCGACCGACGGTGTGAGCCGTCGGCGAGCGCGCGATGGAACGCGACCATCAATCGGCGCGAAGCCGAGTCCGGAACCGGGACGACGCTCGCGATGATCGTCCGCGTCCCCATGCCGAGCAACGCGGCCGCCAGCCCGAGCAGCTCGTCGCCGGGATGGCGCTCCGACATCGCGAGGTCGCATGACGACAGCACGAAGATGTCGGGAACCCGACGCAATCGCTGCAAGTCCAACGCGGTCAGCGACCCGTCGGAGAGTTCGAGCGATGAGAACAGCGGGCTGTCGGAGCGGAAGCGCCCATGACACGCGAGGTGCGCAAGACCTGCACCGTCGAGCGCGGCAAGTGTCTCGTTGACCGTCGCATCCTTCCCGTAGAGCAGCGAGGCGTCCGAACCGAGCGTTGCGAGAACACGGTCCTCCGGCCGCATGACGGAGCCGTGGTCCCGCCACGAACACGTTCGCGTGGCCTCGGCACGCCGCCGGGGCGGTGTCGAGCCACACGGCGAGAGAAGGTGCCAGGCGATCAGGGGCCGGGCCAGCGACGGGAGTGCCGCCCATGGGAGCGCATGCAACGAGCCGGTGGGCACGATCACGAGCGGCCCGTCGCCGAGCGAGTCGGCGAGGGGAGCGACGAGCTGCCGGTCCGTCAGGCGGCCGTGCGGCAAGTGCAGTGCGGTCTGAACCCCCCGCGCGCGGCTCTCCGAAGCGCGCAAATGGAGCCAATCGAGCTCGTCGCGGTAGCGCGAGGCCGAGGCTGTGCAGCCGCGAGCGTCGCCCCCCAAGCGTCAGGGCGAACAATGAGCATCCGTCGACCTCGACGTACTCGACGAGTGTCCGGTCGCGAAGGTCAGAGGCGTTTCTCAGATCGAGCCGGACAGCTCCTCGCGTGGACCTCCACGCACGAGACGCGAACGCGAGCGGACAACCGCCTCGAGTTTCGAACGGCGAGCTCTCAGCGCGCCCGTCGACCGGCTCCACTCCTCCTGCTCTCGGAGCTTCCGCTCCAACGCTCGGAGCTCCGTCTGCGCGCCGCGAAGCTGGGGGTCGACCGGCGGTCGGATCGCCGGCAGACGCAGCGCGTTTCCACGGAGCTGCTCGGCCCAGTCGAGCGCCTTCGGAGGCACCCCAGTCGAGGGCGAGGCGAAGCCGTCTCGGGCGAGCTCGCGCCCAGCGCCGACGTCGTCGCACGAAGCTCGATTGCACCGAATGACGCACGGTGCTCTTCGAGCAACCAGGCCGCGCCTGAGGCAGCGGTCTGCGCTCGACCGATCCCCCGTCTGGGCGAACGCGAGAGCACGTGCATGGAACAGCGCGATCCGGTCGGCGACGGTGCCGACCCGCCCGAGCGGTCGCGCCGCAGCCAACTCTCGCCAGACGGCGGGACGGGCCCCGTTCAGAGACAAAGCGTGTGCGAGAAGAACGTGCCCGCGCAGGGCTTCGAGCGTCCAACCCTCTCGCATCAGTTCGTCGGCGGCACGAGCCACACGTTGCATGTCCCCCGCCTTGACGCGGCCGCTAGCGAGCTTCGCCTTGATCGATATGAGCACCGCCGAGGCCGCGAACGGACGCTGACCGCGTGCCGCGAAGGAGCGGCGCGCGGCCTGCGCAAGCGCGTCGGCAGCGGGGGCATCGCCTGCCGAAAGGGTCAGTCGAGCAGCGTCCAGTCGCGCCTTGTTCAGTGAGTCGAGCGAAAGCTGCTCGAGCGAAATTTGCGTGAACGCGTCAAGCTCTCCCCGTGCCTCGGGCAGGAGGCGAAGCGCGAGGAGGGCCTCAGCCCGGCTGAGTGGACCCAACACGCCGCACGATCGGTTAGGGCCTCGATGTCGATTGCGTCGAGCTCCGCGAGGCTGCGGATGGAGTCGCCCTCGAGCCCGGCGAGCAGCGCCAGCTCCTTCGCATCGGCGGCCGCTGCCGTGAGCCCCTGCAAGTAGAGCTCGAGCGCACGCTCGAGGTCGCGTCGCGCGAGCCGGTATTCGCCGAGCTCGCCCAGGGCCGCCCCTCGGTTGTACGCGAGCCTCGCCTCCCATTCGGGTCGCTCACGGTTGCGCAGGACACGAAGTGCCGCGTCGACGCCGAACGCTTCGCCGCTCCGTCCGGCCAGGTGGTAAACCGCAACGCGAAAAACCTCGCTGCGGGCCTGATCAATCCCCTCCAGTCCGGCGACGGCCGCGTCGATCTCGTCGACCGCCCGACGGAGCTGCCCCCGATACGCGAGGTGGAGCGCGAGGTTCCGCCGTGCGAGTGCAGCCCGGAGCGAGACCATGGCGCTCGGCAGTGGCCACTGCAGAGCGCATCGTTCGCAGCGCCCGCGGGTCGCCGACCCGCGAGCGGGCGTAGCCCAGAACGTGCAGCGCGGCGGCAAGTCCCTCGGCATCGCGCTCGTCGGGCCAGCGAAACCGCATCCTCGGCGAGGCCGAGTGCCCGACGCGGCTCGGCCTGGACGAGCCCGTAGGCCCGTTCGGCCGCCGCCAGCGTTTCCGGCCGCGCCGCCGACGTCATATGCTCGCTCTTGTATCAGTCATCGGGGTCGCCGCTCTTCTGGAGGAACATCCTCCGGAAAGGAAGCAGCTGCCATGGGAAACAAGCCCGAGTCTCGCCCCCCAGAGTCGATCCGGACTCCTTCACGGAGAGTCTCGTCCGGCATGCGCGCACCGCCTACTACCATCTCCTCGCTCGACCCGCCGCGCATGGTGCTCTTCCCATTCATGATGGACGAGCTCCTGATCGGCAAAGAGGTGCTCGACAATCCCACGACCTTGGCGGCGCTCTCGGCCTCCGCCTCCTCGACACATAGACGGTCTTCGAGAATCTGCAGAATCCGAACGAGGACGTGGCAATCTGGCGGCTGAACGAGCTCCCCGACGACAAGCCATGGCCGGATGTCGCCGAGTTCGTCTGGCAGTTCCGGACCGACCTCCTCGAACCGAACGGAATCGCTCCGGAGAAGGTCGCACCGAATCACATTCTCGTTCCCGCACCGGACTTTCACGAGTGCCCATTCGGTCCGCCGTGGCCAAACGCCGCGCTGGCCGACCCGACAATGGAACGTCGGGCCGTCACGGTCGGTGTCGTCGACTCGGGCTGGGAGGCCTCGGGCCTCGCCCCGGGGCTCGTCGCGAGTGCCAGGTACGGGGACTGGCTCAACCCGGTGGGTTGGGCGCCGTCGGCCGCCGCTGGAATGGTGATTCCGGCGACAGGCGGGAAGCCTCAACGCCTTCGCGCGCTCGCCGGGCACGCCAATTTCGTGGCGGGACTCGTCGCAATGGCCTGCCCGCAAGCGAGGATCACCGTCGAGAGCCACAACGCGGCTTTCTTGGAGGGGACGACGACGATCCGGCGATCCCCACCGAGGCGTCGGTTGCGCGCTCGATCTGGCGCCTTGCGACCGCCCGGAAGCCGCAGATGTGATCAATGTCGGATTCGCGTTTCCGGTGCTGCCGACCATCCAGCTCACAATCCAGGATCTCGTAGAACTGGTCCGGCGCGGGTCCTCGCCGGCGAAGTTCCCACCGAGTTGGACAATGCGGGTCGTGCTTGACTCGCTCGGCCAGGACGGGCCGTTCATCGTCGCGCCGGCCGGCAACCAGAGCTGCATCATCCCGCAGTACCCGGCTGCGTTCCAAGGGCCCGACCCACCCGAACGTCATCGGTGTCGGCCCTCGGTCGACGCCGGGCGGGGCGAAGTCGGAATTCACGAACTACGGTGGGTGGGTCTCGTGCAGTGCGGTCGGCAGGGATGTGGTCTCGACTTCCTCGACGGCTACACCGGCGAGACCGAGGACTCCGACGATCCGGAGAATCCCGTTCACGGGACGAAGGCGTTCGACACCGGGTGGGCGCGCTGGAGCGGCACGTCCTTCGCCGCACCGAAGGTCGCCGGCACCCTGGCGAGGAGTCATGCAAACGGTGCCTCACTGGCCGAGGCCTGGGACGACCTGAGGGCCACGGGGGTCGCCCAGCCCGGTCTCGGCGTCGTCCTTCCCCTCTTATCGAAGGCCGCATCGTGTCCCTGACTCAACTTGTCGAACAGGCCGCGCGCGGAGACGGAGCCGCCTGGAACGCGATCGTCGATCGCTTCTCGAGCCTGGTCTGGGCGACGGCCCGGGCGCATCGTCTCTCGCGGGACGATGCGGCGGACGTCGCCCAGACGACCTGGCTGCGGCTGGTCGAGCATCTCGACCGGATCCGTGAGCCCGAGCGGCTCGGGCATGGCTCGCCACCACTGCGCGCCACGAGTCCCTGCGGGTCATCCGTCGCGGCACGCGAGAACAGCCGAGCGACGAGGTCGATCTGTTCGAGGCGCCCGCGGATGACGCTTTCGACGCGGTCCTCGTCGACCCGGAACGCGACGGCGCCCTCTGGCGCGCCTTCGCCGCTCTCTCGGAGCGGTGCAAGTCCCTGCTCCGGCTGCTGATGGCCGACGAGGAGCCCAGCTACGAGGAGGTCGGAGCGGCGCTGGGAATGCCCGTCGGCGCGATCGGCCCGACACGCGGGCGTTGCCTCGAGAAGCTTCGTGGGCACGTGGCCGTCGCCGGGATCGAGGCATGATGGGCGACGATGGCTGAGAGCACCGACGACCAGCTCATGGCCCAGCTTCGCCGGCTCGCGAACGAGGTCGACGCCGTCCCGGACGAGGTGACCGCGTATGGGAAGGCGGCGCTCGGCTGGCGGCGGATCGACACCGAGCTCGCAGAGCTGCTCGCCGACTCGCGCCTCGAACCCGTGTCTGCCGGGACACGCTCGAGCGAAGCCGGCCCTCGATTTCTCACCTTCCAGGCGGACGGATTGGAGATCGCGCTCGAGATCTCCGGACGGGCCGCCGATCGTCCTGCTCGGACAGCTCGCGCCCCCGCCGCGGTGACCGTCGACGTGCAGCGCGACGACGACACCTTGGAGGGGACCGGCGAGTCCGACGCGCTTGGGCGGTTCCGGATCGAACTGCCCAGGGGTGGGAAGCCTCAGACTGGTCCTACGACGCGAGCCGCCCGCCCGGCGCAGATCGAGACCAGCTGGCTCGACATCTGACCTTGCCGGAACCCGTCACGCACATCGCTCAGGCCTACTCCGACCGCGTCGAGGTGCGCGGCCGCGATCTCGCGGGCGACCTGATGGGCCGGCTGAGCTTCACCGAGTACTTCCACCTGCTCGTCACGGGCCGCGAGCCGACCGACCAGGAGCGGTTCTTTCTCGACCTGCTCCTGGTCTCGATCGCCGAGCACGGGTTGATGCCGAGCAACGTCGCGGCCCGGATGACGATTGCCGCCGACCCGGGCTCGCTCCACAGCGCCGTCGCCGCCGGGATCCTCGGCGCCGGGCCGGTCATCCTCGGAACGGCAGAAGACTGCGCGCTCGTGCTCGAGGCCGCGCAGGCGCACGTCGCGCTGGGGGCACCGCCCGCCGAAGCCGCACGCCAGGTCGCGCAGGAGCTCCGAAAGGTCGGCGGCAGGATGCCGGGCTTCGGGCACCCGGTCCATCAGCCGCATGACCCCCGTGCAGAGCGGATCCTGGACCTAGCCCGTGAGCGTGAACTGAACGGCCCCCATCTGGCGCTGGTCGATCCTCTGCGGGCCGCCGTAGCCGAGACCTGGGACACGCCACTGACGCTGAATGTCTCGCTGCCGATCGCCGCAGTGCTGCTCGATCTGGGCTACCCGCCCTCGTTCGCGAAGGCGGTGCCGATCCTCGCGCGCACGGCGAGCTTGCTCGCGCATCTGGCCGAGGAGTCCGAGGAGCCGATCGGCTTTCTGCTCGCCGCGAAGGCAGAAGAGGCCGTCGAGTACCGGGATGAGTGATGCCGAGCGGCTGTCCCCGGAGGCGCGGCACGCCGCCGACGACACCGCTTTCCGCGACCAGCTCGCCTACCTGCTCGAGCGCTCGCCGTTCTACCGCGAGAAGCTCGCGGAAGTCGACGTCGGCGGCGGGCTCGAACGGATCGCAGAGTTGCCGCTGACCGAGAAGGCCGAGGTGAAGGCAACCTGCACGCGGGAGAACCCCTTCGGAGCGCACCTCTGCGTCGGGCGATCCGAGCTCGCTCGCATCTATTCGACGAGCGGCACAACCGGCGCACCCAGCTACATCCCGCTGACGGCCAGTGACGTGGACAACTGGGTGGCCGGATCCGCACGAAGCTACGCGGCTTCCGGCATCGCCCCGGGCGACCGCGTCATCACGACGTACAACGCAGGCCCGTTCGTTGCCGGCGCCGCACTCGACGCATTCGCCCGGATCGGCGTTTCGCACGTCCCGCTCGGTACCGGCAACAGCGAGCGCCTGCTGCTCGCGATCGAGCAGCTGCGACCTGACGCGGTCGTCCTGACGCCGTCCTACGCCGACTACCTGCTCGAGCTCGGCGAGCTACGCGACTCGAGCGTGCAGCGAATCCTCGTCGCGGGTGAGCCGGGCGGCGGGGAGCGGGCGTTCCGGGCCAAGCTCGAAGACGGCTGGGGCGCGCGCGTGACCGAGGCGATGGGGATCGGAGACATCGGCCCGTCGCTCTGGGGCGAGTGCGAGGAGCAGGCGGGAATGCACCTGGGGGCAGCGGGCTTCGTGCACCCCGAGCTGATCGACCCCGAGACCGGCAGGGCGCGGGAGCTCGAGGACGGCGCGACCGGCGAGCTCGTGCTCACCCACCTCCAGCACCAGGCCGCACCGCTGCTTCGCTTCCGGACACGCGATCACGTCGAGGTCCGGACAGCGCCGTGCCGATGTGGACGGACGACGCCGCGCGTTCGCTGTCTCGGGCGAACCGACGACATGCTGATCGTCCGCGGCGTCAACGTGTTTCCGTCCGCGGTTCGCGAGGTCGTGAACGGGTTCGCGCCGGTGGTCAGCGGACGGGTTCTCGTCAAGCCGACGGTCGCCGGCGTGAGGCAGGAGCCGCCGCTTCCAGTGGCCGTCGAGCTGTCGGAGAGCGGCGACGCAGACGCGCAGCTCGCCGACGCAATCCGGTCCCAGCTGCGCGATGTACTCATCGTGCAGGCCGAGATCGAGCTGGTTCCGTGGGGCAGCTTGCAACGGAGCGAGTACAAGTCCAGACTGATCGATCGCTGATGCGGAAGCTGCAGAGCCAGGGCGTTCACCACATCACGCTCGTCGGCGCCGATCGCAAGACGTCGATCGACTTCTGGGAAGGCATCCTCGGGATGCCGTTCGTCTTCGAGCAGCCGAATCTCGACAACGCCTCCGAGAGCCACCTCTACTTCGACCCCGGAGACGGGCGGCTGATCACCGTCTTCACGAACGAAGACCGTCCGGCCGATCCGACCCGGACCGCGACGGATCTCGGCTGCGTCCACCACATCGCGTTCTCGCTCTCGCAGGCGACGTTCCGGCAGGCGGTCGAGCGGCTCGACGAGCGCGGCATCCGCCACAGCGGCGTCAAGGATCGCGGCTTCATGGACTCGATCTACTTCGAAGACCCGCTCGGCCTGCTGATCGAGCTCGCCTCGTATCGCTTCGAACCCCCGTTCGGCTACACCCACAGCGACGTGCTGCTCGAGGCGCACAAGCTGCGCGTCGAACGCGGCGACTACAACATCGACCAGGAGCACCTGGCTGATGCCCTCGAGACGCTCGTGAAGCGCTCCCGCGAATCGCTGTCGGCCGACCGAGCGCCGCAGAACCCCTACCAGGGCGGTCAGAGGTCGAGCACGACCCACGACGGATCGTGATCGCTGCCGTCGCCGGCGAGCTTCGTCCGGCGGTCGATGAACGCCGACTTCAGCCTGGGCGCCAGGGCAGGGCTCAGCCACACCTGATCCATCAGCGTCCACTCCGCAGGCATCGCGGCGGCCTTGTACCGCTCGGTCCACAACGCGGTCGGCGGTGGTGCGTTCCCGGGCGTTGGCCCGGTTTCCACCACGTGCGTCAGCCCTGAGACGAGTTTGAGCTTCGACGACCGCACGAGCGGTGCGAGCCATTCGGTGTCTTCGGCATCGTTCATGTCTCCCACCACGACATACCGGCTGTCGGGCCGCATCTGAGCCTCGATGATCCGCGCGGCGGTCTCGCACTGGCGCTTGCGAAGCTCGTTCGCCCGTTTGAACTCGGCGTCCTTGTCGGGAGAGTCCCAGGGGACGTAATGACTCTTCAGGTGGTTGACGAATACCGTGCAACAACCTCGTCTTGCGATCTTCCCTCAGCACTTCGACCTGCAGCAGATCGCTCGAGAACACCGGTTCGCCGGGGTTGGCGGGATCGGCGATGTGCTGCCAGGAGATGACGCCGCCCAGCGGGAACTTCGAGAGCAGGCCGATGTCGATCATCCGAGGGTCGTTTCCTTCGATGAGAACTGCGTGCGAGTACAACCCGCCCAGGTCGTCGCGGTTGAATTGCTTGAGCGTGTCGACGTCCTCGACCTCCTGCACGCCGAGCACGTCGATATCCATCCTCTTGATGCGCGTTGCCAGGAGAGCCGTTCTGCGTCCGGCTTCGGCTTGACGAGCGTTCCGCGATAGCTCCGCAGCTTGTAACCGCTGGGATCGTCGAAGCTGAAGACGGTCTTGGTCGCGACGCTCGCCTTCTTCGCAGTCGAGATGTCGGCGCTGAAGTCGAACCGCGAAAAGAGGTTGTTCAAGTTGAACGTGCCGACCGAAACCTGCATCGAAGCCTCCCGTCGCTCCCAGCCTATGTGAGGCGCACACACCCCCGCACGGCAGCTCACACGGCTCGCGGGAGCTCGTCGAGATCGATTCACGGCCTCGGCTGGTCTGACCTCCTCCAGGAACGCCCTCAGCTCGCCGAGATCCTCGGGGCGACCCGGTAGCAACTTGAGTTTAATCGGGCCCTCAGGCGGACGGGCCGCCGCGCCGATAACCCGCCCATGATCCTGCGGATCGCAAAGGCTGTCACCGCCCTCGGTTTCGCCGCGGGGCTCGCCGCGCTGTTCGGCTGGCGCCACTAGTCGCTGCGCGCCACTCGTCCTCGGTGCGAATCTCGCCGCGACGGTGCGCGTCGCGGACGCACTCGAGGTGCGCATGCCGGCGTCTCGATACGTCGCCCTCAGGCGCGACCAGCGCATGCTCGCTCGTCGCGTGCAGCATCCCGTCGCAGAACGGACAGACGTAGCTCGCGGGCTTCAAGCTCTGCGCGGGTCGCATCGTCCACCAGCGGGCCGTCACGGATTCGACTGTAGCCTCGCCCGGTGACCGTGCGCGCGCTCCGCGTCTTCGATCCGCAGCTGCCGCGCGACGTGTGGCTCCTGCAGCTCGGCGGCGTCATGAACTCGTTCGGGAACGGCATCGTCCTGCCGTTCCTCGTCATCTACCTCCACCAGGTACGCGGATTCAGCCTCGGCGTGGCGGGGCTGATCGTCGGGGTCTCCGCCGCCGCACAGCTTTCGGCCGGAGTGTTCGCCGGCCCGCTGATCGACCGCCTCGGGCCGCGTCTCGTGCTTGGCGGCGGGCTCGTGCTGCAGGCCGTCGGGATCGGACTGCTGCCGCTCGTCCGCGAGCCGTGGCAGGCATTCGTGCTGATCGCGATCGAAGGGGCCGGAAGCGCAGGCTTCTGGCCGAGCCAGTCGACGCTCCTCGCACGGCTCACCCCGCCACATCGCCGCCACGCGGCGTTCGCACAGCAGCGCCTGACGATGAACCTGGGTATCGGCCTCGGCGGCCTGACCGGCGGCGTGATCGCGAGCGTCTCGCAGCCGAGCTCGTTCACCGTCCTGTTCGTGCTCGACGCGGCGACGTTCCTCGCGTATGTGGCGGTCCTGACCCTCATCTCCGACCCGGGCGGCGGCGGTACCGAAGCCGACGGCGCGACGTCGTACCGCGCCGTTCTCGTCGACCGGCTCTTCCTCCGGCTCTGGATTCTCAACTTCCTGTTCGTGGCGGCCGGCTATTCGCTCATCAACCTCGTGCCGCCGTTCGCAAGCGACCAGGCGGGAGTGAGCGAACGTCAGATCGGCGTCTTCTTCTTCGTCAACACCCTCGTGATCGTGATCGCTCAGCTGCCGATCTCACGGGGGATCGAAGGACGTCGCCGGATGCGTGCGCTCGCGTTGATGCCCGCGCTCTGGATCGTCGCCTGGCTCCTGCTCGACGCCGGCGCCTACTGGCTCGACGCGACCGCCGCGTTCGTCGTGATCACGGTCGCGCTGGCGATCTTCGGGGTCGGCGAGTGCTTCCACGGCCCGGCGCACCAGGCGCTCGTCGCCGAGATCGCACCCGACTACCTGCGCGGACGCTACTTCGCCGTGCACTCGCTCTCGTGGGGCCTCGCCGGAACGGTCGGGCCCGCCGTCGGCGGCTTCATCCTCGCCTGGCGACCCTTCCTCCTCTGGCCGCTCGCCGCCGGGGTCTGCGCCGTCGCCGCGCTCGGCGTCCTGCTGGTCGAGCGGCGCGTGCCGGCCACCTATCGGCGAATCCCGGCCGGCGCGGTCGTGGATTAGGCGGGAAACGGCGCTACCATGCCGAATATGCTCGTGCTTCCCGTCGTCGAGGATCCGTTCAGTACCGATGCCGAGCCTGCCTCGCATCCGGCGCGCACGCGCGCGCGATACGGTCGTCGCCGTTTCGGCGGCGCCGTCGCCCCCTGCTGAGCTCAGCGCAGCGGGTCTCACCTGGATTCACCAGGACGCGCCCGACACGTTCTACGCCGGCGTGCTCGCGGGGCGCTTCAGCTGGCATCCCCTGGACGTCGAGGACGTGCTCTCCAAGCGCCAGCGCCCGAAGATCGACGAGTACACCGACGAGGGCTACCTCTTCGGCGTTCTGCACTTCCCGGTCTACGACCGCTCGATCCAGCGCCTGAACGCAGCCGAGCTGGACTTCTTCATCGGCCCCGGCTACCTCGTCACGCTGCCGACCGTCGAGCTCCTGCCCGTTACGCGGCTCTTCCGGCGCTGCGAGGAGGACGAATCGTTCCGCGAGCAGCTCTTCTCGAAGGGATCCGGCCGGCTTCTCTACGAGGTGCTCGACGACCTGTTCGACTACTGCTTCCCGATCCTCGACAAGATCGGGCACAAGCTCGACTCGCTCGAGGACGACGTGTTCGAGGGGCGCTCGGAAGAGGTCGTCCGCGACATCTCGAACGTCAAGCAGGAGATCATCAGCTACCGGAAGATCATCAAGCCGGAGCGGTCGACCCTGCGCGTGCTCGAGCGGTACGTCGAGCGGTTCCTGCCCGAAGAGCTCGACATGTACTTCGACGACGTCGTCGACGCTGCCGAGCGCATCTGGGACATCCTCGACAACTACAAGGAGGTCGTCGAGGCTCTCGAGGACACGAACGAATCGGTCATCTCGCACCGGCAGAACGACGTCCTGCGGCTGTTGACGGTGTTCTCGGTCATCCTGCTGCCGCTGACGTTGATCACCGGCATCTTCGGGATGAACGTGAAGTTCCCGGGCTTCGACACGGCGTGGGCGTTCTGGACGGTCGTGCTCGGCATGTTCACCGCGCTCGTCGGCGTGCTCGCGTTCTTCCGCTACAAGCGCCTGCTGTGAGCCCCCAGCCGCTCTGGGCCCCGTGGCGCCTGGCGTACGTGCAGCACGCCGACGAGCTCGACCGCTGCATCTTCTGCGATCCGGAGCCGGAGCTGCTCGTGCACGAGGGCGAGCGCGCGCTCGTGGTGATGAACAAGTTCCCGTACGCGTCCGGGCACATGCTCGTCGCCCCACGGAGGCACGTCGGGGACTTCGGCGCGCTCACCGACGACGAGTCGCTCGAGGTGCACCGCCTCGCGTCGCGCGGCATCGAGGCGTTGCGCACCGAGTACGCGCCGCACGGCTTCAACCTCGGCTGGAACCTCGGACGCGTGGCCGGAGCCGGGATCGACGATCACGTTCACCTCCACGTCGTGCCCCGTTGGAGTGGCGATACGAGCTTCATGCCGGTGCTCGGCGACGTGAAGGTGCTGCCCGAGCATCTGCTCGAGACTGCACGGCGGCTTCGCGCCACCCTCGCGCGTTAGATTCCGGGGAAATCGACCCGGGAGGCCACCAATGCCAGTCGCGTTCCTACAGGAGTTCGCCGCAACCGGCGACACGACGACGACGAACTACGACACCATCGCAGCCAAGATCGCCGAAGGACCGTGGCCCGAGGGGAACCTCATTCATACGGCGGGCTTCGCACCGGATGGGACGTTCCGCATCTTCGACGTCTGGGAGACGCAGGAGCAGATGGATGCGTTCATGAACGGCACGCTGATGCCGATGCTCGGCGAGATCATGCAGGACCAACCGGACCTCGCGCCCCCGTCGAAGGAAGAGCACTACGAGTTGCACGACGTTCAGGTCGCCAGAGCCTGAGCCGGCGACCGGCGAGAAGCGAGAGGCTCGTAAGGGCCTCTCGCTTCGGACTAACCCGCGGGCGACAGTGATTCGCGGCTGTCCAGCTCGACGATCTCGCGACCGAACGGAACGAGCGCGGCTCCGGCCATCTTGAACGCCCCGATTCCCAGCGGGATCCCGATGATCGTCAGGCAGAGTGCGATTCCCACGAACAGGTGCTCGAGCGCGAGCCACCAGCCGGCGAGGACGAACCAGAGGATGTTCCCGACGACGCTCACGCCCTTGTGCCGTGTCCCACTCTGCACCAGCGTGCGTCCGAACGGCCAGAGCGCGTAGCCGGCGAGCTTCAGGGCCTGCTTCGCGAACGGAAGCCCGATGATCGTGATCGCGAGCAGGATCGCGGCGAGCAGATAGCCCAACGCGAGCCAGACGCCCGCGAGAACGAGCCAGATCACGTTCAGGATCAGCCGCACGGAAGCACTACCCGGCGGCGACGTGCTCGCGGCGCGCGAGCGCAACCGCCTCGAGCCGCGAATGTGCCCCGAGCGCGCGCATCAGGTGACGAATGTGGTTGCGCACCGTGTCGACGCTCAGGTGGAGCGAGCGCGCGATCTGATCGGTCGACTGCCCATTCTCGAGCAGGTGCAGCACCTCGAGCTGGCGTGGTGTCAGGCTCGGATGGGGAATCGGCTGTTCGCCTGCCTCGACGCTCGTCACCTGGCCGAAGACTCCGATGACGTGATTGTCGCTCGTGAGCGGAACCGCGCAGAGCTCGACCGCGACGCGGTTCCCGTCTGCGTCCACGACGACGCCCTTGTTCTCGGATCCTTCGGGTGGACCGGTGAGGTTGCGCATGAAGATCTCGCGGGCACGACGCCTCTCCTCCGGTGCGACAACGGATGTGATCTGGAGACCGCGTACGTCGCCGACGATCTTCATGGCCGCGGAGTTCAGCCACCGGATGATCCCGTGGGTGTCGATCACATACGCAGGTACCTTGATGCGCTCGAGCGCATCCTGGAAGTCACCGCCAAGGTCCTGCAACCGCATCGCTGCCTTCGAGTGTGCTGACGATGCCGGGGGACGTCAAGCCGAACGACCTCACGCAGCGACCCACGCAGTTACGCGAACAGGACGACCGGATCGGGTCGTTCCCCGCCCCGGCTCTCCTCGAGTGTCGAGGTTTACAAAACGGCCAACTGGCAATGAGTACCGATGTCCGGCCGCTGCGGAGCCGTGACCTGCGGCATTGGGGGGCGGTTTCGCGCGCCGGACATCCGGTCGGGCCGACGTCCGCGAAAAACGGCTTTGTTGAGCCAAGCTCGGCGGCTGTGGCGCGAGTTCCGGTCGGCGGCTCCAGCTCGCCGCTCTGTGGACGTTCGGCAAACATCCGATGTCGTTCTTGCTGCTCGTTTCGCCGAATCGCGAAAGTGGTGTAAAACCGATGCGGGGCATGGCATGGGGGAACCAGGATCGGCCTAACTTCGAGAGCGTCGGCCTTCGGCGGGCCGCGCTGTTCGTCGCGCTGACCGCGGCGACGCTTGGAGTCGCCTACCTGGTCGTCATCCTCTTGAGTTAGCGGCGCTTGCGGGTGGCCCGATTTCAGTTCGGTGACGCGCCGCCCGAGTGCATCGGTCCCGTCTGAGGCGCGTCAACTACCGATCTGGCCGACTGTCGCCGGCCCGCCGAGCGGCGGGCGAGAGGTGTCGACGGTGTCGCGCTGCTCGGGCTCCACCCCGGCCTCTGCCTCAGGCACCACGTCGCTGCCGAAACGACGCAGGTCGGCCCGCTCCTCGGCTCGCGACTCGAGGGAGATCCGGCGAGTCGTCACTGTCGCGCGCTCCTGCAGCCGGTGCACCTCGACGAGGTCCGTGGACCGGAGCGCGGCGGCGCTCCGCTCGTAGGTGGCGCCCGTGCTGAAGAGGTGGATGACCTTCAGGAGGATCGCAACGAGGTCGAGGGTGATCAGGAAGGCCAGGAAGAACAAGACGTACTTCCGCACAACGGGGTTCGCGCGCTCCACCCGGTCGAGTGCCGCCTGCCGGGAGAGGAAGTCGCGATCGGCCTTGATCGCGGCGACCCGGCTCGCGAGCTGTGTGCTCTCGGCCGTGCGCCAGAGCGCGATCTTGTGCCGGTCGGCGGCGATCGTCGCCTCGATCTGCGGGCGAGCGCGCTTCAACGCGGCGGCCGCCGCGGCGGCGCGGCGTGCGTCGCGCTTGCAGTACGGCCCACAGCCAAGCTTGTGGGTCTGCGAGCAGCTCGTCTCGCCGGCCTCGCACTGGGAGAGGAACGTGCTGTTCGTGACCTGCCGCTGCAGGCTCGCCTCCCTGGCCTGAGCCGCGTCGATCTCCTTCTGCGCGGCGGCGATCCTCGCGTCGTAGGTGTGGGTGATGTCGGCGGTCGCCTGATGGATCGTGGCGGTCGTTGTCTTGCTGATCTCGTCGTTGATCGACCCGCTGTAGATCACCTGAGCCATCGGCAGCCCGACGATGAGCGCGATCGCGAGAGACAGCACGACGCGCGGGATGGTCAGCACGATGTTGCCGACCCGGCTCGTGCCGAAGCTCTTCAGGACGAGCCGCTCGATCAGGCAGTAGAGCACCGCCCAGAGCGGGAGCACCCAGAGGACGCTCACGATCGAAGTGCTCCACCACTGGCTCGCCGCGACCGTCATTCCGAAGCCGCTGACGACGGCCATCCCGACGACCCACATGCCGAGCCCATTCAGGAAGCTCGCCTCGCTCGGCACGAGCGCGAGGACACGGTCGTCGCCGCCCGCGAACCACGCCCAGCCCGCGCGCGCACGCCGCCTCCGCGCCGCCACCTCTCCCCCGATTGATAGACCGCCCATTAGAGAGAGGAAGATACGTCCGGGACGCGGTCGAACTTCGTGTTCGGTCGCGGCTTCTTACGATTCTCTTAGGTAGGAAGCCTGACTATCGCCGGGCGTGCCGGGCCGCCTCACCGAGTCGATCGCCGCACGTGTCTCCTCTGGTGTTGCGAGGGAGTGTTCCACGACGCGGGGCTCAGCCGAACGGCACGGCGACGGCTCGAGTCGCCGTGCCGCCGCGTCGTGCCCTACGCGTCGCAGACGACGGTCACGGAGTAGTGGTAGCTGCCCCCGCCGCGGTTGGCGCCTTTGCGTGGCTCAGCGCCCACTCCAGCGCGTAATCGGCGATTTCCTCCCAGCCGTCCTGGGCGGACAGGAGGTGTGGTTTGCCCTCGTACTCCTTGATCTCGGTGACCGTGTCCGACTTGTAGTGCTTCGCGTTCGATCGCTGGACACTCGGCGGCATCAGGTGATCCTCGCCACCCGAGATGAACAGCAGCGGCGCCCGCTCGTCGTTCTTGTAGTTGACCCACGACGCCTGATGGCCGGGCTCGATGTTGGCGAGCACGATCCCCCACAAGATCGACCCCGAAGCCGGAACGGCGTAGCGCTCATAGAGCTCCCGCGACTCCTTCTCAGTGAACGTGTTCGCGAACGCGTACCGCCACTGCTCTTCATCGAGGGCAAAAGTGCGGTGTCGGTTCGCCGGGTTCTTGAGAACTGGGAACAGCACCTTGATCTGCGAGAACGGGCTTACCAGGACGCCTTCGGTCGGAGCAGAGTTGAGAGTCACCCCGACGGCACCGAAGCCGTGGTCGAGGAGGATCTGCACGAACGTCCCTCCGGCAGAGTGTCCGATCAGGATCGGCGGCGACTCCAACTGACCGACGATCGTCTCGAGGTGCTCGACGACCGCAGGCACTGTCAGCGCCTCGACCGGCGAGCGGATCGGCGTTCAACGCTTCCACCTCAACCTCGAAACCCGGATAGGCCGGAGCCAAGACGCGGTAACCGGCCTGCTCGTAATGCTCGATCCAGTGCTCCCAACTCCGAGGTGTGACCCAAAACCCGTGAATCAGAACGATCGTGTCGGGTGCGGTCGAGTCGGTGCTCATGTGACTCCCTCCAGTCCCTCGAGCCATGGGGCGGTATGTGTGGTCGCCTGCTGACACCTCCAGCCAGCGCGAACCAGCCGCCGCAAAGGATCGGTCCAATACCGAACCGTCTCGCGCTGGGTCGACAGAATGTGAGGTCATGGTCGAGGTGGCGCAGTGCGACGGCGAGGCGGACGAGCAGATCTCGCTGGACGTCTACAACGCCGTTTGGCCGCACGACGCGGTGACGATGGACGAGGTGCGGTCGTTCAAAGCGAGCGTCGTTGCGCACGTCGACTACCTCGCCCTGCTCGACCGTAGCGCGGTCGGGAGCGCGGTCGGTGTCGTCTTGCCGCAACGGACCGACCGTGTCTTCACGCTCGTCACTGTGCTTCCGGAGCATCGGCGGCGCGGCGTCGGCTCCGCGCTGTATGCGGCGGTCTCGGCATGGACGGTCGGACGCGGCCTTCGCGAGTTGGAAGCGCCCGTGCTGGACAACGATCCGGAGAGCCTCGCCTTCGCCCAGGCGCGCGGGTTCGTCGAGGAGCGGAGGGAGTTGGGTGTTGTGCTGCAGCTGTCCGGGATCGATCCGCCGCCCGTCGAGCCGCCCGACGGAGTCGAGATCGTCACTTGGGCGCAACGTCCGGAGCTGGCGCGGGGCCTCTACGAGGTCGCGTGTGAAGCGCTTCCGGATATTCCCGGCTCCGAGGAGGACGCCGTCGAGCCGTTCGAGGATTGGCTCGCGCACGACATGCAGGGCTCGGGCGACCGCCCGGATGCGACGTTCGTCGCGGTCGCGGGCGACGAGGTCGTCGGCTACGCGAAGTTCTCGCTCACGGCCGCGCAACCGACCACCGCACATCACGATCTGTCCGGCGTGAAACGAGCCTGGCGCGGCCGAGGCATCGCGCGGGCGCTGAAGGCCGCGCAGATCAACTGGGCGCAGCGAACGGCTACCGCGAGCTGCACACCCGGAACGAGCAGCGGAATGAGCCGATCCGCCGGCTGAACGCGCAGTTCGGGTACCGGCCCGGAGTCGGCCGCATCTACCTCGTCGGCCCCCTCGCCACGCCCAACTCTGGTAAAGCACGGACCGGGACCTCAGATCCTCGCCCAGGACGGGTGTTCCACGTGGAGGGCGTACTTGAGTTCTGCTCGGCGACCTATCCGGAAGAAATGGACCCGGTGAAGGTATACGCGGTGGTCGAGCCGATACCCAGCGATTCGAGCCGAGTTCGAACAGATTGCCAGCCCTGACTACGCGCGATAGTTTCGTGGGATGACACCAGAGCTCGTTTTTCGTCTCTTGGAAGCGGCGATCTCGATGCCGTCGCGTCGCTGCTGCAGTCAGCCGACGACTCGCGGGTGGTCTCCCACGCGGGGCTCGTGCACTGGCGTGCCACGCGTCCGGAGCGGGCACGGATCGTCGAGTTGGTCGCCGGGTCGACGGTGCCGTCGTCGCGGACGGAGTCGCTGGACTCAACACCCAGACGAGCACTCGAGGCGCCGGCTGGGCATTCGTCACAGTGGACGCCGCGGCGCGAGGTCAGGGCATCGGCGACGATGTTGGAGCCAGACTCCTCGAGCACCTGCGCGGAGTGGGTGCGACGAGCGCAACGTCGTTGTTCCGGTTCAGCGAGGAAGGCGAGCGGTGGGCGATCGCCCGCGGCTGGTCGCGCTCCGACCGGCCCTTGGTCGCGCTCGACCCGCGAAGCGTGCCGGAGCCGTCGGTGCCGCCAGGATTCCCTTGCGTCGCCATGAGCAGCGTCCAGCCGGACGCTCTTTATGGGGCCGTCGCCGCGGCGGCGCTCGACGAACCGTCGCCGGAACCGAATGACGACATCCGTTTCGACGACTTCCTGCGCGACTGGAACGATCCGGACCTCGACTCGACGCGAGCGCGGTGGTGCTCGCGGAGGACGGTCGAGTCGCGGCATTCGCGTTCATCAGGATCGTCGGCGATCGGGCGCAACACGGTTTCACGGGCACGCAGCCCGAGCACCGGGGCCGCGGCCTCGCTACGGCGGCGAAGCGGTTCGCGCTGCGGGCCGCCGCCGCGCGCGGAGTGACGCGTGTCACGACCTCGAATGCAGAGGAGAACGCGGCGATGAGGGCGATCAACCGCAAGCTCGGGTTCGAGCCGATCGGCGAGCACGTGATCTTCCGGCACGACCTCGGGCTGTAGTCCTTCAGCGGGGAGACTCATCTGGACGGCAGACAGCCCGAGTCTGTTCGTCGAAAGCACTTCTGTCTCGCCCGGGGTTCGGCAGCTGGAACTCGACCAACGTGTAGCGGCTGGTCGACGAACTCCGCCAGTTTCGCCTACGTCTCGACGATGGCGGTGTGATTCTCCACGCTGACGCGCCAGTGACGTCCGAAAGCCGGGATGCGATCGAGCGCGAAACCTTCGAGCCAGGCCGGGAGATCGTCCGCCGTGACGCGCAGAGTGCGAGAACCGGGGGCCGGCTCGATCCCGAGCTGCGCGCGGAGCAGGAGCAAAGGCGTTCCAGCGGCCCACGCCTGCGGCCGCGCAGAGGTCGGTACGACCCCCGGCGCCTCGTCCCGGTACCGCTGGGCGCCGGAGAGCAGCTCGGCAGCCGGTACTCGAAGAAGGGCGCGCAGTCCAGGAGCGCGCGCACGATGCGCTCCGCCTCGATCCGGCGACCGGCCTGGGCGAGACCCAGCGCGATCAGCGAGTTGTCGTGTGGCCAAACGGTTCCGTTGTGGTATTCGAGCGGGTCGAACGCGGCCTCGTCGGCAGCGAGCGTACGAACCCCCCAGCCGGACCAGAGTGGTCCCGAGACAAGCTTCGTGGCAATCTCCGCGACGCGGTCGGCCGGGACGATGCCGCTCCATAGGAGGTGGCCGATATTCGAGGCGAGAGCGTCGACCGGACGCTTTTCGGCGTCAAGGCCGAGCGCGTACCAGCCGCGGTCAGGAAGCCAGAACGCCGTGTCGAACCGCGCGCGTAGTGCCGCCGCTTCGACTTCGAGACGTGCCGCCGTCGCCTCATCGTGCCACACGCAGCGGGCGAGCGCTGCCATGCGCAGCTTCGCGTCGTAGACGTAGCCCTGCACCTCGACGGGTGCGATCGGAGCGCGCGCAAGCGAGCCGTCGTGAAAGACCATCGAGTTGTACGAGTCCTTCCAGTTCTGGTTGTCGATACCGTGGCTCGCGCGGCGCAGGTACTCGACGAAACCGTCACCGTCGCGGTCGCCGAAGGAGTCGATCCAATCCGGAGCGCGGCGCGCCGCGCTCTCGAGTTCGAGGATGATTCCGTCGTCGCCGGTCCAGCGCCACAGCTCCGAGAGCAGGACGAGGAACAGCGGGGTCGCGTCGACCGTGCCGTAATAGCGGTCGGTCCAGATGAGCGCAGTCTTCCCTCGGCGCAGCTCGTGCACGATTTTCCCTGGCTCCGCGTCGCGTTCCGGATCGTCGGTGTCCGCCTGCGCACGGTGCGCCCAGCGCGCAACGCGCCGGCGGCCGCGTCGGGACCGAGGAGCATTTCCTGGAACGATGTGATGAGCGTGTCGCGGCCGAACAGCGTCATGAACCACGGGAGTCCTGCTGCCGGAACCATGCCGCTCCCGGGCCAGCGCAGCCGGAGTGCGGCCAAGTCCGCAAGCGATTGCGCCCACGTGCGCTCGAGCGCGGTTTCGGCGGGTGCGCGCAGCCGCGGCGCCGAGCTCCACCAGGCAGCGAGCGACGCGTCGCGCTCGCGTCGATCGTCGCGAAGCCCAGCCACGAAGGCGGCAGCGGCGGAGCCTCCCCTGGTTCCTCGTTCAGGAGCCACTGCACGGCGACGCCGAGGCGCCAGCGCTCGCCGGGAGTGAGTCGCAGCCTGTACCGCGCCGCGCCTTGCTCTACGTCGTCGGGCGCCGGGTCCAGGTGCACGAGTGTCCGCGCCGGAAACTCCTGATCGACGAACTCGACGGTGCGCGCGTCCTGCCAGCGTTCCGGTCGCGAGGGCGCGACCTCCGATGAGCCTCGGCGCGCCGAGATCCTCCACGCGCTTGACCGCGAAGATGTCAGCGAAGTCGGATGCGAAAACCTCCAGCTCGAGCACCGCCTCCACCACGCGGTCGGACCGGTTCCAGACAGTTGCCACCTCTTCGAGGCCGCGACCGACGAACAGCTCACGCCGCACCGCCAACCCGGTCTCCCACTCCAGGTCGAAGACCGCTACATGCGGCGCGCTCTGGTCGAAGGCAACCGGGTTGCCACGGTCGCCGTCGATCGTCAGCACCGAGCGCGACAGGAAGCGCGTATCAGCGGCGAAGAAGCCGGACGCCGCCAAAACGCCATCGACATCGCCGCGCTGGTCGCAGACGACGCAATGTTCTACCTGTCGAGAAGCGTGAGCCGCAGATGGTCGATCGCGGTCGTCGTCTCAGGCATCGATCGCCTCACCGCTGTCGAGATCGAAGAAGTGGAGCCGGCGGAAGTCGACCGCAAGCTCGATTGGC
The DNA here is from genome assembly GCA_963846895.1 of uncultured Thermoleophilia bacterium. Taxonomy (GTDB): domain Bacteria; phylum Actinomycetota; class Thermoleophilia; order Gaiellales; family Gaiellaceae; genus PALSA-600. The sequence goes on along the minus strand of CAWJXR010000024.1, from coordinate 145 downwards.
TCGTCGGGCCGAACGCTTGCCGACGCCTCGAGCCGGGCGACGACGGTCGCGCCGGAGCCGTCCGGGTCGATTCCGATCTCCGCGAAGTCCCCGTCCCCGTCCTCGTCCAGGTCGACAAGTCCCTCGAGCACGTCGTCGACGAGAA
>CAWJXR010000023.1:0-73130 GCA_963846895.1 uncultured Thermoleophilia bacterium | reverse complement strand
TCCCGCGACACGCGCCGCTCGTACTGCTTCACAGCATGCGCAGACGTCGCCCGATTACACCGCGCATGCTCCGGCCCCGAGTAGCGGCCCGGCTGACGGTCGTCATGGCCGAGATCCCACCTCTCCCCTGGCCTGATTAGCCCGCCACACCTCGCACAGCGCACAACACCGGCCGCGACCCGGCCAACCCACGACCGGCGGACCCGCCGATGCGCCTCCCCTATGCCACGTATCGGGACCCAGCAACCTGACCCGGCATGCCGGCGAACAGAACCGCTGCGACCCCGACCGCGCCACAAACCGAACGCCGCAGCTCGAGCAGGTGCGCTCAACCAGCGGCCAGCGACCCACCCCGGTCTTCTCAGGCCGCGAGCACCCATACAGCGACCCATCCGGCAAAGCCGCAGTGCGTCACGACGGATCGCACCGCGGGGAGAGAAACAGTGAAGGCGGGGTGGTTGGGCTCCGTCTGGCTTAAAAAGCCCCGGGCGTGGAAGGTGTGCGGCGGGGAGGTGCTGCGGCGATGGCGTCTCTGCGGCGTTTTCGGGTTCGTGTTCGGCTGAGCCAACGTAGGCAGTACCGGGCGCTTCGGTGGCTCGCTGGACTGCCGTACGAGACTGCGGCGGTGGTGGCCGCACTGGCCGCGATCGCGTATCTGCTGGTCGTCAGGTGGGGCGCTACCGTCGAACGGTGTCGTGCTCGGATTGCGGGTCAGCCATACGGTCATCTCCGTCGGATACGCGATCTCCCGGATGCCTCCGAGCCTTCCGCCGGGGGATGGGTGGCCACAGCCATCGCGATCCCGGTTATCACGATCGGAATCGCGCTGGTGTTGATTGCGCAGGGCGACGTTCGCCGGCATCACATCACGCACGGTTAGAGGCACGGGGCCGCCTCCGTTCCTGTCTTGCCTTCACGCTTGAGGTGCTCGCGAACGGCGATGCGAAGCTCGGCACTGACGGAGCGGTCTGACTCGCTCGCGAGCTGCTCGAGCTGCTCGGACATCTCGACCGGTACTCGTGCCGTGAATGAGCGCAACGCCTCGCTTGTCTTACGCATGCAGGCAGCGTCGCTGACCTGACACCGGCCGGTGTTGCAGGCCATGTTGCGGGTCTTAGGGCGTCGGTTGTTTGCGCTGCTCGAGCTCGCCGGTCGTAATCAACCCGGCACGATCCGCGTCTTGTAGCGCTCGGTAGATGGTCGTGCGATGGACGTGGAAGGCGTCGGCCATGTCACTGATGCGGCTGGGTGAGTCCTCGCGAAGCCGGAACTCAGCCACGACGAGCGGAAGGTACTTGTGGGCCTTCCCTTCGCGAAGCGCATTGCGAACCTCGACCAATCGTCCGTTGTCATGACGGAGCAGAAGCTCCGCATGCAGTTGGTAGAGCTCGAGATTCGCCTTGAGCTTCGCGGAAACGCGCCGGTACTCGCGGCCGATTGTCTCGGGCTCGGCGTTCGCATTCGCGATGGAGATCGGCCTGACCAGCTCATGACCGACCGGCAGATACTCGTATACGACCGACCCTGTCTCGTCGCGCCTCCAGAACCCTGATTCGTCATCGATCTCGACGTAGACCAGGAAGTCGATGCGTACTCGCCACGAGGCCAGCTCCGGCACTCGAAACGTGATCGACCGGCGTGCATCGTCGATGTCGCGAGCACCCGCCGCCGGCCCGCGCAGATCCGTTACTGCAACATCGGCTGCAACACCGGTCGTAGCGGCGCTGGCTTCACTTTGAGTCATGACGCTTCACAGTGGAACACCATACGCAGCCGTCCCGACGACCTCTCGGCTGCTCACGCTGAACGATGTCGCCTACCGGCTCGCGATCTCACGAGCGAGCGTGTACCGACTCGTTCACTCTGGCGCGCTCGCGTCAGTTCGAGTGGGCGAGCGGTTCCGGTTTCGCCCTGAAGACCTCGACGCTTACCTCGATCGCGAGGACCTGTGAAACGCGAAGAGCGCCGCGACAACGGCGCCCCTCAGCACATCACAACCCTCTGCTCGAACAATAGCGCCGAGCCCGGAACGTACTGCCGCGAGAGGGCGACGCGCTGCCCCGCCTGCGGCCACCTCAGTCCGACGGCGCTTCACCTTCGCCGGCACGTCGAGCGGGAGTGTTGCGGCCTCTGGTTGCGGTGGGCGGCGTGAGCGAGCGTGACATCGAAGCGACCCTCGACGCCGTGGCGGTGTTCGTCCGCCGGTTCGTCGTGCTGACCGACGACCAGCTCGCCGCGCTCGCGCTCTGGTGTTTTCCACACCCACGCGATCGGCAGTAGCGATACGACCCCGTACATCGCGGTCACGAGCGCAGAGAAGCGCAGCGGCAAGTCCCGGCTCCAAGAGGTACTCGGTCTTGTTGTCAAGGCGCAGTTACCGACTGCCAACATCTCCGACGCTGCACTGTTCCGAGCGATCGCGAAACTCGAACCGACCCTGCTCTTCGACGAGCTCGACGCCGTCTTCGGCCCGAAGGCCCGCGACCGCGAAGACCTGAGAGGGATGCTGAACGCCGGCTACCGCCGCGGCGCCGTCGTCTGGCGGATGGGCGGCGCGAACAACACCACCCTCCAGGAGTTCCCCGTCTACTCCGCGAAGTGCTTCGCCGGGATCGGAACGATCCCAGACACGATCGCCGACCGTTCGATCCAGATTCGCCTCGAGCGGCGCACCCGGGACGAGCCGATCGAGCGGTTCCGCCCCCGCGACGTCGCCGCCGACGCCGAGCCGATCAAGTTGTCGCTCGAGTCGCTGGCCGCGCATCACGCCGGCAGGCTCGCCGACGCCCGCCCGGAACTGCCGGACGAACTCGACGACCGCGCACAGGACTGCTGGGAACCGTTGCTCGCGATCGCCGACCTCGCCGGCGGCGACTGGCCGCCCCGGGCACGCTCGGCCGCCGTCGCGCTTTCCAGCGGCGAGAGCCGCGAGGACGAGTCTCTCGGCGCTCGGCTGCTCGCCGACATTCAGCACGTCTTCGGAGAGAACGGCACGGACAAGTATCCGACCGCCCACCTGATCGCCGAGCTCGCGAAGATCGAGGAGAGCCCATGGGGTGACTGGTTCGGCAAGACAGTCTCGCCGCAGGCGATCGGGAAGCTTCTGAAGCCGTACAGGATCAAGACGATGGCCGTCTGGGTCGACGGGGAGACGGTGCGCGGCTACAAGGCCGAGCAGTTCGCCGATGCGTGGGCTCGCGTAGTAGGCGTTAGGGACGTTAGGGGCAGTAGGTCCGGCTCCAGCATTGATGCGGCACCTAACACGCCTACCACCCCTAACGCCCTACACACGGACAAACGGAACGGGCGCCTGCTTCTCGGCGACCCCGGCTATGTGATCCAGGCGGACGCCGACTTCGCGGCCGGGCACATCCTCGAACACGAGCTGCTCCATCGGATCCACCTGGACTCGCTCGTCCGGAGAGCGCCTTGACGGATCGGCTTCCGGAACTGCTCGACTCGAAGGCGCTGCGGGCCGAGCTCGGCGTGACACGGGCGGCCGCCGAAGCGGTCATGCGGTGCGTCCCGGTCGTGACGATCGAAGGGCTACGGAAGACGTTTGTGCGCCGCGCCGACGTGCTTGCTTATCTCGAGTCGAGGACGTTCACGAAAGCGGAAGTACCATCGTGAGCCGGGGCGGGCGTCGGTTGGATTCCCTAGACAAGACTCCTCCCGCGTCCGCCCCTTGTATCCTTTGGGTGTCTAGGGAATCGCTCGAAGGAGGAGTCTCATGGCAAGCCTTGCGATCACCACGCGCCAGACGGCGTCTGGTCCGCGCTACGTCGTCCGCTACCGGCTCGGCGGCCGCGCCTACCCGCTCGTACACGGAGGCTCGTTCCGGACGCTGAAGGAGGCCCGCGCCCGACGCGACCTGGTCGCCAGTGAGATCGCCGCAGGCCGGAACCCGAAGCTGCTCCTGCAGACGCTGCTGGAGACACCGGCCCGGAGCATGACGGTCACCATGTGGTCTGAGCGGTTCGTCGCGTCCAGGATCGACGTCGACGCGAACACGTCAAGAACTACCGGACCGCGTTGAAGAAGATCGGCGCGACGTTCGGCGACCGCGACCCGGCGACCATCACCGTCGACGACGTCGCCACCTGGGTGTCGGGTATGGCGACCACGCTGAAACCGGGGACGTGCCAGCTGTACCTGCTCGTGTTCCGGCTGCTGCTCGACTACGTCGGGCTTGAGGCGAACCCGTGCCGTGACCCCAGGGTGAAGCTGCCGAAGCAGGTACGGGACGAACCGACGCCGCCATCGGCGGAGCACATGGTCGCGATCCTTGAGGCGATCCCCGCGAAGCGTCGGCTGCTGTTCGTCGTGCTCGAGCAGGGCGCCTTGCGCCTCGGCGAGGCCGTGAACCTGAAGTGGGGTGACGTCGACCGGGCCGGGCTGCGGCTCCGTTTGCCGAAGGCGGCCACGAAACGCGACAAGGCCCGCTGGGTGTATCTGCCGGAGTGGGTGATCGAGGCGATTGAGGAGACGTGCCCGCCCGACGACCGCACACCCGACCGCAGTGTGTTCCAGGGGATCACCGAGGCGACCGCCTATCAGCAGATGCTCCGTGCCTGCCAGACCGCCGGGGTGCCGCACTACCACCCGCACGACCTCCGGCACAGGCGGATCACGATCTGGCACCAGTCAGGCGTCCCGGCCCGGGAGCTCGCCGAACGCGCCGGCCACGCACGGCCGTCGATGTCACTGGATGTGTACTCGCACGTCATGCCCGCCGACGAGATCAACGTCCAGAAACTGGCGTCACTCGTCGCCGCCTAGCTCTGCTGGTGTGGTCCCGGTGTGGTCTCAACGACACATCGGGGCCGCAAACCGGCTCGGACACACGAAGCTAGGACTTGTTCGTGTAGTCCTCCATCCGGTCTGAGCCTAGCTCTTTCCCCTCAGGCGTCGGCGCTGCGCAGATACGCATCCGATCCGTCCAGCCAGTCCGCCCGAGGCGGGCAGAAGATGTCGACGTCGAGGGTGGTCTCGAGCGCCTCGGCCCTGTGCGGGAGCCACGACGGGATCTGGAGCACCTCGCCCGCTGCGACGTCGACCAGCTCTGAGTCGTCCTCGCCGAGCCAGAAGCGAAGCACGCCCTCCAGGATGTAGGTGAGCTGCTCGTTCTCGTGCGCGTGCTTGGGGACGGTGCAGCCCTGCTCGAGATACACGTGCGCCAACATCATCCGATCGGTGGAGATCAGGCGCCGCCCGAGATCGGGTTTGAGCATCTCCTTCGGCAGTTCCGACCAGCGGTAGTGGGTCGCCTTCGGCGTCTCCATCCCCGGCTCCTCTCGTCTGTGAGAGATCGATCTATAGTCGATGCATGGCCGTGACGCCCCAGGCGCCGAGTTGGGAGGAGCTGTTCGCCGCCCGGACACGGGGCGACGTGGGGGACGGGGTGGCCGAGATCCTCGCGTTCCTGGCGCTCCCCGGGATCATCTCGTTCGCCGGCGGCTTCCCCGATCCGCGCACGTTCCCGCGCGCGCGCGCCGCCACGCTGCTGGCCGAGTTCGCGGACGGCGGAGAGTCGCTCGCGTTCCAGTACGCGCCGACGCGCGGACTCCCCGGGACGCTCGACGCACTCGCATCTCGTCTCGAGAAGCTGCAGGCCCGCCGGCCCGCGGACGACGAGCTGATGATCACCAGCGGCTCCATGGAGGCGCTCGAGCTCGTCGGGAAGTCGTTCCTCGATCGGGGCGACAGCGTCGTGGTCGAGGCGCCGACGTATCTCGGCGCGATCATGGCCTTCCGCAGCTTCGAGGCGAACGTCGCCGCGGTCTCGCTCGACGACGACGGGCTCGACGTCGACGAGCTCGAACGTCTGCTCGGCGGCGGTCTGCGCCCGAAGCTCCTCTACACGATCCCCGACCATCAGAACCCGGCCGGTGTCAGTCTCTCGGCCGCACGCCGGGAGCAGCTGCTCGAGTTGGCACGCCGGTACGGCTTCCTGATCGTCGAGGACGTCGCGTACCGCGAGCTCGGGTTCACGGCGGACGGGCCGCCGACGCTCTGGAGCGCTGCGCCGGAGCTCGTCGTCCAGGCGGGGACGACCTCCAAGACGTTCTTCCCCGGTGTGCGGCTCGGCTGGGCGATCGCGCCGCCGCAGATCTCCGCTCGCCTCGTCGCCGCCAAGCAGAACACCGACCAATGCGCCGCCGCCCTCGGCCAGCGGCTGTTCGAGGAATACGTCCGCCGCGGCTGGATCGATGAGCAGCTCGAGCAGTCACGGGCGCTGTATCGGCAGAAGTGCACGCGGATGCTGGCGGCGCTCGAGCGTGCGATGCCGCCAGGAACCCGCTGGACGGAGCCCACCGGCGGGTTCTTCAGCTGGCTGACGCTCTCGGAGGGCGTCGACGCCGTCGATCTCGCGCGCCGCGCGGTCAGCGCCGATGTCGGGATCGTGCCCGGCACGTTCTTCTACGCGGATGGGCGCGGCACGGACAAGGTCCGCCTGTCCTTCAGCCTCGTCGACGAGGCGCAGATCGACGACGGCGTCGAACGCCTCGCCGCGCAGCTTCGGCCCTAAAGAGCCGGCGCAGACAGCCGGTCGTCGCGGAAATGCAGCTCGATCACGCCGCAGTTCTCGATCGGGTGGAGCGGCTCGTCGCTCACATGCGACCGGAGCGCGCGCATCGTGCCGCCGTGCGAGACGAGGAGCACGCGCTCACCGGGATGGGCGCGTGCGATCCTCTCGACTGCCTGCAGGACGCGTGCGAGGTGCTCTTCGCGGGTCTCGCCGCCGGGCCGCTCCCCGTCCGGGAACCGCATCTCGATCTCTGCGCGCGTCAACCCCGACCAGTCACCGACGTCGATCTCGCGCAGACCCGGATCGGCCACGACCGGCACGCCGTGCGGTGCGGAGACGAGATCCGCCGTCTCGTGGGCTCGTCTCAGATCGCTCGAGTAGACGGCGTCGAACGGTGTCGTGCGGAGCTGTTCGGCGAGTCGCCGCGCCTGCTCGCGGCCCTCCTCGTTCAGGGGTGGGTCTGCCCAGCCCTGCCAGCGCCCGTCGCGGTTCCAGTCGGTCTCGCCGTGCCGGGCCAGCAAGAGCGTGGTCATCAGGAGCTACCGTTCTGTTCTTCTGGCGGAAGAGCGAAGGGTCTTGGGATTCAGTGTGGAGCTCGGCGAAGGACTCAACTTCCGAATGGAGTACGACGGCTGCGCACCAGTCCGGCAAGGCTGCCGACAGCGTGGCGGCGGCGACTGAGCATGCCACCACTGCTTTCTCCGAGCTTGCCGATCAGGTCAAGGGAGGTGCGTCTGAAGCTGCTCACCAGGCCGGTGAGGCTGCTGAGAAAGCGGCGGCGACGGCTGACGATGTCACCGCCGCATCGACGAACCTCGTTGATGAGGTCAAAGGTGGCAACGTCATCTTAGCCGCGGGCCGCTCTCGTCCGGCAGGATCCGCGTGACGATGTAGGTGGTCTGGGAGTCGCGCACGTAGTTGCCGATCGTGAGCGGTGCGTCCTGCTCGTACTCAAACGGGCGCTCGCCGCCTACGGCTTCCACAGCGGTAACGAAGTAGACCGGCACGCACGGCGACCCTAATCCATCGTCAGTAGGATGAGCTAGTCGTTCCGGCCCCGGAAACGGAGAAACCGATGGCCTACAAGTTCGCACTCATCACGCCAGACGGCGAGATCTTCGACGTCTTCGAGACGAGCGAAGGCAACTGGCGCAGGGACGATGTCGTGATCGGTCACAACAACACTCACTTTCGCGTCTTGAGTGTCATTCCCGAGGCACTCCCGGCCCAGTTCGTCGACGACCCGGTGTATGGCCCGTGCTCGTGCTCTGTACGAGGCGTTAGCGGCTAGCACCTCGCTAACCAGGCGTGAGCGCTACGCTCGGTACTGCTCGACCAGTGATCGCTCGACCAGGTGGCGGCTTGTCGGGTGCGCCAGTGATGCTTCTATGTCTGTCAAGTCGCGATTGGCGGTCCGTGTTCGAGTAGCCGGTAGAGGTTGCGGGCGAGGTAGCGTTTGAGGCAGCGGTTTGCTTCGCGTCGTGTTTTGCCTTTTGCGAGTCGGCGTTCGATGTAGGCGATCGTTGCGGGGTGGGTGCGTTTGCGTGTGACGAGGATCATGTGCAGGGCGCGGTTGAGTTTGCGGTCGCCGGATCGGTCGAGGCGGTAGCGGATGGTTTGGCCGGAGGAGGCGGGGATCGGTGCGGCGCCGGCGAGCCTGGCGAAGGCGGCTTTTGAGTCGATGCGGCCTTGGTGTGACCAGGAGAGCACGAGTTGCGCGGCGGCGTGGGGTCCGACGCCGGGCTGGTCGAGCAGTTGCGGTGCGAGCTTGCGGGTGAGTGTTTCGATCTCGTGTGCGAGTTCGCGTTCTTCGGCGGTCAGCTGCAAGACTCGGCGGGCGATCGAGCGCAACGCGAGCAGGCTGCCGCGAAGCTCGGGATCGCGTCGGGTCTCGGGTCGCGTGGCGGCGAGGCGCTGCAACAGGCGCGCCCTGGTCAGCGGCCGCAGCTCGCTGCGCAGCGGCTCCGGCGTCGTGATCAGCAGGTCACGCAGCTGACACAGCCCGGCCCGTTTCGCGTTGACCGCGCCTTCGCGTGCAGCGACAAGCGCTTGCAACGCCTGGCGTTCGCCGCCTGCACGCGGTGTCGCGGGCCGCTGCTCGCTGAGCACGCTGCGAGCCGCACGCACGGCGTCGAGCGCGTCGGTCTTGCCGCCCGAGCGGCGCTGCCGCCGTAGCCGGCTCACCTCGAGCACCCGCTCGCCGCGACCGGTGAGGAAGCGCGTCAGGCCAGCAGCGAATGAGCCTGTCCCCTCGATCGCGAAGACTCGCCGACCGCACGCGCGCTCCTCGACGAGCTGCAACGCCTGCGCGTAGCCGTCGCTGTTCGCGTCGACCGTCGACTCAAAGACGATCGCACCGCTGACGACCTCCACGACGGCAAGTGCGTGCGAGTCACGGTGCGGGTCGACACCAACGATGTAGTCCAGCTCATCTGCAAGCATCCGAGAACCGACCTCCAGCCAAGCGTTGGGGGACACCAACCGGTGCCGGTCTGGGGATGCAAACCGCGGGCGGCAGAACTGTGACGGGTCACGCGCTCAGAACGCGGACAGGCTTCTGATCAGGCCAGCAAGCGGACGCCAGGCCGGTACCGGACTCTCCGCCCGGACACATCACTGGAAAGACACCGCAGCAGCAAGTCATTCAAGAATCGAGTCACGACCAAAGAGCACCGACACCAACCTGACAAACGCCCCAGACGGGACAACTCCCACACTCACAGTTCCGGAATGACGCTTGAGCTTGTAGTGGACAGGGGTCTTGCGGGATGCCTTGTGAGCGCGGAGACTTCCGGCTGTGGAGACTCCTGAGACTCACTACGCGAAGAGCGGGGATGTTTCGATTGCCTATCAGGTGATGGGTTCGGGGCCGTTCGACCTGGTTTGGGTTTCGGGGTTCGTCTCGAACGTCGAGCTCGCGTGGCAGCAGCCAACGCTGGCCGCGTTCAATCGGCGGTTGGCTCGGAGTTGCCGCTTGATTCGGTTCGACAAGCGCGGCACAGGCATGTCTGACCGCGTTGGTGTGGCACCGCTCGAGACGCGCATGGACGACGTACGGGCGGTGATGGACGCCGCCGGCTCCGCTCGGGCCGCGCTGTTGGGATCGTCGGAGGGCGGCCCGCTGTCGCTGCTCTTCGCGGCGAGCTACCCGGAACGTACTCGTGCGCTCATTCTCTGGAGTTCCTTCCCACGCGTCGCCTGGGCTCCGGACGTCCCGTGGGGCTTGAGTGAGCAGGAACTGCAAGACGAGCTTGATGAGACCCTAAGGCGGTGGAATGACCTGGAGCTGATGGTGGAAATGGTGGAGGCATCGGCGCCGGACATCGATAGGCAGTCGAAGCTCGCGCTGGCGGCTGCGTGGCGACAGAGTGCAAGTCCACGGGACGTCGAGGCGCTTGAACGGATGAACATGGAGATCGACGTGCGGCACGTCTTGCCGGCGATCTCCGCACCGACCCTTGTGATGAACCGCGTCGGGGAGCATCCGGTCAACGTAGAAGGATCCCGCTACCTCGCCGAACACATCACGGGGGCGCGTCACGTGCAGTTCCCCGGCGTCGACCACATGATCGCCTCCGGTGATACCGAACCGGTCTTGAAGGAGATCGAGCAGTTCCTGGCCGCTGCATGGGAGATGGACGAGACACCCGAGCCGGACCGTTTTCTCACCACCGTCCTCTTTAGTGACATCGTCGGCTCGAGCGAGAAGACGGCCACACTCGGCGATCGAGCGTGGCGCGAGCTCCTCGAGCGCCACCACGAACTCGTCCGCCGCCACCTCGTGCGCTTCCGAGGCAAGGAGATCGACACGGCAGGAGACGGCTTCTTCGCCTGCTTCGACGGGCCAGCACGCGCGATCCGCTGCGGCTACGCGATCGCAGGCGCTATGCCCGAGCTTGGACTACAGGTCCGGGTCGGTCTCCACACCGGCGAATGCGAACTGATCGACGGCAAAGCGGCGGGCATCGCCGTCCACACAGGCGCCCGGGTCGCCGCCCTGGCTCAGCCGGGCGAGGTGCTCGTCTCCCGAACCGTCAAAGACCTCGTCGCTGGATCCGGACTCGAACTCGAGGGCCGCGGCGAACACGAACTCAAAGGCATCCCCGGCATGTGGCAACTGTTCGCCGTGACAACGCGCTAGCTTGGGCTGCGCTGGCCTGAGCGAGCGTCCTCACGCCGGTAAGGCCGAGGACAGCACGCCGCAACCCGTTTGGCCGATACGCTCTCGTTGCCGTCCGGCCCCAGAAACGGAGAACCGTGGCATACAAGTTTGCGCTGGTCTCTCCAGAGGGCGAGGTTTTCGACAGCTTCGAGACGAGCGAGGGTAACTGGAAAACCGGCGACGTCGTAATCGACGGAAACCTCCGCTGGCGTGTCGTCTCAGTGATCCCGGAGGAGCTCGCCGCCGAGTTCGTTGACGAGGCGGTGTGTGGCGTGCTCGAGGTCGAGCCGCTCTAGAGCGCGTCGGCGCAACTGCAGGTTGTCAGTCGGTCCGTTCGCGTCATTGACTTCCCCTCGCCACGCTCCTAAAAGCAGTCGGGGCGACGACGCCCAACTCCATCGACAGTTCGAGAAAGGTAGGCAGGATGAAGCGTTGGCTTGCCCTCGCCGCGATCGCGGCGTTTGCGGTCATGGCGGGAAGCGCGAAAGCCGCCGACGTCAACGTCGGCGCCGGAGCTTGCCTTGTCCACGGCGGGCAACTCACTCGACCAGCAGGCTCGACGATCGTTATCCATAGCGGCCAGTTCGAGTCCAACAGAGGCAACTTGCAGAGTTTCCTCAATGCGCAGACAACCACGCTGACAGTCAATGGCGGCCCAGCGATCGACCGGAGCGACAGCTACGGGGCACCCGCACAGCAGTCTGACGGAACCTGGGTTTCGCTCCAGGACTATCCAACCGGCATCACGCTGGTGAACCCCGGCGACACGATGACGTTCACGCTCGCGATTTCATACTCGCGGCCCTTCACCGAGGCCGTCTATGGCTTCGACGGATACGAGCCCGGCGCGGTCATCCACAACCCGGCCGGCTTGGCCTTCTTCGTCAACTGCACAGTCACCGCCACCTAGGCAGTTCGAGTCCTTCGACAGTCGAGCTTCGACGGCTGCGTCAACGAACAGGCGTCCGCGGGAGAGGTAGAGCACCGCGGACGCCTGTCGCTCTGGTCATGTCCGACGCAAGAAACCAACCTCGTGTGCGACGGGCAGGTTTCGGGCAACCGGACCCCCGGATTCATGCCCACTGATCTGCGTAGGAAACCCCCGCCGGTACAAAGAGCCGGTACAAACCCCTGCTCTCTGCAGGGACGAAGCGTTAGTGGACAACTGTCGACGGCGCGGCGACGGAGGCGCTTGCCAAAAGGCCCGATGGTGCGCGCCAGTTGCGCGCCAGTGAGCGTCCGACGGGACAGGGTTGGAGCGGGCTGGAGCGGGTTGGGTTTGGCTTGCCTGCACAGGAACCGCTCAACGATGCGGTGCGGCTCGCGCTTCCCAAGCTGAGGGTCGTGGGTTCGAACCCCATCGCCCGCTTCCAGGAACCAGCACCGGTCACGCACGTCACGAAACCGCAGCACCAAGCGATCACGCGGTACGTCTCGCGCGCCACGCCAGCGGGCGGGGCACGCACATCCTTAGTGAATGGGGTGCGCGTGACCCTGCGGCGTCTACGTCAGGACCGCTGTGCTCTCCTCGACGACGTCCACGACGAAGAGTAGGTTTTTCCGACCGTCAGGCGGTGCCGGGAACCGCTGCTGTCTTGGTCGCTTCGCCGCGAAGTTGCATGAAGAGCCAGATGAACAGGCCCAGCACGAGGATCGCGTTGACAGGGTGGAGCGCCGCCACCCAGCGGCCCAGCCCCGGCAGGATCATCTGAATGAAGAGCAGGAACGGCAGGACGATCGAAGCGGTGCGGATCCGCTTGTTCGGGTGCCATGCGACGAGCGCGACGATCAGGAAGAGGAGCGCCCCCGGCAGCGTCAGGAAGAACCCGAGCGCGCGGTGAGGATCGAGCGTCTTTGAGTTGGCAATGCAGTGGGCACCTGCCTTGTCGCAGTCATCCGAGTTCTTGATGTTGTTCAGGCCGAAGATGCCTTCGCCGGCCAGGAACACCTGGACGACGATCAGGACGACGTACAACGCCGAGAACCACTTCAGAACCGACCGTGCGCCGGGCCGCAGACCGCTCATGCCGCTTGCTCCTTTTCGTGTCGAGGTGGGTGCGAGCGAACGTACTAAACGGGGGAGACGTTGACAACGATCGCGGCGATCTCGCCGCCGAGCCTCGCGTTCCCCACGATCAGTCGCTGAGCGGCGCGCTCGTGCGCGCGAGGAAGATCGGCCGTGCTGTTCTCCCGTCGAGGCGTCGCCACCGCGAGCCGGCGGCGCGCCTTGCAGACGCTTGTCGAGTGCTCCGATCGCTGCCCGCGTCCCCATCGTGTGTGCCAGCCGCTGTCGGTCCCTGAAAGGACGGATCAGCTTCCGGGAAAAGGGCGTGTGGGTTCGATTTCACCTTAGGCGTCGACGGCTTGCTCTCGATCGTCGATCGATCTTGTCGTCAGGCGGGAAAGCACTTAGGGTTCCCCCCGTCGTGGCGTCGCGGCGACGAGTACGTCCGCGACTCGCTGGAGTGAAAGGAGACAGTATGAGGGGAGTACGGGTACGGGGCCTGGTCGTGGCCGCCGCCCTCGGATTGGCGGCCGGCTTGCTCGCGACAGGCGGCTCTGCGGCCAGACCTTCCGCAACCGTTTCGGCGACCGGGAAGGTCGGAGCGCAACGCGCCGCTTGCCTCGCGCACGTGGTCAGCCAGAACCGTGGGTACTACCAGGGCAACTGCACCGGTCACGACGAGCCCGAGCTCGATCCGGTCTCATCCGCGCCGCACTCGGCGCGCGACCTGACGTGGCACATCGCCCTTCCGGCCAACGGCTCGACCACGGTGGCGTCGGTCGGCCCGACGTTCTGGTTCGGCGGAACGGTCGCCGACTCGAACCCGGCGAAGATCGGTGGGCAAGGGTTCCTCGAGCTGCAGTTCTATCCCGACTCGCGTGTCACGACCTGCACCGACGGGGGCGACTTCCTGATCAACCACGAGGTCGGCACGTACACCGCGTGCTCGCCCGTCTGGACGATCGCCCAGGAGGGAGAGGACATCATCGAGCCGGCGGCGTTCAACGGCATGCTCAGGGACTCGGCCGGTACCGGCCCGTTCGTGATGCACGCCCGCGACATCGTCGACGTCCACATCTGGTCGCCGTCGATGCACGACGCGTACCGCGAGCAGGTGACCGACGAGACGACCCACCAGACCTCCGGGGTGCTCGTGCTGGTCAGCCCGTCTGACGGCCCGTTGACGCCGGCGTTCGACACCAACGAGATCGGCCACGCGCTCGACTGGGGCGGTGTCTGGGACACGCCGATGTCGTTCGTCTACGAGATCGGTCACGCCGACCTGTGGGGCCCGCAACCCGCCGCGTTCTGTATTCCGGGGCAGGACTTCTGCGGATCCTTCAACGGCCCGAACTGGGCCGGGCTTCAGCCGCTGCGGATCTTCGACGTCACCTTCGGCGACGGCTCCCATCCGCAGCACTGGGCCACCGTCAGCGACACCGGCGGCAAGGCCGAGATTCTGGGCCAGTCGTTCGTCGGTGAGACTCCGTGCAAGGGCTACGGCGGCCCGTTCTGCATCTACCCCTTCTTCTCGTGGGACGGCCAGGCGTTCAACTACGGCGTCAGGTATCCGAACACGGTCGACCTCCTGAAAGGGGTCGAGCAGTTCTCGCAGACGACGACGTGCCCGGAGGACGGCGTCTTCCCCGGCAACACGTACTGCGACACGATCGTCCGCTGAGTTGGGCGCGCCGGAGGGGCGGCCTGCCGGGCCGTCCCTCCGTGCGTGGAGTGCTCAGCCGGCGGCGGTGATGGTGCCGAAGAGGCCGTGCGCCTCGTCGTCTGTGCCGGCGGTGAAGAACAGCGTGCTCGTCGGCCCGTTGTTCGGCGCGCCGTTGCCGAACTCGAGCGCCCAGAGGCCGTCGATCACGAGTGCGTGGTCGTTGGTCCAGAGCTGACCGTCGAAGACGAACTTCCCGTCCTGGAGCTTGTAGGCGTTGATCTTCCCGTCGCCGAAGTTGCCGACGAGCAGGTCGCCTCCGAAGCGCCCGAACGACGCCGGAGCCATCGCGAGGCCCCATGGAGCGTTCAGGTGTCCCCGGTTCGCGACGTGGCCGAGCAGCTTCCCGCTGGTGTCATACATGTCGACGAAGCCGAGGCCCTCCCCGGCAACTTCGTCCTTACGAGCCTCGTCCTGCTTGCCGTAGGTGACGAAGATGGCACCGCCGATGTTCTGGATCCCGAAGGGGGCGTAGCCTTCCGGAAGATCCCGGTCGACGAATGCCCCCGGGGCCGAGACACGCTGGAACGACCCGTTGTAGATGTCGACGCGGCCGTTGTGGAAGTCGGTGGCGTAGAGCCAGTCACCCGTCGCCGTGGACGCGATCGCCAGACCCTTGTAGACCGCACCATCCTTGGAACGGTCGGCGGCGACCAACGCCTCGGTCGCCTGAACGGTCGGATTCCAGCCGCGAATCTTGCCGGTCTCGGTCGAGAAGATGAACACCGCTGGGCCAGACGCCTGGCCGCGCCTCACCACGAAGCTCGTCCCTGCGTTCGCCACGAGGCCGGTCGGCGCCGCCCGAACGCCGACCGTCAACGGCACCTTCGAGCCGTCGGCCCGATAGAGCGTCGAGACGTCGGTGCCGTTGTCGGCCACCCACCACGGCGACGTCGGCAGGGCGGCCAGTCCCCAAGCGTTGACGAGGCTCGGGTCGAGCGTCAGCGCCTTTCCTTCTTGATCTGAGACCAGATTGGTCACGGAGTAGTTGTTGGCCGGGGTCGCCCACGCGGCGACCGCGCCGACAGCCGCGATTGCCAGCACGACCAGCGCCAACCTGAGAGAACGGACTATCAGCCTGAGAACCACGATGGCCGAACCGTGTCGACAGGCCGATGCGTCTCAGGTCCCCTCACCGGATTCGCAGGTGCGAAGTAGCTACCGTAGCGCCGCGATGGATCTCGGCCTGCAGGACAAGGTGTGCATCGTCACCGGCTCGACCGGAGGGATCGGCCTCGCCGTCACCCGCGAGCTGCAGGCCGAAGGGGCGGTCGTCGTCACCAGCGGCCGCCGGGACGGCGGGGTCGGCGACCTGCACGTCGCCGCCGACCTGAGCCGCGTCGGCGAGCCCGAGCGGCTGGTGGCCGAGACGCTCGAGCGCTACGGCCGGATCGACTGCCTCGTCAACAACGTGGGCGGCACCAAGATTCGTAAGCTCGCAGAGCTCACCGACGCCGACTGGCAGGCCTCGTTCGAGCTCAACCTGATGAGCGCCGTTCGTGCGACCCAGGCCGCCCTGCGCGCAATGGTCGAAGCGAACGAAGGCGCGATCGTCAACGTCTCGTCGACGGCGGGGAAGCGACCCTCGGGAGGGATGCCCGACTACTCCGTCATGAAGGCCGCCCTGCTCTCGTACTCCCGGCTCGTTGCGGACGTTCATGCAGGCGACGGCATACGCTGCAACGCCGTCACGCCCGGTCCGACCGCGACCGAGGCGTGGACCGGGCAGGCGGGCTCGCGGAGCAGCAGGGCGACCGGGACGCCGTGCTCGCCAAGGTCGCAGCCGGGCGTCCGCTCGGTCGGCTGGCCGATCCCGGGGAGATCGCGTCGGTGATCGTCTTCCTCTGCTCGCCGCGCGCATCCAACGTGACTGGTGCCGCCTGGTCGGTCGACGGCGGCACCGTCCCGATCATCATCTAGACCAACGGCTACGGCGGCCGGAAACGGCGGCCATCGCCGGCCGCGACCGCGGCTACGCTGGGCTCCGTGCCCGAGGTCGCCGGAAGGGTCGCCGATGCATTCGAAGCGCATATCCGTGCGCTCGAGTCCTCAGCGCTGGCGCCGGGCGCCGTTCGCTCTTACGAGACCCGCGGCCGCGCACAGCCGAAGGAAGAGTGCTCCGTCCGCACTCCGTTCCAGCGCGATCGCGACCGCATCCTGCATTCGAAGCCGTTCCGCCGCCTCAAGGGCAAGACCCAGGTGTTCATCGATCCGGCGGGCGACCACTACCGCACGCGGATCACCCACACGCTCGAGACGACCGGGATTGCGCGCGTCGTCGCGCGGGCACTGCGTCTGAACGAGGATCTGACCGAGGCGATCGGACTCGGTCACGACATGGGTCACCCCCCGTTCGGCCACGCCGGCGAGGCTGCGCTCGACGCCCTGGTGGAAGGAGGTTTTCGCCACAACGAGCAGTCCGCGCGCATCGCGACCCGCCTCAACCTGACGCAGGAGGTCGTCGACGGGATCCTCACGCACACCGGTCCGCGAGAGCCGGAGACGCTCGAAGGCAAGATCGTCCGAATCGTCGACCGCGTGGCCTACATCAACCACGACATCGACGACGCGATCCGCTATGGGCTCCTGGAAGAGAGCGACCTGCCCAGGGACGAGATCGAGATCCTCGGCTCGTCCGGCTCGCGGCGCATCGACACGCTCGTGCACGACCTCGTCGAGCACTCGGCCCTCGCGAGCGACATCGTGCAGGGCGACGACGTCGGCGCCGCGATGCTCTCGCTTCGTTCCTTCATGTTCGAGCGCGTCTACCTCGGGCCCGAGACGAGGCCCGAGCACGCGCGGGCGCGTGACGTGATCGGCCTCATCTACGAGCATCTGCGGGCACGGGGCGATTCGACGGAGGCGACCGTCGAGTTCATAGCCGGCATGACCGACCGGTTCGCACTGTCGTACGCTGAGCAGCTCCGCTGATGGCACGGATCAAGGACAGCTCAGTCGAGGCCGTGAAGGCGGCCGCCGACTTCGTCGACGTCGTCTCGGGCAGGACGCAGCTGCGCAAGGCAGGCAGCCGCTACACCGGCCGTTGCCCGTTCCACGAAGAACGGACGCCGTCGTTCTCGGTCAACGCCGTCGACAAGCTCTACTACTGCTTCGGCTGCGGTGCCAAGGGCGACCTGATCACGTTCGTTCGGGAGACCGAGGGGCTCGACTTCGCCGGCTCGATCGAATGGCTCGGCGAACGATTCCGCGTTCCCGTCGAGTACGAGGAGAGCTCGCCGGCCGAGGAGGCTGCCCGGCGCGGTCGCGAGCGGCTTCGCTCGCTGCTCGAGCAAGCTGCCTCCTTCTACGAGCGCACGCTCTGGGAGACCGAGGCCGGCTCGTTCGTGCGGGACTACCTCAAGGGTCGCGGCTTCGGCGAAGAGGTGAGCCGCGAGTTTCGTCTCGGCTATGCGCTCGGCGGCGAGTCGCTCACCCGCAAGGCCATCGCCAAGGGCTTCACGACTGACGAGCTCCGGGCCGCCGGTCTGATGCGGCAGCGCGGGGGCGACTACTTCAGCCGCCGCCTCCTCTTTCCGCTCACCGATCGCCAGGGCCGCGTGCTCGGGTTCCAGGCGCGGCAGCTGTTCGACGACGACCCGCTGAAGGCGAAGTACGTCAACACGCCCGAGTCGGAGCTCTTCCACAAGGGGTGGGTGGTCTACGGACTCGACAAGGCGCGCGCCGCGATCGCCCGCGAAGATCGTGCCTGCGTCGTCGAAGGCAACCCGGACGTCATCGCGCTGCGGCAGGCCGGCTTTCAACCGGTCGTCGCGAGCATGGGCACAGCGCTCACCGAGCAGCAGCTCAAGGAACTCGGCCGCCTCACCAAGCGGCTCTGGCTGGCCTTCGACGGCGATGCGGCCGGCGAGACCGCGACGCTCCGCGGCATGGCGCTCGCCGTGAAGCAGGGGTTCGACGTCAAGGTCGTCGCCCTCGCCCCCGGTGTCGACCCTGCCGACGACCCGTCCGACTTCGACGCCCGGCTCGAGGCAGCTGAGCCGTACCTGCTCTATCGCACCCGGATCGAGTACGACCGGGCCGACGATCGCGAGTCGGCGTTCAGGACGATCAAGGCGCTGCTCGAAGAGGCGGCGGATTCCCCCGAGCGGCAGGACGCTTGGCGGTACGCGAACGACAAGCTCGGGATGACAGTGCAGTTGCGCGCCGCGGCCTCGACGGCGCGAGCCGCCGCTCCCGCCTCGCAGCGCGTGCTCGACGCGAGCGCGAAGCTCGAACGGAGCGCCCTCGCCGGCGTGCTCGCGTACCCGTCCGTGCGTCCCGTGCTGGCCGAGCTGACCGCAGACCACTTCTACGACCCGCTGCATCGCGCGCTGTTCCACCACCTGGTGGCCGGCGCCGCGCTCGACGCAGCCGGCGCAGGCCTGCTCGCCGAGCTCGATGCGCACGCCGCCGCCGAGGGCATCGGCGAGGCGACCGCGAACGAGTTGCTGCTTCGTCTGCGGGAACGGGAGATGCAGCGAGAGCTTCGCTCAGCGCCGCTCGAACGGCGCCAGGAGCTCTCGGAAGCGCTCGCGAAGGTGCGCGAGCGAGCAGCCTCGATCAGCGCCTGACGCGGCTACACTTCCGGCCGCTTGGGCGATCCCCGGTAGCTCAATTGGCAGAGCATTCGGCTGTTAACCGAAGGGTTGTTGGTTCGAGTCCAACCCGGGGAGCTAGGGATCGCGAGCATTGATGCGGCAAAGGAAGGGGTGCGAGAGGGCGCCCCTTCGACTTGGTACCGGATTTGCTACCGGGGCCTACTCCTCGAGCGTCGCAAAGAGCCTCGCCTCAGCGACTTCGGCGGCGTCCGGATAGGACGTCTTCGATGCGTGCAAATACCGCTCGGTCGTAGAGCCTTGAGCGTGTCCGGCTTTCGCCTGCACGAACATCGCCGGGCCGCCCGCCGCGGCCGTCTCGGTGAGAGCCGTGTGACGGAGGCCGTGCAGACGCGGAACGGCTTATCGATCGCCGCGGCCTTGAGCGCCGCTCTGGCGAACGTCGAGAGCTTCGAAGGGTCGATCGGTGTGGGAAGAGGCCGACGCAACTTTGAAGGCCGACGCAACGGAAGCGGACGACGACTAAACGACGTGACTAAGCGGCAGAGCGGCCTTGCTAGAGCGGCTCGACCGTAAGACCGGCTCATCGACGAACTCGGGTGCGAGCGCTTCCGGGATCACGGAGACGACGCGGTAGTGGACGTTGCGGTGTGCGATCACGACGTCGCCCGTCCGCCAGTTGCCTTCGTCGTCTCCAGTCTCAGGCGGTGTCTTTCGATGCCTCACCCGTCTCGGCTTTTTGCTGACTGGAGAGGAGTTCCAGGATCCGGTCGGTGTTCTCGCGGATCGCAGTGATGCTTTGAAACGCCCACTTGGGCGGAGCGTTGTCGGGCATCCGCTCGATGAACCTTTCGATGTCGAAACCGTCGCGGCTGAGTGCGTGACGTTTGGCCACCACCACAGCGCCGATGACGACGGCGCCAGCTATCAACGCCTTGGTCATGTGCTCGCTCCCTCGGTTGACTCTCACTACTCTAGGGAGTCCGCAGCTCCCGACTCTCGCTGTCTATCCGACGAACAAGGCGAGAGCGACTTGTCGGGCTGGGTGTGGCGGTTCCTAAGACGCCCGGGTCGGGGTGGCGAGTGATGCGAGGTTCGACTGGATCGTATCGAGCGTCTTTTGGAGGGCCGCGCGCTCCGTGCTGCCGAGCCCGGCGAGTACGTGCCGCTGGAGCTCGATCACAGCAGTGAGCAACCGAGTGTGGAGCTCGGTGCCTGCGTGGGTGAGCTCGAGTAGACGCACCCGCCGGTCGTTCGGATCGAGGTGCCGCCCGACAAGCCCGGCCGCCTCGAGCCGGTCGATGTGATGCGTGATCGTCGCGCCCTCGAGATGAACGTGCGAGGCGAGCGCGGCCTGGTTCATGCAGCCGACGTCGCTCAGGGCGCTGAGCACGATCCAGGTTCCGAGCGAGCCGCCGGCGGCCGTGAGCGCGTCCTCGAACGCCTCTCTCATCGCCTTCGCGGTGAACACGAGTTGACGTCCGAGTGGCTCCACGAGGTGCGCTGCCGGGTTCACCATATCGTTAGATACTAAACGATTTGACATCTTATGACTACCCGGTATCCTCGCTCCCATGCTCGCTCGTCTGACCCACGTAATCACGCGGCACCGCTGGCTGGTAATCGGGACCTGGATCGTTCTGACGGTCTTTGGTGCCTACGCGGCGGGGCAGGTCTCCAAGCGGTGGTACCAGAGCTTCTCGATCCCCGGCAAGTCCGCGTACGAGGCGAACCAGCGCACGCTGAAGAGTTTCGGCACCGGCGTGCGGCCGCCGAATGTCGTTGTCTTCCACACGAGCGGCGACGCAACCAAGAGCGATGCGATCAAGCTTGCAATGCAACGAGCAGCCGCGACGACGCCGGGCGCACGGACGAGCTCGTACTTCTCGACCGGCAACACGATGTACGTCTCGGCCGACCGGCACACGATCTTCGAGGAGGTCTACCCGCCCGGGATCGCGAAGTTCGACACGAAGAGCGGCGCCGAAAGCATGCGGGCCGCCGCCGCAAAGGGGCTCCCAGCCGGCACGACCGTAGAGGTGACGGGCCACGATCCGCTCGAGGAAGCGAGCACGCACGGAAACAGCGGTGGCCCCGGTGTGCTGCTCGAGGCGATGCTCGGCGCGCTCGGCGCGCTCGTGATTCTCCTATTCGTTTTCGGCACGCTGCCGGCGGTGCTGATGCCGCTCGTGGTCGCGATGGCGTCGATCCTGAATACGTTCACGCTGGTCTGGATCCTGACGTACATCACGAACGTCTCGATCATCGTCCAGTTCCTGATCGCTCTCGTCGGGCTGGGCGTCGCGATCGACTATGCGCTGCTAATGATCTTCCGCTTCCGTGACGAGCTGCGCGAGGGTGCAGAGGTCGAGCCCGCGCTTGTGGAGACGATGACGCATGCCGGTCGCTCCGTGATCGTGTCCGGGTCGACGGTGGCTGTCGGTCTGCTCTCCCTCGTCGTGATTCCGTTGCCGTTCATCCGCTCGATGGGCATCGGTGGGATGCTGATCCCGCTCGTCTCGGTGATCACGGCGATCACGTTGCTTCCCGCCCTGCTGGCAACGGTCGGCACACGGATCAACAGTTTGCGGGTGATGCCAAAGCGGTTCGTCGATCATGGCCACCCCGAGACTGGCGGCTGGGGCCGGTGGGCCCGGTTCGTGCTCCGCCATCCGTGGCCGGTAGCGCTCAGCGGCCTGGCCGTCGTGGCCGTGCTCGTCTTCTACGGTTTGCAGCTGAACCCGAACGAGGCGCAGCTCAAGAACTTCCCGGGCACTGGAACCGCGATCGCGGGCAGAGAGATGCTCGCCAACGCCAACATCAGCCCGGGCGCGATGAAGCCGTTCATCGTTCTCGTCGAGAACGGCGGCAACGCCAACGCGATCGCAGTCAAGATACGCCCCGTTCCCGGGATCGTCGGCGCAGCCGCGCCGGCCTCGTGGCGGAGCGGCGGTGACTCACTCGTCGAGGCGATCCCGGCCGTCGACGGCGCCGCACCCGGAATCCAGACCATCGTCAACAACACGAACTCCGCACTCGCGGATACCGACGGCACACTCGGCGGCGTTCCGGCGGTCGACCGAGACTTCGTTCACGCCATCTACGGCAATTTCCCGTACCTGCTTGCGTTCGTACTCGTCCTCACGCTGGTCCTGCTCACACGCGCGTTCCGCTCGATCGTGCTCGCGCTCAAGGCCGTGATCCTCAACCTACTCTCGCTCGCCGCGGCGTTCGGGCTCATCGTCATCGTCTTTCAGAACGGCCATGGCTCCTCGCTCTGGAACATCACTGCGACCCAAGCGATCACAGCCTGGATCCCGCTGATGGTCTTCGCGTTCCTCTATGGCCTCTCGATGGACTACGAGGTCTTCATGCTCACGCGGATGCGCGAGGCGTACGACGAGTCTGGCTCGACCGATCAGGCGATCGAGCTCGGCCTGTCGCGCACCGGCAAGCTCGTCACGAGCGCCGCGCTGATCCTCATGTTCGCATTCCTCGTCCTCTCGTCGAGCCCGGGCTACGAGATCAAGGTCTTCGCAATCGGCCTCGCCGCTGGAATCATCTTCGACGCCACGGTGATCCGCATTCTGCTCGTGCCCTCACTGATGAAGCTCTTCGGAGACTGGAACTGGTACCTGCCGGCGAGCTTCGCGCGCGTACTGCGCGTACGCCGGGATCAGATCCCGCAGGCCGCGACCGAGCCCGGATAGCGCCAAACTCGTAGGGCGCGGGCAGCGCCTACGTCGTTATCCCTAATCACCGTACTCTTCGAGTGCGGCGACGGGATCTCCTCGTGCATGGACGCCCTGGACCGAACTAGAGCAGCGGCTCCACTTTCGAGGAGTACGGCTTCGCCGACGAGCTTCGCGTTTCCAGCTTCGGTAGCGCTCCTGCTCCGCCTCGGCGTCGAGGCGGAGCAGGAAGCGTGGTCCGCGTCGAGGAGCTAGTGCGATTGGGTGCCGAACTGGTAGATCGTCTCGGACGTGTAGGTCTTTCCATGGCCGAGGACGGTCGACGGGAAGTTCGGATGGTTCGGAGAGTCCGGGAAGTGCTGTGTCTCGAGCGCGAAGCCGTCACCCTGGCGGTACAGCTGCCCGCTCGTTCCGATCAGCGTCCCGTCGAGGAAGTTACCCGAGTAGAACTGGATTCCCGGCTCGGTCGTGTAGATGTCGAGGGTGCGCCGACTGGTCGGCTCCCAGACGTGGGCGGCGAGCACGGGCTTGGTCGAGCCGCCGCTGTCGAGCACGAAGTTGTGGTCGTAGCCGCGGCCGAACACGATCTGCTGGCTCGATGCGTCCCGAATCCGCTCACCGATCGCATGCGGCGTCGTGAAGTCGAACGGCGTGCCTGCGACCGGCGCGAGCTCGCCCGTCGGGATCAGCGTCGAGTCGACCGGCGTGTAGCGGTGGGCGGGCAGTGTCAGGACGTGGTCGTAGATCGTGCCCGTCCCCTCGCCGACGAGGTTCCAGTACGCGTGGTTAGTCAGGTTCACGACCGTCGCGAGCGTGCTCGACTGGTTGGTCGCGCTGTAGTCGATCTCGATCTCGTTGTCGTTCGTGAGCCTGTAGGTGACCTCGACCGAGAGGTCGGCCGGATACCCCTGGTCCCCGTCGGGGCTGTTCAGATGCAGGACGAGCCCCACGCTGTCCTTCTCGTGCAGGGTGCGCGTCACCGTCCACACGTGCTTGTCGAACCCGACCGTGCCGCCGTGCAGCGAGTTCGGCGGGTTGTTGATCGGTAGGTGGTAGGTGGTCCCGTTCAGCGAGAACTGACCGTTCGCAATCCGGTTTCCGTAGCGGCCGATCAGCGCGCCGAAATACGGGCTGTTGCCGCTCTCGACATAGCTGTTCGTGGCCGAGCCACGCAGCTTGTCGAAGCCGAGCGTCACGTTTGCGAGGTGGTGCCGCTGGTCGGGCACCCAGACCTGCTGGATGATCCCTCCGTACGTGAGGATCTTCACCGTCATGCCTGACGAGTTCGTCAGGGTGTAGCGGTCGACTGCCGTGCCGTCGGCGAGGGTTCCGAACGCCTCCTTGGAGATCGAAGGAGCCCCCGTTTTCGCCGCCGTCGAGGTGGCGGGGCCTGCAAGACCGACGAGCGCAGCGAGCAGGACGATCGCTGCGCCGGCCGTTACGACCTTTATGAGCAGCTTGCGCGTCACTGGCTTCTCCCCTTTCCCAGTTTCGCCAGAGTTGGCTGCCGCAGCGGACGCATGCTGTTTACCCGCGTGTCCGTGCAGGCAAACAGGGCGTGGTGGCGGGAGGTAACAGTCGGCGAGATCGATGCTCGGAGGGCTACGCGAGCGGTGCGTATACTCGCCATCGGAACGACGAGGCGCGCGCCCAGCTATCGGGGTTCGCTACGTCCTCAGCTGGGGTGCAATTCCACACAAGGAGAGAACATGGCAGTCGGGCCCGTCGACGTCTACATCATCGGTTTTCCAGGCAACAAGTTCAGCGGCCGGATCGCTCCGGCGATTCTCGAGCTCGTTGAGAACGGCACGATCAGGGTGATCGACCTGCTCTTCGTGATGAAGGACGCGGACGGCGTCGTGACGACGCTCGAAGCGGCCGACATCGACGAGGAGGGTGCGGCGTACCTCGCCATCGACGTCGCGCAGCCCGGCGCGTTGGGGCCGGAGGATGCCGACGAGGTCGGCGACGATCTCCCTGCCAACTCCTCGGCGTTGCTGATCGCGTACGAGAATCTTTGGACCGCAAAGATCGTCGACGCGCTCCAGGCGGCGGACGCCGTCCTCATCGACTCGATTCGGATCCCGGTCGACGTCGTGCAAGCAGCCCTCGACGTAACCTAGCCCCGTCCACTTCGAGATCGAGAGGAAACGACATGGGACTTCTCCGCATGGCAGCTCGCACTGCCGTCGTCGCCGGAACCGCGACCGCCGTCTCCGGCCGCGTCCAGCGTCGGCAGGCGGCCCGGTATGACGAGCAGGACGCTCAGCAGGCCCCGCCGCCGCCGGCGGCCGCCCCTGCGCCTGCTGCCGACGACGACAACGCACAGCTCCAGAACCTGGCGCAGCTTCACACCCAGGGCGTGCTCACCGATGAGGAGTTCGCGGCCGCGAAGGCGAAGATCCTCGGAATCTGAGGGTCTCATGAGCGGGGCGGGCCGGGTCGAGGCGTATTCGCGGCTGGCAGCGGTCTACGACGAGATCGTCGTGGACCCCTGCCATGCGCGCTGGGCGGCGTTCCTCCACGAGCTCTGGGGCAGCGACGCCGAGGGAGTCCGGTCCGTGCTCGATCTCTGCTGCGGCACCGGCCTCCTCGCCGAAGAGCTGATCGCCGAGGGCTACAGCGTCCTCGGCATCGACGCGTCCGACGCGATGCTGGCCCTCGCCCGCGAGCGGCTCGGCCCCGAAGCGACGTTGCGCCGGATGGCGCTGCCCGACCTGACCGTCGAAGGGGTATTCGACGCGGCCGTGTGCACGTTCGACGGTCTCAACTACGTCGATCCGGAGGACCTGCGGCTGACGCTGGTCGCACTGGCGCCTCGAGTGAGGCCGGGCGGTTGGCTCGTCTTCGACCTCCACACCGACCGGATGATGGACTTCACCATCTCCAACCCGGTCGTGGCGGGCGGGTCGGCCGGAAACGACTTCGTCATCAGCAGCGCGGTGGACGCCGCTGCGCGCACCTGCGACACGACGATCGAGCTCACACGGCGACGCGACGGCGACGCGTTCAGCGAGCAGCACAGGCAGTACTTCCACGCGGATGCGGATGTTCGCGGCTCGCTCGAGGACGCCGGCTTCGTGGTGATCGCGGTCGCCGAGGAGTACACACGCCGGCCGGTGGACGCCTCGACGCTGCGTGCAACCTGGACTGCACGTCGTCTACCGCTCTGAACGGGGATCCGCGCTGAAGGGGGCGCGACGGGCATGGCGAGAGGGCGGGCCCGCCGCGCCGTCCCCGACCGGCTGCGGCACCCGTCGGGAACGCTTCCCCTCAGCCATCAGAGTCATACGAGGTGGGGCGGTCTCCCCGCCTCCCCCGGAAGGGTGACGCTGACTGGCGGCTGGCCCCTCATACCCCAATCCCCCCGGGGCCAGCCCCCTTGGTCACGTGCGATGGTTACCGCCGGCCACCGCGGGTGCCGCAGCCAGGATTCTAAGGCATCCCTTACTGTTCCGGCAAGGTTCGGAGCTACGCTGCCCGCGTGACGCTTCTGCTCGCGCACGCGGCACCGATCTCGTACAAGTTCCCGCTCCCGATCTGGCTCTACGTGCTCGCCGGCGGCGCCGCCGTGCTGCTCTCGGCTCCTGTGGCAATGCTGGCCGTTCGCACCGCGGAGCCGTGCGACCGGCTCAGCCGGAACGTCTACCCGCTGATTCGGCGCCTGCGGATCGGTGCCGTCGCGACCGGGATCTGCTCGATCATGATCCTGATCGCCTTCGCCGGCGGGCTCTTCAGCACGACCGAACAGTCGAAGGAGTTCTTCGAGAATCCGATCACGCTGCTCACCTGGGTCGACTTCTGGGTCGGGCTCGGGATCGTCTCGTGGCTGGTCGGCAATGTCTGGGAGCTCGTGTCGCCGGTGAACATCGCAGCTCGGGCGCTCGACCGCGCGCTGGCACGCCGCGACGTGGCGCCGCTTCGCTATCCCGAGCGCCTCGGGCAGTGGCCGGCGATCGCACTCCTGCTCGTCTGGTCGTGGATGGAGCTGATCTGGGCGCCGGCGAAGGAGCCGCGCACGCTCGCGTTGATCCTGCTCGCGTACATCGTTGCGTGCTTCGTCGGCACGGTGCTCTTCGGCGCCGAGTCGTGGTTCGGGAACGTCGAGCTGTTCTCGGTCTTCGCGCGGACGCTGTCGCGGTTCTCGCCGGTCGAGCTGCGACCGTTCGTCCCGGAGCAGTGGGCGTCGGTCCCCGTGACGGAGCGGTCGGCGCGATTCAGGTTGTACGGAGCGGGCCTGCGGCGCGATCCGGCGCTGCCTGTCGGTGGCGGAGCGTTCGTGCTCACCACGTTGGCGACCGTCGTGTTCGACGGCTGGTCCCAGACCGACCGGTTCGGAACGTTCCAGCAATGGTTCTACGACCGCTGGTCGTTCCTCGCGCAGCACGTCGACGTGCTGCAGACGTTGTCGCTCATCGCGGTCGTGCTCGCGTTCGTCGGCGCCTACCTGCTTGTCACCGGATCCCAGGCGCGTCTCTTCGCGCCGACGCTGATCCCGATCGCCGCCGTCTACTTCACCGCGCACTACTTCGCCTACCTGCTGATCGCCGGTGAGGACACCGCGGCAGTGCTCGTCGATCCGTTCGGACACAGCTGGAACCCCTTCGGCTGGGGCGAGTACGAGCTCTGGAAGGGGATCGCGCCGGCCGCCCTCGTGTGGTGGATCCAGATCCTTCTCATCGTCTGGGGGCACGTCGCCGCGGTCTTCGCAGCGCACCGGCTGGCCCTTCGGCACCAACCGAGTCGAAGCCCGCTGATCGCCCAGGCCCCGCTCGTCGGCCTGATGGTGGTCTACACCGTGTCCGGGCTCTGGGTGCTGGCGCAGCAGATCAAGGTGTGACGACCACCGGGACGTCCTGCTCGTGCTGCGGCGTGCCGTCCTCGGCCGAGGGGGAGTAGGCGGCGATCGTCATCGCTCCCGCGGTTGGCGCGACGAGGGTCGTCGCGAACGTGCCCTGCGCCGGGGCGCCTTCGCTCGCGGTCACCGTGCGCTTGACGAGCACGCGGCCGTTCCGGCGCAGTTCGACCACGAGTGTCGCCTCGAACACGCTCGCGGTTCCGGCAACCGAGATGGTCTTCGCGACACTCGCGTGCGCTGCGGGCGTCTCGACGAGGATCGGCGGAACGAATGTGGCGACATCGGAGCGGGTCAGGCCGGTCCGGCCCGCGACGTCGACGCGCTTGATCGTCGGGAACTGCGTCAGCGTGTAGACGATCTCAGCGGTCTGCTCGGGCGTGGCCGCGTCGAGCGCGACGTGCGCGGTCCCATCGGCGATCGTCACCGGGGCGTCGACGCCCAGAGCCCCGAGCGACGCCGCTGCGACGGCGCGGGTCTCCGGTACCCGTGCGGTGCGGGCCCGGAGCGAGCCGTCGACGACGTCGAAGACGGTCAGGCTCATCAGGTGGGCGGGGGCCGTGGTCGTGGTCGTCGTCGCCGTCTCGGTACCGCTCGAGCTCGACCCGCAGCCCGCGAGGGCCACGGAGAGCACGATCAGCGCGAAGATCCGTCTGGACACGGGTGCGAAGTCTCGCAGTACCGGATGCTTGCGCCGGGGCTTATCCTGTGAGAGGTGAGTCTCGTCGGCATCGCACTGCTCGTCGCGGCCGTCGTGCTGCTCGGCGCGATGGAATGGCCGCGGTTTCGGCGGAGCACCGCCTCCGGACCGAAGACGGTTCGCAGGTCGAGGAAACGGAGCCATCTACGGGTCGTCCGCGATGAAGACGAGTCGGACGAGTTCGCCCGCTCGGTCGAGCGGGATCTCGCGAACCTGCCGACGATCGACGAGCGCGACCGTCGTTAGCTCACGACGACGGTCGCCCGCAGCGTCGCCGTGTTGGGGAGGATCGGCGGGACGTCCTCCATGTTCTTCGTCTCCTGGTAGTCGGCGACCGTCAGCACGAGCGCGTGGCGGCCAGCCGCAGCAGCGATCCTGAGCCGGCCGTTTGCGAACGTCGGGGTGACCGTCTTGCCGTCGAGTTGCATCCTCACGGAGGACAGGTCGATCCCCGAGCCGCTGTCGGTCGCCGCGACGGTGACGGCGCCACGCGTCGGGACGAGCCGCAGCCGAGGAGGCGTGACGTCGTTCACCCACCAGCGAAATGTGAAGGGCCCGGCGGCGGCCGCCGAGCGCGTGTCGAAGACGAGGTCGTAGGTCCCGGCTGCCGGCAGGACTGCGCCCGCGACCGGGATCGTGGCTCCGTAGGCCGCCCGGTATGGGTTCAGGTCGATCGGCAGGCCGGCGTATCCGGTCAGCCGGTCGCTCTGGCCGTCGAAGACGACGTGGGGCGTGACGCGGCCCGACAGCACGATCGCGCCGAAATTCGCGGGGCGGCCGGTGATCCGGATGCGGTAGGCCCGCTCCGGGCCGGGGTAGGTCAGGTCGCCGCCTGTCGGATAGCGGTAGACGCCGACACGCGACGGTGCGCCCCTCGTCGTTCCCTTGACCACCCCAGGCGCGGTCAGGAATGGCCGTGGCGTGGCGAGCTTCGGCGCGGCGACGTCGAACCAGAACGGAATCCGCCGGACGTCGGCGGCGCGTGTCAACACCACGAAGCCGGTGACGTCGCCGGCGGCCTTCCCCGCGGTCGCCGTGACGGCGAGCGTTCCCGGGACGGTGACCGTCGCCGGGGCGGAAAGCGACCCGTTCCCGGATTGAACGACGGATGTCACGACCCAGTCGCCCGCGCCACCGCCGGCATCGGACAGGGTGACGGCGAGCGTTCGAGTCGCGGCCGGAGCGAGACGGCCGAACGAGAGGCCGGTCGGATCGGCGAACAGCAACGGCGTATCGGCCCGGACCAGGTTGATGAGGCCGCCGCCCTCGCGCACCGCGAGCGCCTCGCGCGGCGTCACGGTTCGGACCGGGTCGCCGGTCTGCTCGAGCGCCGACTTGATCTGCTGGACGGTCCAGGGCGGGTGTCGCTCCTTGAGGATCGCTGCGGCGCCCGCCACATGCGGAGTTGCCATGCTCGTTCCGCTCAGGAGCCCGTACGTCCCCTGCGACGCGGGGAGCGACGAGAGCACGTTGACCCCGGGAGCGGCGACGTCGGGCTTCATCGCGAGCGAGACGGGCGTCGGCCCGGCGGAAGAGAAGCCGGCGACGCGGCCGGACGAGTCGACCGCGGCGACGGTGATCGCGCCGGATGCATTTCCGGGTGACGAGACCGAGCCGTAACCGAAGTCCTCGAAGTCGTTGCCGGCCGCGACGACCGGCACGACACCGGCTGCGGCAGCGCCGTTGATGGCCTGCACGACGATGTCACGGCGCGGCTCGACCTCGGGTTCGCCGAGCGACAGGTTGATCACGTTCATGCCGTCCGCCACTGCGGCGTCGATGGCCGCGGCGATCTCGGCGCTGTTTCCGTCCAGCCCGAAGTCCGGAGTCGGGATCGTGAGCGCCTTGTAGTTGCCGAGGTACGCCTGCGGAGCGACGCCGGAGATCGTCTGGCCGTTGACGGAAGTCGGATCGCCTGCGGCGATACCCGCGACGTGCGTTGCATGGAACGACTGAGTCGGGTCGAACGGCGTGTTCGCGTACTTGTAGGACGGAGTGGGGGGTGCGAAGGTCCGCTGCACGATCACCTTCGGTGTCGTGAATTGGATCTGACCCTTCGGGAACCCGGGCGGGTAGGCGTAGCCGGCTGGATTGAAGTACGGGTGATTTGCCTCCAGGCCGTCGTCGATGATCCCGATCTTCATCCCGTTCCCCGCCGTCTCGTGGTTGGCGCCCCAGAGCTTGTCGGCCCCGATCTGCTGAGCCCCGCCCGCGTCACGGAGAGCGTGGTAGGTCACGTTCGGCCAGACGCGCGCCACACCTGGCATCGTCGCCAGCCGCGCGACCTCGGCGCGGGGCAGGACGACCGCAAGGCCGTTCGCGACGTGCGTGTAGCGCCACCGCACCTGCGCCTCGGGAACCATGGCGATGATCCGCGTCGCCAGGGTGTTCTGCGCCGCTCGCAGTTGGGTCCGGTACGACAGGTGGGACGTCGACTGCAGCGAGCGTCCGAACGCGGAGAGCGGCGGAGCCGCCAGCGTCACGACCACCTCGGTCATCGGCACGGGCCTGTCGGCTGCCAGCCCGTCGCCTGCGAGCGCGATCGCCGCCGCGGAGGCCACGGCAGCACCGACCGCGAAGAGTCTCGCCGAGGAACGGAGACAGGCGGCTGCGCGTGGCCTGGTTGAGCCTTTCGCCGCCACTGGACCGCATGGTAGCCAGGGTGTTTGTTGGGGATGTTTGGGCTGCGTTTGTGCCTTGCGGTCGGGCCGCTCGACCGCGGGCGCCGGCGCACAACAGGCCGGACGGGTGCCGTCAGCTCCCGCCAGGGGAGAGACCCATCCGGCCCGTGACAAGACCATGACAGCTTTTGGCGGCCACTAGTGCCGCCGGACTATTAAGAAGCGGACGGGGTCTGTTTAGATAGGCGCTCCGAGTCTTCTGGCTCGACGGCACAGGCGACTCGGAAAGGCCAGGCGGCAAGCCTCGTCAACTCCCGAAGGTTTGCCGCCTGGCCGACGTGACCGGAGGCGGCGGAACGGAGCGATACAGCCGCCCGAGATCGCGCTTGTTTGGAGAGTGTGTTGCGTGGTTTGAGAACACGCAGGCGCGGAGATACCTGAGAGCAGCTCAGATCGAGCATCCAACGGATCCCGCCTCCGCGTCGCATCGGTTCGGCCAGCGGGCAAGGGGTCCCGGAGAACAGGAGTGTTGAACATGGGAATTGGCGTCAGCCTTCTCTTGATCGCTGCGGGCGCGATTTTGGCCTTCGCAGTCAATGTGACCACGAGCGGCTTCAACGTGAACACCGTCGGGCTCATCCTGCTCGTCGTCGGATCGATCGGCCTGGTCGTGTCGATGCTGTTCTGGTCGACGTGGGGCGGCTACGGCGCCCGCGAGACGACCGTCGTCCACGACCGCTAGAAGCACGGGCCGGCGCGCTTCGTAGCGCGTCACCCAGTTAGTGCCAACTTGGCACTAGCTGTGGATCCCGCAACTCGTTCAGCTACGCCTCGAATAAGGGAGGGCAAGGCATGCCTATTGCCGTGGCCGGTTACGGCCTCGTCGGAATTCTCGTGATCGTCCTGCTCGTCGCCATGATCTTCTACTTCGTGCGCCGAGCGTAGGACCGCACGCCCGGGGGCCCGTCAGGGCGTTCTGGGCTCGTGCGCGTCTGGCCGGCGAAGGGTGGCGGCCCCGCAGGGGGATTGGGTCGCCGCCCGCGCCGCCAGCAAGCCGTCGACTGTGGTCGCGAGTCGCTCATTCGGGACCTCACCCGACACGCTCGGCCGGCACGGACACGTTGTAGCGAGGTGGGTCCGCCGCGCTTGCGCGCGACGGACCCTGTTCGTGAGTCGTCTAGTAGCCGTACCCGTGCCCGTTGTTGATCCCGAGCCCGGAGTAGGTGGCGACGTGTGTTTGGTTGTTGACCTCTTTCGAGACCAGGCAGATCCCCGGCGCGGCGGTGGGCGGCACGGGGTTGCCACCCAAGAACACGCACTTGGGGATGGAGTCCCCGTTTTGGTTGTTGTCGTCGGTGTGCCAGACGCCGTGTGCCGTGAAGTCGTTCGGCACCGGAATGGTGAACGACCACGTGTACGCGGCGACGTTGGTCGTGCTCCCGTCGAAGAACGGGCCGGTCGTGCCGAACGCGCTCGCCGTTGGGATCGTCGTCGCGGTCATGAACGGCTGGCACGTGAACGAGGCGCCACAGCCCGGCGGCAGGGTGACGGCCGTGCCGCTGAAGTTCTGCAGCGTGACGCCGACGAAGTTGAAGTTGTTCAGGAACCCGGGCGGCATGGTGAGGCTGCTCTTCTGGACGCCGCCTGCGGTCAGTGCGTCGCCCGGAACCGTCAGCGACTGCGAGAGCGATCCGTTGCCGAGGCCTGTGAAGCGCCGGACCACCGGGGCGGTCGGCCCGAACTTGTCTTTGTTATCGAAGGTGCCGACGACCCTATTGCTGACGTTCGAGCCAGGGGTGGCAGTCGAGTTGGTCTTGAAGAGCACGACGACGTCGAACGTCCCACCCGGCAAGAGTTGGTTGAGCGAGCAGGAGAGCGTCGCCGTGTTCAGCCCAGAGCACGAGAGACCGGGGTTTCCGGTGCTGCTGATGGAGACGACCTTTCCCTTCTCGCCGATCGACTCGGTCAGGGTCAGGTTGTTGGCCGTCTGGCCCTGGTCGGCCACACCGGTCAGCTCGTAGCCGATGTTCCCGCCCGGGCTGACGTCGTTCAGGACCGTGAAGGTCGTCGAGATCTTGGGGGCCGACGCAGCCCTGCCGTTCTTGATCGCTCCACCCAGCACAACCACGGCCAGTACCGCCAGCAGTCCGAAGACGACCAGAGCACGGCGCGAAACCAATCTCCGCAGGTTCATCTATCTCCCTTCCCCCGAACTGCGCACACGCGCAGTTCGCCCAGATCAACAAGACAAGCCATCGTGTACTCGTTGAGATCTCAAGTCAATAGGCGTCGAGCGTCGGGTTGGTCGTCGAGGTATCTCGACTGTTCCCGATTTCGACGTTGCCGATACCTGAACAGAGCGTTTCCTCCGCCAGATCCATCGGGGATCATTCCGGTGTCCGGTTGCTGCGGTATCGGCTGCAAGGGGGCGGTTCCGGGGGGGCCGGACATTTGCGAACTAGCGGCAGGCGCCCAACGGCGGCTGCCATCCGTCACGCGGGCGCCCGCCGCTAACTCAGACCGACCGACGAGTTTCTGTTCGTCCGGGAGTCTGAGCGCCGGTGACGGTCACCAGCTCGCCGGGCCTTGCACGGCGACCATCCAGGCGGGGCAGTAGATCCGGTGGCAGCGCACTCCTGTGTGTGGCACCGGCTGTGTGCCCTGCCACCAGATTCACGTACCACGCATTCCACGACTCCCTCAGACGTGGAGCGACCATCAAACCCGCAAGCTGGATTGCCGGTGGGTGAAGTCATGGCAGCGATTCGGTGACATCGCGGCCGATCCCCCCTCAAATCAGCTATGCGGATGAGAGGACTTGAACCTCCACGTCCTTACGGACACACGGACCTGAACCGTGCGCGTCTACCAATTCCGCCACATCCGCGGGCGCCCGCAGTGTACCGACGGGCTCTCCGCGTTCTAGGCCGTGCTGAACGACTGCTGGGCCCGCTCGACGTACCCTGCGAGGTCCGTCTCACGCTGCGTGAGGCGCGCCTCGCGCTCTTCGAGCTCGCGCACCCTGACCGCCAGCTTGTCCTCGTGAATCTCGAGCTCTGCCTCGCGGCGCGCTTCGCGGACGCGGATCTCGTCCTCGAGCTGCTCGAGACGCGCTGACCGTGAATAGACCTCGGACTCGAGCTTCTCGAGGCGCTCCTCCTGCGCCTCGATGCGGTCGCGGCGCTCCCCGATCGCACGCTCTCGCAAGCTCACGTCGTCCTCGAGCGCCTTCAGCTCGGCGCGGATCTGGTCGGCCTGACCGACGTCCTTCTGCTCGCGGGCGACCGCGGCGAGGCGGCGCTGGAGCAGGGCGAGCTCCTTCTCGCGTGCGGCGACCGACGCCTCGCGGTTGTCGAGCTCGCTCTTCGGCTGGGTCGCTGCGCTTGCCGCGGCCGCCTGGAGGTGGGCCTGCGCCTGCTGCACCTCGGCCTCGCGGCGAGCGAGGCCGGCCTCGCGCGCCTCCAGCTCTGCGAGTAGCGCAAACGCGTCCTGCGACGCTGAGCCCTGCTCGGCGCGTTCGGCTGCAATGCGCTCGGCCTGGTGGTTGAGACGTGTCTCCCAGCCACGGAGGTTCGTTTCCGTTTCGGCCAGCTCCGCTGCGCGCGCGTCGAGTGCCTTCGTGCTCGCCTCGGCGTGCGTCTCGAAGTCGCGTTGCTTGCGCTCGACCAGCTGCTCGGCATTCGTCAACGCCTGTTCGCGGGCCTCTGTCTTCGCCCGCTCCTTGTTCGCGGCGGCCTCGAGCTCGCGCGCCGCCCGGTCGCGCTCGCTGACCACTGTATCCCGTTCACGCACCGCACTTTCGCGCGACGCGAGGCGCGCCTCCGCCTCCTGATGGCGCGCCTCGTACGCCGCGCGCTCGCGCTTAAGCTCGCGCTCCCGCTCGCCGATTTCAGCGAGCTGTTTCGCAAGCTCAGCAGCTGCCTCCGCCCGTTGGCGCTCGGCGGATTCAAGTTCTTCGACGCGGCCCTCTGCGTGGCCGGCCAGTTCCTGGACACGTGCGTACTCGGAGACGATCTCCGTGTGGCGCTCGACCAGTGCTGCCTGGTCGCGCCCGAGATCGGTGAGCTGTTGCTTGAGAGCCTGCTCCCGCCGGTCGAGGTCCTCCGACCAGCGCGCGATCTCGCTCTCCCTCTCTGCGACTGCGCGCGCGGCCTCGTGCTGCTCGTCGCGGGCTGACCGCAACTGCTGCTTCGCCGCCTCGAGCTCCTCGCGTGCGGCATCGAGCTCCGGGCCGAGATCGGGCGGCAGCTCCACGACCGGCTCGGGCGTGGGCTCCGGCTCGACCTCGACGACCTCCTCGACGACCACCGGTTCCTCGACGGTCGGCTCGGTGAGCCCGAACCCGAAGTCGAAGTCGAGCTCGTTCGTGATCGCGGTCTCGGGTGCGGCTGCGACGTCGCCGTTGCGCTTACGCTCGATCGACGAGCGGAGACCGGAGCCGAAGCCCTTTTCGGTCTCGGGGGGCGTCATTTCAACACCCTCATGATGTTCATCAACGCCGGGCCGAGCAACACGATGAACATGGCCGGGAAGATGCACAGCACGGTCGGAAAGATCATCTTGATCGGCGCCTTCATCGCCTTCTCCTCCGCCGCGGCCTGGCGCCGCAGCCGCGAGTCGGCCGCCTGAACGCGCAGGATGCGGCCGAGCGAGATGCCGAGCTGGTCGGCCTGGACGACGGCGCGGACGAACGACGAGAGCTCCGGCGCGTCGACACGCGGTGGCCATGTTCTTGAGGGCGGTCTGCCGCGCCTCGCCGATCCGGATTTCGGAGAGCAGGAGCGCGAACTCCCGAACGAGCGGGCCGGCCATGTGCTCGGTCAGCTTCGTGATCGCGCCGTCGAAGCCGAGACCTGCCTCGACGCTGACTGCGAGGATGTCCAGTGCGTCCGGTAGATCGGAGCGAATGGCATCGCGGCGGCTGCGGATCCGTGACGAGAGCAATCGTCTCGGGCCCCATGAACCCGAAGCGCGCCCAGGACGACGGTGAACACGAGGCCCAGGGGCAACGACTTCGATGCGATGATCACGAACCCGAAGAGCACGCCACCGACGAGGCCGGCGCCCTTGATCGCCAGGAACGAACCAGGCGTCACGCGCTGCGCGAGCCCGGCGGCCATCAAGCGTGCGCCGATCGACTCGACGTTCGTGCGCGGATTCAGTCTGAGCGCGAGCGCACCGAGCCGCTGGATCGGCGGGTCCGACGACGCGATCGCGGAACCTGAGTACGTCATCCGCCTTGTCCGGGATCCGCACACGGCCGTAGTCGGTCGCGCGCCGGAGCGAATGCTCCTTCAGGCGGGCGGGGTACGTCGCGACCTCGGCGACCGCGAAAACGGCACCGGCGACGCAAAAGAACGCGATTACGAGTAGCACTCCATTACCCCCTGAAGGATGAGATCTTCTTGAGCATCAAGCTGCCGGCACCGATCATGATCAGACCGCTGGCGACCATGATGTGACCGGCGGCGGTGTGCCAGAGCGGCGCCATATAGGTCGGATTCATCAACGTCACTGCCGCCGCCATGAAGAACGGCAGGCCGACGAGGACGTAGGCGGAGAGGCGGCCCATGGCGGTCAGGCTGCGCACCTTGCGCGCGAACTGCTGCCGCTGGCGCACCGTCTCGGCGATCATGTCGAACAGGCCCGCGAGCGAGCCGCCGATCTGCCGCTGGATCGTCACCGCGGTGATCACGAAGCTGAAGTCGCTCGACCCGATTCGCTCAGCCATGTGGACCAGCGCGTCGTCCATCGGCTTGCCCAGCTGCGTCTCGGTGAGCACGCGCTTGAACTCGTCGGCGGCCGGCTCGGCGCCCTCCTCGACGACCGACTGAACGCCCTGGCGGAAGCTGTGGCCCGCTTTGAGCGAGGCGGCGATCGTGATCAAGAGGTCGGCGAGCTGGTTCTCGAAGCGCCTCAGGCGCCCGCGCGCCTTCCAACTCACCCACGCGATCGGCACGGCGAACGCGAACGCCATGAGGAAGAGCACGAAGATCATGGACAGGCCCGCCACGCCGAAGATGAATGCCGCGAGCAGCGCGCTGCCGACGCTGATCCCGAGCAGCTCGCCGGGCCGAAGCGGCACGTCGGCGCGCTCGATCAGGCGCTCGAGGCGCTTGAACTGCTTCACGTCCGCGAAGATCCGCTCGATCAGGTCGACCAGCTGGGTGCGTGTCGCGTCGCGGCTCGCCTTGCGCAGCGCGCCCTTGTTCTTCGGGGCGGCGCCGGGGATGTGAGGCTCGATCCGCCGCTTCAGCCGGCCCTCGAACTGCGAGGCGAACCAGAACCAGCAGGCGAGCAACATCAGCGCGCCGACGACGAGCCCCAGGAGAGCGGTGCCGGTCGAGCCGTACACTGCGGACGGGAGCACGCCGGTCGAGGGCTGCGCGACGGAATCGCTCCCGGGCAGCGTGTGCGCCCACCGGGCGACGGAACCGTGAGACGTCGCCGTCAGCGAGACGTGCCCGCCCGGGCGGGCCGTCGTGAGGTACGTGAGCTGCCAGGTGCGCGACAGTTCGTCCTTGAGTGCGGTGTAGGTCCGAGTCAGGTCGCGAGCCGACGACGCCTGGCGGTATGAGCCGCCCGTGTCTGCCGCGAGCTGCTTGAGAGCCGACGACGTGAAGTCCGGCCCGGCGATGCCGATCGCGTAGATCGCCGCGTGAGCAGCGTGGGCTGCCGACACTGCGTCCTTGAGCGAATGGGAGCTCGAGACGTCGGCGCCGTCGGTGACGACCACGATTGCGCGCCCTGGGCGCGAATCCTCGCCGAGACGGCTGGCTGCGACCACGATCGCGTCGTAAAGAGCGGTGCCCGACTGCGAGTCGACGGTCATCCCTCCGATCTGGTCCGCCGCTTCCGATGGCGACGACGCGACGCGCGTCAGCGCGATCGCGGAGTGCCCGAACGCGACGACGCCGACGTGATCGTCGGCCCCCACCGCGTTTGCGAACTGCCGGCCGGCTGCCAGTGCGTTCGCGAGCGGCCGGCCGCGCATCGACTGCGAACGGTCGAGCGCCAGGACGATGCTCTTCGTCTGGCCGAGGTTGAGCGCCTGGAAGTTCGCCACGGCATGCCCGTTCTCCCTCAGCGTCGGCGCGGCCAGGCCCTTCGGCGCCACATACGTGACCCGGAGGGATGGGTACGAGCTCGCGTCGACCCCCTGGATGTGGGGTGCTGCGGACGCGGCCGCAGGCACGATCGCCGCGAGAGCGATCGAGGCGAGGAGGATGCGCCTCACTCGTAAGCTCCGGGGAAACCGGTGGCGGCGAACGACGCACGAACCTGATCGGAGTCGTCGGCCGAGAAGAACGAGGCCGGCAACACGACGTTGTTCGCTGCGAGCTTGTCGAGGAAGTGCGGCTTGATGCCGGTCGAGCGGAGCGGCATCAGCAGCCGGTGCGCGACTGCGTAGGCCTCACCTTCGCGACGGAGGCGACGCAACGAAGACGTCCTGCATGGTGACGATGTCCGCCTCCATTCCGAGGACCTCCGTCACGGCGGTCACACGGCGTGAGCCGTCGACCAGACGCTCGATCTGCACGAGGAGGTCGAACGCACTTGCGATCTGCTCCCGGATCGCGCGGTGGGGGAGCTCGACGCCGCCCGTCAGGATCAGTGTCTCGAGACGTGCGAGTGCGTCACGCGGAGAGTTCGCATGGATCGTCGTGAGCGAGCCCTCGTGGCCGGTGTTCATGGCCTGGAGCATGTCGAGCGTCTCGGCACCGCGAACCTCGCCGACGATGATCCGGTCGGGGCGCATTCGGAGTGCGTTCCGGACGAGCTCGCGGATCTTGATCTCGCCTGTGCCTTCAATGTTGGCCGGCCGTGACTCCAGCGTGACCACGTGGTCCTGCTGCAGCTGGAGCTCGGCCGCATCCTCGATCGTGACGATGCGCTCGTCGCCGGGAATGAACGCGCTCATCGCGTTGAGCGTCGTCGTCTTGCCGGTGCCGGTACCGCCGGAGATGAGGATGTTCAGCTTCCCCTTCACGCACGCGGCGATGAACTGCGCCGACCGTGCGGTCAGCGTGCCGAACGCAATCAGGTCGTTCATCGTGTACGGGTCGCGCGAGAACTTACGGATCGTCACCGTCGGCCCGCGCAGGGCAAGCGGGGGGATGATCGCATTCACGCGGCTGCCGTCAGGCAGGCGCGCATCGACCATCGGTGACGACTCGTCGACCCGCCGGCCGACCTGCGAGACGATCTTGTCGATGATCCGCATCACGTGCGAGTCGTCGACGAAGCGGAGGTTGGTCCGCTCGAGCTTGCCCGACCGCTCGACGAAGACGTTCTCGGGGCCGTTGATCATGATCTCGGTCACGCTCTCGTCGCGGAGCAGCGGCTCGATCGGCCCGTAGCCGAGAATGTCGTCCGTCAGCTGACGGACGATGTCGCGGCGCTCCTCGCGCGTCAGGGGCGTCCGGTCGAGGGCCAGCTCTTCCGTGACGGCCTTGTAGACGCGCTCGGCGAGGTCGTCGTCGTCCTGTTTGTAGAGCTCAGGTCCGAGCTTGGCAATGCAGGCGTGGTGAACCTTCGCCTTGAGCTCGGCGTACGGGTCGATCGTGACAAGCTTCGGCACCTCGGGGCGCGGTCCGCTTGCCGCCAGTGCGACGACGGTCGCGCCGCCGTCGCCCTGGCGCTGCAGGCGATCGTGAAGACCCATTCTTCGCTCAGCTCCTCGAGAGGCTCAGGCGCTTGCGCGGCTTCGCCTGCTTGTCAGCCGGGGTCATGACGGCCTTGGCAAGCTCGACGATCGCTTTCGCGAACTCCGAGCTCGGCTCGGCGAGCACAGCCGGCGTGCCGCGGTTCACGCAGACCGGGACGATCCGGTCCGAGGGAACCTCCGAGTGCACCGTCACCTTGAGGGCGTTCTCGACCTCGCGCTTGTTCAGGCCGACCTTCGTGTTGGCCCGGTTCAGCACGAACCGAATCCGGCGCGTCGGGAACGACAGCAGCTCGAGCGTCTGCATTGCAAGCCGCACGTTCTTGAGCGTCGGAACGTCGAGGCCGCACAGCACGAGCAGTTCGTCCGTGCGGTCGAGCGTCGCCAACATCGGGCCGTGGAAGAACGGCGAGGTGTCGACGACGATGACGTCGTAACACTCACGCGCCACCTCGAGGAGCCTCGTGATCTTCGACTCCGTCACCAGCTCGGCGTCCTCCGGCCGCAAGGGAGCGGGGAGGATGTCGAGCCCGCACGGGTGCTTGGTCGTGTACCCGGCGAGCTTCTCGATATCGAGCTCGCCCGGCGCGAGGACCAGGTCGTAGATCGTCTTCTCGGGCTCGACGCCCATCACGATGGCCGCGTCGCCGAACTGGAGGTCCAGGTCGAGGAGAAGCGTCTTACGGCCTTCCTTCGCGAGCACCGCCGCGAGGTTCGAAGCGGTGGCCGTCTTGCCGGTTCCGCCCTTCGGCGAGAACACGGTGATCACCCGTCCATGCTGGCGGGTGCCGACCGGTGCCGGCTGACGGCGGACGTGCGAGGCCTTGCGAATGGTGAACGCCGCATTGTCGACGAGCTGCGGCAGCATCAGGACGTCAGCCACGTCGGAGCGGAGCGCCTCTTCGAGAAGCGCCCCGGCCGCGCTGGAGGCGACGACCACGATCGGCGTGCGGGTCTGCTCGCGGATAGCCGCGATCTCCGTCGCCGGGAACGTCTCGGCACGAGTTCCGTGCAGGACGCAGTCGAGGTGACCACCGGCAAGCACGCCGGCGGCCTGTGCGACGTGGTCGCTCCAACCCACGACTTCGAAGTCGGGGTGGGAGGACAACGCCTC
Organism: uncultured Thermoleophilia bacterium; assembly: GCA_963846895.1. GTDB lineage: Bacteria > Actinomycetota > Thermoleophilia > Gaiellales > Gaiellaceae > PALSA-600. The sequence continues at coordinate 32,511 of CAWJXR010000023.1, read as the reverse complement.
ACGGAGGTCGGTGAGCCCATCGCAGTCACCTGTGAAGTACAGACGCGTGGGCTGCGGCTCGGTGGTTTCGGTCATTTTCCTGCTCCTGCGTAGTGGCTGAGGTTGGCCGGGGTGACCCCGTCCTTGAACATCGACTTCGGACCTTCGACATCGATCGGCGGCTGGGTTGCGTTGGCCACCGGGCGGAGCTGCAGTGTCCAGTCGGCGTTCTTCATGGCGAAGAACACCTTCTGCGCCTGACGCCGGTCGCTGACCGCGAGAATCACGGAGCTGCTTCCGGCATTGACGCCCGCCCGGCTGTTGCCGACCGGTGCGCGAAGGACGAGCAGGTTCTGGACGACGTCACGAACGGCGGAACAGCCGTCGCAGGAGTCGACCTTGAGGCTGGCGAGGACGTCGACGTGGTCGCCGTCCTTGAGGGTGCCCGCGAGCACCTGATCAGGGGTGCCGGGGACCGAGATGGCCCGGAGCGGCCCGTGCAGCTGCGCGCGGACGCCGATCTCGGTCTGGGTCGCGAACCGGCGGAGCGTGATCTGCTCGCCGGCGTAGACCGGCTGAACGCTGATCAGCCGCGCGACCTGGTCGGGGCTCGAGATCGCGCCGGGAACGACGGCGTGCTGGGCGACGTCAGTCGACGTCAACCAGCTGTGGCCGCCGAGCTCTGCGCCGAGCGTGCCGACGGGGATGTCCTTCTTCGCCACGAACACCTTCACCGTTGATTCGGCCTGGCGAACGTGGCTCTTGTAGTTCGCGACGTAGAACGTCGTCAGCAACGCCGCGACGACCGCGAGGCCGGCGGCGACGAGGATGTTACGGAGGCGATAGGTCATGGGAGTCCTGTTCAGTCGGGGAGGAGGCGGGTCATTCCAGGCGTTCGTGAGTCGTCGAGTTGAGATTTCCGGATACGACTGTCCAGCCGAGGATGTTCAGGTTGTACGGATAGCTCGCGCTCACGGTCACCACTCCGCCCGGGGTGTTCCAGTCGGGAGAGGAAGTGACGGAGATCGTCGGCGTCAGGACGCTGATGTTGAGCCCGGACGCGGAATCTTGGACTGCCTGTTTCGCGCTCGCGCCGTTGTCGTTCAAGAATCGGCTGACCGCAGCCTTGCGAGCGCCGGCGCGTGTCGCGTCGGTGAGCGTGATGTAGTTGTTGAAGACGATTCCGAACTGGATGATCCCGAGCAGGATTGCCATCAGGATCGGCAGAACCAGCGCGAATTCGACGATCGCCTGGCCGTTTTCGGAACGGGCCTGAGTGCGGTTGGGGCGGAGGCGGCGCGCCATTGACTCAGCCTCCGAAGCCGGCCATCACGTCGTTGTACAGCTGCGCCGTCGCCGACCCGAACAACGGGACCGCGACGATCACGACGAGGACGATGAACGCGAGGATGAATGCGTACTCGGTCAACGTCTGTCCCGTCGAGCTGCTCAAGTTGAGGTGATGTGCAGTCAAGAGTGGTGTTCTTTCGGTAGTCGGTTCGGCAGGCCCCCATAGCGCTGGGGGCCTGCCGTCCCGGGTTTGCCTTACAGGCTGTTGGTGACGCTGGTGAAGACGCCCTTGATTGCAGGGCCAAGCAGAATCAGCGCGGCGATCACGACCACGGCGATGAGAGCGAGCAGAATTCCGTACTCGGTCATCGTCTGGCCCTCCTCGCGGCGAAGCTGGATGCGAGCAAGCTCGAGCCAATCACGGAGTTCCATACGGGTGCACCTCCCTTCTGCGGCGAGGGGACTTACGAGCATCTGGTTCGCTCCGGAAGGCGGCCGCTGGATGTAGATCGGTCGCTGCACCGCTCGCCGGTTTGTCCATGTCGCGCATTCATCGTCGTCCGGCCCGTGTTGCCAACTCCCCAAACGGGTGAAAACGTGCACGTAAATGCACAAATCACCCCGAAGGGGTACGAGCGGGGTGTGCGAGGCTTGCGGATCTTCCGCACGCAGAAGCGCGCCGGTTCGAATCACGGCGCGCTGCGGGACCCAGCGCGGAACGGCGGGCGGCCGCCGTTCCGGGGGTCGGTCTAGAGGCTGCTGGTGACGCTGTCGAAGACGTTCTTGATCGCCGGGCCGAGGAGAATCAGCGCTGCGATCACGACGACTGCGATGAGAGCGAGCAGGATGCCGTACTCGGTCATCGTCTGGCCCTCCTCGCGGCGAAGCTGAATACGTGCGAGCTCGAGCCAATCACGAATTTCCATCTGATGTACCTCCCTTCCATCAAGGGGGATTGCTGGTGTCCTTCGCGCATTGAGCAGGATCCGCGGAAGTCCGGCTACTCCCCAAAAGAGTGAACGTGCAGGTATCCCGCGAAATCACCCCGAAGAGGGATCGGTGCAGTCGGCGACCCTGAGCAAGTCGGACGGAACGGTCGTCTGCGAACGATGCCGGCTCGCGACTACGCCCTTTGCGCGCTCGAAGGGGCTGCTCGGACGTTCGTCGCATCGAGCCCAGCGAAGGCATGCTCTTCCGACCCGCGGGCTCGATCCACATGTTCTTCATGCGGTTCCCGCTCGACGTCGTCTTCTGCGATCGCGATCTCGTCGTGCTCGACGTCGTCCGTGACCTGCGCCCCTGGCGCATGGCGTCGCGCAAGGGCGCGAAGGTGGTCGTCGAGCTCGCAGTCGGCGCCGCGTCGAACGTGAGCGCGGGCGACCAGCTCCTACTGGGTACGATCGACACGTGAGCACGCAACCTCTCCGCGAGCTGCTCGAAGGCGCGTTTCCCGACGCGACCGAGCTCGACGTCGTCGATCGCACCGGTGGGGGTGACCACTTCCAGGTGGTTGTCGCCTCCGCGTCGCTCGACGGTCTCTCACTGGTCGAACAGCACCGTCGCGTCTACGAGGCGCTGGCGGGACCGCTGGCCGACGGAACCATCCACGAGCTGAGAATCAAGACGAAGGGATCGATGTGACCTACAGCGAGAAGATCAAGGACGTCATCGACAGCGCAGATGTCGCGTTGTTCATGAAGGGCACGCCGCAGTTCGTGATGTGCGGAAACTCCGATCGGGCGCTGCAGGCGCTCCAGCGGGCGGGCGCACCGGTCACGACGGTCGACGTTCTCGCGGACCCGCAGATCCGCCAGGACCTCTCGGCGTTGTCGGGCTGGCCGACGATTCCGCAGGTCTTCGTCAAGGGCGAGCTCGTCGGCGGCGCCGACATCGTCGAGGAGCTCGAGGCGTCAGGCGAGCTCGAGCAGACGCTCCGCGAGCGTCTTGGCGATGACTACGCGTCGGCGAGCGAGGCGCACGCAGTCTCCTTGGCCTGACGTTCGTCCCCCGCCCGGGGGATAGACGTGCGTTCGCGGGCCGCCGAAAGCCGGAGTGATGGCGGCAGCCGCCACAGCGGTTCAAGGCCCGTCGACGGGCAGGGTGCTCGGCTCCTTCCGGAAGACGGTGGAGTTCGTTGCGCTGGCCGCGGTGCCGCTCTCGCTCGTGATGATCTTCGGGTACGTCCTTCTGATCGGCTTTCACCCGTTCGACTTCAGCACGTTCTGGACGAGCGGCGTTGACGTGCTCCACGGGCGAAGCCCCTACCCGCATGTCCTGCCGGAGGTCGCGCAGCAGAGGCAGTTCCGGCCGTTCGTGTACCCCGCGCCCGCAGCCGTGGCGCTGGCTCCGATCTCGCTGCTGCCGCTCGGCGTCGCGAGTGCGTTCTGGGGCTTGCTCTCCGTCGCGTCGATCGCCGGAGCCCTCTACCTGCTCGGCGTTCGAGACTGGCGGTGCTACGGCATCGTCTTCCTGTGGCCGGCGACATGGTCGGGGCTGACCAACGGGACGATCTCGCCCGAGTTGGTGCTCGGGTGTGCCGCGCTCTGGCGCTTTCGTTCCCGGGTCGTGGTCGCCGGACTCCTGCTCGCCGCGCTCGTCGTCTTCAAGCTCTACCTGTGGCCGCTCGGGGTCTGGCTGCTCGTCACCCGCCGGCTCCGCTCGGCCATCTGGTCGGTCGGGATCGCCGTCGCTGCGGCAGCCGGTGGCTGGGCGGCGATCGGGTTCTCCGGTCTTCAGTCCTACCCTCACCTGCTCGGCCGGCTCACTGCCCTGGTCGCCGACCACAGCTACTCGCCCTACGCGCTCGTCCGCAGCCTCGGCGGGTCGCCGGGGGTCGCCAAGTGCGTGATGTTCGCGCTCGGCGCAATCGTTCTCGCGGCCGTCGTCGACCGAGGCCGGAGCCGCAACGGCGACGCCGCGGCCTTCGTGCTCGCGATCGCGGCCTCACTCGTTCTCAGCCCGATCGTCTGGCCGCACTACCTGCCGCTCGTATGCGTCGCGCTCGCCCTTGCGCAACCGCGGTTCGGCGTCGCCTGGGTCGTTCCGGCAACGCTCGGCGGGTTCCTCCCCGGGTGGAGCAGCCTCGACTGGGGCGCCCCCCTCGTGATCGGGGTCGTCGTAGTGGTGTACGGGTTGCTTTTCGCCTGGTCGGTGCGGCGTCTCGACGGCGTCAGCTTCGAAGGGTCTGGAGCACGTCGTCCGCGTGCGTTGCCGGCTTCACCTTCCGCAGCACCTTCTTGACGCTCCCGTCCTCGGCGATCACGAACGTCGAGCGCTCGACCCCGAAGTACTTCTTCCCGGCGAAGCTCTTCTCGCCCCAGACGCCGTACTCGTCGGCGACTCGGTGACCCGGATCGGCAAGCAGGGTGAACGGCAGGTGGTACTTGTCCTTGAACTTGACATGTGACGCTTCGTCGTCCGGAGAGACACCGAGGACGACCGCGCCTTCGCTCTCGAACTCGCCGTAGACGTCGCGAATGCCGCACGCCTGAGCGGTACAACCGGGCGTGTCGTCCTTGGGATAGAAGTAGATGACGACTTGCTTCCCCTGCAGGTCGGAGAGCTTGACGGTCTCGCCGCTGTCGCTCTTGAGCTCGAAGTCCGGTGCGGGCTTGCCTTCTTCGATCACGTTGGCCCCTCTGTAGATTGCTCAATCGCGGATGCTAACGGCCCATCACGTGAACGCATTCCTCGTGATCGCGGCATGTGCCGCGTCGGCCGTCGTTGCGTTCGTGGCCTGGCGGCGCGGCCGTGCCGGCGCCTCCGTCGCCCAATTGCTGGCGCTCGCCCAGACCCTGATCGTCGCGCAGGTTGGCCTCGGCCTGCTCCTGCTCTCGCGGCATCACCGTGCCGCCGATCACCTCCACTACGCGTACGGGACGTTCGCGTTGCTCGCGGTACTCTCACCGTGGCTCTACGCCCCGGCCGAGCCGAGGGCGCGCCTCCTGTGGTTCGCCGTCGCCACCCTGATCGCCGCGGCGCTCGGCGTCCGCGCCTACATGACGGCATGACTGCGATATGAGCCCCTTCGTCCGCAACCTGTTGATCCTGGCCGCGGTCGCGGCGGCGATCGTCGTGTTGAACGCGGAGACCGCGCTGGCGACGGCGGGGACGCTGCTGCGGTTCGCGTTCATCCTCGCAATCGCGGTCGTCGCGTACTTCTTCTGGCGGGACATCGGCCGCCGCGAGATCGAGACGTGGGCGGGCCGCAAGCAGGCGATCTTCTACGGTGCGATCGCGCTGTTCGTGGCCGACCTGATCTGGTTCTTCACGACCAGCCTGCAAGGTCTCGACGCCCTGGCCTTCTTCGTCGTCGCCGGCATCAGCATCTACGCGGCCGTCCGCACCTGGCTCGACGGCAAGCGCCTCGTGTGAACGGATCGTCCTCGAGCGCAAGCGCGGCCTGGTGAAGACGCTAACGGTGGTCTTCGACTAGCGAGCTCACACCGTCGAGCCGCGCGAGCGCCTCGCGGATCGGCATGTGCTGCCCGACGAAGATCGGTGTGTCCCGCTCGGTGTAGCGAGACGCCTCCGAGTCGCGGAGCCTCAGCATCAGGTGCATGAAGTCGGCCGGCTCGTCGCACTCGAACGCCGTCATGAACTCCTGGTCGTCGAGCCCGAAGGAATACGTCGTGTGGTTGTGGATCGTCGGGAACTCCTCGCGGCCGATTCGCATGTGCTCGTCCATCGCCCGCTGCCGGTCGGCCTCGGCCAGCGCGTACCACGGCCGAACCTTCACGAACGGGTAGACGACGAGGTACGGCGATCCCTTCGGCGTGACCTTGCGTGGGCGCCGCGCCGACGTGTACTGGGACGCCTTGGTCGTCGCGAGGTACGAGTACGGCGTCGTCAGCCAGCCGGCGAGCGGCGTCGCGTTGAGCGCCCCTCCGAGCTCGCCGAGATCCTCGTACCGGTCGGTGATCTTCCAGAGGAAGAAGTCGCTGTCTGGCCTGACGCCGGTCGTCGAATACGCCCGCAGCGCGTCGAACCGGGGGGCGAAGTCCTCGACGACCTCGGCGAAGGCGTCCTTCGCCGCAGCGCGTTCCTCGACCGGCAGCTGACGCCAGGCGGGATCGACGCGGAAGAACGTGTAGGCGACATATCCGCCGGGCTCGCTCACCACACCAAATCTAGCGCTGCACGACCGTCAGGCCGGTCTTCTGCGACCCATCGGCGTAGCGGACGCCGGTCTGGAGGCCCTCGAGCCGGGTCTCGTCGAAGACGTGGAAGATGAACAGCATGGTCACGTTCGACTGGCGGCAGGGCCAGCGCGATCGCCTCGCGGTAGTAGGCCGCCTGGGTCGCCGCGTCGACCGTAGGAACGACCTCCCGGCCGGTGTAAAGCGCGCGCTTCGCCGGTGGGACGGTGGTCTCGACGCCGTACTCGCCGTAGACGATCGGGAGCCTCGATCCCGGCTGCGCCGTCCCGTCGAAGGCTGTTCCGAGCAGGTCGACGAGCTTTCGGTAGTCGGCGATCCCGATCGACGTCGTGTTCGGGTGGGCGAACGACGGCGGGATGTGCGAGCTCTCGCCGTACACGTGAATCGAGAAGGCGTCCAGCAACGGCCGGTCGCGACCGCTGGCCCGGAACGCGGCACCGAGGTCGCGGATGAACGCCGTCGGCGAGTGCGTCGGTCGGGCCGATCGCGGATCGTCGCCCCCGCGCGGAGCGAGGTTGCCTCCGATCACCGTCAGGTCCGGGTCGACGGACTTGAGCGCGTCGTACGTGGAGGCGAGGAGCGCCTCGTACTGCACCGCGGCGAGATCTGCTCCGCCGTCGCCGAACTGAGGCTGCCAGAACAGGTTCAGGTTCGGCTCGTTCCCGACCAGCACGTCGCGGACCGACGGCAGGGCGCGGGCCAGACCCGCAGCGTACGACGCGAACGCGGCCCGGTCGGACGGGCCGGCAGGCGTGTCGCCGCTCGTCTGGTAGACGGCGAGCAGCGGCTGGAGGTTCGCCGCGACCGCAGCGCGCACGGCGCGCCGCAAGGGCGGCAGGTCGGTCTCGACCGTCGCCCCTCGCCGCCAGACCGCGCTGACCACGACCGCGCTGAACCCCGAGTCGCGCGTCTCGGCCATCGTCCGGGCCGGGTCGGGCGACCACTTTGCGGAGTCTTCGACGGCCCCCACGACGAGCTTGTGCTTCGTACCGCAGCCGGCGCCGGCGGCGACGAGCAGCAGAGCGACGGAGGTGGCGAGCAGCCGTGAGCGCATCTCGGGTGTCATGCCCAGGACGGCCGATACGCTCACTTCGTGGCAGTCGAAGGCATCGAGAACCAGCTCAAGCGGGTCCCGCGGAAGCCGGGCGTCTACCTGTTTCGGGACGCCGCCGGGGCAGTCTTGTACGTCGGGAAGGCGAAGACGCTGAGACCGCGTGTCCGTTCCTACTTCCAGGAAGGGTCGAGCGACACGCGGCAGGGAATCCGCCAGATGGCCGACCGCGTCGAGACGATCGAGACGATCGTCACGCAGACCGAGGTCGAGGCGCTCCACCTCGAGCAGAACCTCGTCAAGCGCCATCGTCCGCCGTTCAATGTCCGGCTGCGCGACGACAAGTCGTTCCCTTACATCGCGGTCACGGTCGAGGACGACTATCCGCGGGTCATGTTCACCCGCGAGCGGCACCGGCGTGGCGTCGTGTATTTCGGGCCGTACGCGAACGCGAAGAAGGTGCGCGAGACGCTCGACGTCCTGAACCGCGTCTTTCGCTACCGGCCGTGCGAGGGGCCGCAGCCCGGGAGGCGCAGCGGCATCCCGTGTCTCGACTACCACATCGAGCGCTGCCACGCGCCGTGCGTCGGCTACATCTCGAAGGAGGACTACCGCGAGGTGATCGACCAGGTGATCGAGTTTCTCTCGGGGGACGACCGGCCGATCAGGCGCAGGCTCGAGCAGCAGATGCACGAGGCGTCGACCGAGCGAGCGGTTCGAGGACGCGGCGCGCTACCGGAATCGGCTGCGGGCGATCGAGCGGCTCTCCGAGCGCCAGGCCGTCGAGCGGGGCTCGATCGGAACGATCGACGTGATCGGCGTGGCCGTCTCGCCCGAGCACGCCGCGGTGCAGGTGTTCCCGCTGCGAGACGGGCGCATGGTCGACCGGTACTCGTTCCATCTCGAGAACGCCGCCGGCGAGGAGCCGAGCGAGGTCGTCGAGCAGTTCTGCCTCGAGTACTACGGCAGCGCGCCTTCGATCCCGCCGCAGATCCTGGTCCCGCGCGGCGCGGGGGACACCTCCGCTCTGGCTGCGTTTCTGTCCGAACGGCGCGGCTCGAAGGTGGAGGTGCGCGTGCCGGAGCGCGGGGAGAAGCGCCGCCTCCAGGAGCTGGCGCAGCAGAACGCCGAGCTGGCGCTCGAGTCCGAGACGTTCGTGGCCGAGAGCAAGCGCGCGCGTCGCGTGGAGGCGCTCGAGGAGCTGCGCGAGGCGCTCAACCTCGAATCGCTGCCGATCCGCATCGAATGCTTCGACATCTCGAACATCCAGGGCCAGGAGGTGGTCGGGTCGATGGTCGTGTTCGAGGACGCCGTCGCAAAGAAGAGCCACTACCGCAAGTTCACGCTCCGTGGTGTCGAGGGCCAGGACGATTTCGCGTCGATGCGCGAGGTGATCACGCGACGCTTTTCGCGCCTCGGCGCCGACCCCGGCTCGGACGACTGGAACGAGTCGTTCGCCGCAACGCCGAACCTCGTCGTCATCGACGGCGGCAAGGGGCAGCTCTCTGCGGCGCTCGAGGCGATGGCCGAGCTCGATCTGCCGCGCGTGGCCGTCATCGCGCTGGCGAAGCGGATCGAGGAGGTGTTCGTTCCGGGGCGGCCGGAGCCGATCCTGCTGCCAGGGCACACGGCCGGCCTGCAGCTGCTGCAGCGGATCCGCGACGAGGCGCACCGGTTTGCGATCACGTTCCATCGCTCGCGCCGAGACGCCGCCGCTCGCGAGTCGATGTTCGACCAGCTCGACGGCGTCGGGCCGGCACGGCGGCGCGCGCTGCTGACGCATTTCGGCTCGGCCGAGCGGGTCGCCGCTGCCTCGCGCGAGGAGCTCGAGGGTGTGCCCGGCGTGCCGGCGCGGACGGCCCGGCGGATCTACGAGCAGCTACACCGCGCGGGGCGCGGATAAGCACGACACTCGAGACGTGGTCGAGGTTTCCCTCGACGAGCGAGTCCGCCAGGCGCCGATTCGAGCCGAGCCCGGACGGGGCCTGCAGGAGCTGGGCGAGGCGTTCGTCGGTGATGCCGGCGCCTCGCGCCGCCGCGATCACGCGCGGCACCTCCGACAGGACGTTGCCGTCGCGGTCGAACTGCCAGGACGGGAACTCGTAATGGTCGCCCGCGCGGATCGCCAGCAGCCGCCCCTCGCGCCGCGCCGCGTCGAGTGCCTGCGGGTCGCGGCCGAGTCGCGCGCTGAGCCAGGTGGTCGGCAGTGAACCGCTCATGTGGAGAGCGTACGACGTTTAGCCTTGCGGGCGTGCGCCGGCTCGCCCTGCTGCTCCTGCTCGCGCCGGCCGCCGCCGGCTGTGGCTCGTCGTCGTCCGCGCCGACCACCACGGCGGCAGCGGTCGCGCCCGATCCTGCGAGCTCCATCGGCGGTCACACGATCTACCACGGCGGGGACTGGGCCGTCGTGGTCAAGGGAGACAAGGCAGTCGCGCTCCACCTGGTCGGCGATGCCTGGCAGCCCGACCGGACGGGGCGCGTCAAGGTCACCTTCCTGGGGTCGAACGCGGCCCAGCCGCCGACGTCGCAGGTTGCCGCCGAGCTCGTCGCTCCGGCGAAGCTCGTCGAGTCGGCGCTCTGGGTCGACGGCGTCGAGCTGCTCGAGAAGGGCGGCGGCCTCACTGCGACGCGCGGCACGATCTACGGCGCCGCGACGAACCTCGCCAAGGGGAAGCACGTCGCCGTCGCGTACGCCCGCACCGCGAACGCGGCGACCGCGGTCGCACGCGTCTTCCGCGTGCGCTAGTCCTACTCCTCGGTGTCGAGGAACGGATAGCGGTAGCTCCGCGGCGGCACGAACGTCTCCTTGATCGAGCGCGGGCTGACCCAGCGGATCAGGTTCCAGAGCGAGCCGGCCTTGTCGTTCGTCCCCGAGGCGCGCGAGCCGCCGAACGGCTGCTGACCCGACGACGGCGCCGGTCGGCTTGTCGTTCACGTAGAAGTTGCCGGCCGCGTAGCGGAGCTTCTCCTGCGCGTCGGCTGCGGCGCTGCGGTCCTCCGAGAAGACCGCGCCGGTGAGGCCGTACGGGGCCGTGCGGTCGATCAGGCTGAGCGTGTCGTCCCATTTGCCCTCGTCGTAGACGTACGTCGTGACGACCGGCCCGAAGAGCTCGTCCCGCAGCAGGCGAAAGTCCGGGTCGCGCGTCTCGATCACGGTCGGCTCGACGAAGAAGCCGTGCGAGTCGTCGTAGCCGCCTCCGACCACGATCTCCGTGCCGGCGTGTGTCTTCGCCTCTTCGATCGCCTCGGCCTGCGTCCTGAACGAGGCGCCGTCGATGACGGCGCCCATGAAGTTGCCGAAGTCGGAGACGTCACCCATCTTGATCGTCGCGACCTCGGACTGCAGGCGCTCTCGCAGCTCCTCCCAGAGGTTCGACGGGGCGTAGACGCGCGAGGATGCCGAGCACTTCTGGCCCTGGTACTCGAACGAGCCCCGCACGATCGCGGTCGCGAGGCTCTCGACGTTCGCGGAGGGATGGGCGACGATGAAGTCCTTGCCCCCGGTCTCGCCGACGATTCGCGGGTAGTTGCGGAACCGCTCCATGTTTCCCGCGACCGTGCGCCACATGCCGTTGAACACCGGCGTCGAGCCGGTGAAGTGGATGCCGGCGAGGTGGGGGCTGCTCAGTGCCGCGTCGCCGATGGTGGCGCCGGAGCCGTAGACGAGGTTGATCACGCCGTCCGGTATGCCGGCCTCCTGGAACAGGCGCATGAGGTAGTAGCCGGAGAGCATCGCGGTGCCGGCGGGCTTCCAGACGACGGTGTTCCCCATCAGCGCCGGCGAGCTCGTCAGGTTCGCCGCGATGGCGGTGAAGTTGAACGGCGACACGGCGAAGACGAATCCCTCGAGCGGCCGGTACTCGAGCCGGTTCCAGACGCCCTGGGAGGAGATCGGCTGCTCCTCGTAGATCCGCGTCATGAACTCGACGTTGAAGCGCAGGAAGTCGATCGACTCGGCGGCCGCGTCGATCTCGGCCTGGTGTGCAGTCTTCGACTGGCCGAGCATCGTCGCGGCGAGCAGCGTGTCGCGCCACGGGCCGGACAGCAGTTCCGCCGCCCGCAAGAAGACCGCGGCGCGATCCTCCCACGGCCACTTCGACCAGTCCTCCCACGCCTCGGCGGCGGCGTCGATCGCCTGCTGGACATGCTCTGCCCCTCCCTGATGGACGTCGGCGAGCACGTGCTCCTTGTCGTGCGGCATCACCGCCTGGCGGAGGTCGCCGGTCGTCACGTCGCGTCCACCGATCACGAGCGGCAGTTCGGGCCGCTCGGCTTGCATCGCTTCGAGCCGCCGTCGCAACCGCTCGCGCTCGGGGCTGCCGGGCGCGAAGTCGTGGACGGGCTCGTTGTGAGCGGGCGGCGGGCGGAAGATTGCGTGGGAGCTCACGGCCTCGATCCTAGACGTCAGCGCCGGAGCAGATACGTCGCCGTCACCAGCACCCAGACCATGAAGCCGAGCGACGATGCGAAGACCGCCTCGCCGGCGAACGTCCAGCCTGCAGCCCCCTCGACGATCCCGACCACCAGCACCGCCAGGCCGCCCGCGACCCCCGCCTGTCCGAACCTGCGGCTGATCTTTCGCGCCTGCCACGCCCCCAACGACGAGCCGATGATCACGGTCGCCGCACACGCTGCCGAGGGTGCCGCGAGCTCCCGGGAGCCGACCGCCACCGCCACCGCCTGCAGCCCGAGGAAGGCGGCTCCTCCGAGCACGACGACGCTCGCGAAGAACCCGTCCGGATCGAAGCGGACGAGTCGGGCGCACACGCTTGCGAGGAACCACAGATATGCGAAGGCAGCGCCGGTGAACAGGGCGGAAGCGGCCCGTCGATGATCGACGCCGAGCACCAGCGCGGGGAGCGCCAGCGCGACGTAGCAGTACCCGAGTGCCGGCAGCCTGGCCCGCGTCACGGCCGCGAAGCTACAACATCGGCGAATGAAGCCGACTCTCGTGCAGTACGACGCGCCTGGTTTCGGCGTCGGCGAGCTGTGGCTCGAGCGCGGCCGTGTCTTCCACGCGGAGCTGCCGAGGCCGCGCAGAACGCCCGACGCTTTGCGGGTGTCGGACACGGGGTTGGACACGCTCGCCCGGCGGCTGACCGCCTTCTTCGGCGGCGCCGACGACAACCTCCGCGACATCCGGCTTCGCCTGCCGGGCGGCTTCCACGGGGCGTGCGCCCGCGCGCTCCGGCGTATCGGCCGGGGCGAGGTCGTGACATACGGCGAGCTTGCTGCTCTCGCCGGGTATCCGGGCGCCGCCAGGGCCGCGGGCACGTTCTGCGGACGCTGCGATCTGTCGCCGTTCATCCCGACTCACCGGGTCGTCGCCTCGGACGGGATCGGCTCGTACGGTGAGCTCGGCGTCGAGTACAAGCGCCGCCTGCTCGCCCTGGAAGGCGTGACGCTGTAGATGGCCCTCTCCGAGGAGCTCCGCAACGAGCTCGCCCAGATCGCGCCGGACCGTCGCTGCTGCCGCTTCGCCGAGGTGTCTGCGCTCTTCCACGTCAGCGGCGCCTGGCATCTGCAGGGCGGGACGGTGGCGGTGCATCTCGACCTCGCGAGCTCGGCCGCCGCCCGGCGGGCGTTCGCGCTCCTGCGCGAGCTGGGAGTGCGCTCGGAGATCCGGACGTACCGGCGCCGGGCGTTCGATCGGGCGACGCGGTATCAGCTGCACGCGGACGTCGACGACGACGGGCTCGCGGTTCTCCGGGAGGCGGGCGTGCTCTCCGCGACGCGCGCGCCGCTCGAGATCCCGCCGCGCCGAGTCGTCGGCCGGTCCTGCTGTCGCCGCGCGTACCTGCGGGGCGCGCTGCTGGGTGCCGGTTCGCTCTCAGGCCCGCGCGATCCCCACCTCGAGCTTCGCACGTCGAGCGTGGAAGGAGCCAAGTTCCTGGCGGACATCGCCGCGCGGGAAGGCGTGCAGCTCGGAGTCGCCGAGCGCCGGTCGCACTCGGTCGCCTACGCCAAGGGCCACGAGGCGATCGGCGGCCTGCTGGCGATCACGGGCGCCGGCGACACGGCGTTGTGGTTCGAGGAGCACGCGGTGGTCGCAGCGACCCGCGCGCGGGCCAACCGGTTGGCGAACGCCGACGAGGCGAATCTGGAACGGACTGCGCGCGCCGCACACGACCAGCTCGAGGCGATCCGACTCCTCGGCGTCGACGCGCTGCCGGGCGACCTGGTCGAGCTCGCGGAGCTGCGGCTCCGCCACCCCGCCGCGTCGGTTCGCGAGCTCGCGGCGAAGGCGCGACCGCCGTTGAGCAAGGCCTCGGCCCACCGTAAGCTGCGCTCGATCGTCCGGCTTGCAGAACGTGCATCGACCTGATTTGCAAGTGCACTAGCAAACCCCGGCGCCCAGGACGGATACTCACCCAGGCGGTTCGCTCTCGCCGCAGCGGCGAATACAGACCCCGTTCACCGCTGCACTCCCGGGAGCGTTTTCTCCGGAGGGGGAGGTCGTCCTCGGAGCTCCCTCTCCGGCCCGCCGTCTGGGTGTGATAGAGGTTCCGATCTGTGAGCCGGGCGGCGTTCGACGACCTGAGAGTGCGGCTGGCCGAGATCGCGGATCTCGGCAAGGCGGCCTCGCTCCTCAGCTGGGACCAGCACGTGATGATGCCGGCCAGGGGCGCCTCGCTCAGAGCCGAGCAACTCGCCACCGTCGGCCGGATCGCGCACACGAAGTTCATCGATCCGGAGATCGGCCACCTGCTCGACGGCCTCGCCGCCTGGGGCGAGCAGCATGACTACGACTCGTTCGAGGCGAGCCTCATCCGCGTCGCGACGAAGGACTGGAACAAGGCACGTCGCGTGCCGCCGGACCTGCGCGCCGAGATGTCGCGCTCCGCCGCTCTCGCAAACCCGGTCTGGGTCGAGGCACGCAAGAACAACGACTTCGCGAGCTTCCTGCCGGTCCTCCGCAAGAATCTCGACCTGCGCAAGGAGTACATCGACTGCTTCGAGGTCGGCGACGAGCCGTATGACATCGTGCTCGACGATTACGAGCGCGGCATGAAGACGAAGCAGGTGCGGGTGCTCTTCGACTACCTGAAGGCGCACCAGGCGCCGCTCGTCAAGGAGGTCGCATCGCTGAACGGCGAGGGGCCGCCCGTCCACGACTTCGACATCGCCGCCCAGAAGGTCTTCGAGCTCGAGGTCGCGCACGACTTCGGCTTCACCGACGACGCGTGGCGCCTCGACCCGACCGTGCATCCGTTTGCGTCGGGGACCGGCATCACGGACATCCGCATCACGACGCGCTATTTCACCGAGCACCTCGGCGGGCTCTTCGGGACGATGCACGAGTTCGGTCACGGCCTCTACGAGCGGCAGGTCGACCCGGACCTCGAGCGTAGCCCGCTCGCGCGCGGGGTCTCGCTCGGGATGCATGAGTCGCAGAGCCGGATGTGGGAGAACCTTGTCGGCCGGTCGCTGCCGTTCTGGCGCGGCTACTTTCGACGTTTGCAGGAATTGCAGCCCAGCGCACTCGCCGGGTACGACGCCGAGCAGTGGTACCGCGAGGTCAACGCTGTCGAGCCTTCGCTCATCCGGGTCGAGGCAGACGAAACGACCTACAACCTGCACATCATCCTGCGCTTCGAGCTCGAGCAGGCGATGCTCAACGACGAGTTCCCGCTCGAGCAGCTGCCCGAGGAGTGGAACCGGCGGATGGACGACTACCTCGGAATCGACGTGCCGAGCGACACCGAGGGAGTGCTGCAGGACGTCCACTGGTCGGGCGGCTCGATCGGGTACTTCCCGACCTACGCGCTGGGCAACCTGATCTCTGCGCAGATCTGGGAGAAGATCGTGGCCGACCTTCCCGATCTCGACGCGTCCTTCGAGGCCGGAGAGTTCGCGCCGCTCCGAGACTGGCTGCGGGAGCACCTCCATCGCCACGGGCGCAAGTTCACGCCGGGCGAGACGCTCGAGCGCGTCGTCGGGACGTCCGAGATCGACCCCGAGCCGTACGTGCGGTATCTCCGCGAGAAGCTCGTCGACATCTACGGCATCTCGTCCGCCACCGCGTAGCTACAGTCGCCCGCATGGCAAAGACACGCGTTGGGATCAACGGCTTCGGCCGCATCGGCCGGAACTTCTTCAGGGCGGCGCTCGAGCGCGGCGGTGACTTCGAGATCGTGGCGTTCAACGATCTGGGCGATCTGGAGACGATGGCGCACCTTCTCCGGCACGACTCGGTGCTGGGAGCGTTTCCGCACGAGGTGAAGGTCACGGGAAACTCGCTCGAGGTCGGCGGCAAGGAGATCCGCGGACTCGCTGAGCGCGATCCAGGCGCCCTCCCCTGGCGCGACCTCGAGGTGGACGTCGTCCTCGAGTCGACAGGGTTCTTCACCAAGCGCGAAGGAGCCCAGAAGCATCTCGATGCAGGCGCGAAGAAGGTCGTCATCTCGGCTCCGGCCACGGATCCCGACGTCACCCTCGTACTCGGCGTCAACGACGACGCCTACGACCCCGAGCGGCACGCGATCATCTCGAACGCGTCCTGCACGACGAACTGCGTGGCGCCGATGGCGAAGGTGCTCAACGACACATTCGGGATCGAGCGTGGATTCATGACGACGATCCACGCGTACACGAACGACCAGCAGATCCTCGATCTGCCGCACAGTGACCTGCGGCGAGCGAGGGCGGCGGCGATCAACCTGATCCCGACCTCGACGGGCGCGGCGCGCGCGATCGGGCTCGTCCTCCCGGAGCTGAAAGGGAAGGTCGACGGCATCTCCGTGCGCGCGCCGGTCCCGACTGGCTCGATCACCGATCTCGTCGTGACGCTCGGCAAGGAGACGACGGTCGACGAGGTCAATGCCGCCTTCGAGGCAGCAGCGTCGGCCGGGGCGCTTGCGCCGTACCTCGTGTACTCGACCGAGCCGCTCGTGTCGACGGACATCATCCACTCGCCGGCGTCCTGCACGTTCGACAGCCAACTGACGATGGTGCAGGGCTCCTTTGCGAAGGTCTTCGGCTGGTACGACAACGAGTGGGGCTACTCGTGCCGGCTGGTCGATCTCGTTCCGAAGCTGCTGTGAGCCTTCGCCTGCCGCGGTCGGTCGAGACGGCGGACGTTGCCGGCAAGGTCGTGCTCGTGCGGTCGGACCTGAACGTGCCGCTCGACGACGGCCGCGTCGGCGACGACACGCGCATCCGCGCATCGCTCCCGACCTTGCAGCTGCTCCTCGAGCGCGGCGCGGCCGCGGTGCGGGTGTGCTCGCACCTCGGCCGTCCACAAGGGCGCGACGAGCGCTATGCGATCGCCCCTGTACGGGCGCGCCTCGCGGAGCTCGTGCCCGACGATCGCATCGAGGTGCTCGAGAACACGCGGTTCGACGAGCGCGAGACGAAGAACGATCCGTCATTCGCGCGCCAACTCGCCGAGGGCTGCGATCTGTACGTGAACGACGCGTTCGGTTCGGCGCACCGGGCGCACGCGTCGACGGAAGGTGTGGCGCATCTGCTGCCGGCCTATGCCGGGCTGCTCCTGCTCGACGAGCTGCGAAACCTCGGGGCGCTGCTCGGCGACGTCGAGCGCCCGTTCGTGATCGTCTCCGGCGGCGCAAAGGTCGAGGACAAGATCTCGGTGCTCGAAAGGCTCGGCTCGCGGGCGGACACGGTCCTGATCGGCGGGAAGATGGCCGAGGAGGTGCGGGCCGAGAACCCGTTTTCGTTCGACGCTGTCCTGCCGGTCGACGTCGTGGCGGCGGTCTCGTTCGCGGCCGACGCAGAGTCGCGGGTCACCGGCTACGACGAGCTTCCCGACGGGTGGCTCGGTCTCGATATCGGACCGAAGACACGGAAGGACTTCGCCAACCGGATCGCAGGCGCTCGCACGATCTTCTGGAACGGGCCGATGGGCGTGTTCGAGTGGCCACGCTTCGCCGAGGGCACAGTTCGCCGTCGCCCGCGCGCTCGCCGAGTCCGCCGGTTTCACCGTGGTCGGCGGCGGCGACTCGGTCCGCGCGGTGCACGACGCGGGAGTGGCAGACCGCATCTCGTGGATCTCGACCGGCGGCGGCGCGTCGCTCGAGCTGCTCGAGGGCCGGGAGCTGCCGGGCGTCGCCGCGATCCCGTCGTGAGCGAGCTCCTTCGTGCGATGCCGTTCGCCGAGCGACTCGGCCTGCGAGTCGAGTCGGCGGCGGCCGAGGAGGTCCGTGGCGAGCTCGACTGGAGCAAGGAGCTCTGCACGGCGGGCGGCGTCCTGCACGGCGGCGCTCTGATGGCCGCTGCCGACAGCCTCGGCGCGCTCTGTGCCTTCCTCAACCTGCCCGAGGGCGCGACGACCGCGACGCTCGAGTCGAAGACGAACTTCTTCCGCGCGGTGCGCGGCGGGACCGTCGCGCTCGTCTCGACGCCGCTGCATGTCGGCCGCAGCTCGATCGTCGTGCAGACCGAGCTCACGGACGACGGCGGCCGTTCGGTGGCGCTCGTCATCCAGACGCAGGCCGTCCTCGGCTGATTGACGGCTAAGCTCGCGGCGGTGCTGATCGCTGGCAACTGGAAGATGTTCAAGGGGCCTGGCGAGGCGGGATCGTTCTGCCGCGACCTCCGCGACGCCGACCTGCCGGCCGGTGTCGACGTCGTCGTCTGCCCGCCCTACGTCTCGCTCGCAGCAGCCGTGCAGGCGCTGGCCGGCACCGAGGTGGGCGTCTTCGCGCAGAACTGCCACTGGGCGAGCGAGGGCGCGTTCACCGGCGAGGTCTCTCCGCCCATGCTGCGCGAGCTCGGCGTCTACGGCACGATCGTCGGCCATTCCGAGCGGCGACAGTACTTCGCGGATACCGACGAGACCGTGGCGCGCCGAGCCGCGGCGGCGCTGGCGGCCGGTCTGCATGTCATCGCGTGCGTCGGCGAGACCGAGTCCGAGCGCGAGGCAGGCGAGACCGAGGCGGTGCTCCGGCGCCAGGTCTCGGCTCTCGAGCACGACGACAATCTCGTCGTCGCATACGAGCCCGTGTGGGCGATCGGCACCGGGAAGACGGCAACCGCCACGATGGCACACGAGGCGCACGAGTTGATCAAGGAGCTGCTCGACGTGCCCGTGCTCTACGGCGGCTCGGTCAAGCCGGAGAATGCCGCCGAGCTGCTCGCTCAGGGTGCGGTCGACGGCGCACTCGTCGGCGGTGCGTCCCTCGACGTCGACACGTTCGTGGCGATTTGCGCAGCTTCCCCCTCGTAACGCTCATCGTCCTCGACGGCTTCGGCTGCGCTCCGCCCGGGCCGGGCAACGCGGTCGAGCTTGCCGACACGCCGGTCTTCGACCGGCTCTGGCGCTCCTTCCCGCACGGAACGCTCGACGCGTCAGGGGAGGCGGCCGGCCTGCCGCCCGGGCAGATGGGCAACTCGGAGGTGGGGCATCTCACGATCGGCGCCGGACGGCGGCTCTACCAGGACCTGATGCGCGTCAATAAGTCGATCTCCGACGGGTCGTTCTTCGACGACGAAGTGCTGCGGGGCGCTTTCGAGCGAGGTCGCCGCGTTCATCTGCTGGGGCTCGTCTCACACGGGGGCGTTCACTCCCACATCGAGCATCTGCAGGCACTGCTGCGCTTCGCCCCAGAGAAGACGTGGATCCACGCGTTCACCGACGGCCGGGATGTGTCGCCGACGGCGGCCCGGAACGACCTCGAGGAGCTCCCGCTCGATCGCATCGCGACAGTCGTCGGCCGCTACTACGCCATGGACCGGGATCTGCGGCTCGAACGCACCGAGCGCGCGTATGAGGCGATCGTCGACGGCCGGGGACGGCGCGTCTCCGATCCTGTTGCGGCCGTCGAGGAGAGCTATGCAGCCGGCCTCACCGACGAGTTCATCGAGCCGATCGTCGTCGAAGGAACGCCGCGACTCGAAGCCGGCGACACCGCGATCTTCTTCAACTTCCGTCCCGACCGCGCACGGCAGTTGACGCGAATGCTGCTCGAGCATCACTTCGACGTGACGACGATGACGCGCTACGCCTCGGATCTGATGACCCCGGTCGTGTTCGGCGAGCACACCGTTCCGAACACGATCGCCGAGGTCCTCTCCCGGCATGGACTGCGTCAGCTGCATGTGGCGGAGACCGAGAAGTACGCCCACGTGACGTACTTCTTCAACGGCGGCCGCGAGGAAGCCTGGCCCGGGGAGACGCGGATCGTCGTTCCGAGCCCGCGCGACGTGCCGAGCTACGACCTGAAGCCGGAGATGTCGGCGGCGGAAGTCGCCGACCGGACCGTCGCCGAGCTCTCGAGACGACTACGCGTACTGCGTCGTCAACTTCGCGAACCCCGACATGGTCGGGCACACGGGGTCGATCCCGGCCGTCGTCTCGGCTGTCGAAGCCTCGGACCGGGCCTCGGGCGGGTCGTCGACCGCGTGACGCGAGCTGGGCGGCGTCTGCCTCGTCACGGCCGACCATGGGAACGCCGAGCAGATGCTCGAAGCCGACGGTGTGAGCCCGCATACAGCGCATACGACGAACCGCGTGCCGCTCGTCCTGACCGCCCCGGGCCTGGCGCTGGCCGAGCGCGGGGAGCTGGCCGACCTGGCTCCGACGGCGCTGGCGCTGCTCGGAGTCGAGCGGCCAGATGAAATGACGGGGATAAGCCTCGTAAGAGCGATGTAAGCCCTCGTTTTTCCGCCGCCGGCGGCGTTATACTCCCGTCCCTTGTCGCTCCCTCAGCCAGACCCTGCGGTCCTGCGGAAGGCCCAGCGCGGTGATGAGCGTGCGTTCTCCATCATCGTCCGGACATATGAGACGCCGGTCTACAACTACGTCCTACGCCTGACGAACGGCGACAAGGCGCTGGCGGAGGATCTGACGCAGGAGGTCTTCCTGCGGGTCTTCCAGGGTCTGTCGAGGTTCTCGCTCCGGTGCAAGTTCACCACGTGGCTGTTCCAGGTGACGAAGAACCGCGTGCTCGACGAGTTGCGCGCCAAGGAGCGCCGCCCGCTCGCACCTGTGCACCTCGACGACGCGCCGTACCTGGAGGTGCTCGACCAGCCGGCCGAGCGGGTCGAGGCGATCGACGCGCTCTGGCGCGCGATCGAGAGCCTGCCCGTCGACCTCAAGATGGCGCTCCTGCTGCGCGACGTGGTCGGGCTGTCCTACAACGAGATCGCCGACTCGCTCGAGATCACGCTCGCGACGGTGAAGTGGCGCATCTTCAAGGCGCGTGAAGACGTCCAGATCGCGCTCGCGCGGGACGGCATCACGTTCGGCGGCTCGCGGACCGCCGACGCGGTCTCCTAGCGCTTCTAGCGCGAGTACCGCTCGAGCCACGCCGCCAGGTTGCGCGCCTGCTGCGAGGTGGACGCGGCGTGTGGGACGGGCTCGACGTTGTCGTCTCCGCCCGGGGCCACCGCTGCCGCAGCCGGGGGCAGAGTCACCCGGGGCACGCAGACGACTGCGCGGTCCGCGAGATCGTTGACCCCGGCGAGCAGCGGCTCCTGAAGGTCCGCAGGAACGACCTTGCGGTTGACGAGCGAGATCGCGCGCTTGCGCACGGCTGCGAGGTCGCGCTCTTGCGCACAGGGGCCCTCGGCGGCGACCCTGTTCGCGAGCGCGATCAGCGGTGCGACGTCGGTGCGGGCGAGACGTGGATCAGCTGCCGCCACAGCCCGCGGCGAGGAAGCAGAGCACCGCGATGACCGCCACCGTGCGCGCCATGTCAGATTCCGTGGGAGAGCCTGGCCGCCGAGCGCCAGTGGGAGGTCGGCGTCACTCATCTCGGCCTGGGTCCGCTCGATCGGATACTCCACGCGCCGGAAGGTTGCCCGGCCGGACGCCGTGTCGACCAGCAGCCACGCAGCGCGCGCGTCGCCGTCACGGGGCTGGCCCACCGAGCCCGGGTTGAGCAGCCAGCGGCGATCCGGCAAGGCTGCCTCCGTCTCCGCCGGCGCGAGGCCGCCGATCAGCTCGCTCCCGTCCCAGCCGAGCGCGAGCGCGACGTGGCTGTGGCCGACGAGCACGAGCGGGGCGGTCGTCGCAAGCAGGCTCGCTCTGAGCGACCTCCTCGCTCAGCACGTAGTCCCAGACCGCATCGCGTGGGCTGCCGTGGAAGAGCTCCGCCTCGGCGCGCTTCGCGGAGGGTGCGAGCCCCGACGAGCCACTCGCGCTGCGGCGGCCCGAGCACGCTGCGCGTCCAGCGGGCCGCGCGGCCGGCATCGCCGCTGAACTCGGTGATGTCGATCGTGCCGAGGACGGCAAGATCGTGGTTGCCGCAGAGCGCCAGAGACGAGCGCTCTCGAACCAGGTCGACGCACTCGTTCGGGCGCGGCCCGTACCCGACCGTGTCGCCGAGGCACCAGAGCTCGTCCGGCGATTCCCGGTCGATCTCGGCGAGGACTGCCTCGAGTGCGTGAAGATTGGCGTGGATGTCCGAGAAGACTGCGATCCGCACGGGGGTGACGCTAGCCGTCGTCGCGGCGTGCTGGGTCGGCGCCGCGTGGTGGCTCTCGCGCACGAGCGTCCCGAGCCTGCAGCTCGGCGGGCTCGACGAGCACCGCTACTTCTCGTCTCACGCGCTCCGGCGTTCGACGAGGTTCGCGCGCGGAGAGGAGCTGCTGTGGCTCGCGGGGACGCTCGCTACGCTCGCCGCTCTCGGCGTGCTCGCCTGGCGGCTGCCGAGGACGGTCGCCTCGATGGGCCTCGGCCGGATCGGCAGCGCCATCGTCGTCGGGATGGTGCTGCTGACAACGCTGTGGGCGGTCGGCCTCCCGTTCGCGTTTGCCGCACTGTGGTGGGAGCACCATTGGGGGCTCGGGCCGTTCGACGTGCTTGCCTGGCTCGACGCCCAGTGGGCGAGCCTCGGTGCCGAGGTGGTCTCGGTCATGCTCGCGATCGTCGTTCTCGTGGGCCTGGCGGGGCGATTCAGGCACTGGTGGGCGATCGCCGCCGCGATCTTCGTCGGCATCGCCGCGTTGTTCGCCCTGACCTCAGGCTGGCTCAGCGCCGCCGGGACCCATCCGCTCCGTGATCCCGTCCTCGCCGCCGACGTGCAGCGTCTCGAGCGGACGGAGAAGGTGTCCGGCACGCCGGTCAGCGTCGAGGACGTCTCGCAGTGGACGAACCAGGCGAACGCGGTCACGGAGGGGTTCGGCCCCTCGGCTCACGTCGTCCTCTGGAACACGCTGCTCGACGGCCGCTTCAGCAGGGGCGAGGAGGACGTCGTGATCGCCCACGAGCTCGGGCACGTACGGAGCCGTCACATCATCAAGGCGATCGGCTGGTCCGCGCTGGTCATCCTGCCGACGTTCTGGCTCCTGTCGCTTGCGCTCCGGTCGCGCGGCGGGCTCGGAAAGCCGGAGAACCTGCCGTACGCCTTCCTCGTGCTGACCGTGATCGCGCTGCTGGCGGCTCCACTCGAGAACGTCGTCTCACGGCGGTACGAGGCCGAAGCCGATTGGCGGGCGCTGCGGGCGACGAACGACCCGGCCTCGACGAAGCGCCTCTTCCGGAGCTTCCAGCGGACGAGTCTCGAGGAACCGAACCCAGGTCTTCTCTCCTACCTCTGGCTCGAGAACCACCCGACGCTCATGCAGCGCATCGCGATGGCCGAGCGGTACCGCGAACGGAATCGTATAGTGATCCGTCTCGGGGAGTGACTGGATCCCCTTGACGGTCGTGTACTTCGAGTAGGCGTCCTGCAGCGCGGCCAGGAGCTCGGAGGCGAACTGCTGTGACATGTTGACCCGCGCGACCACGACGCCGGGGACGTCGCCCTCCTCGACCTCGTGGTCGATCCGCGCGAACGTCAGCGTGAACTCGTAGTCCGAGAAGGTGATGTTCGCGAAGTTCGCGTAGACGCCCGCCAGGTGCTGCGGCTCCATATGGATGTTCAGCTGCCGCTCCTGACCGTCGTCCATCGCGCTTGACGATACTAGAGCCGTGACTCCCGAAACGTTGAACGGCGCCGTCGAGCGGCTGGCAGCGCGCGTCAGTGCCGCTGTCGGCGGCGAGGTCGAGCTCGAGCGGCCGAAGGACGCGGCCTACGGCGACTTCGCCACGAACGTCGCGCTGCGCCGGGCCAAGGAGGCCGGGCGGCCGCCGCGGGAGATCGCAAGCGAGCTGGCGGAGCAGATCGCGGCGCTCGACGACGTGACAGCCGTGGACGTCGCCGGGCCCGGGTTCCTCAACCTGAGGCTCGCAGACTCGTTCTTCGTCGCCGCGCTGGCGGAGGTGGGGGAGGGTTACGGCGGCGGCTGGATCCTGCCGGCCGAGCAGGTCCAGGTCGAGATGGTCTCCGCGAACCCGACCGGGCCGATCCTCGTCTCGCACGCTCGAAACGGGGCCTACGGAGATAGCGTTGCGCGACTGCTGGACTTCGCGGGTGATCGAGTCGAGCGCGAGTACTACTACAACGACTCGGGCAGTCAGATGGAGCGCTTCCGCCTCTCCGTAGAAGCCTCGAGGAACGGCGAGCCGATCCCCGAGGACGGCTACCACGGCGCATACGTCCAGGACCTCGCCCGCCACGATGGCGATCCGGTCCCCGCGATGCTCGAGGCGATGGAGCACGACGCTCGAGCGCTTCCGCATCCACTTCGACTCCTGGCAGCGCCAGAGTGTCGTCGAGCGGCATCTGGAAGAGCTCTTGCCGCGTCTCGATACCTACGAGCAGGACGGCGCACTCTGGGCACGCAGTTCCGCGCACGGTGACGACGAGGATCGTGTGCTCATCCGGTCGGCCGAGCAGGGCGGGACGCCGACGTACCGCGCGGCCGACGTTCCCTACCTCGTCGACAAGCTCGAGCGCGGCTTTGATCGCGCGATCTACGTGCTCGGTGCAGACCACCACGGGACCAGCAAGTGGTACGCGGCGATCGCACGCATGCTCGGCTACGACCCGGGGCGCGTCGAGGTGCTGCTGTACCAGCCCGTGCACCTGACGAGCGGCGGCGAGCAGACCGAAGATGTCGAAGCGTCGGGGCGACGTGGTCTTCCTCGACGACTTCATGGACGAGGTCGGCGTCGACGCCGCGCGCTGGTACCTCGTCAACCGTGGGCCGGACCAGGCGATCGACATCGATCTCGACCTGGCGGCGGAGAAGTCGCAGAAGAACCCGGTCTACTACGTGCAGTACGCGCACGCGCGCATCGCGGCGATTCTCCGGAACGCCGAGGGGGCGCCGGTCGGCGGCGACCCGCCCGGGGAGCTCGTCGCAGAGGAGAAGGAGCTGATCAAGCGCCTCACGGACTGGCCGGGGACGGTGCGGGAGGCGGTCGCACGCCGCGGCCCCCAGTTGCTCCCGGCGTACGCGATCAGGCTGGCGGACGACTTCCACCGCTTCTACCACGAGTGCCGTGTGCTCGGCGACCCGGCCGAGGCGTTCCGGCTCGGTCTCTGTGCGGCCACGCAAGGTGTCATCGCCCGGAGCCTCGACCTCGTCGGCGTCGAGGCTCCCGAGCGGATGTAGCTCGCCTCTAGGATCCACCGTCGATGACGAACACGCGCCCGGACCGGAACCTCGCCCTGGAACTCGTCCGCGTGACCGAGGCGGCCGCGATGGGCGCCGGCCGCTGGATCGGCCGCGGCGACAAGATCGCCGCCGACCAGGCCGCGGTCGATGCCATGCGCTCGATGCTCGACACGGTCGCGATGGAGGGCATCGTCGTCATCGGGGAAGGCGAGAAGGACGAAGCTCCGATGCTGTTCAACGGCGAACGGGTGGGCGCAGGGGGCGGGCCGGACGTCGACGTTGCCGTCGACCCGCTCGAGGGGACGCGACTGACCGCTCTCGGCCAGCCGAATGCGATCGCCGTGATCGCGGTGGCCGAGCGCGGCTCGATGTTCTTTCCCGGGGCGGCCGTCTACATGGAGAAGATCGCTGCCGGTGCCGACGCCGTCGACGCGATCGACATCCACGCGACGCCGACCGAGAACGTGAACGCCGTCGCGAAGGCGAAGGGCGTCCGGGTGACGGACGTGCGCGTCGTCGTGCTCGAGCGCGACCGGCACGAGCAGCTGATCGGCGAGCTGCGGCAGGCAGGCGCGCACGTCAACCTGATCCGCGACGGGGATGTCGCGCCTGCAATCGCGGCCGCGCGTCCCGAGACGGGTGTCGACCTGCTGTACGGGATCGGCGGCACGCCGGAGGGCGTGATCTCCGCGGCGGCGTTGAAGACGGTCGGCGGCGGCATCCAGGCGAAGCTATGGCCGCGGAACGACGACGAGCGGCAGAGCCTGCTCGACGCGGGCTACGACCTCGAGCGCGTGCTGCATGACCGATGATCTCGTCGCAGGCGACGACGTGTTCGTCGCGGCGACCGGCGTCACGACCGGGGCGCTCCTGCGCGGCGTTCGGTACGTGCGCGACGGTGCCATCACCGATTCGATCGCCTTGCGCTCGCGATCCGGCACCGTCCGGCGGATCGAGGCGCGCCACAAGTTGAGCAAGCTGACACAGTTCACAGGGAGGGAATACTGATGAGTGAGATCGGCCTGAATGAGCTCGGCTACGACGAGCAGCTCTACATCCTGGCGTTCGACCATCGTGGCTCGTTCGAGAAGATGGTCGGCGGTGATCACGGCAGAGTCGCGGGCGCGAAGCGGCTGATCTGGGAGGGCTTCCAGCGTGCCGTCGCCGACGGCGTGCCGAAGGCGACCGCGGGGATTCTCGTCGACGGCCAGTACGGCCCGGACGTCGCGCGCGAGGCGAAAGCCGGCGGCTACAAGCTTGCGATGCCCGTCGAGAAGTCGGGGCAGGTCGAGTTCGACTTCGAGTACGGCGACGCGTTCGGCGAGAAGATCGAGGAGTTCGACCCGGACTTCTCGAAGGTGCTCGTCCGCTACAACCCGGAGGGCGACGCGGCCATGAACGAGCGCCAGACGGCGAAACTCCGGCGCCTGTCCGAGTGGCTGCACGAGCATCATCGGAAGTACCTGTTCGAGCTGCTCGTGCCCGCCGAAGAGGCGCAGCTGGCGAAGGTCGGCGGCGACACGGACCGCTACGACGCCGAGCTGCGGCCCGAGCTGATGCTGGAGGCGATCCTGCAGTTGCAGAACGGTGGGGTGGAGGCGGACATCTGGAAGATCGAGGGGCTGGACGACCGCGAGTCGTGTCGCGAGATCGCACAGCTCGCGCGCCGCGAGGGTCGCGACCGCGTCTCCTGCGTCGTCCTCGGGCGCGGCGCTTCGGATGCGAAGGTCGACGAATGGCTCCGCGCGGGCGCGGGGCTCGACGGCTACATCGGCTTCGCGATCGGCCGCTCGATCTTCTCCGAGTCGGTGCAGGCCTACGCCGCCGACCCATCCGGGTTCGACCGCGAGGCGGCAGTGGCGAAGATCGCGGCGAGCTACCGTCGGTTCATCGACGTCTACGAAGGAGCTCCCGCCCCGGCTTAGCCGTCAGACCGCGGCCGGCGGCGGGTTTGTGAGATTCTTCGCCGGGGAAGAGCGGTGCTGACGTTGCTCGCCGTCGGGGAGGGGGAGCATGGTGCAGGGGAACTGGCGCAGTCCCAGGTTCTGGCGCTGGTGGTGGCGTTCGAGCGCACCCGGTGAGATCCGGGCGGCCGTGTACGTCCTCGGGCTCGCCCTCGTGCTCGGCGGCGGCTGGCTCGCCGCCACGCAGCTCTCGTCGGCGAACGCGGGCGTGAGCGAACTGGGGTCGAACGCTGCTGCCCCGTTCCCGGCGGTTCGCACCGTCAGGATCGTCCGGCGCGTGCCGAAGGTCGAGGTGAAGACGCGGACGACGACGAACGTGGTCTCGACGACGCGGACCGTCACCGTCGCAAAGCCCGTCGTGCACACCGTCGTGAACGAGCGGACGGTCACCGACGTGCAGCCGAGCCCCAGGGCTCGGACGGTGACCCGGACGATCGGCTACACGCTCGTCAGGACGATGACCAACACACAGACACAGACCGAGACGGCGCCGCCGGTGACCGTGACCCAGACGCTGCCGGCCGTGGTCGTCACGGTCGTCCGCACCGTCACGGTGAAACACTAGACAGTCAGCGTTTGCGCCAGAGCCCGCGCTTGCGGCGCTCGACACTCGACGCCGCCCGCTCGGCCTCGTCGCTGCGTTTCGACATCGGCACTTCGCGCGTCGCCTGCGTCGAGCGTTCCGGGTCGACGGCCTCCGCCGACGGTCGGTCGATGCCGACGAAGCGATACGTGCCGTCGCCCTGCGCCTCCCAGCCTTCGCCCAGGAGTTGGCCGAAGACGTCACGTTGCGGCCGCCGCGGGGTGTTTCCGCCCCCCTGATTCCCCGTGAGTTGCTGCAGTTCGAGCACCCCTCCCCGGCTGCTCGTTCTGTTCTTGTCTCGATCTCCGATCCTACCGAGAGATCCTCTGCCCGCAATTGCTGCGTGCGCAAGGGCTGGACCGCGTCGCGACGAAATCGAAACCGATTTCGCGTCAGACGCCGGCGGCTAGAATCGGCCGACGCGGGCGTAGCTCAGTTGGTAGAGCATCAGCTTCCCAAGCTGAGGGTCGTGGGTTCGAACCCCATCGCCCGCTTTTTCAGGAACCACGCGGCCTAGAGCCGCACCAGCCTGAGTGACAGCCTGGCGGGCCGGGCTCGTATTCGAGAATCCGATGTCCGAGCGACGCGAGGGGAAGGCGTCGCGCGACGCCTCCCCCTCGCGAAAACGCTACGGCGCCGGAACTGCGACGCGGTTCGCTGGGACAATCTGCGCCTGGAAGGCGAAGACGTCACGGCTTTGCGGGTCGACGAGTGCCTTGACCCAGTGCACGTCGTTGTTCCCGTTGGCCTGGTTGTCGCCGAAGGTCTCGACGCGCGTGAAGTTCTCGAGCCGCCTGCCGGTCGAGTCCTGCAGCGGCCTGTCCACGCGGAAATAGTGCGAGTCGCCGTACACGAGGACGACCGGCTTCTTGAAGGCGACCGTCAAGTCGCGCAGCTTCGTCAGGATGGACTGGTAGCCGTCCACCGCCCCGTCGGTCTCGGCGAGCGACTTCGGGTCACGAAGCGGCGCCCGAGTAACGTCGCTCTGGTCGAAGCCAGGGTCGGCCTGCCAGATGATCATGACGCCGGCCGAGTCTTCCGCCTTCGCCTTGTCGAACGAGTCCTGCAGCCACTGGAGGTCGGCGGCGTTCCGTTCCGCATACTCGTGCGGGTCGCCAACCGGGTCGGGCGCGCCGCTGCCACTCGAGCAGAGGTTGTTGCACGTCCCCTGGACGTTGAGCGTCGCAAAGGTGACCTTGTGGAACGTCCAGCGGCGGTTCTCGACACATGGCGTCGGGAAGTACGGCCCGGCCGTCGAGCCCGGCGTCGTGTTGGTCGTGCCGACACACAGCGGCTTCGACTGGACCTCGGCCTTCATCGTCTTCTTCCCGAACGACCGGTCGGTGGAGAAAAGGACCTGCCGCTCGTGCTGCAGCCGCTCGAGCTCGTTGAACGAGCCGTTGGAGGGGCGGTCGCAGTCGGTCCAGTCGTTGTCGCCCGGGGTGAAGAACGCAGGCTGCTCGAGCGAGTTGAAGTACCCGAGGGCGTGCGTGTACAGGGCGTCGCTACAGGTGGTAGGCGTCGCCGAGCCGGGAGTGCCGCTCCCGGCCTTCAAGTCTCCGTCCTGAACCGAGAACGAGATGTCCGAGTTGTTCATGTCGGCGATCAGATTCGGTACACCGGTCTGTGCCTGCACATCGGAGTAGGGAAAGTCTCCCCACAGCCCGACGCTGAACTCGAATGTCTTGTCGTTGGTCGAGCCATTCCCGCCGACCGCGACTCCTGCAGCGAGTGCGGCGCCCACGAGCACAGCCAAGGCAACCCAGCGGATCCTATGCATCTGCCTGCCCTTCCTCTCCTGAGGGTTAAGTGACGCTGGCGAGGCTAGGTCGGAGGCTGGTTAAGGCGTGGTGATCTAGCGGTGACTGTGCGTGAACCAGCGAGAGCGCCGAGGCCGCGCTCAAGGCGTGGCGAGGGGGCCGACGAGGTAGATGCGGCCGACTCCGGGCCGGTACCCGAACTGCGCGTTCAGCCGGCGGATCGGCTCATTCCGCTGCTCGTTCCGGGTATGCAGCTCGCGGTAGCCGTTCGCTAGCGCCCAGTTGATCTGCGCGGCCTTCAGCGCCCGCGCGATGCCTCGGCCGCGCCAGGCTCGTTTCACGCCGGACAGATCGTGATGTGCGGTGGTCGGTTGGGCGGCCGTGAGTGAGAACTTCGCGTAGCCGACGACCTCGTCGCCCGCCACCGCGACGAACGTCGCATCCGGGCGGTCGCCCGCGCCCTGCATGTCGTGCGCGAGCCAATCCTCGAACGGCTCGGCGGCGTCCTCCTCGGAGCCGGGAATATCCGGAAGCGCTTCACACGCGACCTCGTAGAGGCCCCGCGCCAGCTCCGGACGTTGCGCCCAAGTGACGATCTCGACTCCGTCGGGCGGCTCGACGGGCGGCGGATCGATCCCGGACAGCTGCAGCACAACACCCAACTCCCTCCGCTCCTCGACGAACCCGCGCGCCTGAGCGAAGGCGAGGCTCTCCGGATCGCTGTCCAGCACGGGCGCTTCCAACTCGCGAAGGCCGCGTCCGACCGTCCATGCCGAGACCGCCGCATACAGCGCGGAGCCGACGCCGCGCCGCCGACGCTCCGGAAGCACAGTGACGAGCGTGAAGACACGGTCGGTCCGTTGCGGCAAGACGACACCGACCGCGCTACCGACCGCGCTACGGTCGAGCAGGGCGAGGTAGTCGACGTGCGCAACGACGCTCGCCTTGAACGACCGCACCTCGTCCATCGTCACCGCGTCGTGCGGCCAAACGGCGTTGTACACGTCCAGCGAGATCTGCTCGTCCGCCTCGCCGTCGCACTCCGCCACCTCGACCATGACCTCACATTCTGTCGACCCAGCGCGAGACGGTTCGGTATTGGACCCGATCCTTTGCCGGCGGCTGGTTCGCGCGCTTAGGCTGGCAGAGTGTCGTCAGCAGGTGACCACACATACCGCCCCATGGCTCGAGGGACTGGAGGGAGTCACATGAGCACCGACTCGACCGCACCCGACACGATCGTTCTGATTCACGGGTTTTGGGTCACACCTCGGAGTTGGGAGCACTGGATCGAGCATTAAGAGCAGGCCGGTTACCGCGTCTTGGCTCCGGCCTATCCGGGTTTCGAGGTTGAGGTGGAAGCGTTGAACGCCGATCCCTCGCCGGTCGAGGCGCTGACAGTGCCTGCGGTCGTCGAGCACCTCGAGACGATCGTCGGTCAGTTGGAGTCGCCGCCGATCCTGATCGGACACTCTGCCGGAGGGACGTTCGTGCAGATCCTCCTCGACCACGGCTTCGGTGCCGTCGGGGTGACTCTCAACTCTGCACCGACCGAAGGCGTCCTGGTCAGCCCGTTCTCGCAGATCAAGGTGCTGTTCCCAGTTCTCAAGAACCCGGCCAACCGTCACCGCACCTTTGCCCTCGACGAAGAGCAGTGGCGGTACGCGTTCGCGAACACGTTCACTGAGAAGGAGTCGCGGGAGCTCTATGAGCGCTACGCCGTTCCGGCTTCCGGGTCGATCTTGTGGGGGATCGTGCTCGCCAACATCGAGCCCGGTCATCAGGCGTCGTGGGTCAACTACAAGAACGACGAGCGAGCGCCGCTGCTGTTCATCTCGGGTGGCGAGGATCACCTGATGCCGCCGAGCGTCCAGCGATCGAACGTGAAGCACTACAAATCGGACACGATCACCGAGATCAAGGAGTACGAGGGCAAACCACACCTCCTGTCCGCCCAGGACGGCTGGGAGGAAATCGCCGATTACGCGCTGGAGTGGGCCCTGAGCCACGCAAAGGCGCCAACCGCGGCGGGGGCAGCGACCACTACTCCGTGACCGTCGTCTGCGATGCGTAGGGCACGACGGACGGCACGGCGACTCGGACCGTCGCCGTGCCGTCCGGCCCAGGAAGCTTGTTTCAGTAGTTACAAAGGGATAGTGTCGGCCGATGGCCAAGAGACCGGCGGTTGTTGTCGTCTGTGTCCTTGTTGCCGGGCTTCTTGGACTCGCCGCGACGCACGAATCCCCGGCATCGGCGCGCGTGGCCTGCGCCGCGGGAGCTAAGGCCGCTGTGATCGCCGGCAAGCACGTTTGCCTGAAGGCCGGTGGGCGGTGCGAGAAGCGTCTCGACCGCTCATACCATCGCTACCGCTTCCACTGTCACTCCGGTCGTCTGGCGCCCTTCAGCGCGCCGGCCCCGAAGCCGATGCCGACGCCGCCGACCCTGCCGGAGCCGCCGTCGCCGGCCGGGGGACTCGTCGACGTTGGCGGCTACCGCCTGTACCTCGAGTGCGTGGGCGCCGGTGCGCCGACGGTCGTGATCGAAACGGGTCAGATCGCGACACGCCTCACTGCTCGGAAGGTGCAATACGCGCTGAGCACTCAGAACCGGGTCTGTACGTATGACCGTCCCGGCACGATGGCGCCGGTACCCAGCGCGAGCGACCCGCGTCCTCCGTCTGTGCCGCCGACCGCGGAGACGTTCGCACGCGAACTGCACACGCTGCTCATCAACGGGAATGTTCCCGGACCATACGTCCTCGCCGGCAACTCGCTCGGAGGTCTCCTGATCTCCGACTTCACCGCCCGCTATCCCAGCGACGTCGCCGGTCTGGTTTTCATCGACGGGATCGCCCCAGGCTCGGTCAGGGTGTGGCTGGCAGATTCAAACGCGCCGCCCGAACCGTGGGATGGAAGCTCCGACGTCGCTCTGCTCGAGAACCTGACGTTCGGCTCCCGGCCAGTGGTGGTGCTGACGACGGCCCAGCCCGGTGAGATCCCAGCCTTCCGTCGCAGCGCGACGAACATCCTGGTCGCGCAGGCCCCGCGATTTACTCACTTTGTCTTCGGTGACGCACCTGGTCTTGCCTACGAGGCGCTCCGTGTCGAGATCGCGGCCTTGCGCGGCGGTGGGACCCTGCCGGCCTGCGCGCAGACGATCCTTCCGCGCATCGGCGCCTTCTGCTGAGTTACGGCGAGCGTTGCTCTTCGCCAGCGGGCCCGGGACGGCCCTCCGGCCCTCGATAACCCGTCAGGCTTCTACCTAAGAGAATCGTAAGAAGCCGCGACCGAACACGAAGTTCGACCGCGTCCCGGAC
>CAWJXR010000022.1:0-62482 GCA_963846895.1 uncultured Thermoleophilia bacterium | reverse complement strand
CGGAGAGGGTTCAAGATCGTGTGGACCGCACAAGCAGCCGGAAGCACTCAGTTCTACGCGGTCTGGGCATATCGTGCGCCGTAACACTCCGGCGTACGAAGCCCGCTTCATGGCGCTCGTCGCCACGTTGCTCGCGTTGACCCTGCTCCTCATACCCAGCGCGGGCGCGACGACCGCCATCAGAACGGGCGGCGGCTCCGTCTTCCAGCTCTTTGGGACCGTGCTGGCGCAGCACTACAACAAGGTGAAGCCGGACGTGACGATCACGGTGGTCGGTGGAGGTTCCGGCGCGGGGATCTCGGGTGCCGCCCGCGGCACGTTCGACATCGGCAACTCATCGCGCGACAAGCTGGCGACCGATCCGCCCAGCCTCAAGTTCACGCCCATCGGCCGCGAGGCGTTCGCAATCGTCGTCAATCCGAAGAACCCGATCAGGAACCTCACACACGCACAGATCAAGGGGATCCTCACAGGACAGACGACGACCTGGGGTGCAGTCGGCTGGTCCGCGGGCGGCCCGATCCAGGTCTACTCCCGCATCCCAACCTCCGGCTCATACGTCAACTGCAAGCGGTTCTTCACGGATACCCAGGAGTTCGCGGAGAATGCGCCCCAGCTGGCTTCCCACGGCATTACCCGGGTCGACATCGCTCGGGACAAGCGCGGGATCGGCTGCATCGCGCTCTCGTACCTCACGACCGCTCAGGGCACGATCAGAGGCGTCCCGATCGCCGGAATCGCGCCGACGCGCCGCAACGCCGTCGCGGGCCGCTACCCCTTCCTGAACGATCTGTATTTCGTGACCAACGGAGAGCCCAGCGGGCCAGTCGCCGAATACATCCAGTGGGTCCTCTCCAAGGAAGCGCAGTGCACTGTGATGGCCGTGTACGTGCTACCGCTCCGACGCTGCTGACCGACGCGCGCCCAGAGCGGCCGCCGACCCGTCGCGCGAGCACGTCGGAGCGCACCGATCGGTTCGCACACGCCGTTTTCGCCGCGCTTGCCGCCTGCTCGGTGCTGATCCTCGGCTTCGTCGTCGTGTACGTCCTCTCGCGTGCCTGGCCCACCTTCAAGGCGAGCGGCCTGTCCTATTTCGGCAATCAGGACAATCCCGGGCTCCACCGCGAGCTCAGCTACGCCTCCGCCGGGCATCCGGCCGGCGTCCCGTATCGCGAGCTTCATGCCTGGCCCGCGATCTACGGGACACTGCTCACGGCGGGTGGGGCGATCCTGGTGGGCCTCCCGTTCTCGCTGCTCGCCTCGATCTTCGTCGCCGAGCTCGCGCCGGACTGGCTGGCCCGACTGATCGAGCCGTTGATCCGAGTCATGGCCGCTGTTCCGTCCGTCGTCTGGGGGCTCTTCGGGCTGCTCGTGCTGGCGCCCTTCATCGAACGCGTTCTGATCTCGGACAACCTCCGCACGCAGTACGCCCCCGTTGTCCCGCTGCGCGGGGAAAACATCCTGCTGGGCATCCTCGTCCTCACCGCGATGACGGTTCCCTTCCAGATCGCGATCTTCACGGACGCACTTCGCGCCGTGCCGGTCGCGTGGCGCGAAGGCGGACGCGCTCTTGGCCTCGATGCGTGGCGGGCAACGGTCAAGATCTCCCTCCCCGTCATCCGACCCGCAATTGCGACCGGCGTCGTTCTCGCGTCCGGGCGAGCGATCGGTGAAGGGATCGCGCTCTCGATGACGACCGGCGCGGTTGCATCTGTTCCCAATCCGCTTGACGGCTTCGTCTTCTTCCTCGAGCCTGCCCATCCCCTCGCGAGTTTGCTCGTCGACAACGCCGCCGAGGGCGTCGACCAACAAAACTTCGCCGCCGACATCTTCTCCTTCGCGGCTCTGATCCTCGTCTCGGCGCTCGCACTGATGCTCGCCGTTCGCGTCGTCCTTGCACCCGTTCGTGCGAAGGCGACCCTGTGACGACGCGCCCCTCGACCGCCTCGGCATCGCGCTGGCCTGGGGGTGCGGGCTCGTGCTGGTCGGCGCCGTCGGCGGCGTCATCGGCTGGCTTGCCTGGGAAGGCTTCGGCAAACTCACGCTCCCGTTCCTCACCACCGACCCGGAAGCTGGCGTGCAGGGCGTCGTCGGCGGCATCCGCGAACCGATCGCCGGCACGCTGATCGTGACCGCAATCGGCATCGGGATCGCCTTCCCGCTTGGGATCGCGACAGCCGTATTCCTCGCCGAGTACAGCCGCCCGCGGGTGCTCGCCCGAGCAGTGGAGGCCGCCATCGACCTCTTGTTCGGGATTCCCGCAGTCGTGTTCGCACTCCTCGCCCTCGCCGTGTTCAGCGCCCCGTGGCTCAGCTCGCTGTCGGGAGAGGTGACCACGTCGGGGAAGGCCGACGGACGGTCGTTCATCGTCGCCGGGATCATGATGTCGCTGCTCGCACTGCCTCCGATCACTCGCGCCACGCAGGCCTCGATCGGCGCCATCCCCACCGACCAGCGCGAAGCCTCCTATGCGCTCGGCAAAGGGAAGCTCGCCACGATCCGGCGAGTCGTCCTCCCGGGCGCGCGGCCCGGAATAGCGACAGGGACGATCCTCGGCGCCGGCCGGATCGCAGCTGACACGGCGATCGCGTTCCTCGTGCTCGGCGGAGCGATCACGTTCGCGAGACACTGGTATGCGCCGTCCCACTGGTCGGAGACGCTGCACGGTAGTGGCTCGACCCTCACGTCCTACATCTACTACGCCGCGCCAACGGGCGACGGAACAACAAGAGCGCGGCGCTCGGTGCCGCTTTCGTCCTGATCGTCTTGATGCTGTTCGTGAACGCCGCCATCGCTTTCGTCTCGCGGAGGGGCGGTTGGAGGCGCTGACGGCTGCGCACGGATACGAGTTGGCCGTCGAAGATCTCTCCGTTCGGTACGGGGAGCGCGAGGTCCTGCACCGGATCTCGCTCGGTTGGCCGACCGGCCGCGTCAGTGCGATTGTCGGACCATCCGGGTGTGGCAAGACCACCCTTCTGCGCGCGCTGAACCGGCTCGTCGACCTGACGCCGAAGGCAGACGTAAGCGGCCGCATCGTTCTGGGCGGCGACGATCTCCGCGTCGCCGCTGCGGACGAGATCCGCCGCCGTGTCGGGATGGTCTTCCAGCGACCGAGTCCGTTCCCCATGACGATCTTCGACAATGTCGCCTACGCGCTCCGGTCGCAGGGCTCACGCTGGCCTCGTAGACCGGCGCTCGCCGAAACCGTCGAGCGGGTCCTCGCACGTGCGGGGCTCTGGGAGGAGGTCAAGAACGATCTGCACCGCTCTGCGCTCCGACTCTCCGGAGGACAGCAGCAGCGCCTCTGCATCGCACGCGCTCTCGCCGCCGATCCCGAGGTGATCCTGTTGGACGAGCCGTGCTCGTCGCTCGATCCCCGGGCGACCTCGACGATCGAGGAGTTGATCCTGGCGCTACGCTCGCAGCTGATCGTCGTCGTCGTGACGCACAACCTCGCGCAGGCCCAGCGCGTGTCCGACCTCCTGGCCTTCATCCTCGACGGGAGTCTGGTCGAGACCGGCGAAACAGCGCGCATCTTCGCGCAACCACGCGAGGAGGCGACGGCGGCGTATCTGGGCGGCGCGTTCGGTTGACCCGCTGGATCCCAGGAACGCTCCTGTTGGTCGCGGGTGTTGCGGTGCTCGTGCTCGGCGCCGCAGCAAACGGATTCCAGCCGTCGCTCCGACGCGTTCACGTGTCAACATCGACGAATCCCACGCCGACCGAATCGGTCCGGCGCACCCCGGGCCAGTCGCTTCCGGTTTCTCCCTTGAAACTGCTCGTCGACCGTCGGGACAACTCGACCGCGGTCATCGTCCGCGTTTCGAACCCGAGCCCAACCCGGGCGGTCGTCGACGCAAAGATCGCGATCGATCTCCTCGATCGCGCGGGCACTCTTGTCGGAACGAGCGCGGATGCCGGAACCGACCCCCTGCGCGTACATATTCCATACATCGGCCCGGGCGAAAGCGTGCTCTTCGTCGACGACACGATCGCGCCGAGAGCGAAGCCTGCGGCAGCGCGCGTGAAGGCCATGGCGATCCCCTCCGCTGTGCGGCCTGTCCGCCTATCCGTGCGCGCACTGCACCTACGGGCGGATGCACTTGGCTTCTGGAGCGCGGTCGGCACCATCGTCGGTTCGACTCCGTCGCGGACGCGCAACGTGCTCATCCAAGCAGTGGTGCGTCAGCGAGGACACATCGTCGCGGCTGGGACGACCGTCGCTCGAGTCCCGTCGCGCGGGCGACCGAGGCGCTTCGAGACCACCTTGATCGGCGATGCGAAGGGAGGCGACTTGCGCGTATGGGCGCCGCCGCAGTAGCGGACACCGCAACCCTCAGGGCCGTGCTCGAGGTGCGTCACCTTTCGTGCTACCACGGCCAGAGTTCCGTCGTGGAAGACGTGTCGTTCGACGTTCGTCGCGGCGAGATCCTCGCTCTGATCGGGCCGTCAGGCTCCGGCAAGACGACGCTTCTTCGCGCGCTCAATCGACTGCACGAACTGACGCCGGGCGCCCGCATCGAGGGCTCTGTGCTGCTCGACGACGTGGCTACGGCAGGCACCGCCATCAGTCGTCAGGAACTAAGGCGGCGTGTCGGGTATGTCTTTCAGTTGCCAAACCCATTCCCGATGTCGATCTACGACAACGTTGCCCTGCCGCTTCGCGAGCACCAACTCGTAGCCGGCGAAATCGAGTGCGGGCTCCGCGTGCGGGACCTCCTCGAGCGGGTTGGGCTGCTCGCTGAGGTCGGTGGACGGCTCGACGAGCCTGCGCTCTCGCTCTCGGGGGGCAGCAGCAGCGGCTCTGTATCGCGCGTGTGCTCGCCACCGAGCCCGACGTGGTTCTGCTCGACGAGCCGTGTTCAGCACTCGACCCACAGGCCACTGCCGTCATCGAGCAGCTGCTTGCGGCGGTGAAGGATGAGCTGGCACTCGTGATCGTGACGCACAACCTCGCGCAGGCTCGGCGCGTCGCGGACCGGGTCGCGTTTCTGCTCGACGGCGAACTCGTGGAGCTCGGCGCCCGCGAACAGATCTTCGCGGCGGCTCGCGACCAGCGCACACGCGACTACCTCGAAGGACGGTTCGGCTGAACCTTGGTGTCACAGCGGGCCGGCGATGAGCCGCGTGGTCTCCTCGGCGAACGACTGTAAGCCCATCCGCTGAAAGCTCGACGCCGCCCGCGTGAGAAGCTCCGGGTTCCGCCGGACCGTCCCAAGCGCCCGGAGTGCGAACGGCTCGAGATAGGTCGCCGGCTGCAGGAGTGGTGAAGCCTCCTCCTCGACGCCGCGCACGTCGCCGAGCGCAGCCATGGCGAGCAGACGAGTGGCTAGCCACGGTGCGAGGAACCAGGTGTTGCTCGCCCCTGCACCGACCGGTTCCGTGAGCAGAGCCTCGATCCGATCGAGCTCGCCGCGGAGAAGGGCAAGCTGGATCTTCGAGAGAGCCAAACGAGCGTTTGGTGCGACCGGCTCGAGCTCCGCAGCCTCCGCCTCTAGGTGAAGCGATGATTCGCGCTCGCCGAGCCGCTCGCGCGCGACCGCGCACACGAGCAGCGACCGGGCATTGCGGATGCACGGTGTGGCCAGGTTCGCGGCGACAACATCTTCGACCGCAGGCTCGAGCGCACAGATCGCCTCCCACTCACCGGCGAGCTCCTCGACCTCGAGCTGTAGGGCGACGCCGTGGAGCTGGTGATGGGGAGTCAGCTCCGCAGCGATTGCGACATGTTCGCGCGCTAGCTCGCGCGCCTCGACGAAGCGTGCGAGTCCCAGGCACGCCGGGACGCCGCTCTCACGCATGTGCGCGAGATGATCCGGATCGGTGATTCGACCCGAGAGCTCCAGCCTGCGGCGGTTGTCGGCGTAGGCCTGCTCGTAATCTCCGACGGCATAGCTCGTAAGGCTGGAGGCGTCGAGTGCGTACGAGAGCAGCTCCACGTTCCCGAGCTCCTGGGCAAGGTGAACCGCCTGAGTCGCATCACGACCCGCGTCTCGCGGACGCCAGAAGGAGCGAGCGACCAGTGCTCTCACATAGGCAGAGCTCAGCGGCGGAGAAAGCGACAACGCTCGCTCGATCGCTGCCTGTACCACTGCGTCGGCAGGAAGATGCCGCCACATGCCCGAACGAGCAGCCGTCTGAAAGGAGAGCTCGCTCGAGATTTCGGCGAGCACAACCGGATCCGAGCACACCGTCAGCGCTTGTTCCATCGCCTGCCAGAATGCGTCCCCGTCGTATTTGAGCGCGCTCGCGCGGCCGATTGCCCACCAGAGCATCACGCGCTCGCTATCCGGCGGCTCGAGGCCGAGGGCGCGTTCGAGGAGCTCTACCGCGGCCTCGATTTCGTAGCGGCCGACAGCGATCTCGGCGGCGCGCCGAAGCCAGGTGCGTGCCCGCTCGCGCAGCCGTTCGAGCTCGTCGGGGTGGTCGGCCCAGGCAAGGTCGACGTCCTCTCGCCGCACGGCCGAGCTGTAGTGGTGCGCGAGGTGCGGCACGTGCTCATCGCGGCCTTCGCCGTAACGCTCGAGCCAAGAGGCGAACGCTCCGTGAAGTTGGGCCCGACGTGCCTTTGGCAACGACGCGTAGGCGACGTCGCGTGTCAATGCATGTTTGAACGCGTACTCCGTCTCGCCGGATAGCGACGAACTGGAGCGTCGGCGAATGAAGTCACGGTCCTCGAGCAGCGCCCAATCAGGCTCACCGCCGCCACTGAGGAGCTCGTAGATCGGCTTCGGCCAGAACACATGACCGATCACCGATGCCAGTTGCAGTACTTCCTTCTCGGTCGGCTCGAGAAGATCGATACGTGCAGCGAGGACCGCCTGGACCGAGTCGGGAAGGGCGAAGCGCGGCGGCACCTTCCCCAGGCGCCAGCCGTCGTCTTGAGGTTCCAGGGCTCCCTCGTCGATCAGCGTGCCGAGGAGCTCTTCGACGAAGAAGGGATTTCCCTCCGCCCGGGCGATCAGTTTCCGGAACTCATCGGGAAGCGGTGTCTCGATAAGGGCATCGGCCATCCGCGTTGCGTTGTCAGGCGTGAGCGGCTCGAGCCAAATGAGCGATGACGACCTTCGACCGGCGCTCCACCTCCGGCGGCGGTCGAAAAGCTCCGGTCGCGTCGTTCCGATCAACAGGAGCGGGCCATGTACCTCGCGCATCAGGAGTTCGAGCAGGTCGAGCAAAGGCTCCTCCGCCCAGTGGAGGTCTTCGACCAGGATCGCGGCGGGCCGAGCCGCCGTGAGGTCAGCGACGAAGCGGATCGTCGCGTCGTAGAGCCGGTCCCGCGCCGCCAAGGGGTGGAGATCGCCGGCGAGGTCGAGGCCAAGAGCGAGGGCGAGGATCTCGTCCGGAAGCAGCTCCCGTACCGTCTCCGGCGGGTCGCTCTCGAGGATCCCGAGGTGCTCCTTGAGCACCTCCCCGAGAGGCCAGTACGTAATCGCATCGCCGTACGGGAGGCACCGGCCGGTACGCCGAAGCGGTTGAGGTTCCTGCGAACCGATCCAGGCCCAGAGCTCACGTACGAGCCTGGTCTTGCCGACGCCAGGGTCGCCGACAAGCGTGACGAGACGTGGCTCGCCTTGCTCGACGACGCGCTCGTAGGTTGCCTGCAGGAGCATCAGCTCACTTTCACGTCCGACGAATGGCGTGGCGCGTCCGCGGATCCCGCGTGACCGCGTCAGCGACAGTGTTCGCAGAAGCCGACGGCAGTGAACTCCGTCTGCCTTTCCCTTCGCCTCGATCGCTGAGAGGTCACTGAACTCGAAGGCACCGCGCGCCGCCGTCGCTGTGCGCTCACCCACGAGGATCTCGCCCGGTCTCGCCCCCTCCTCAAGTCGGAACGTGACGTTGACGGTATCGCCCGAAACGAACGAGCTGCGCTCCCGCGAGCGCCCGGCGACCACCTCACCTGTGTTGACCCCGATACGAAGCGCAAGCCCACTCCCGAAGAGCTCCGCGATTCGTCGCTGCATGGAGACGGCACAGTGGAGCGCTCGCTCGGCGTCGTCCTCATGCGCGACGGGCACGCCGAACGCCGCCATCACGGCATCACCCATGAACTTCTCGACTGTCCCGCCAGCTCGTTCGACCTCCGCGGCCATCGCGTCGTAGAAGCGGTCGAGCACGGCGCGCGTCCGTTCAGGATCCACCGAGTCGGCAGATTCCGTCGAGCCCGTAAGATCCGCGAAGAGCACAGTCACCAACTTGCGCTCGTCGCCGGCATGCGGCTGATCGTCCACCGAAGCACCGCAAGAGGAACAGAAGCGGGACCCTACGGGGAGCGTTGCGCCGCAGGCGGCACAGCGATTCATGGTGTCATTCTGCACCGAGATCTTCTCGCACGGTTTCTGACGTTCGCGGACGCGCGGCGCGTCGGACGGACGTTGGTTTCAACGCAGCGTTGGAGAAACGCCCCGATTTGCCCTCGGTCGCTCAGAGCGACGAACGCGCGCCTGAAGGACGCCAGAGCGGGGTGGACCCGCCAGACTGCAGGCCCGCCCCTGTTTATCGCTGCTCCATGGACCTTGCAGGTACGGCACGAGGACCTCGCAGCCGCCGCTCTGGAGGTCGGGATGTGGCCGTCATGAGACGACTCCAAGCGGCGCTCGACGCGGCGCTGGACAATGGAGCTATAGCGGAGGGCGCCAGCAGGCGCAGTCGTTCCGGCTCAGGTCCAGCGAAGGTCCACCGTTCACATTCGGCAAAGTGCGTCCGTGGACGTCGACGCCGGAGAGGTCTGGGCCGCCGTCAACGCGGTCTACGCCGGCTTCCTCGCCGGCGACCGAGCCGCGATCGACGCGAACATCTCGCCCGATGCGACCATCTGGGATTCCGCGCACGAGCCGCTCCTTCGCGGCAAGGTCGACCTCGACGCCGTCCGCGACGCCCGCCCCGCAGACGGCCCGAACCCCACCGATCTCGAGGCGACCGACCCGGTGATCGATGTCTTCGGCGACCTGGCGCTCGTCCGTCACGTCCTGCTCGTGCACTTGCCCAGCGGCACCGAGCGCATCCGCAACACCTCGGTGTGGCGGAAGACCGAGGGGCGCTGGCGCTGCATCCACAACCACGAGGACGTCGTCAGCTAGCGTCACAGCGTGTTCGACTACGCGGCCAGGCAGGGTCGTCTCTCCGAGCGGCTCGAGCAGGAAGGCGTCGACGCGCTCTTCCTCGCTCCGTCCGCCGACCTCGAGTACCTGACCGGCGTCGAGCGGCAGCTCCCGATTTTCGGCGAGGTCAACTACGCCCACGGCTGGGTCACCGGCGCCCTCTTCCGGCCCCGCCGCGAACCTGTCTTCCTCTTCCCGCGCATGTTCGCAGCCTTCGACCTGCGCGAGGAGCCGCAGGGTGAGGTGATCGTCGTCAGCGAGACCGACGACGGCGCGGCGATCTTCGAGCAGGTCGCGAGGCAGGTCGACGGCACGGGTGGCGTCGCGGTCGGCGACCGCGTCTGGGCCGAGACGACACTCCACCTCGGCCGGACGCTCGGCTTCGACCGCCTCCGTACAGGCACGCGCCTCGTCAACGAGCTCCGCCGTACGAAGGACCCCGACGAGCTGGCCGCGATGGGGCGCGCAATCGCCACGGTCGAGCAAGCGATGGCGGCCGTCGCGCCGCTCGTCGTCAACGGCGTCTCGATGCTCGAGCTCGCCGAGGCCGTGGAACACGAGCTGCTCGCGGCCGGCTCGCGCACGCCCTCCTTCCCCACCCACATCTTCACCGGCCTCGATGCCGACTCGTTCGACTCGCATACCGAGACGGGGCGCAACCCGATCCCGGAGGGCACATCGGTCATGTTCGACTTCGGCGGTGTCGTCGACGGCTACTGCTCCGACTTCGGCCGCACCGTCTATTGCGGCGATCCGCCGCAGGACTTCCTCGACGGCTACGCGACGATGCTCGCCGCCTACGAGGCCGGCAAGGCGGCAGCGCGGACCGGAGCACGAGCGCAGGAGGTGAACGCCGCCTGCCGCGCGCCGATCGAAGAGGCGGGGCTCGGCGAGCACTTCCGCCACCGCATGGGCCACGGGATCGGCAAGGACGTCCACGAGAGGCCGTTCCTCTCGACCGAGGACGAGACCCCGCTCGAGCCGGGCATGACCTTCACCGACGAGCCGTCGCTGATCGTCCCGGGCCGCTGGAGCCTCCGGATCGAGAACATCATCGTCGTCGAGGACGACGGCGGCCGGAACCTCAACTCGTTCGCCGACGACCTGATCGTCAACTCGTAGCGTGCTGCAGCTGCGCCGGCTCACCTCGCCGGACGAGCGCCGCTCGGGGGCAGCGGGTCACCCGCCGCCCCCGAGGAAGGACTCGCCTACTTCGGCGCGACCTTCGTGACGTCGACCGAGTAGACCGCGTTGTAGACCGCGTTCTTCAGGTCGGACGTCGCCACGAACACCTGCGTCGGCTGCATCAGAGGGAAGTACGGCCCCGTCTGGTTCAGCTGCCGCTGGAACTGCTGGAACAGCTTCTCGCGCACCTTGCTGTCGGTGGCGACCGCCGCGGCGGCGGCCGTCTTCTCGACCGTCGCCGACGTGCCCTTGTCCCAGCCCGCCCGCAGCCCTACGAGCTCGCCGGGGGCGAACGTGAGGTAGTCGGCGGGATCCGGGTAGTCCGGGCCCCATAGCGAGAGGCCGAAGGCCATCTTGCCACTGCGATAGTTCGTCAACCATGTGCCGGTCGGCGAGCCCGCCAGCGTCACGTTGACGCCGATCGCCTGCAGATTGGCCTGCACCTTCTGCGCAAGCGTCGCGAACGGGACGCCGTTGATCGTCAGGTCACTCGGGTACTCGAGCGTCACCGAGTCGCCGGCGTGGCCCGAGGCCTGCAGCGCCGACTTCGCCTTCGCGACGTTCTGCTTCACCTGGTCGCTCTTCGGCAGCGCGCCGAGGAACATCGACGGGATGATCCCGGGCGTCTGGTAAGCGCCCGGCCCTGCGACCGACAGGATCGACTTGTAGTCGAGGCCGTACCGGATCGCGTTCTGCCAGCTCTTGTTCGACGTGACCGCCGAGACCTGCGCGTTGTTGTTCGCGAACAGCCAGAAGACCCAGGTCGACGGCTGCAGCGAGACGCTCAGGTTCGACTTGCCCTTCAGCGACTGCGCCTGGTCGGAGGCGAGGTCGATCGCGACCTCGTGCGAGCCGCGCTGCACGTTGATCAGCTGCGTCGCCGCGATCATGTTGCGGACGACGACACTCTTCCACGCCGGCTTCGAGCTGCCCCAGTAGTTCTTGCTCGGGGCGAGCGTCACCTGCGACGTGGTGCTGTACTGCTGCAGCGTGTACGGGCCGCTGCCCGCGCCGGCCGACGCCGACGAGTTCAGCCACTGCTCGGCCTTGTCGCCGGTCGAGGCGTTCGAGCCGTCGGTACCGCCGTGA
Organism: uncultured Thermoleophilia bacterium; assembly: GCA_963846895.1. Lineage (GTDB taxonomy): Bacteria > Actinomycetota > Thermoleophilia > Gaiellales > Gaiellaceae > PALSA-600. Next base: position 51,104 of record CAWJXR010000022.1, on the reverse strand, counting down.
GCCTTCACGAGCTTCGAGTTCAGGATCCCGGTCGACGGGTTCGCGAGGATCGCCGGCAGCTGCCCGTCCGGCGTCTTCGAGCTCATCACGACCGTGTACTTCCCGGGCGCCTTGATCCGCGTGCCCGTGAGGAGGAACGCGGGGTTCCCCTTCAGGTTGATCAGGCGGTTCAGCGAGAAGGCGACGTCCTTCGCGGTCAGCGGGTCGCCGTTCGCGAAATGGACGTTCTGCTTCAACTGGAAGGTGAACGTCTTCGCGCCGTTCGTCGCCTTGTAGGACGAGACGAGCAGCGGGACGGGATGCGCCAGGTCGCCCTTGTTGTACGTGAAGAGCGTGTCGAAGAGCGCACGGTCGATGATCGACCCGGTCGGGTCGAACGCCCGGCCGGGATCAGAGGTTTTCAGCGTGAACGAGTTGTCGATCACGAGCGTCGAGCTCGCGTCGTGACGCGAGTTGGCCGCGAACGCGGCCGCGGCGCACGCCAGCGCAACGAGCGCGGCGAGCGGCACGAGCCATTGCCAGTGTCTGGCAGGGGAATGGGTCATTCTTTCTCCTCCTAGGGTCTTCCGAGACTATTCGACGCGCGCACCAGGGCGAAGTTGGCCGCGCGGGCCGCAGGGGGCTCCGCCGGCTGCCCCGCCTGCTGGAGCCAGCAGGCGGCCTCTCGGCCGTCCGCGAGCCCGAGGAGCGGCGGCTCCTCGCTGCTGCAGCGGTCGAAGGCGTACGGGCAGCGGGGGTGGAAGCGGCAGCCCGACGGGGGCCGCGACGGGTCGGGAACCTCTCCGGGGAGCGCGTCGGGCAGCGTGCCCTCGCCGTCTGCATGCGGGACGGCCGCGATCAGCGCCTCGCTGTACGGATGCGCCGGGCCGCGCCACAGCGGGAGAGTCGGGCCGGTCTCGACCATCCGGCCGAGGTACATGACGCACACCTCGTCGGCGACGTGGCGGACGATCGCGAGGTCGTGCGAGATCAGCAAGAGCCCCAGCTCGAGCTCGCGCGAGAGCCGGGTCAGCAGGTTCGCGAGCTGAGCCTGAGCCGAGGCGTCGAGCGACGCGAGCGGCTCGTCGAGCACGATCACCGACGGGTCGGCGGCCAGCGCGCGGGCGATCGCGATCCGCTGACGCTGGCCGCCCGAGAACTCGTGCGGGTAGCGGGATGCAGCGTTTGCGGAGAGGCCCACGAGCTCGAGCAGGTCGCCGACACGCGTGCGCCCGTCGCGGGCGCCGTCGGCGACCTGGCTCCCGACCGTCCGGCGCGGGTTGAGCGAGGAGTAGGGGTTCTGGAAGACGAGCTGGAGCCGAACGAGGTCGGCCGGGCGGGCACGGCGCGTCATCGCGGTCACTGGGCGGCCCTCGAAGACGACGCTCCCGCCCGCGGCCGGCACGAGGCCGACCGCAGCGCGGGCGAGACTCGACTTGCCGCAGCCCGACTCACCGACGAGGCCGACGATCCGGCCGCGGTCGACGCTCAGGCTCGCGCCGGCGACGGCGCGCACCGTGCCGTCGCGGCCGTGGTAGTCGACGACGACGTCGGTCAGCTCGAGCGCGCTCATCCCGCGAACGGGTCGACGTGGCAGGCGAGGAGGCGCGCGTCGACGGGGTCGAGGGGCGGCACCTGCGCGACGCACACGTCCTGCACGTAGCGGCACCTCGGATGGAAGGCGCAGCCGCTCGGGATTCGGCCCGGGGTCGGCGGCGTGCCGGGGATTGCGACGAGGTCCTGTTCCTTCGTCAGCTCCGGGTGCGGCAGCGCGTCAAGGAGCGCCCGGGTGTATGGATGGCGCGGGTGCTGCAGCACGTCCTTGCGCCGGCCCAGCTCGACGACGCGGCCGGCGTAGAAGATCCCGACGCGGTCGGCGATGCCCGAGAGGACGCCGAGGTCGTGGGTGATCAGGATCACTGCCAGGTCGTGCTCGCGCCGCAGGCGGTCGAGGAGCCGCAGGATCCCCGCCTGCACGGTCACGTCGAGCGCGGTCGTCGGCTCGTCGGCGATCAGCAGTCTGGGCCGGCAGGCGAGCGCGATTGCGATGGCAATGCGCTGACGCATCCCGCCGGAGAACTGGTGCGGGTAGCGGCCGAGGGCGGCGCGAGGGTCGGGCAGTCGCACCTCTTCGAGAAGCTCGACCGCCCGCGCCTCGGCGGCGGTGCTGCCCGAGGCCGAGGTGCAGGCGCACGTGGTCGGTCAGTTGCCGCCCCACCGAGAGCATCGGGTGGAGCGACGTGAAAGGGTCCTGGAAGACCATCGCGAGCTCGCGGCCCGAGATCCTGCGCAGGCGACGGCGCGGCATCGCGAGCAGGTCGTCTTCGCCGAAGCGCGCCGTCCCGCCGACCATGGCGCCCTCCGGGAGGAGGCCGAGCAGCGCGAGCATGGAGATCGTCTTGCCGCTGCCGCTCTCGCCTGCCACGCCGAATACCTCGCCGGGCTGCACCTCGTAGTCGACGCCGTCGACGACCGTCACGTCGCCCGCCGGCGTCCGCAGGCGTACGTGCAGGTCCTCGACCGCGAGGACGCTCACGACTCCTCCACGCGGCGGGCGGTTTGCGGGTCGAACACGTCGCGCAGGCTGTCGCCGAGGAAGTTGAAGGCGAGCACGACCGAGAAGATCGCGAGTCCCGGGAACGTGCCGATCCACCACCACTGGAAGTACTGCGTTCCGTCGGCGACCATCGAGCCCCATTCCGCCAGCGGCGGCTGGGCGCCGAGGCCGAGGAACGAGAGGCCCGCGAGGAGCAGGATTGCGGTCGCCAGGTCGAGCGTCGCCAGCACGAAGATCGGTCCCGCGACGTTCGGGAGCACATCGCGGAAGAGTGTCCTGCGGCTCGACGACCCGAGCAGCCGCGCGGACTGCACGTACTCCGACTCGCCGACGGAGAGGACGAGCCCGCGCGAGACGCGCGCGTATGACGGCCAGGCGACGACAACGATGGCAAGCGCCGCGTTGAAGAGGCCGCGACCGAGCACGGCGGCGACGACCATCGCGAGGATGATCGGCGGGAACGCGAAGACGAGGTCGGTGAATCGCATCAGCGTGCCGTCGGTCAGTCCGCGGAAGTAGCCGGCGACCGCGCCGACGAGGCTGCCGATCGTCAGCGCGAGCGCGACGAGCACGAGTGCGATCGGGAGCGACGCGCGGGAGCCGTAGATGACGCGGCTGAGGACGTCGCGACCGAGCTCGTCGGTCCCGAAGAGATGCGACCAGGAGGGGGACTGCGCAGGCGCGAAGCTCTGCTCGAGCGACCCGTACGGCGCGATCAGCGGCGCGAAGATCGCGATCAGGATCCACGCGACCGCGATCACGACGCCGACGATCGCGAGCGGCTGCCGCCAGGCGACCGGGATTTTCATGCGCCTGCGCGCGGTCCGCGCCTCGACGGCGGTGGCGGTCATGTGATCCTGATCCGCGGGTCGATGATGCCGTACAGCACGTCCACGATGAAGTTGACGCGTGACGTAGACGATCGCGACGAAGATGCTGACGCCGGCGATCGCCGGAACGTCGAGGTTGACGGCCGCCTCGTAGGCGTACTGGCCGACGCCGGGCCAGCTGAAGATCTTCTCGACGAGGACCGCGCCGGTGAGCACGTTCGCGAACACGAGCCCGAGCACGGTCACGATCGAAGGCAGCGCGCCGCGCAGGATGTAGCGTCGGACGACGACGTGTTCGGGGATGCCCTTCGCGCGGGCCGAGCGGACGTAGTCGTTCCCGACCACCTCGAGCACGGCGGAGCGCGTGAAGCGCGTCAGCAGACTGACGCTGAACGCAGCGAGAACGAGCGCCGGCAAGATGATGTGGTGCAGCGACTCCGTGAACAGACCGAAGTTGCCGTCGATCAGCGCGTCGATCGTGTAGAAGCCGGTCACGTTCGGCGGTGGGAGCGTTCCCGGGTCGAGCCGCCCGGCGCCGGGGAACCAGTTCAGCCGGTAGAAGCCGACGTAGAGCGCGACCAGGGCGATCCAGAACGTCGGCATCGAGATGCCGGCCAGCGACGTTACGCGCAGGGCGTGGTCGGTCGGCCGGTTTCGGCGTAAAGCCGAGACGACGCCGAGCGTGACGCCGACGAACGCCGCGAAGAGCACCGAGTAGAGCGCGAGCTCGGCGGTCGCCGGGATGAACTGGCCGAGGTCGTGCGTGACGGCGTCGTGCGTGAGTGACGACTGGCCGAGGTCGCCGTGCAGCAGATGGTCGAGGTAGAGCAGGTACCTCTGCGGGAGCGGCTTGTCGAGGCCATAGTGGTGGCGGAACGCCGCGACGGCGGCGGGGTCGCCTGCGGCCTGCTCGCCGAGGTTCGTCGCGACGGCGTTCGACGGCACGAGCTGCGTCAGGAAGAACACGACGGCGGTAATGCCGATCATCAGCAGAACGAGCGCGGCGAAGCGGCGCAACACGAAGCGCGCGAGGCCGTGCGCGCGGCCGAAGCGCCGCACGCGCACGGGCGGAGCCTCGGAGATGGCGGTCGGAGCAGTCGCCACGTGGCGACCGATCGTAGCGGGGGTTACCCCGTCGTCCGGAGCGCGCGCTCAGACGGTGACGCTGACCGGTGAGGTTGCGATCCAGAGGGCGGTCAGGACGAAGACGGCGCACCCGATGGAAAGCATCGCCACTCGCGGCTTCGGCGAGCTCAGCTTGGTGCTCATGCCTGCGAAGAACAGCGCCGACGCGAAGAGGACGACACCGAGCACGTAGTTCGACGCACGCTGGATGTTGCGGCGCGCTTGTGCTGCGTAGAGCTCCGCTTCTGCGTCGAGCCGGTCGGACTCGGCGCGGGCAGCGAGTTTGTACTGCGGCATGGCGAACGGCGTCAGGGGCGCGTTCGGGTTCTTGAGGGGTCTGGTCGCTACCCAGGCGTTGACTGCGGGCCGGAACTCCTCGCGGAAGCGCTTGAAGTAGAACGCAGTGAGCTCAGTCTGTTTCTGGGCGTAGGCGTTGACCCATTGCGTGAACGTGGCGACGTCGACCTCGGTCTGGGTGTTCGCGAGGCCCGCCGCCTTCGCGGAGTCGATCCGCAGCGCGTTCGCGCGAGCCGCCGCCTTCGCTTGCTCTCCGTTCCATCTGGTCGATTGATAGCCGCTCCATGCCGTCGCGACGGTCGCGACGGCGAGCAGCAGCGTCGCCAGGAGCTCCAACCTGTTGCGGCCGCTGCTTGGGGTCGTCACGCCGGGACCTGGTTCCCGCGTGCGTCGCACGGAGGTTGCACCTGGATGCCGATCGAGCCCAGAGCCTCGTCGATCATGCGCAGCGACCGCTCCATCGCGACCGGTTGTAGTCCACCCACGCCACCACCGCAAGACTTCTGCCGGCCCTGCCTCCGGCGTTCAGTCGCCAAGAAGCCTGAAGCATAGGACGGAGAATTTGCTGAGGCGTAGAGTCGTGGGGGACATTCCCTGTGGGAAGGAGACTTGAGATGCCGCTGTTGAGAGGACGCCGCGGTGATAGCGGAGGGACGAAGTACCAGATGCGCGAGAAGATGTTCGCGATCGGCGACGACTACTGGATTGAGACCGACGGCGGTGAGCGCGCCTTCAAAGTGAACGGCAAGGCTCTGCGGATCCGCGACACCCTCGTCCTCGAGACGCCCGGCGGAGACGAGGTGTTCACGATCCAGGAGAAGAAGCTGAGTGTGCGCGACAAGATGGAGATCGAGAGCGACGGCAAGACCGCGGCGACTGTGAAGAAGGCGCTGATAAGCCCGTTGCGCGAACGCTTCTCGATCGACGTCGAGGGCGGCGAGGACATGGAGGCGAAGGGCAACATCGTCGACCACGAGTACAAGATCGAACGAGGCGGTGACGATGTCGCTGAGGTGTCGAAGCGCTGGTTCAGAGTACGGGACACCTACGGGATCGAGATCGACTCTGAACAAGACGACGCGCTGATCCTGGCGATCACGGTCTGCATCGACCAGATGACACACGACGTCGGCTAGCCCGCGACGACTGGATCTGCGGAAGCTGCTGGGCATCGACGCCTATCGTCGCGCGCATGACGCACAGCCGGCTCGGAGCTGACGACGAGAGCGCTGCGTAGCCGCGCTGCCGGCGTGCAGAAATCCTTCGCGAGTGCGACACCGGCGGGGCCTCGGGCATCTCGTACGAAGGTCATCCAGCCTCGGAAGAGCTGGTGTGACGTCGTCGAAAGTAGACGGCGTAACTGCTGCTAGACACCCGTTTCGGCTGTGATCACCCCGTCGCGGACTGCCTTCGTGAGCGTCTGGTAGTCGCGGTCGTTCTGATCCGCGTACGCCTCGGCGAACTGGGCTAGAGCCCGATCGAAGGAGTCGCTGCTGCCGAGGTAGCTGGCGATCGCGATCGGATCGCCGGAGCGGGCGTGCGCGCGTGCAAGCTCGGACCCGCAAACGCGAGCGTAGACGCCCAGCATCCGCGGGTTCATCTGGTCGATGAGCGCGGAGCCCTTGTCATCCCAGAGTTGGCGGACGTAGAAGTCGCGCTTGACGCCGTCGAGGCCGTCGAGGCGGATCCAGCCGAGCATGATGTCGCTGGAAGCTTGAGTGAGGCGCTGGCCCTCGACCACCCGCTGGCCGTGGTTCGTGAACTCGCCCTTGCCCAGGAACGGCTCGAGCACCGAGGCCTCCGCCTCTTTGAACTGTAGGAACAGCGGGTCGGCGCCGTCACGGCCCAGCAGCAGCATGATGTAGGCGCGCGTGCCGACGCTGCCGACACCGACGACCTTGCGTGCCGCATGCGCGTAGCGGTAGCGCTCCAGCAGGCGCCGCCGGTCGCCCGCCAGCGTCCTCCGGTACGACCGGATCGTGGTGCGCAGGAAGTCCTTCAGTTCGTGCAACCGCTCGCCGCCCAAGATGTCCTCGATCGGCGTCACGACCGGAGGGTCGGCCACGATCCGCGGCTCGCCGTCCACGATCTCCGTCAGCTTCGCGAACGCCTTCAGGCTGTCCTTCGACCGCGTCTTGGCGAGGTTCTGCTCCGCCCGCTTCCGTTCCTTTGCGCTCACTGAGTGCAGAAGTTCGGCGAACAGGTCCTCGACGTCGACGCGCGTGTACCACAACTCGAGGTTCCCCATACCTGCGTAGACGGCCATCGCCTCCCGGTACGCGCGCCCGACCGACCGGTTGACCGCCTCGCGCTGCTTCTCGTCGAAGCCGCGGTCGCGGCCGGCGACGGCGAAACTGGCTGCCAGCCGCTTCACGTCCCACTCGAACGGGCCAGGATGCGTCTCGTCGAAATCGTTGATGCTGAACACGATTCTCCGATCGGGGGCGGCGAACGCGCCGAAGTTCGACAGATGCGCATCACCGCACAGCTGAACCTGCAGACCGGTCCTCGGCAGGCCCGAAAGATCCGAGGCCATCAGGTAGGCGGCGCCACGGTAGAACGTGAACGGCGACACCAACATCCGCCCATACCGGATCGGCACGAGCTCCGACACCCGTGTTTGCGCCTGCTCTTCGAGGAGCGCCACGGGGCTCGGTCGCTTGGACGGCGGTTCCCACGTCGAATGCGCGGAACGCGGCAGCTGACCTCGCGCCGTCTTCCCCCGCGCCACCCTCTCAGCCGTGGTCAGGTGCTCGACCCGACCGGGCTGTGCCGCCCTCTTCGCCTTGTCCTCCGAAGCGGTCTCCATGGTGGACATCGAACCCTCCTTGCTCTCGATTGCCTCCGTGTCGCGTGTTCAACTGCGAAGGGTAATCAGCCCTCCGAGGTTGTGAGCTAGCCCGGAGATTCTCCGTGTGGCTTGACGATACGACCCGCCAGCCGTCAGGGTCTCCAAGGGTGAAGCTCGAGACGACCGTCTCCCAGTAGGGGTTCTCCGGCTGGACGGTCGGATGGCCGTGCGCCACCAGTCGCTCGTGCAGACGATCGACCGAATAGCCGGCATGGTTCGCGAACGACGCGATCTCCGGGAGACCGAGCGCCTCGCCGTAGAAGCTGCGGACCTCGTCTAGACGGTCGGTCGGACGGGCAACACGTGTCGCCGTTACCGCGAGATGTTCGGGCCATTTGCTCACGTCATTGAGCCTTGCGGAGCTCGGGGGACGCTGAGCTGTCGGCGAGGGCGAGGCGTTCGGGCGGCGTGGGGTGGGTGAACAGGGTGAGGTAGGCGAGCCGCGGCGGGTCGAGGTCGGCGAGGTTGGTGCGGGCGAGCGTGAGGTGGGTTTGGATGAAGGCGTCGCGGTCGCCGGTGAGCCGCAGGGAGTAGCGGTCGGCGGTGCGCTCCCAACGGCGGGAGAGCGCGGCAGCGAACGGCAGCGCAACGAGCTCGAGACCGATAAGGATGAGGGCGGCGATCGGGTAGTCGCCGGGTTCTGGTGTGCCGAGCGCGAGTCGGATCAGCAGGATGGCGACAACTGCTGCTGCGATCGTGAGCGCTGTGCCTTTGACGATGTGGCGCTCGCGGCGGTGACCGAGCTCGTGCGCGACGACGAGCTTCACTTCGCGTTCGCCTGCCGTTCGCAGCAGGGTGTCCCAGACGACGACGCGACGTGTCGGCCCGAGTCCGGAGACGTAGGCATTGGCTTTGACGGTTCGGCGGCTGGCGTCGGCAACGAGGACTTTCCGGATGGGGACGCCTGCTTGGTTCGCGAGCAGGCGGAGCTGCTGCGCGAGCTGTTCGTCGGCGAGCGGCTGGAAGTGGTTGAAGAGCGGCTCGAGCACGAGGGGCGCCAGCAACGTCAGGATGAGGATCGCAAGGGCGGCTGCGGCGGCTGCGAGGACCGGCCACCAGTCCGGCGCCGCACGGGCGACTCCGACGAGTCCCGTCCACGCGCACGACGCAAGGACGATGCTGATCAGGACTGACTTCGCCCGGTCGCCGGACCAGCCTCCAAGACTCTGGGTCGAAAGGCCCCAGCGGCGCTCGCGCAGAAGGCTGCGCCAGAGATCAAGTGGGAGCGTTATGAGTGCTGCGACGGCGGTGACGGCTGCGGCCCAGACGGCAGCATCGCCGGCCCAACCGAATGCTTTGATGCTGTGGCCGGCGAGGATCCCGTAGACCGCGACCACGAGTAGCAGTCGCGCGAGGATCGTCAGATAGAGCGGGTGGTGATAGCGCCGTGCTCGCTCCCGCTCGTCAGCCGTGAACGGATCGCCGGGCTGCTCCTGCACGATCTCGACGACGTTAGCTGTCGAACTCGGAGAGCCGTCCTTCCGTTTCGGCGTGTCGATGAGGCCCAGGCCCGGCTAGGAAAAGAGCGGCACGAGGTTCCGGCTCGCTGCCAGTTCGTCCATCGTCTCGTCCGTCGGCCGGGATGCGAAGCGGCCCGCAGCCTCGAGCACCTTCGGCAGCAGCGCGACGTCGCCGACGGTGTTCAGGAAGACGCCCGGCCGGCCGAGCACCCAGTGCACGGCCAGGTCGATATCGCTCTGCTCGCGGAGCGGTTCGTACCACGTCGCGGCGGTCTGCTCTCGTCCGTCCCACGGCGCCAGCGTGATCGCCTTGATCGTTTGCATGGCGACGCCCCGATCGGCGCACACGCCGGCGAGTGCTTCGAAGTCGGCCGCGTAAAGCTCGTCGCGCATCTGGACGTAGCTGTAGGGGAGAAGGACCGAATCGAACGGGAATCGCTCGAGGCTACGACGGTGCATCCTCGCCACAGTCAGGCCATGGCCGGTGACCCCGATGAAGCGGACAAGACCTTCGTCGCGTGCCTCGACGGCCGCTTCGAGCGCTCCACCTTCGCGCAGCGCAGTCTCCCACTCGATCACGTCGACGAGGTTGTGCAGCTGGAGCAGGTCGATGCGATCGACGCCGAGACGGTCGAGCGAGCGGCGAATCTCCTCGCGCGCCCCGTCGCGGTCTCGCTGCCCGGTTTTCGTCGCGAGGAAGAACCGGTCGCGGTGTTGGCTCAGCCATGGCGCGAGCCGCAACTCCGAGTCGCCGTAGGACGCAGCCGTGTCGATGTGATTGACGCCCTGCTCGAGGAGCAGTTCGAGCGTGGGGTCGGCCTCGGCCTGGCTGAGCGAGCCGAGCGCTGCAGCACCGAAAATCGTGCGAGTGCTCTCGTGGCCGGTGCTCCCGAACGGTGCTTGCGCGATCACGCCATCAGATTAACTGGGCCGAATGCCGTACGACCTGATCGCCGTCGGAGACGTGATGCTCGACGGGACACTTCCGGCACCCGTTCCCGGCGTCCGCGTGCACGGCCGCATCGAGCTTCGTGCGGGCGGGTCCGCCGCGAACGCGGCGCATGCGGCTGCACGTCTCGGGGCGCGCGCCGCAGTTATCGGCAGGGTCGGCGCAGACGCCGCCGGCAGGCTGGTGGCGGAATCGCTTGCCGCCGGCGGTGTCGAGCCGTTACTGGCGTTCGACGCCGACGTACCTACTGGTTGCGTCGTTGTCGTGGGCGATACGTCGATCGTTGCCGACCCCGGAGCGAGCGCCCGGTTCGCGCCGGACGATCTACCTGCAACCATCGACGCGCAGGCCGTCCTGGTCTCCGGCTACGCGCTCCTGCAGCGAGGTCCGGAAGCCGCCGCGCGAGCCGCGGTTGAGCGCGCGCGGACGGACTGGCTCGCCGTGGATGTCGGCTCGGCTCGCCTCGTCACGGCCTTCGGCGTGGATCGCTTCCTGGAGGCGACGGCGACAGTCGGCGTACTGCTGGCGAATGCCGAGGAGGCGCGCGCCCTGACCGGGTTCGATGCCGAAGACGCTGCGCTCGCACTCGCGCGGAGCTACGACGTCGTCTGCGTGAAGCTCGGCAAGGTGGGCGCGCTGGCTGCGATGGGCGAAGACGTCGTACGCGCGGCAGTACGACCGATCGAGCGCGACGACACGCTCGGCGCGGGCGATGCGTTCGCCGGCGGGTTCCTCGTTGCCCTGGCGGGTGGGGCGGACCTGGCGCGGGCGCTCCGAGCCGGGTGCGACGGGGCCGCGGCCCTATTGGAGGCACGGTAGGTCAGGTTCGCTCCGCAGGCGCGATGCTCAGCGTGCTACGCCACCGGGTCGTTTCCCTGTGGCTCGGCCATCCTCGACGACGCGCTCGCCCGCGACCCAAACGCCCAGCACACCGTCCGGGCTTCGCTTCGGCTCCTCGTAGGTCGCGGAGTCGACGTAGAGCTCTGGGTCCAACAGCACGAGGTCTGCTCGCTTGCCGGGTTCGATCCGACCACGGTCGGAGAGGCCGATCAGATCGGCGGCGCGCGCCGTCAGCCGTGCGACGCCTTCCTCGACAGGCAGTAGCCCCTCCCGAAGGACAAAGCGGCCGAAGAAGCGGGGAGCCGTCCCATAGAGGCGCGGATGGGGGTGCGATCCGAAGATGCCGTCCGAGCCGACCAGCTGCCGTGGCGACGAGGCGACGAGGCGGACGGCCTCGTCGCTCGCGTAGTGAGTAACGATTTGTGCGGAAAGGTCGCTGTCGAGAAGCAGGTCGAGCACGGTCTCGACCGGATCGCCGCCCCGCTCGGCGATCGTGATTGCGTCGACGACTATGCGTTCTGGGCCGAGCGTGCCGAGCTGGTTTTCCCAGCCGGGAAGACCGGCGTTGACATCGTCTGCGATGCGCTTTCGCACCGTGCGGTCGTGTAAGGCGGCGAGCGTCGCTGCGGCGCCGCCTTCCTGCGCCCATGCCGGCAGCAGGCCGGCGAGTAGCGTCGAGCCCGCACCGTACGGGTACTGGTCGAAAGTTACGGCTGCGTCGTCGACGAGCTCGAGCAGCCGCTCGAGAAGCGTGGGATCGAGCGATTTCAGGTGCGAGAGGTGAAGTCGCGCCCCAGAGCGCTCTGATACCTGGATCATCTCCGTCACGGCAGCGAGCACGTCTGCGCCCTCGTTGCGGACATGCGGCACGAGCGGCGCTCCATACTCGGCGGCCACTTCGGCCACCGCGACCAGCTCGTCGGTGTCGGCGAAAGCGCCCGGGAAATAGACGAGGCCGAACGAGAGCATTCGGGCACCCGCTTCGAACGCAAGCCGCACCTCGTGCCGCATCTCCTGCAGACGAGGCGGAACACGTTCGGAACCAGAGACGAAATCGCGGACAGCGCCATGGCCGACTGATGCCACAAGGGTGGTCGCGGGTCGGGTCGCTTCGAGCGCGTCGAGATATTCGGCGAACGTCGACCACCCCCACTCGGGTGGGCCTAGGCCTTCGAGCGCGCGCAGGTACGCCTGCCGTGCACGCCAGTCCGAGACGGGCGCCGGCGCGAGCCCATCCGGGCAGATCACCTCCGTCGTGAACCCCTGCAGCAGCTTGGGTGTCAACAGCGGATCGTCGAACGACGCCAACGCCGAATGGGCATGCAGGTCGATGAATCCCGGGCAGAGCAGCGCGCCGCCCGCATCGAGTACCTCGCCCTCGAGCGCGCCGATTGCCGCGATCCTCCCGTCTGCGACCCCGACGTCAGCCCGGAAGGACGGGCCGTCGCCTGGGTAGACCTCGGCTCCGCGGAAGACAAGCATCCGATGACGCTATTACGACGCGGCCCGGCCTGGAGCGACTGGTACCGAGAGGCGAACGCCCGATTCATCGAGCGTCCTCGCCTTGGGCCTGTGGCAGATCCCCGAGAGCGACCGCACGAATTGTCGGAAGGCCTTCGGCGCGGTGCATAGCTGGGCTGCGAGCGTGAAGAAGCCCTCCGGGAGTGCCCGTGCGACACCGGGGAGCGTTACGTCGACGCAGAACCGGAAGGCTCTGCCGGATCGGGCGTCATGTCGATGCGTGCGTCGACGTACGCGGTCAGCGCTTCGCTCGTGAGGTAGGCGATCGACGACGGCGATGACGACAAGCGGCGCGACCTCGAGCCCGGCCTTGGCCGAGAGAAGGGTCGCGATCAACACCGAGGCGAGCGGCAGACGCAGGACGGAGACGCAGGCGGCGCCGACGAGCGCCGCGACTGCGGGCGTCTCCGAGTAGCCGGGCAGGTGCCCCGCGAGTAACCCCGCAACCACGCCGAGGAAGATCGCCGGGAACGTCGGTCCGCCACGGAAGCTGCTGAGAGAGATGCTCCAGGCGAGCCCCTTGAAGACGATGAGGAGCCCTAGCGCCCACAGGGAGACCGTCGGGGCCGAGGCAAAGAGCGAAGAGAATGCGGTCTCGCCCGAGAAGAGCACCGCGTTCGGCTCGTAGACCGTTGCCTCCGCGAAGGCGATCGCGAGGCCGCCGACTGCAAGCCCCGCGACGATCGTCAGCACGAACACCCGCCGTCGCACGACACGGAGCACGAGGCGCGCGAGCTCCATGATCCCGAACGTGACGACCGCCACGGCGACTGCCAGGACGACGGTCCAGCTGAAGTCGCCCCAGCCTGGGCCGCCGTAGTCCGGCAGCGGGAAAGGGCTCAGCGACCAGGCGGCCGTGCTGAACCCGGAGAACGATCCCAGACCGATGAACACGAGCGAGCCGATCCCGGCGGCCATCAGGCCGGGCAGGAGCACGATCGAGAGCATGGCTCCGCCGAGACCGGCCGCTTCGATGATGACCACGGCGCCGATCACGGGAGAGCCGAAGACCGACGCGAGCGCCGCGAAGCTCCCGGCTGCGGCCATCAGGCTCACCGCCTGCTGCGACGCGTCCCGCCGGATGAGTGACATCGCGAGGATGCCGAGTCCCGTGCCGAGCGCGATCAACGGTCCCTCCGGCCCGAGCACAAGCCCGAGGCCGAGTGTCGCCAACGCGGCCAGCAGGACACCGGGCAGATCGATCGGCCCGATCGGCGCGCCGCCGGCCTTGAGCCCGTCTGCCGGCACGTGCCCACCGTGCCCCGGTAGCCGCACGATCGCGAACGCGGTCAGCAAGCCCGCCAGTGCCAGCCATGGCAGCGGCCACCAGAGAGGGACGTGCTCGTAGCCGAGGTGGTGCGGCAGCTTCTCGTAGACCTCGATCTCGATCTCGTGCACGGCCTCGAGGAACAGCCAACAGGCGCTCGAGACGAGAAGCCCGACGAGGGCCGCGAGCAGGAGCAGCACGCGATACTGGCGGCTGCGGATCAGCGCCTTGGGGTCGGTCGGCAGGGTTGCGGCGGTCGCGGCACTCATGGCTCGCCGAGGATATGGCTCATGAACGCCACCGCCAACCCCGGGCGTCGTGACAACGCCGACCTGTCCGCGAGCATGGTGAGGATGCGTGCCTCACGTCATCGCCGTTTCTGCGTGCAGGCTTTGTAGATGCACACCCTCTACCTCCTCCGGCACGCGAAATCGAGCTGGGCCGATCCACATCTGGCCGACCACGACCGGCCACTCGCGCCGAGAGGCCGCCGGGACGCGAGGCGGATCGGCAAGCACCTTGCCCGGCTGGGAGTCGAGCCTCAGCTCGTCCTCTGCTCCACCGCGGAACGGACACGTGAGACGTACGAGCTGCTCCGGCCCGCGCTCGGCGCCTCACCGACGGTTGTCTTCGAGGAGGAGCTCTACGCCGCCTCCTCGGACGACGCTGCTCGAGCGGATTCGCAGCGTCCCCGAGCCGACCGTCTCGGTCATGCTGATCGGACACAACCCCGGCCTCCACCAGCTCGCGATTGTCCTTGCCTCGACCGGTGCCGAGCTCGAGCGACTCGAGGCGAGCTTCCCGACCGCCGCGCTCGCCACGCTCACGTTTGCGCGACCGTGGAGCCAACTGTCCGAGGCCGACGCCCTGCTCGCCGCCTACATCACACCCAAGCAGCTCAGGTGATCGGGGTCTAGCGGCGTCTAGCTTTCGGGCACCTCGCTCAGCCGCCCGGTCTCGACGTCGTAGATGAACCCCCGGACCTGCTCCTTCCTGGGGATGAATGGGCTGTTCTTGATGCGTGCGATCGACTGTCGGACATCTTCCGTGAGATCGGCGAACGCCTCCGCGGCCCATTCGGGCTTGATCCCGGTGTCCTGCTGGACCTGATTGCGGAACTCGTCGTCCGTGAAGGTGAGCATCCCGCAGTCGGTGTGGTGGATGAGGATGATCTCCTCTGTTCCGAGCAGGCGTTGCGAGATCGACAGAGAGCGGATCTCGTCGTCGGTGACGACGCCGCCGGCGTTTCGAATCACGTGGGCGTCGCCTTCGCTGAGACCTAGGAGCCCGTAGGGGTTCAGGCGAGCGTCCATACACGCCAGAACAGCGACCCGCTTTGCCGGCGGCAACGGGAGATCGCTCTTGTCGAACGTCTCGGCGTACCGTTCGGCGTTCTGTAGAAGCTCGTCGGTCACGCTCACAGCACTCTCCTTCCTCGAAAGGCCACAGGCAGTGCGCTTTACTAAATGAAGCAATACCTGATTGCCCTTGCCTGGCCGAGCCGGGACGTGGATCCGCCGGTCACGCTACGAGCGAGGCCAGCCGCACACCCGGGGCCTTGTTCGGTGCGTGCCGTCCCGCTGTACATTTCGCCTCCGAACTTGACTCTGACCCAGCGGGTCGTTTATGCATACTGCACAGTGACCGCAAGTCAGGACGCGCGTCCGGCCGTTGGGTTGATCGGGCTCGGCAACATGGGCAGCGCGATCGCACAGCGCCTCCTCGACGCCGGCTACGACCTCGTCGTGTACAACCGAAGCCGCGAGAAGATGGAGCCCCTGGCTGCACGCGGCGCGGCAGTCGCGGAGATGCTCGCTGATCTCGCCGCCGCCGTCGACATCGTCCTCACGTCCGTCCCGAACGACGATGCGCTCGAATCCGTCGCGGCTTCGGTGACGAGCGCAGCGAGGCCTGGGACGGTCCTCGTCGACCTGAGCACGGTCTCGCCGGACGTGTCGGCCCGGGTCGCGGCGCTCGCCGACCGTGCGTCGATCCTCTACCTGCGGGCTCCTGTGAGCGGCAACCCCAGCGTCGTGCTCGCCGGCAACCTCACCTTCATCGTCTCAGGAGAGCGAGCCGCCCTCGACCGCGCCGAGCCGGTGTTGCGCGCGATCGGGGCGACCATCCACGTCGTCGGCGACGCGGAGGAGGCTCGCGTCGTGAAGCTCGCGATCAACCTTGTCATCGCCGGGCTCGCGGAGCTGATGTCAGAGGCGCTCGTTCTCGGGGAGGCGTCGGGTGTCTCCCGGGCTGCACTGCTCGAGACGATGGGCGACTCGGCCGTCGGCGCGCCGTTCGTCAAGTACAAGACCGAGCCGCTGCTGCGCGACGACTACTCGGCTACGTTCACCACGAACCTGATGGAGAAAGACATCGACCTCGTGCTCGACGCGGCTGAGGCCGGCGGCGTCCAGCTGCCCTTGGCGGGGGAGATCAAGGTGCTCCTCCGCTCCACGATCGAGGCAGGCTACGGAGACGACGACTTCATGGCGCTCTTCCGCCATCTTCGGAGCAGGTCCGGTGAGGAGGTACTGCCATGACGACTCGAAGCAGAGCCAGCGGCTCGCCCGACGCCACGAGGGCGGTGGACTGGGAACAGCGGATCGACTTCCCGAAGCTCCGCGGCGATCGCCTGCGGCGGGCGAAGGAGGCGCTCGACGCATCCGATCTCGGAGCGTTGCTCCTCTTCGACCCGAACAACATCCGCTACGTCACGAGCACGCACATCGGCGAGTGGGCGCGCGACAAGAACGCGCGATTCGCGCTCCTCCCGCGCGGCGGCGACCCGATCCTCTGGGACTTCGGGTCCGCAGCCCGCCATCACCAGCTCTTCGCCCCGTGGCTCCCGCCCGAGAATTTCCGTGCGGGTGTCGCTCCGATGCGCGGCGCGATGCCGGTCGAGACGGGGATCCCCGACCGCCTGGGCGAACGGATCGCGCATGAGCTTCGCGAGGGCGGGCTGGCAGGCGAGCCGCTCGGCATCGACATGGCCGACCTCGTCACGATCGAGGCGCTGCAGCGCGCCGGCGTGCACGTCACCGACGGTTCGCGGGTCATGCTCGAGGCGCGCAAGATCAAGACCTCCGAGGAGATCGCCCTGCTCGACCAATCGGCCGGGCTCGTCGACGCGGTCTACGAGGAGATCTACCGGATGCTGCGGCCCGGTGTCTACGAGCACGAGATCGTCGGGCGGGCGCACCAGCTGCTCTTCGAGATGGGCTCGGAGCACGTCGAGGCGATCAACGCGGTCTCGGGCGACCGCTGCATCCCGCACCCGCACATCTTCTCGGACCGGCTGCTTCGCCCCGGTGACCAGGCGTTCTTCGACATCATCCACTCGTTCATGGGCTACCGGACGTGCTACTACCGCACGTTCAACGTGGGCGGAGTCAGCTCGGCGCAGCTCGACGCGTACAAGCGGTGCCGCGAGTGGCTGGACGACGCCATCGCCCTCGTCCGGCCGGGCATGACGACCGACAAGATCGCCGCGGTGTGGCCCACGGCCAAGGAGCTCGGCTTTCCCGACGAGGAGACGTGCTTCGGCCTGCAGTTCGGCCACGGGATCGGCGTCGGCCTGTACGAGCCGCCGATGATCTCGCGCGTGCACTCGCTCGATCATCCCGTCGAGATCGAGGAGGGGATGGTCTTCGCGCTCGAGACGTACTGTGCCGCGACCGACGGCCGGTCCGCGGCAAGGATCGAGGAGGAGGTCGTCGTCACGGCCGACGGGTGCGATGTGATCACGCGCTTCCCGGCCGAGGAGCTGCTCGTCGCGGGGCGGATCTACGTTCGCGGCGCAGACCTGCTCGGCGACGGCGCGACCGGTCGCAACGGAGTCGCCGGCGCAGTGGCCGCCTCGGCACTCGTGGGAGACGGCTCGGGCGCGTGAGCTCCGACACCGGAACGCGGTACCTCGTGGACGGCCTGCCGTCGTACCGGCTCGTCCGGCGGGAGGACGTGCAGCTCGCCGACGCGCTCCCCGACCGCTCGAGCAACCTCGAGACTGTCGCCTTGTCGGCGGATCACTCGGGTCGACGCATATGGCGCTGACGCTTGTCTCCCTCCAAGCCGGGCACGTCGACACACACGTCCACTCGTTCGAGACCGGCTTCTACGTGCTCGAGGGCGAGCCCGTCCTCTACCTCGACGGCCGCGGCGTGCAGCTCGAGTCCGGCGCCTGCGGCGTCGTGCCGGTCGGGGTCCCGCATGCGTTCCGGTCCGAGGCTGCGGCGTCGTGGATCGAGATGGCGGCGCCGCGTCCGCGCCCGGACGGGAGCGACACGTTCTTCCTCGGCCCGGCGCCGGACAGCCCACCCGAGCCCCTCGACGTCCGCGACCCGCGCAACCGCAACCTGTTCCTTCTCGGCCAAGGACAGATGGATCTCGACGTGCTCAAGCATGGCGCTACCGCCGGAGCGCCCACCGTCTCGTCGAGCATGGCGACCGCCGTGCTCGCCTACAGCGGCATTGCGGTGAAGATGCTCGTCGACCAGCGTCTGAACGCCCAGCTGCACACGATCTTCATGGTCGACTACCAGCCAGGCGCGGTTGCGCTCCCGCACGACCATCCCTTCGAGGAGTCGTACTACATGCTCGAAGGCGAGGTCGATGTCGTCGCAGACGGCGACCGTTACACGCTTCGTCCGGGCGATGTCTTCTGGACCGCCGTCGGGTGCGTGCACGCGTTCTACGAGATGCACGGCGGTCGCGTGCGCTGGCTCGAGACATCGGCGCCGGGACCTCCGCCGCGGCACTCGTACCGGCACGAGCGCGACTGGGACTACCTCGCCGAGCGGCTTGCGTCGGAGGTGGGGGCGGCGTGAGCCAGACTGACGCTGGCGCCCGCGTGCTCGACGATCTCCAGCTGTACACGGGGATCTACCGTCAGATGCTCCTCATCCGCGGCTTCGAGGAGCTCGTGCAGTCGCTGTTCCTGAAGGGCGAGGTCTACGGCACGACGCATCTGTACTCGGGGCAGGAGGCCGTGGCCACCGGCGTCGCGAGCCTGCTCGAAGAGCGCGACCGGGTGGCGGCCACGTATCGCGGCCACGGCCACGCGCTCGCGCTCGGCGTCGACCCGCAGGCGCTCCTCGACGAGATGCTCGGCCGCGCGACGGGGGTGAACGGCGGCCGGGCCGGTTCGATGAACGTGACGTCGCCCGCCGACCGCCTGATCGGCTCGTTCGGGATCGTCGGCGGCAGCATTGCAGCCGCCACCGGAGCGGCACTCGCGCTCTCGCGCACCACGGGAGGTGTTGCGGTCGCCTACTTCGGCGACGGCGCGATGAACCAGGGATATGTCTTCGAGTGCCTCAATTTCGCGCAGGTGCAGAAGCTGCCGCTCGTCCTCGTGTGCGAGAACAACGGCTACGGCGAGTACACGCCGTTCCGCTCGGTGACGGCTGGCGAGATCCGCTCGCGCGCCGAGGTGATGGAGGTGCCCGCCGAGACGATCGACGGCATGAGCGTCTGGACCGTTCGCGAAGCTGCGGCGCGCGCCATCGCTCACGCACGCGCCGGCGACGGTCCCGCGTTCGTCGAGGCGCTGACCTATCGCTTCTTCGGGCACTCGCGCAGCGATCCCGGCGCCTACCGCCCCGAGGGCGAGCTCGACGACTGGAAGACCCGCGATCCGATCGTCGTCCTGCGCGCGCAGCTCGAGGAGGAGGGCGCCGGCGCATCGGCCCTCGACGAGCTCGAGCGCGAGGTGGGCGACGAGCTCGAGCGGATGCGCGAGCGCGGTCTCGCCGCCCCGTTCCCGTCCGGGTTCGACGTCGGCGAGTTCAAGGACTGAGTGTCGTGTCCGCCGAGTTGACGATGCCGAAGCTGTCCGACTCCGAGGCCGACGTCGTGATCATCCGTTGGCTGAAGGTGCCCGGTGAGGGCTTCCGGCGCGGCGAAGCGCTGCTGGAGGTCGAGACGGACAAGGCGACCGTCGTCTACGAGGCCGAAGCTGAAGGGACCCTCGAAGCGATCCTGGTCTCCGAGGGCGAGTCGGCGGGCGTCGGGCAGCCAATCGCCAGGCTTGCCGGCGCTGCCGAGCACCCGCCGGCCGCGGTGGCCTCGAACGGCTCGCCTCCAGCGGGCGCGCGCCCGAATGCGACACCGGTCGCGCGACGGACCGCGGTCGAGCTCGGCCTCTCGCTCCACGACGTCGCCGGGACCGGCCCCGGCGGACGGATCACCAGCGCAGACGTTCAGCGTGCGGTGACGACCGTGCCGGCCCGGCCGGTAGGCGACGCCCGCGGTGACGTCACCATTGTCGAGCTGACGCCCACACAGGCGACGATTGCGCGTCGCATGTCGCGGTCGGCGGCGGAGATCCCGACCTTCGCCGTCTCTGCCGACGCCGACGTGTCGGAGCTCGTCGCGCTCCGCCGCGGCGCGCGGGCGGAGTCCGAGCACGCGCCCTCGCTCAACGACTTCGTCGTGAAGGCCGCCGCGCTCGTTCTGCGCGAGTTTCCTCGGTTCAACGCGTTGTACGTCGACGGGAGGATCGAGTGCTACTCGCGCGTCAACGTCGGAGTCGCCGTTGCCGTCGACGATGCGCTGCTGGTCCCCGTCGTCGCTGACGCCGACCGGAGGAGCCTCGCCGACATCGCCGCCGAGACGCGGCGGCTCGTCGACGGCGCGCGCGGCCGTTCGCTCCGGCCTGAAGAGCTGCGCGGGGGGACGTTCACGGTCTCCAACCTCGGGATGCTTCGGGGTGCGCTCGTTCACGGCCATCGTCGACCCGGAGCAGACGGCGATTCTGGCCGTCGGCTCCGTCCGACGCGCGCCGGCAGAGGACGAAGCACGGCACGTTGTCTTCCGCGACTTCATGACGCTCACCCTGAGCTGCGACCACCGGGTCGTCTACGGCGTCGACGGCGCCCGCTTCCTGTCCCGCCTCTGCGAGCTGCTCGAGCGGCCGCTGGTTCTCGCCCTCTGATGACGTCGATCCCCTTCCGCACCGCGATCCGGGACGCGCTCGACGAGGAACTCGCCTTCGACGAGCGCGTGATCCTCTTCGGCGAGGACGTTGCCGAGGCCGGCGGTGTGTTCGCGACGACGCCCGGCCTCTACGAGAAGTACGGCCCTCGGCGCGTGTTCGACACGCCCATCTCGGAGCTCGCGCTCGCCGGCGCCGCGTTCGGCTCGGCGGTGAACGGGCTGCGGCCCGTCGTCGAGATCATGTTCGGCGACTTCCTCACGCTCGCGATGGACACCGTCGTCAACCAGGCGACGAAGTACTGGTTCCTGACCGGGGAGGAGGTGAGCGTGCCGCTCGTCTTCCGCTCGGTGGTCGGCGCGGGCGGGCGGTTCGGCGCGATCCACTCGCAGATGCCGGCCTCCTGGTTCATGGGCGTCCCGGGCCTGAAGATCGTCGCTCCCTCGACACCGGCGGACGCGAAGGCGCTCCTCAAGGCGGCCGTCCGCGACGACAACCCGGTGCTCTTCTTCGAGCACAAGCGCCTGTACGGGCTCGAGGGAGAGGTGAACGGCTCGGTCGGGATGCTCGGCAAGGCGAACGTTGTGCGCGAGGGCAGCGACATCACGCTCGTCACTGCGATGAAGAGCGTCCACGACGCTCTCGACGCGGCGGAGCGGCTCGAGCAGGACCGAGTCTCGGTCGAGGTGATCGACCTGCGCACGCTGCGCCCGGTCGACGTCGACACCGTCGTCGCCTCCGTGCGAAAGACGAACCGCATCGTCGTCGTCGAGGAAGGACCGCTGACCGGTGGCTGGGCCGGCGAGGTACTCGCGTGCGTCACCGAGCAGGCGCTCGGGTATCTCGACGACGCCTGGCGGATCGCGACTCCGAACACGCCGATCCCGTACAGCCCTCCGCTCGAGGACGCGTTCCTTCCCGGAACGGATCGAATCGTCGTGGAGATCCTGCGGAGGCTACGGTAGAGACGTGACCGTCACCGTCCGCAGCTTCGAGTCGTCGAAGGTCGGGAGCCGCTTGCGGCAGGAGCGCGAGCGGAGTGGGATGAGCCTGCGCGAGCTTGCACGGCGCGTCGGCGTGTCACCGAGCCTCGTCTCGCAGATCGAGCTTGACCGCGTCAACCCTTCGGTGAGCACGCTCTACGCGCTCGTCTCCGAGCTCGGTATGACGATGAGCGACGTGTTCGGCGACGCGGCGCAGGCGCCGGCTCGCGTCCGCAATGCGAAACGTGACGAGGGCCTGGTCACGTATCCCGAGGGGCGACGCGTGATCAACCTCGCTTCGGGCGTGCGCTGGGAGCGCCTCACGACGCGCAGCGACACCGACGTCGAGTTTCTCCATGTCGCATATCCGGTCGGCGCAGAGTCCTGCCCGCAGGACGCGCTCGTCACTCACGCCGGGCGCGAGTACGGCTACGTCACGAGCGGAAGGCTCGGCGTCTGCGTGGGCTTCGACGAGTACGAGCTCGGCCCGGGCGCGTCGATCGCGTTCGACTCTTCCTCGCCGCACCGGCTCTGGACGATCGGCGAGGAGCCCGTGCACGCTGTCTGGCTCGTCCTCGGTCGCGGGGCCGATCCACGCGCGGAGCGCGGGCCGGTCCAACCCTCCTAGGTCGTCGCGGGCGCCTCAGCCGCGTCGATCGAGTGCCGCGAGCGCCGGAAGCGCGCGATCAGCTCGGGTGACTGGTAGAGCAGCAGCGCGAGCAGGATCAGCGCACCGATCGCCACCTCCGCGTATTCGGTCGGCTGCTGGAAGAACGGGAGGACGTTGTTGATCTCGGTGAGGAAGAACGCCGCCAGGAGCGTCCCGAAGAACGATCCCCTCCCGCCGGCAAGGCTGGCGCCGCCGAGCACGGCGGCTGCGATGCTCTCGAGCGCCTGATTCCCGATGATCGGCGAGCCGACCTGCACCTCGGCTGCGAGGTAGAAGCCGGCGATGGACGCCAGCACCGAGCACACGACGAATGCGAGGATGATCGTGCGGCCGGTCGACATCCCGAGCCTGCGCGACGACGTCTCGTCGAGGCCGACCGCTCGAAGTGCGAGGCCGGACCGTGATCGATACAACCAGAGGTCGGCGAGGGCGGCGAGAACGACGACACCGATGAACGCGAGCGGCATCCAGCCGATGCTCTTGGTCAGCGCGCTGGTCACGTCGGTGTTGATCGCGCCCTGCGGGTACGAGCGGAGCCAGAGCGACAGTCCCTCGAGGATGCTGAGCGTGCCGAGCGTCGCCACGATCGATGGGAGCCGCAGGATCCGGATCAGGAACGCGTTGAAGAAACCGGTGGCGACACCCACGCCCAGGAGGGCGAGCGAGCCGGTCACGAGGCCGAAGCCCGACGTCGTCGGTGTCAGCGTGAACGATGCAACGACGACGCACAGTGTCATGAGCGCCGCGACCGAGACGTCGAACCCGCCGACGAGCAGCGCCACCGCTTGGCCCAACGAGACGATGATCAGCGGCAGTGCGGCGAGGAGCAGCGCGCTGAGGTTCTCCTTGCTCAGGAACGCCGACGAATGCGCATCGGCGTACGCGCCGAGCGCGACGATCAGCGTCGTCAACAGCACGAGTGGCAGCCAGCCCCGCGTCACGCCGGCGCTCCCTCGTCCGCGCGGGCGGGCAACGTGACACCCGCGCGCGAGCCGACGATCGCCTCGACGATCCGCCGCTCCCCGAGTTCGTGGCGCGGGATCTCCTCGACGATGCGCCCGCGCGACATGACGACGACGCGGTCGCACAGGCCCGCAAGCTCGAGCGGGTCGCTGGACTTGACGACCGTCGCGATGCCTTCGTCTGCCTTCGCGCGCAACGCCTCGTAGATGTCGAAGCGCGCACCGACGTCGACGCCCTGCGTGGGCTCCTCGGCGAGGATGACCTTGACGTCTCCGCGCAGGAACGGGCGGATGAGCGAGACCTTCTGCTGGTTGCCGCCCGAGAGCGATTGAACGGGCTGCTCGGACGACGACATGCGGACTCGCAGGCGCTCGACGAGACCCGCGATTGCGCGCCGCTCGCGGCCGTGCCGGACGATTCCGCCGCGGGCGAGGCGCCGGAGGACCTGGATGGTCGCGTTCGCGCGCACGCTCAGGACGGGGAACAGAGCTTCGCCGCGCCGGTCGCCGCTGAGCAGGACGAGTCCGGCACGGAGCGGTCCCGCCGGCGAGCGCGTGTCGAGCTTCGCGCCGTCGCAGGATGCGCTGCCGATCGAGGGCTCGACGCCGGCAAGCGCTCGCAGGAACGGCACCTGGCCGTTGCCCTCGGCGCCCGCGATCCCGAGGATCTCCCCTTTCCTGACCTCCAGATCGACAGGACCGAACCGCTCACCCCGGAGTCCCGACACCGCGAGCACGACGTCTGCGTGCTCGGGGAGCGCGGCTCGCTCGGGGAATGCCACGGTGAGCGGCCGGCCGATCATGAGCGCGACCAGCGCGTCCTCCGAGACCGACGCGCCTCGAACGTTCCCTGGCCGACGCCGTCGCGGAGCACCGTGACGCGGTCTGCAACCGCAAGCACCTCGGGAAGGCGGTGACTGACGTAGACGATGCCGACGCCCTTCGCGAACCTGCTCGACCACGAGGGTGTGGAGGCGGTCGACGGCCTCCGGCCCGAGCGCGGTGGTGGGCTCGTCGAGGAGCAGCACCTTCGGCCGGGTCAGCAGCGCCTTCGCGACCTCGAGGAGCTGTCGTTCGGCAAGCGGGAGCGAGCCGGTGAGCGCCGTCACTGCGATGTCGAGCTTGAATGCCGCCAGCGTCTCTTCCGCCCAGCTCTGCATCCGCCCCCAGGCCGGCCGCGCGTCGGCGGGCACCGCGAGGAAGAGGTTCTCGGCCACCGACAGCTCGAGAACGTGCGAGTAGTCCTGGTAGGCGATGCCGAGGCCGAGACGCCGCGCCGCCGCGGGAGAGTCGTGTGCAAGGCGCTCCCCGCCGATCTCGACGGTTCCCCGGTCGGGCGCGAGGAAGCCGCTGGCGATTCCGAGCAATGTCGATTTCCCGGACCCGTTCTCTCCGACGAGAGCGTGGATCTCGCCCGCATGGCAGTCGATGCTGACGTCGCGGAGGGCTTGCACCGCTCCGAACGACTTCGACAGCCCGCGAACGGACAGCACGTCGGATGTCACGGGCCCGGGATTCGACATTTCCGTTCTCAGTTTCTCGTGCTCGATCCTCCTACGGATACATCTTGTGGAGAAGGCTCAGCGGGATGAGTGAGGTCGGGGATGCCGTGTCTGGATACCCCTTCGTGCACATGTCCCGCGTGGCTTGGTTCTGCAGCTCGATCGGGAGGACCATCGTGGGCGGGATCTTCGCCCCGGCGAGCTTCATCATGTCAGCGGTCAGAGCCACTCGGATCTGCGAGTTGCCCGCTGTGTAGTAGAAGACCTTGAGGGCTGGGTCCTTCAGCTTGTCTGCCAGGCAGCCCATCGCAGACTCGTCGGTCCGGTAGGTGAACACGCCCTTGTAGGGGATACCGGCGGACTTGTACGCCGCGTAGCCGCCCTGCGACATGAAGAGCGCGTCCTCGTAGCTGATCCCCTTCAGGTCGGGGTACTTCGCAAGGATGCCCGCGACGATGCCCTGGACCTTCGACGGATCCCAGTTCGTCGGCTCGTTCGCGACGACGTGGATCGACGAGTTGAGCGCGGCCTGCTCGCACTTCTGCCAGCCGAGCGACAGCGGGTTCCCGGGGAAGCCGCCGAGGAAGGCGATGTTGCCGGACTTGACCTGCGAGTTCATGACATACGCGAACGACTTGCCGAGGTTGCACGTGTCCTCGCCGACCACCGAGGTGTAGTTGGTGCCCGGGCCGGTGACGTAGCCCCAGGCGTAGGTCGACACCGGGATTCCGGCCTTCGTCGCCTGCTGGAACACCGGGATCATGGCGTCGCCGAAGTCGGGGTAGGTGACGATCGCGCTCACGTGCTGCGCGATCACCGACTTGAAGTCCGCGATCGCCTGGTTCAGGTCGGAGTGAGCGCTCATGTAGATGATCTTCCCGACCTTGGGATACGTGAGCGCCTGGAGGATGAACTCCATCTTCGACATCTGGCGGTAGGTGTTCTCGCCGAAGCCCTCGACGTACGCGACGGTCTGCTTCCCGCCGGTCCCGGTGCTGCAGCCGTTGTTCTTCCAGCACTTGAGCGCCAGCGTGTAGTTGACCGTCTTCGTCGACCGTCCGAAAGCAGCGAGCGAGATGTCGCGCGCCGTCTTGTCCTTCGGCAGCAGCTTCGCCTTGAAGAGCGTGTGTGCCAGGGTGGTCGACGGCGCCTGGTAGGTCTCGCCGAAGCCGCCTCCCTTGCCGACGACGACACCGCCCTTCCCCACGTAGCCCGAGGGGCCCTGTGGTGGCTTTGCCGCCGGCGTTGCCGCTCGTGGCCGCGATGAGCGCGATCGATGCCGTGGCCGCGAAGAGCAGCAGCGCAACGATCTGGGCCTTCCGTCTCATCCGTGACTCCTTCCGTCTGTTCATCGTTTGAACTTCTTCGAACCCGTGCGCTCGTTGCTTGCCGATCAGCCGTCGGCCGCTCGAGCAGGCGGCGTGACGACTCTGAGGCTCCAGGCGAGGATGGCGGCGACTCGATCGCCCGAGACGACCATTCCCGCGATGATTGCGATGCCGAAAACGACGTACTGCATCGCCGACGAGAGCCCCATGATCAGGAGCATCTGCGTCAGCAAGGTTAGAGCGATCGCGGCGACCCATGTCGACGTCGCGCTCGCGAGCCCGCCCGAGAGCGAAGCGCCGGCGATCACGACCGCTGCGATCGGTGCCAGCAGATAGGCCGAGCCGAAGGCGGGGTCGATGCTGAAGCTCGCACCGGCGAGCAGGACCGCTGCAACCGCATAGAGCATGCCGGCCGCGGTGTAGGCCAGTACGACGTACGTCCGGACGTGGAGCCCCGCCATCCAAGCCCCTCTCGGATTTGCACCCACAGCCTGGAACCGGCGGCCGACCACGGTGTAGCGGAGGACGAGTGCAACCACGATGGTGATCGCCGCCCCCAGCCAGAAGATGTTGCTGGCTCCGAGCGGCTTCGTGGTCGCCCAGTTCGACAGCCCGGTCGGGACGTTCGGACGGTTGGTCACGACGTCGCGCGAGTACTTGCTGCTCCAGGCGAGGACGATCAGGCCGACCGCCAGCGTGACGATCAGCGGGTTGAGCCGCAGCAGACCGACGAGGATGCCGTTGACGAGGCCCACGAGCAAGCCGACGCCGAGAGCGGCGAGTATCGCGACGGGGAGCTTGTGGTTCGAGCCTGCGCCGATCCCCGCGACCAGATTTCCTGCGGCGGCCATCACCCCGGGTGTCGACAGGTCGATGCCCCCTTGAATGACCACGAGCATCTGGCCGAGAGCCGCGATGGCGAGGACCGTCCCGATCGGGAGGATGAACGACCACGAGGTGTGCCCCAGCGCGTCCGGAGCCGCAATCGCAGCGACGACGAGGAGTACGACGGCCGCCAGCCAGACCGGGAGGAAGCGAGCGGCGACCGCGGCGTTCGTGGCGAGTCGTCGAGCGTGGGCGGCCGCAAATCGTCCCGTCGGGGGCGACGATGGTGGGCTGGCCGCAACCACGAGCCATTCTCACCAGGTCCGGCGAACAGTGTCAATGATGGCTTAACGACTGCCGACCGGAATCGCGGAGGCCTCCTGGCGAATCATCCTTGGTCTGCGGTTCGCCGTTGACGCTGCGGGCTCGGAGCGTTTATGGTCGCTGTACATGCGGCGGCGTAGAACCACCGCACCGAATTCCTGTCTGAAGAGGCTAAGGAGTAAGCCATGAGCTCGCAGCGGCTTTTGATCCGCAACGGCTTCGTCGTCTCGATCGATCCCGACGTCGGCGACGTTCCGGACGGGGAGGTCCTCGTCGAGGACGGCAAGATCGTCGACATCGGCACGGATCTCGGCGTCTCGGACGCGGAAGAGATCGACGCCTCCGGGATGATCGTGATGCCCGGCTTCATCGACACCCACCGGCACACCTGGCAAACGCCGGTCCGCGGCGTGCTTCCGTCGTGCACGCTCGACCACTACTTCGCGGTCATGCTCGGCCAGGTCGGAGGGTTCTACCGCCCCCAGGACGTCCATATCGGCGACTACGCCGGCGCGCTCGAGGCGCTCAACGCAGGTGTCACGACGCTCCTCGACTGGTCGCACATCAGCAATACGCCCGACCACTCGGACGCTGCGATCCAGGGGCTGAAGGACGCAGGCATCCGCGCCGTCTACGCGCACGGCATGCCGACCGGCGGCGAGTGGTGGTCGTTCAGCGAGCTCGAGCACCCGGCTGACATCCGCCGCATCCGCGACACGTACTTCTCGTCCGACGACGGCCTGATCACACTCGCCATGGCCGCGCGCCAGCCCGGCAACGTGAACTTCGACGTCGCGAAGCATGACTGGGCGCTTGCTCGCGAGCTCGGGATCCTGATCAGCGTGCACGTCGGGATGCGGCTCCACACCCTGCACTACACGCCGGTGAAGGACATGCACGACCTCGGGCTGATGGGCCCCGACGTCTGCTACATCCACATGACCGACCTGAACGACGAGGAGCTCGACTGGATCGCCGAGACGGGCGGGAAGGCGTCGATCGCGCCCTACGTCGAGATGCTCATGGGGCACGGGCCGCCCCCGACCGGGAAGATGCTCGCCCGCGGCGTGCGCCCGTCGCTCAGCGTCGACGTCGTCTCGAGCGTTCCCGGCGAGATGTTCACGCAGATGCGAACGGCTCTCGCCTACGACCGGATCCTCGAGTTCACCGACACCCCGGACATCGCGTTCGCGCCGAAGCTCACGCACACGGACGTGCTCGAGTTCGCCACCATCGACGGCGCACGGTCGATCATGCTCGAGGACCGGGTCGGCTCGCTCACACCCGGCAAGCAGGCCGACATCGTGCTGCTGAAGACCGACGTGATCAACACGGCGCCGGTGCTCGACCCGAAGGCGACGATCGTCACCTACGCCGACACCTCGAATGTCGACTCCGTCTTCGTCGCCGGACGCGCGTTGAAGCGCGGCGGGCAGCTCGTCGACGTCGACATGAAGTCGATCGTGCGGAAGCTCGAAGAGTCGCGCAACCACATCCTCGGGCAGGGTGGGCTGCTGCCCGACTGGGCCAAGGAGACCGGCGGGGGCGCACTCGCACTGAGAGAGCTGGACCGGAGGCGCGGGCTACGGCCCGCGCCTCCGGCCACGAAAGGAGAACCGAAGGATGGCGAGCAGAAGCGTCGTTGTCGTGGGCGGAACGCGTGGCCTGGGGCGCGAGGTCGCGCAGTTCTACGCCGACCAGGGACGCGAGGTCGTGATCACCGGTCGCGACGCGTCCGAAGCGGAGGCGTGCGCCGCGGAGATCGGCGGCTCGACGCGCGGCCTCGGCCTTGACCTGGCGGAGCCGCACACGCTCGCCGGGCGCCTCGCCGACGTCGGCGATGTGGAGTACCTCGTCCTCGCTGCCATCGAGCGCGACAGCAACTCCGTGCAAGGACTACGACATCTCGGCGGCGCTGCGGCTCGTCACGTTGAAGCTCGTCGGCTACACCGAAGTCGTCCACACGCTCCTGCCGAGGCTCGCCGACGACGCGGCGATCCTGATCTTCGGCGGTCTCGCCCGCGACCGGCCCTATCCGGGCTCGACGACGGTCACGACGGTGAACGGCGCGGTCACGAGTCTCGTCCGGACGCTGGCGATCGAGCTCGCCCCGAGGCGCATCAACGCGCTCCATCCCGCGATCGTCGGCGACAGTCCGCAATGGGAGGGCATGCCGGCCGAGCGGTTTGACGCACTGGTCCAGCGCACGCCGATCGGACGGCTTGTCACGATGGCCGAGGTCGTGGACGCGTCGCGCTTCCTGCTCGAGAACGGCGCGATCAACGGCCTGAACCTCGCGGTCGACGGCGGCTGGCTCTGCATGTGAGCTGAGCCCGCGCTGACGGTGGCCACCCGTCGCGGGTGACGGCCCGTTCACCCGTGGCGTTGTAGAGTGGCGGTGTGTTGTTCGGACGTCATTTGTGGCGTCTGCGGCAGGGGGTCTGGTTCGGGGCTGTAGTTCTGGCTGGGCTGATCGGTGTGCTGCTCGTGTTCTTGCAGCCGGCGCTGTCACAGCCGAACGAGAAGAAGGTCCGCATCTGCCATGCGACGAGCTCGGAGAAGAATCCGTACGTCTCGAACGAGCCGGCGATCGCGAACAACGGTGACCTGAAGGGTGGTCACCTGAACCACACCGGGCCGGTGTACCCGGCGGCGAATTGGGGCGACATCATCCCGCCCTACTCGTATGTCGACGATAACGGCGTCGTCCAGGTGTTCCCCGGCTACAACTGGTCGGCGGAAGGGCAGGCGATCTGGCAGAACGACTGTGAGCCGGCTCAGAGTCCGTTGACGCCGATCGTCGAGTGTGTCGAGTCGCGTTCCGGCGGCGGGTTTCCTGGCGCATTTCGGCTACGACAATCCGAACGACGAGCCGGTCGTGGCGCCGTTCGAGAACGTGTTCGACCCGTTGTCGGCGGACGGCCAGCAGCCCACGAGCTTCCAGCCGGGCCGTGTCCAGGACGCCTTCCAGGTTCAGTCGGGCGGCGAGGCCCTGACGTGGCATCTCACCGGCAATCAGGTGACCGCGACTGCGGCTCGACTGGGTGTCAGGCATCGATCACGATCGTCAAGATCCTCAATCCGAAGACCGACGCCGGCCGGTTCAACCTCGAGATCGACGGCCAGACAGCGGGTGGAGCGGCTCGCGTCGGTGACGGTGGCACGACCGGGACCGTCGCCGTGGAGTCCGGCTCGCACAGTGTGGGTGAGTCGGCGGCGCAGGGCACCGATCTTGCGAACTACGACACGCAGATCACCTGCTCGCGTGGTACGACCGTTGTCGCCGAGGGTCGCGGGCCGAAGGTGACTGTGACCGTCTCCCGCGGTCAGTCGATCATGTGTGTGATCACGAACACGCGAAAGGCGGTCGTCGCGGGAGTCAACCCGGTCCTGGAGTGCGTCGTCTTCCGAGGCAGCACACCCGACCAGGCGGTCTGGGGCTATTCGAACCCGAACAGCTTCCCGGTCACGATCCCGGTCGGGGCGACCAACGGGTTTGCGCCGGCGCCGGTGAACCGCGGCCAGCCGCTCGTCTTCCAGCCGGGAACCGTGCCTGGCGCCTTCCAGACGGCGTTTGCAGGCGCGACGACGCTGGCCTGGACGCTGGGACCAAGACCGTCACCGCGGGCAGCAGCTCGAGCCGCTGCACCGCGACGCTCGAGCTGCGAAAGGTGACCGTCCCGGCCAACGATCCGGGGATCTTCAACCTGCAGGTCAACGGGCAGCTGTGGGCGAACGGCGGGAACGGAACGACCACAGGGCCGGTCACCGTCGGCGCCGGCGAGGGGACGGTCAGCGAGGCAACCGGGCCGGGCACCGACCTCGCCAATTACGACTCGGCGGTCTCGTGCAGCCGAAACGGCGCGCCCGAGGTGTCAGTTCCGGGGACGAAGGTCGACGGCGCGGTCGCAAACGGCGACGTCGTCGTCTGCACGTTCACGAACACCCGCAAGTCGACCGCCCCGCCGATACCGCCCGGGCCGCAGCCACCGCAGCCACCGCAACCACCGTTGCCGCCGCCGCCCGCGCCCGAGCCGCCGCTCGGTGACCTCAGCGTCCAGAAGACCGCCACACCCACCAGTGCCGTACTCGGGCACACGATCAAGTGGACGATCACCGTGACGAACAACTCGACGACCGCGGCAGCGGACATCGACCTCGTCAGGGTCTCCGAGTTGACCTACCGCCTCAGGCTGGTCTCGCTGACACCGTCGCAAGGCACCTGCAACGGCGGCGTCGTGCAGCCTCGGCCGCCTCGCCCCGGGCGCCTCAGCCACCGTCACGGCAGTGACACGAGCGACCGGGGTCGGACGGGTCCTGAATGTCGTTCGAGTCAGCTCCGAGGAGCAGGAATCGAACTACCTCAACAACACCGCCGCGGCGCTCGTCCTCATCACCGCGCCGACCAAGGGAGCAGCGGCAAAGGCGGTCAAGTCCGCCGCCCTCAGGATCGCCTGCAACACACTCACGGCCGCGCCGCGCGTGCTCCGCACGGGCAGCACGTCGATCGTGCTCGCAACGGCCCGCAACCGCTTCGGGACGCCGCTCAAGGGCCTGGCGGTGCGCGCGGTCGGCTTCGGGGTCGACGAGCGGGAGCGAACCAACAGCCAGGGGATCGCGCGCTTCGCGCTCACGCCCACCCACCTGAGCATCGTCCGCTTCCAGCACGGGATACGGCTGCCGGCCGGGGTCAGGTCGCGGTGTCGAACCTTCCTCGCCGTCCTCGGAACGAGAATCACGAGGCCGTCGGTCACGGGCTGATCAAGCTCTAAGGCAGGAAATCGACCGGTGTGCCGAGCGGAGCGAGTCGCTGCAACTCCGAAACGACCGGGTTCGCGACACGCACGCAGCCATGTGAGGCAGCCTGGCCGAGCAGGCCGGGGCGGTTCGTTCCGTGGATCCCCACCAATCCGCCGCCGGGCCAGTCGCTCAGTCTCGAATAGGCGCTCGTCACCAGCACGAACGGCCCGAAGAACGGATCGTCGGACACGTAACGCCCCTGCACGAAGAAATTCCGTCCGAGCGGCGTCTCGGCACCCGGCTTGCCAACCGCGA
Organism: uncultured Thermoleophilia bacterium; assembly: GCA_963846895.1. GTDB lineage: Bacteria > Actinomycetota > Thermoleophilia > Gaiellales > Gaiellaceae > PALSA-600. Next base: position 18,848 of record CAWJXR010000022.1, on the reverse strand, counting down.
CAACGGCACTCAGCAGCAGCCTGTCGCCGGCGATCCGGCGCACCTCGATCTGGCGAGCCCCGACATGCACGACGATCCGATTCACGACCGGATGGAGATCGACCAGATCGCCGCGCACCCAGCCCCGCTGACCGTTCGGGCGGCCCGGCAGGCTCAGCTCGTACCACCAGGACCCGTCGCTCCCCCGCCGCGCGCCGACGGCCAGCACCTCCTGGAACTGGGCGTCGGATCGGAACTGGTGCAGCAGCCGGACACGTCGCGCCTGCGAGTCCGGCGCGGCCCGAACCGCGGCACTCGAGCTCACAAGCTCGCCCGCGGCGGGCAGCTGCTCGCGCGAGCCGCCGACCGCACTCGACTCAGGCGCGACCGTGAGTGCAAGGACTGCGCAGAGCGCGGTCACGCACGTCGTGCAGCGAACGGATCCGAGTGCCATGCCTCGACTGGAAACAGTAGGCGATGGTTGCGACGTGCGTGACCGCGCAGTCCGTCAGCTCACTGGGTGGCGGGCGAGATGTTCTGGTTGAGCCGAAACACGTTGCCGGGGTCGTAGCGGCGCTTGACCTCCGCGAGCCGATCCCACGTGGCTCCGGGGTAGGCGGCGTGGATGCGCTCCTCTCCCTCGTCGCCGACGAAGTTGACGTACGCGCCGGTGTCCGTCTGGCGAAGCGCAGCCATCGTCTCCGTCGCCCAGGCCTCGTGGACCGGAGCCTCGTCGGGGTTCCCGTAGATCGCGGCCACGTTGACCATGATCCGGCTCTGCCTGTGCGCGAACGCGGTCGCGTCGGCCGGGACTCGCGCCAGCGCGCCACCGAGCACGCGCAGTTGCGCGGCGCGGATCATGGCCGTCGAGTCTTCGAGGCGGCCGAGGATCTTCTCCGCCACCGCGTTGTCGACCTCGTCCAGGAACATCGTGCGGGCTGCCGCGCGCGGCCGGAAGCCGGGATCCTCGGGTGGGTAGATGTCCGAGTACGGCATCGGCCGGACCATGTCGGCGAGTGGCGTCGCGAGCGCGCGGAAAGGCGCGACCGCGCGTTCTCCCTCGTCCAGCGCACCGGAATGGACGAGCATCGCGAGCACCACGAGCTTGCCGTGCCACTCTGGCGGCAGGAACGGCAGCGGCGGCGCCGTCAGCACGTTGGCGATGGTCGAGAGCTCCTCCGGTGCCGCTTCGGCCGCGGCGATGAAGTCGGCGATGACGTCCGCGGTCGCAGGCAGGACGAGCAGGCCGCCCGTGACCGTCCCGACCGCGTGCAGCCGGTAGCGGAAGCGGGTGGCGACGCCGAAGTTGCCGCCGCCGCCGCGGATCGCCCAGAACAAGTCCGGGTCGTGCTCGGCGTCGACGTGCAGCAGGCGGCCGTCGGCGGTCACGATCTCGGCGGCCAGCAGGTCGTCGATCGTGAGCCCATGCTTGCGGACGAGGTAGCCGATGCCGCCGCCGAGCGTCAGGCCGCCGACCCCGACCGAGCCGGTGTCGCCGAGCCCGATCGCGAGCCCATGCGCCTGGGCGGCGTTCGTCAGCTCGCCGGCGGTCAGTCCCGTCTCCGCCCAGGCGACCCGTTCGTCGGGGTCGATCTCGAGCGCCTTCATCCGCGAGAGGTCGAGCACGATCCCGCCGTCGCTGACGCCGTGCCCGGCGGCGCTGTGTCCGCCGCTCCGAACGGCGAGCTCGAGCCCTTGGTCCTGCGCGAGCCTGACGACGGATGCGACTTCGTCCGCGTCCCCCGGCTTGAAGATCGCTGCCGGCCGGCGATCGATCTGCGGCAGGAAGACCTGGCGCGCGCTCTCGTAGTCGGCATCGTCCGGCGCGATCACCTGGCCGGCGATCTCGGTGCGGAGCGCTTGAATTGAAGTTGCGGTCACGTGAATCCCCTCCGTCTCTTGCTCGGTGTCCTGCGTCTCGAGAACTAGACGTTCGGCAGGACCGAAATGGGACAGCGGACTCATCGCTTGCCGAGCGCGGGTGGGCGTCAAGCGCCCCCGCCGTCAGGCGGGCGCAGCGAGGCCGTCGTCCTGCGGCGCGAGCCGGCCGGCCGATCGTGAGCACGTAGGCCACGAGGACGCCGAACAGGAACCCGCCGACGTGGGCGAAGAACGCCACGCCGCCGCCGTTCGCCTTCGCGCCGAAGAGCCCGAAGTTCGCCTCGACGAGCTGGTAGAGGAACCAGAACCCGAGGAAGAACCAGGCCGAAAGCTTGACGGGGAAGATCACGACGAGCCCGCGGACAGTGGAGTTGGGGTAGAGCACGAAGTAGGCCCCGAGGACCGCAGCGATCGCGCCGCTCGCCCCGAGGTTCGGGACGCGGCTCTCGAGCGCGGTGCCGAACAGCAGTGTCATGCCCGCCTGCGCCACCGTCGCCACGAATCCGCCGGCGAAGTAGAACACCAGGTACCTGAGGTGACCGAACGCGTCCTCGACGTTCTTGCCGAAGACGAAGAGGAAGATCATGTTGCCGAGGATGTGATCCCAGCTCCCGTGCAGGAACATCGAAGTGATCCAGCTGATGCCCCACGGCTCCGGGCCGTGACAGGATCCGTCGACGGTGCACGGATAGAAGGACGCATGGAACACCGCCGACTGGAGGTTCGGAAGCTCGTAGAAGATCCAGACCGCGAAGTTCGCCACGATCAGGGCGGTGTTCACGATCGGCCAGCGCCTGGCAGACAATCCGTCGGAGAGCGGAATCATGCGACGAAGCATGAAGCGTACTTCGTCGCCGCATCGTCGGCGAGATCACTCACCGATGGCGTTCGCAGGAGATGCGCTATCTAATGGGGAAGGCGATCAGGAGGGAACGGCATGACGGACCATCTCACCTTTGACGTCGACGCATTCCTCGCGGCGACCGACCTGAACAGCGATCACCGCGACGTCGTGAAGCGGCTCTTCGCGGTTCCGGCGAGCGAGAACATCGAGTGGCGCCAGGTGCGGTCGCTCCTCGAGGCCCTCGGCTCGGTGACGGAGGAACACAACGGCAAGCTCAAGGTCGAGCTCGGCGGCGAGGTCGAAGTGCTCACGCCTCCTCGCACCAAGGACATCGACCGCCAGATGATCGTCGACCTGCGACGGATGCTGTCGAATGCGACCGACGTGTTCGTGCGGCCGTCCGAGCTCTGAGCACACTCGGAGACCTGCCGTTCCGGATCCTCGGCGGCCTGCACCGCCAGATCTATCGGCTGACCGGCGGCAAGGTCGGTGCGCGGATCGCCAACATGCCGGTCCTCCTGCTCACGACGACGGGGCGCAAGAGCGGCAGGCGTCGCACGCAGCCTCTCACTTACACCCGAGCCGGTGAGGGCTACGTGGTGATCGGATCCAAGGGCGGAGCAGCTCAGCACCCGCTGTGGTACCTGAACCTCACCGCGAATCCGCTGGCAGAGGTAACAGTCGGACGTGAGACGCACGAGGTGCGAGCACGCGAGGCCGAAGGCGAGGAGCGTGAGCGGTTATGGCGACAGCTCGCGGATGTGTATTCCGGCTACGACAGATACGCGCAGAGGACGAGCCGCCGGATCCCCGTCATCGTGCTCGAGCCGGCTCGATCATGACGGCCGCCCAATTTCACGGTCCGAGCGCTTTGCGGTGCTCGGATGACGCGAAGACCGTGATCCCGATCGCGGCGAGCGCGACCGCGACGAGGAACTGGATGATCGAGCCGACGTCGAAGAGGTTGGCGAGGATGCCGCCGAGCAGGCTCGCGGCAATCCCGACCAGCCCGGTTGCGGGCAGGCTGATGTCTTGTCTGCCCGGGAGGACGAGTCGCCCGAGCGCCCCGATGACCAGGCCGGTGAGCACGAGCCAGAAGAGCGAGAACGCCAGGCCGACGAGGGAGCCCGCGAGCAGCAGGGCGAGGACGATGATGACCAGGACGACGATGATCGACACGTCGCGCAAGCTAGCGAACGTCGACGAGTTGCGGACGCGCTCCGGTTTGAATCGGGGTCGCCACATCTGGCGCCGCAGTTGCGCGACATGAGAGAGTCCGACCCGCTGATGAGGACGACGGGGGGCCGGATCGGGTTGTTGTCGCTGCTGCTCGCCGTAACGGCGTGTGTCGCCGCGAGCTCCGTCCGGGCGTCGCCCCACGTCCAGTACGGGATCCAGGACGACGCGTGGCTCGAGTTCGGGCCGGGGACGCTCAACGCGCGCCTGGCGACGTTCAAGCGGCTCGGGGTGCCGCTCGTCCGCCTCACGCTCCGCTGGAACGAGGTCGCCCTGCGGCGGCCGAAGAACGCCGCCTCTCCGAGCGATCGCGCCTACGACTGGCATCGTCCCGACCGGATCCTCCGCGGGCTACATCGTTACGGGCTGACACCCGTGCTCACCCTGGTCGGCACGCCGGCGTGGGCGAACAGTGGACGCCCACCGAACTTCGCACCACCGCACCCCCGCGACTTCCGGGCCTTCGCGACCGCCGCCGCCCACCGTTACCCCTGGGTTCGCTACTGGCTGATCTGGAACGAGCCGAACAAGCGGATCTGGCTCAGGCCGACGCGGGCCGGGATCTACGTCCAGCATCTGCTCAACCCGGGGTACGAGGCGATCCACGCCGTGCTGCCCCACGCCCACGTGGGCGGCGGCGTGACAGCGCCACGCGGCGGGTTGGGAGGCGTCGCCCCGGTCGTCTGGGTCCGCGGCATGGCCGCCGCCCACGCAAAGCTTGACGCCTACGCCCACCATCCGTACCCGTCGTCGCCGGGCGAGACACCGTCGAGCGGCGGCTGCAAGAACTGCCCTTCGATCACAATGGCGACGCTCCCCAAGCTCCTCATTCTCGTCCGACGCTCCTTCGGGCCGAAGCCGGTCTGGCTGACCGAGTACGGCTACCAGACGAATCCGCCCGACACGTTCCTGGGCGTCCCGCCCAAGCGGCAGGCGACCATGCTGAGCCTCGCAGCGATGCGTGCCTGGAGGCTGGCGCGGGTCACGATGCTGATCCAGTACCTCTACCGCGACGAGGTCGCGCTCAGCCGCTTCCAGAGCGGGCTCGTCTACGCGGACGACCGCCCGAAGCCGTCGCAGCAGGCATTCAAGCTGCCGTTCGCCCAGATGGGCCGGCACGGGTACCAGGCCGTCGTCTGGGGTCAGATCCGGGGCGGACGGCCCGGGCGGAAGCCGTATCAGCTCGAGGTGCTCCACAAGAACGCCTGGAAAGCGGTCGGCCACGTCCGGCTGACGAACGACGCCGGCGTCTTCATCCGGACGATTCGCCTCAACCGCGGCGCACTGCTCCGGATCTGGTCGCCGCGCCAGGAGCGCTTCAGCCTCCAGGCGCGGATCAGATGATCACGCGCTCGCCGACGCCGCCTCGATCCTGAGGATCTTGAAGTGCAAGCGGCCCTTCGGCGCTTCGACCGCGGCGATCTCCCCCTTGCGCCGGCCGAGGAGGGCCCGGCCGAGCGGGGACTCCGCGGAGATCCGGCCCAGCCGCGGGTCGGATTCGAGCGATCCGACCAATTCGTAGCGGTGGCGGGTGCCGGTATCGACGTTGCGCAGGCGAACGCATTCGCCCAGGTCGACGATGTCGTCGGCATTGTCGGGCTCGACGACTCGTGCGGCTCCGAGCCGCTCCTCGAGGCGAGCGATCCTGGCTTCGAGCATCGCCTGCTCCTCACGCGCAAACTGATAGTCGGCGTTCGCGGACGGATCCGCCTCTGTGGCGATCGCGTGCCTGAGCCGTAGCGCGATCTCCCGTCTGCCCGCCGTTCTCAGGCGGTCGAGCTCGGCTGTGAGGCGGGAGAGTCCAGCCGGTGTGATCAGTGGTTCTCTCATCGATTTCCCCCAATTCGATCGACTCCAGAGACGTGTGAACGGGAGGCTGCCGGTTGTCTGGAGGTGCCACCATGAGGTCGCGCACCCATCTTTCGAACGTCGCGACTCTCGGTGCGCAGATGGGGTGCTGCACGGATCGCGGCCGCGACCATTCGCCGCAATGCTTCGTGGCGATGGGAGAGGTGAGAGCGATGCACGGCACGGTCGTCTGTGGCGTGACCGACAAGATCGAGGGCGATTCCGCGGTCCAGCTCGCGGTTGCGCTTGCCGTGCGACTCGGGATGCGGCTCGTGCTCGTGCACGTGGTCGCCGACGAAGGGCAGCCGGTGCCCGCGGAGTCCGGGCGGACGCTGGAGGCAGCCGAGATCCGGATCGTCAGTGGGAGCCGGGTCGACGGGCTCACGCGGGCAGCGGCCGAGGAGGGGGCGGATGTGATCGTCCTCGGCTCGCGCCCGCGTGGGGCGCGCGGCCGTCAACTGCGCTGCACGCTCGCCCGCGAGCTCGAGGCGGCGACCACGGTGCCGGTGCTGATCGCGCCCCCGGCGACGCGAGCGCGGAGCGGTCGGAGACTGGCGCTGGCCGAGCCGGTCGCCCGCCGCTAGAACTGGATTCTCCGATGCGCTTCTCCCGGCTGCCGCTGCTCTGGCGCGTCTTTGCGATCAACGCGGGTCTGCTGCTCGTCGGGACGCTCGTGCTCGCGTTCTCCGCCGGGCGGATCCACACCTCGCTCGCCATCGTCGAGACGCTCGATGTCGTCGCGGTGCTCGTGATCATGCTGACCGCGAACCTGCTGCTGCTTCGCCCGACGGTCGCGCCGATCGATCGCCTCGTCGAGCGGATGCGCACGGTCGACCTGCTGCGGCCGGGACAGCGGCTGCCGGAGGAGGGCGGCCTGGAGGTGGTGGAGATGGTGCAGGCGTTCAACCAGATGCTCGACCGGCTCGAGGCAGAACGCCGCGAGAGCAGCCACCGAGCGCTCGCGGCGCAGGAAGCCGAACGGCTGCGCATCGCGCGCGGCCTGCACGACGAGGTCGGCCAGGTGTTGACCGGTGTCCTGCTGCAGATCGACGCGCTCGCCGAAGCCGACTCCGGCAGCCGTCGCCGCCGCGCCGACGAGACCAAGGACGCGATCCGGCGCGCGCTCGAGGAGGTGCGGAGGATCTCGCACGAGCTGCGGCCGGAGCTGCTCGAGCATCTCGGACTGGTCAGCGCCTTGACCGAGCTTTCGCGCACGTTCGCGGACCAGAGCGGGATCCAGGTCGAGCGGCGCTTCGCCGCCGAGCTTCCGCGCCTGTCGGACGAGGCGGAGCTCACCATCTATCGCGTCACCCAGGAGAGCCTGACCAACATCGCCCGTCACGCCGGTGCGAGCAATGTGGAGCTGACGCTCGAGCCGGGACCCGACAGCGTCATCCTGCGCGTGGTCGACGACGGCCGCGGGATCGCCGAGGCGGCGTTGCTGAACGGGCACGGCGGCCTCCGCGGCATGCGCGAACGCGCCGTCCTGGTCGGAGGCGCGTTTGCCGTCAAGCCGGGACGCGCAACCGGAGTCGAGATCCGGCTCGAAGTTCCGGCCGAGGCGTCCTGATGCCGATCCCGCTCGTCACGCGGATCCTCGTTGCCGACGACCATCCGATCATCCGCTCGGGGCTCAAGAGCGTGCTGACCGCTCAGCCCGACCTCGAGGTCGTCGCCGAAGCCGAGAACGGCGCCGAGGCGGTCAAGAAGGGGCTCGCCGAGGACATCCAGCTCGCCATCCTCGACGTCTCGATGCCGAAGCTGACCGGCATTCAGGCCGCCGACCAGCTCCACCGGCAGCGCCCCGAGCTGAAGCTGCTGATGCTCTCGATGTACGACAGCGAGCAGTTCCTGTTCGAGTCGCTGCGAGCCGGCGCGTCCGGGTACGTGCTCAAGTCAGACGCCGACCACGACATCGTCGACGCGTGCAGACGAACGATGCGCGGCCAGTCCTTTCTCTATCCGTCGGCGATCGCCACGCTCGTGCGCGACTACGTCGAGCGCGGCCCACGCGACGACGAGCAGTTCGACGTCCTCACCCCGCGCGAGCTCCAGGTGCTGAAACTGATCGCCGAGGCGTACAGCTCGAAGGAGATCGCCAAGGAGTTCGTCATCAGCGTCAAGACCGTCGAGCGCCACCGGCAGAACATCCTCGACAAGCTCGGCATGAACGACCGCGTCGAGCTCACCCGCTACGCGATCCGCCGCGGCCTCATCCAGCCGTAGTCCTCGCTCGTCGCGCACAAGAGATAGAGGCACGACCCCATGGCGCCGGGCCTTCCCACCAGGCACCGTCGAACCTGACAGCGCCGAAGGAAGGAGACCATGTCGCTCATGCGGCAACTGAGAACCGGAGCGCACGTGAGGCCGATGACCGGGCGGCCGGCGGAAGAGAACGACGGCGAGCGGACCGACCTCGTCTGCTCGCAGTGCGGCTACGGAGTCGCCCGGCCGACACCGCCGCGGCAGTGTCCGATGTGCCAGACACGAGACGCCTGGGTGCACACACGCCGGTTCGGCGCCCGATTTCGGCTCTCCGACGTCGTCCGTCGTTAGGCCGCTCCCGCGTTTACTCGGCTGAGCGCACTTTCCGCGGCGCGAGCTCATCCCAGCGTCTTGCCAGCTCGCGGGCGTCGAGCTTCTCGGCCGCATCGAGTGCCTTCCCCGCGCGCCCCGAGGTCGCCCTGCCGAAGGCTCCGCTGAACACCCACTTGCGAGTGAGCCGAACGAGGCGCAGCTTGTCGTCTGTCAACTTGGGCGTGTTCTTCGGCTTCAGGTACAGGTCGATCGCCAACTTCTTGACGAGCGCCGGGTCGCTCGGCTTGCCCGTTGCCTCCTCGAGCCGGTGGGCGACGAGCGAGGCGATCACCTGCAGCTCTCGCGCGCCCGTGCGCACGGCGATGGCGACGGAGAGGGCGCTTGTGGCGATCATCGCCCAGGGCACGCGGCTGAAGCGCGCGCTGCGGACGAGGAGACGGGCGGCGGGTACCGCCAGCACGACGACGCGCTGGACCTTGTCGGCCAGCTCCTCGGTGTCGGCTCCTCCCTTGAGCACATGCTTGCCTTCGGCCGCTGAGGTCACGCGCTGGTCGGTCAGGAGCACGTGGTCGACGGCTGCGTCGGCGAGGTTGCCGACGGCCTCGACGAGCGCGCCGCCGGCCTTGTAGGTCGCCGCGCCTGCCCCTTTGCCTGCGGAGGCTGCAATCCCCCCAAGCCGCGCCGCCCGGCTGGCCGTTGCATCAGTCTGCTCTTTCACCGTCACCCCGGCACCCTAGGCGCTCGCGGCCCGACGAGGCTGTCGAGAGATGCCGCTGTTGGAGCAGCGCGGCGAGGTCAGATCCGGAATCCTGTCGCACATGGCCGACCGCAGGCGCTCCTGGAAGACCGACTCGCAGTGGATCCGGCTCGCACTGACGTCGACCGGCCTCGGGGTCACGCTCATTCTCGCCTCGGCCACGACGTGGAAGTCGAACCCGGTGATCTGGGTCGGCGCGGGACTCGCGGCCGTCGGCGCCTACATCGCCTGCGCGGTCCTCGTGATGCCGCTTCCTCTCCCACGGCTGCTCTCCGAAAGGCGAAACAGAGCTTTTCGTCGAGGCGTTGGCGCGCTGCTCGTCGAAGGGCACGAGCTTAGAGGGCGGCCGGTCGCCGACAAGACCGAGCTCGCGTCGCTCGAGGCCGACTACCGCGACTGGGCGGTGCGCGCGAAAGCCTGGCTGGACAAGAAGTCCCGCCCTGCCGACGCTGCGGCCTTCGAGCACGCGATCGGTCCCCACCAGGAGATCGTCGACTCCTTCGACCGCGCCCACAACGACCTGCGCCTGAAGCTCTCCTGGCAGCTCAACGTGCTGCGCGACCTGCCACAAGAGCCGTGAGGACGCATCGGTCATCCGTCAGAAAGGAGCGCTGACCATATCCGTACGGTTTCTCGGCCCTGACACCGACGCGTATGTCTCCAGCGTGCAGCGGCACGCTGCCGAGTTCGAGGAGAAGACCGGGATCGAACTCGAACTCGAGATCGTCCCGAGCGACCTGTACTTCTCGAACAAGATCCACCACCTCCTCGACGGCGAGCGCGCCGCGGACGTGTACATGTCGGGTCCGGTGCTTGTCTGGGAGCACCAGGCAGCCGGATTCGTGCGTCCGCTCGACGAGTTCCTGAGCCGGGCGAGCGACGAGTACGAGCCGCAGGACTTCGTCGACCGCCTGTTGGACGCCAACCGCTGGAGCGGTGCCTTCGGCGAGCCGCTCGGCGTGGGGCCGCTGCTCGAGATCCCGGTCAACTGCGAGTCGTACAACCTGGCCTATCTCCCGTCAGTCCTGGAGGAAGCCGGGGTCGACGTGCCGACGACGTGGTCCGAGTACTTCGCGGCAGCGCGCGCGATCGCCGCCAGCACCGGAGGGCGCGTCCGAGGCTTCGGCCAGCGCGGGACCGGAGCCTGGCACACGATGTACACCGGCTTTGCGACTCAGCTGTGGTCGTACGGCGGCAGCGACTTCGAGGACGGCCGTTGCGCCATCGCCTCGAGCGCGTCCGTCCGCGCCACGTCCGACTTCCTGGAGGCGCTGCGCGACGCGGGGCCGCGCGACTGGCCCGAGCAGCGGTGGTACGAGCTGGCGCTCGACTTCGCGCGCGGCCAGTACGGCCTGATCGTCGACTCCGACCACTACGTCGCGTACTTCGAGGATCCGACGTACTCCGAGCGGGTCGGGCAGATCGCGTACGCGCTGCCACCGGCGGGCGACTCTGGACGGCGCCCGAACCTCTGGACGTGGTCGCTCGTCATGAACACGCGCGCGCAAGAACGCCGATGAGGCGTGGCGCTTCATCGAGTGGGCGAGCAGCAGAGACTTCCTCCGCCGATCGGTATACGAGGGGAACATGAATCCGACCCGCACGAGCATCTGGGACGACGACCAGTTCCGCGCGCACACGTCGAACTGGGGCGCGTTCTACAACGTCGCACGGACGCTCGTCGAGCGCGAGGCGTCGGTGCTCGTTACGCCCGCCGGCAACTACTTGCAGATCGCGACCCGTTGGGTGCAGGCGCTGCTGGACGCGTACTCGGGGCGGGCAGACGTTGCGGAGGCGCTCCAGGCGGCTGCGGCGGACATCGACCAGCTCGTCGCGACCGCCGCCGTGAGGTGAGGACGGCGCGGATCCGGGTTACGTGTCGAAACCTCCTGATCGCATCCAAGGAGGTATCGACAGGTCGGCTGTGCGAGTGCTGTTCGTCCTCTCGCATCGAGAGCGCGGCCGAAGAGTGACGCCAGTTCGGCAAGCCGGGGACATTGGTTCGTGTCCACCAGTATCGCCCGCAGCTGAAAGGCTTTCGTCGTCCAAGGCGACAACATCGAGCGAGAGGATGCGTGCTGAGCGCATCTGTCGACGCGCGCTTGGGCCGGGTCTGGAGAGCGCGGGAGCGATGGTTTAGGGTCCCGGCTCACATGCGGCAGGTTGGGGTCTAGGCGGGTTGGCGTTCGATGCGTTCATCTCGTACAGCCATGCCGCGGACGGCCGGTTGGCGCCGGCGCTCCAGAACGGCCTGCAGCGACTCGGCAAGAGCGTCTTCGCGCGTCGCGCCTTGCGCGTGTTCCGGGACGAGACGGGTCTGTCCACGAACCCGCATCTGTGGGGCTCGATCGAGGAGGCGCTCGACGGGTCGGAGTGGTTCGTTCTGCTCGCGTCACCGGACGCCGCGGCCTCGGAATGGGTTGGGCGCGAGGTCGAGTCGTGGCTCGCGCGCGACCGCCTCGAGCGCCTCCTCCTCGTGGTCACCGACGGTGACCTCGAGTTCCAGGAGGACGGGAGGATCGACCGTGAACGGACGACCTGTCTCCCGCCGCCGCTCCTGGCTGCGCTGACGGCCGAGCCGCGCTGGCTCGACCTGCGATGGGCCCGAGACGAGACGCAACTGGATCTTCGCAACGGGCGATTCCGGGCGGCCGTCGCGGATCTCGCAGCGCCGATTCACGGAGTCGCGAAGGAGGATCTCGAAGGCGAGGACGTTCGACAACAACGTCGCGCTCGCCGACTCGCGATCGCGGGAGTCTCGGTCGTCGGCGCGTTGGCGATCGCGGCCGGGATCGCCGCCGTAGTCGCGGTCGGGCAGCAGCATCGAGCACGAGCCGCCACGAAGCGCGCGGTCGCGCGCAGTCTCGCTGCAGAATCGCGTTCGCTCTCGGACACGGACATCGACCTGAGCCTGCTGCTGGCTGTCGAAGGCATTCGGCGCGACGACTCGTTCGAGACCCGCTCGAGTCTCCTGAGCGCGCTCGACGCCGGACGCCGCATCGACCGATTCGCGCACGGTCTGCCAAGCGACATCTCGGATCTCGCGCTCGCGCCCGATCGGTCGACGCTATGGCTGGTGCGGGCGAACGGGCTGATCCAGTCCTACGACCCGAAGACGCTCACGAGGAAGGCGATCCAGCCGTTTGCCGAGAGCGCGTCTCCGTGGGCCTTGACCCTCAGTCGCGACGGGCGGCGCCTGGCGTACTCCAACGCGCGTGGCGTGCGTGTCGTGGACGCGAAGACGCGGAAGGAACTCGCCCGTTTCCCGTTCCCGAACACCTCGCTCGAGTTCGACCGGACGGGTGACAGGTTGCTGGTCGTGAGCGTCTCGCCGCCGCGGGTGACGCTCGTCGATGTCCCGACCGGCCGCACCCTCGGCAGGCTCGGGCTCGCGGCGCACACCTTCGCGCAATGGCCGTCCGCGACGTTCCTGGAGAACGGCGGCGTCGTCGCGACGACCGATGGGCTGTTCCTCAGACGGTACGACAGCGCGTTGAGGCCACGGGGGCCGCAGAGCCCGAAGCAAACCATCGCGGCGCAGGCGCTCCATGGGAGTCCCGACGGGAAGCGGATCGCGCTCGTCGGGGGCAAGGACGTCGCACTCCTCGACGCGAAGACGCTCGAGCCCGTCGGCCCGCCCGTCGCGACCCGGGGCAGCCGGGTCATCCACGTCTCGTTTACGCCCGACGGGAGCCGACTCGCGATCTCCGGAGATGACGGCTCGGTGATCGTGATTTCGACGGCCGACGCGTCCGAGGTCGCGGACTTCGCGGGCCTCACCGGCAACACCGAGTCCCAGATCCTCGATTCGAGCCGCGTGCTCTCCGTCTCGATCACGAACAGCCAGGCGGTCGTGTGGAAGCTCGGGGGGCGCCTGGCCCGGGCGTGGCCCGCCCGGGGGGCGGGCAGATCGGGACCCTCTCCACTGAGGACGGGCCGGGCACCGAGATCTGGACAGCGAGCGGCAAGGTCTTCCGGCGCGTACGCGGCAAGGTGCTTTCGGCGTCGCTCGGCAAGGGCATGCGCGACGGAAGCGGCCTCTCGATCGACCGCAACGGACATCGGGCAGCCGTCGCGGCAGGCCCGACTGGCCACAGTCTCTTCGGCGGAACGGTCGTGTCGATCATGAACCTCGACACGATGCGCGTCGTTCGCACGATCGCGATGCCGCCTCGGTTCGGGGAGGCGATCAGCTTGGCGTTCAGCCCGAACGGGAAGCGCCTCGCTGTCGGATCGACGCTTGGCTACTTCAGCGTCGTCGACCGGCCACAGGCAGGCCGGTTCTTTGTCCCACCCCGATCAGCAGCATCAGGTGGGTCCTGACGTCACTGGTCTGGACGCCTAACGGCCGCCGGGTGTTCGTCGGCGGCCAGGCGGGAGTCCTCTACGGATTCGACGCGCGGACGTGGAAGCTGAGGTCGAAGACGCCCCTGACTGCCGAGGCGTCGTTGACGGGCAGCGCCGTCTCGCCCGACGGGTCCTACCTCGTCGTGCCGTCGGAGAGCGGCCAGGTCTTCAAGATCGATCCGGTCACGGGTGCTGAACAGGGAACACCGTTCGCGGTCCGCGGGACACAGCTTCAGGCGGCCGCCGTCAGTGGCGACGGCTCCGTGGTCGCGGCCCTCGGACGGGACGGACGGCTGCAGTTGTGGGACAGCCGGACGCAGCGACCGCTCGGCCCTGCTCTGTCCAGCCATGCCGGCTTCGCGTCCGCACTCGCGCCGACGGGGACGGAAGGGTTCGTCACCGGCGGCATCGAGGAGCCGGGGATCGTCGAGTGGAACCTCACACCGTCGAGCTGGGCCGCTGCCGCGTGCCGTCGCGTGCAGCGCAATCTCACCGCGGCGGAATGGACGACCTACGTCGGTTCGGGAAGCCGCCACCGCACGTGCACTGCGTTCCCGTAGCCCGAACCATGGGCGTCGCGGCAATCGTGAGGCTTTGATCGATGGCAGACGCTTCTAGCTGGCTCGATGCGATGCGAGTCGCCGAGCGACGCGGCGAGCTGCTCGCCGCCGTCGACATTGCCGACCGGGGCCTCGTCGAGCACCCCGACGACCTGTCGCTACAGCACCGCTCGGTACTCGCCCTCGCCCGCGCCGGCGCGACCGCGGAGGCTGCGAAGCGCTTCGAGCGCTACGGCCTCGCCGCCTCCACGGACGAGGACATCGCCGCGCTGGAGGCGCGTCTCGCGAAGGACGAGGCGCTGGCGAAGTCGGGCGCCGAGCGAGCGCGGGCGGCCCGCAGGGCGCGCGACCTGTACGACGCCGTGTTCTCGCGGACGGCGGTTACTACCCGGCGATCAACGCCGGCAGCCTGAGTCTCGTCGCCGGTGAGCCCGAGCGTTCTCGCGTGCTCGCGCGGGCCGCGCTCGAGCGCGTCGGCGCGAGCGGGGAGGATTCCGACTTTACGGCGGCGACGGAAGCCGAAGCGCATCTGCTCCTGGGCGACGAGGCTGCCGCCAGCCGCCGCACTCGAACGCGCAGCGGAGCGCCACGAGGGCGACTATGCGGGGCTCGCGTCGACGCGGCGCCAGCTCCGCCTGCTCTGCGAGCTCACCGGCACGACGACCGACGTGCTCGCTCCTCTCGCCGGGCCGGCGGTCGTGCACTTCTGCGGCCATCGGATCGCCGAGAACGGTCGCTTCCCGTCGTCGTCAGAGCCTGCGATCGCAGACCGAATCGACGACGAGGTCGTCCGTCACCAACCGGGGTACGCGTACGGTTCGCTCGCGAACGGCGCGGACATCCTCTGGGCGGAGGCGCTGCTCAAGCACGGCGCCGAGTTGCATGTCGTCCTCCCCTTTGCGCGGGAGGAGTTCGTTGGGAGCTCCGTTGCTCCCGGCGGCGAGGGCTGGGTGGCCCGGTTCCAGCGCTGCCTGGACGCCGCGATCGAGGTCGTCTATGCGACCGACGGTGCCTTTCTCGGCGATGACGTGCTCTACCGCTACGGCAGCGAGCTCGCGATGGGCATGACGATGCTGCGGGCGCGGTTCCTCGACGCCGACGCCTACCAACTCGCGGTCTGGGATGGGCTGCCCGCCCTCGGTGACGCCGGAACAGCCGTCGACGTCGCGACGTGGCGGGCCGCCGGGCTGCCGCGTCGTGATCGTCGACACGGATGGGCGGTCGGCTTCGCCGCACGACGTCGTGGGGACCTGCTCGGCGTCGCCGTCCGGCCGCAGCGTCCGGTCGCTGCTCTTCGGCGACATCAGCGGCTTCTCACGTCTCACCGACGAGCAGCTACCTCGGTTCGCAGAGCACGTGCTTGGAACGTTCGCGGCGGTCCTCGACCGATACGACGAGCAAATCGAGCATCGAAACAGCTGGGGCGACGCCGTCTACGCCGTCTTCACCACGCCCTTGCACGCGGCAGCGTGCGCCCTCGATCTGCAGGTCTGCGATCGCCGCGATCGATCTCGAAGGCGTCGGTTTGCCCTCACATCTCGCCCTCCGACTCGGCGGTCACGTCGGACCGGTCTTCGCCACCCTCGATCCGATCACGCGCCGGCTCGGCTTCATGGGCGCCCATGTGAGCCGGACCTCCCGCCTCGAACCGGTCACGCCACCTGGGGAGGTCTACGTCACGGAACAGTTCGCTGCGGCGTTGGAACTCGATGGACGGGCGAGGCTTCGCCGGCGACTACGTCGGCCACATGCCTGCGGCAAAGGACTACGGGCACCTTCGCATGTACCGGCTCCGCCGATATGAGTGCGGTCAGGCTCACCTTGGGAAGGCGTCGACGCGGTCGACACCGACCATCCCGACCGTGTCCGGCTGCAAGGATGGGCTTCGGTCTTCGACGAACTCGAATCGCTCGCAGGCGCCGCGATTCGCGAGGCACGGCGGCAGTAACGTGGCGACGATCCTCGCGGCCGCCCTTCAAGTGCTCCTTCAGGGCGATCGCGACGCCTTCTCTGCCTCACAGCCTACGACCTGTTTCGCAGGCCTGGCCAGCATTGCGCATCGACGGGCCGAGCGGGATTGACATTTCCGACGCACGAGACCAACCTCGGTTTTCGCGGGGCAGTTTCGCAGCAGCCGGACAAGGAATCATTTTTCCTAGCGCGCGTAGACGAAGCCGCGATTCAGGGATTCGCAACCTCAGCCGAACAGGAGGAAAGGAGCGCGCAACGCGGGCGGAAGCCGCGCCACGAGAACGAGTAGAAAGAGCTGCTGACACGCACGCTCACGCGCCGCCTCCTCGTCCGGCGTCTGCAGGATGAGTGACGTCATTACAGCCGAGAATGGGGGTCACAGGTGAGTAAGTTCACGAGATCGACCTGCAAGAGCTTGAACCTGGCGGCACAGAGAGTGTCCAGCGCGCTTTGCCCGTAAGCATCTGGACTCCGACCACCTTGGGCTGAGGCTCTTCCGCTATCCGGCCGGCGACCGCAGCCAGTCCGGGCATAGCCATCGTGAGCAGGAAGAGCTGTACGTCGTCGTCGGAGGATCAGGCCGCATCAAGCTCGACGACGAGATCGTCGAGCTCGACCCTGGGTCGCGGTCCGTGTGCGCCGAGCACCATTCGCGCGTTCGAAAGCGGACCCGATGGGTTGGAACTGCTGGCGATCGGGTCCCACCGACCCGAAGGCGGCGATGGCATCCGCACGACATTGGTGGTCAGGATGACCGTTTGGGTCTAGCGGCTGCCCAGCGCCGACGAGTCCTCCCCAGACTCTGCGATCGTCTCGCTGGCGAGCGCGGGCCGTGCTTGCCCGGACCGCGTCGAGCGGGTCGTCCTTGCCACGCGGTCGCCGCTCGCCGCGGACGGTACGGCTCGCCTCCTGCAGCCGCTGCCGTCGCCGAGCGAGGTCCGGCGATCAACTCGGGTTGAACCCGCGGCGATCGGGCATCTGCCTCGGACGCCGTGGCTGAGACGATCGGCTTCGAACTCAGGGCTCCCGAAACCCCTCCGTTGGTGAAGGGAATGGGTCCCGACTGCGTTTTCGTGGGTTTCGTTGGCGGCAATCCCCACTTTCCGATGCAACTCAAGTACGAGATGGCGAATGGCGGTGATCGTCGGTATCGTGATCGCGATTGTCGGAGTTCTGGCTTAGATTTATCGTCGCTCTTATCGGCCTGATCGCGTGGGCGCTTTGCCAGGCAAGTCGTATCGCAAGCTTTCCGCGACGGGGCCGTGTCGCCGGCCGCCAGAGGGACCGCTCCGGCCGCGAACGTCTCCGTTCGGCTGCTGCAGCGGCGTTCCCGATCATCCGCTCCCGCTCAAGCCTCATCTTCGGCGTGTTCACCCCGTTGCCGGCTACCACGATATCGCTGTCGCTGAAGAGAATTCGCTCGAGCGCGGCCCGCCACTTTGGTGTCTGCCGCAGCAACAGTTCGATGTCCATTCCGAAATGTTTGAACTCCTCTTCCTGGGCGTTTGCCATCATCGCTTTCGCCTGCTCGTCCTGTTCGAGGGCGATGCGTTGCGCATACCAACCGATCGCTTTACTTCCTCGGTGAGCGAAGCGATCATCGGCGCAAACGTGCGCGCCTCCGGGCCTAGTTCCTCCGGCGGATTTGTGATACTGATCGAACCCATTCTAACCTCCCCTTCTACGCTTCGGCTTGCGGCAGCCCAGCCCGGCTCCCGCGGTCGCCTCGCCGAGCCGGTTTCGGCTTCGGCCGTCTTGTCAGGACACGTCGCGCCGTCAGTCCTGCTCTTACCCCTTGCCCGAAGGGGCACGCGGTCGAGAGCTGGTGCGCCCGGCCACGTTGCTCATTGCCGCACTTGCAGACCGAAAAACACCCGCAGGTGGGTTTCGTCGCTTCTCTTGAAACCGGTTATCAGCCTCCGCCGCCTTTTCCTTGGAGCCTCCGATCGATCGAACATTCTTGCGCGCGCCGGGTGCGTTCACTCGACGGGCGTTACTCGGCGCCGCTCTAGGCTTGCTGGGTTGGCCGATCTCGAGAACAACCGGGTTGCGGGGACGTTGGAGGAGTACGCGGCCCTGCTCGATCTTGCCGGGGCGAGGCCCTACTCGGCGCGGGCGTATCGGAGGGCAGCAGTCCTGGTTCGCGACCTGTCCGTCAGCGTCGCGGAGCTGGTGCGCGCTGGGTGAGCGCGAGAACTCAAAGGTATCGGGCCGAGCATCGAAGCGCGGCTCCTCGAACTGGTCGAGACCGGAGGCATCGCAGAGCTCGAAGAGCTCCGTCAGGCGACGGCGCCCGAGCTCGTTGCCGCCGGACGACTGGTCGGATTCGGCCCTCGGCTCGCTGCCACGATCGCCGACACGCTCGAGATTCAGTCTGCGGGCGAGCTTCTGGCGGCCGCGCAGGAAGGACGATTGCGCGGTGTGGCCGGAATCGGGCCTGCTACCGAGGCACGAATTCTCTCGGGCCTTACTGATCTCCCCGACCGGCCGCACAACAGACTCCTGCTTCATCGCTCGCGCGAACTGACCCGGACCATTGCTGAGGGCGTCGGCGGCTACGTTGCGGGAGGGGCGCGGCGTTGGGTGGACTCCGTCGACCGGCTCGCAGTCGTGGTCGCCAGACACGGGACCCCGACGCTATCCGTTCGCGGTTCGCGGCTCTCCCGGAGATCGTGACGATGATCTCGCCCGACGAGGGACTGACGAGGGACGGGGTTCCCGTCGACTTATTCCTCACGCCACCCGAGCTCCTCGGCACGACGCTGCTTCGCGCGACGGGACCGCCTCAGTACGTCGCGTTACTTGAGCCGCTGCCGGATGCCGCAGACGAGACCGCTCTCTACCGCTTGCTCGACCTGCCGGAGCTGCCGCCGGAGCTGCGTGACTC
>CAWJXR010000021.1:0-196230 GCA_963846895.1 uncultured Thermoleophilia bacterium | reverse complement strand
GTCAGGACAGTCTTCCCCTTATAGGTGATGAAGACCCGGGCGCCGCACGGCAGCGTCGGCTGCGCGACTCCTACCGTGGCCGGCGCGAGCACGCCGCCGCACGCAGTGTGGCGGCCGAACGCCGCCGGGCCGCTCGATCCTGCGAGTGCGCTGAACGAGCCTGCCGGCTCCGGTGTCGACCCCTCGTCGCTGCGACGGTGCTCTGTGACCGCCAGCACCGCGACCGCGGCGAGCAGCGCGATCGCGAGCAAAGACAGCTCGCGGAGCGCGAGGTTCCCCCTCATCAGTCGGGGGCGGTACCCGGGAGGCCCCGGCCGGCGGGGCGCGCCGGGACTTCGAGCTCCGGCTCGTCCTGGTCGCGCCGCCGCCCGAACCGCCGCTTCGGGGCCGGCTCGCCGAGCGGGTCGAACGAATAGCGCGCACGCGCCACCCCGGGTGCGAGCTCGAGGCGAACGGGAGGCAGCTTGACGGGCGAGGCCTGCGGCTTCGACTCCTGAGGCTCCTCGGTCGCGGGCAGCGGCGCCGACGGGACCGCGGGAGCCGCCTCCGGCGGAGCTTCCGGCGCGGCGGGCCACTCGCCGAGCACCTCGGCGCGCATCGCCGCCGAGGCGATCCACGTGGGGGCCTCGTCGCGCGGCGACTCCGGGTAGCCCGCGCGCACCTGTTCGAGCGGCTGGGCTGGCGGAAGGTTGAGGCGAGGCACGTAGTAGCGCGGCGGGAGGCCGCTTCCGTAGTGCGGCCGGCTGCGCCAGACGGCCCACTCGAGCGCGGCGACGATGAGCCAGCCGACCGCCATCACGCCGACGATGACGACCGGGCGGACCGTCGCGATCGCAAGTGCGGCCGCCAGCGCGAGCAGGAACAGGACCTCGAAGACGAAGCGCGGCCCGCGGCTGTCGGTCATCCGGCGAGACCCGGCAGCGTCTGCACGCCGAGCTCTGCCAGCACCTCGGCGGGCATCGGGGTCGGCGCGCCGGTGAGCGGATCCGACCCACTCGCCACCTTGGGAAACGCGATCACCTGCCGGATGTCCGGCTCGCCGGCCATCAGCGCGACGAACCGCTCGATGCCCATCGCGAACCCGCCGTGCGGGGGTGCACCCATCGCGAGCGCGTCGAGCAGGAAGCCGAACTTCGAGTGCGCCTCCTCGTCGCCCAGCCCCATCGTGCGGAAGACGCGCCGCTGCACGTCGATGTCGTGGATTCGGATCGACCCCGAGCCGAGCTCCCAGCCGTTCCAGACCAGGTCGTAGTGCTGGCCGCGCACGGCTCCCGGGCTCTGTTCGTCCCAGACTTCCTGGCCCGGGGCAGGTGCGGTGAACGGATGGTGGATGAACGTCCAGCCGCCGCGGTCATCCGGTTCGAACAGCGGGAAATCGAGCACCCAGTGAAACGCGTCGGCCGCGCCTTCGGCCAGCCCGAGTTCACGGCCCAGGTGAACGCGAAGGCCGCCGAGGACGCGCACGACCGATGCCTCGTCACCCGCTCCGAAGAGCACGGTGGAGCCGGGCGGAGCCGCGAACGCCTCGAGCTCGGCCGGGGACAGGAACTTGGCGATCGGCGAGCGGACCTCGCCGCTCTCGTCGACGACGATGTAGGCGAGGCCCTTCGCCCCCCATTCCCTGGCGATCTCCTCGAGGCGCCCGAGCTCGGTCCGCGAGTAGGCGCGGGGCGCAACCAGGAAGCTCACGCAATCTGCGCCTGAGAAGACACCGAACTCCGAGCCGCGCGTCACTGCGGTCGCGTCCTGGATTTCCAGGCCGTAGCGCAGGTCGGGCTTGTCGGTGCCGAACCGGCGCATCACGTCTGCGTACGACAGCCGTTCGAACGGCGTCGGCGGGGCGGGCCGCCCCACCGCGTCGAACGAGGCCACGACCGCCGCCTCCATGACCTCGAGAACGTCGTCTTGCTCTGCGAACGCGAGCTCGAGGTCGAGCTGCCTGAACTCGAACTGGCGGTCGGCGCGCAGATCCTCGTCGCGCCAGCACGTGGCGATCTGGTAGTAGCGGTCGATCCCGCCGACCATGCAGAGCTGCTTGAAGAGCTGCGGCGACTGGGCGAGCGCGAAGAACTTCCCGGGTTGCAGGCGGACGGGCACGAGGAAGTCCCGCGCTCCCTCGGGTGTCCCGCGCGTCATGCTCGGCGTCCAGACGTCGATGAAGCCGCGCTCGTCCATTGCCCGGCGGATCGCGGAGATCACCGTGTGTGAGAGCCGAAGCGCGTTTTGCATGCGCTCGCGCCTCATGTCGAGCCAGCGGTAGCGCAGCCGCAGGGTCTCGTCGACGTTCTCCTCGTCGAGCTGGAACGGCAGCGGGGTCGAGCGCGAGAGGATCTCGACCGTGTCCACCTTAACCTCGACCTCGCCGGTCGGCAGGTTCGGGTTGACGGCGTCCGGCCCCCGGGCGACGACGGCGCCTTCCGCTCGCAGCACGAACTCGTTCCGGACCTCGTGCGCGACCGCCGCGGACTCCGGGGAGTGCTCGGGGTTGATCACGAGCTGCAGCTTTCCCGTGTGGTCACGCAGATCGATGAACACGAGCCCCCCGTGGTCGCGACGGGTGTCCGCCCAACCGGCGACCGTGACGCGCCGGCCTACGTCTTCCAGCCGCAGCTCGCCGCAATACAGGTCGCGCCAGCTCATGAGGTCGTGAGGGTAGCGACGAGGTCCTCGAGCGGAATCGTCTGCTCGTCGCGGCCGTCGCGGCGGATCGTGGCGCCGTCGGCGCGCACGGTCACGACCGTGCGCGCCCGCGTGCGGCCGGCCTGCGTCATCTGGCCCTTGAACGACCGCCCTGCGTAGTCGATGTCGGCCGAGAGCCCGCCGCGCCGCAGCTCGGCCAGCACGGGCAGGACGCTCGCGCGAGCCGCGTCCTCGGCGACGACGATGAAGACGTCGAGTCTCGGCGGCTCCGCGGTGATCCCCTCGTTCTCGAGCGCGAGGAGCAGGCGCTCGAGGCCGGCGCCGAACCCGATTCCCGGCGTCGGCGCCCCGCCGATCGTCTCGACGAGGGCGTCGTAGCGGCCGCCGCCGCAGATCGCCGAGTTGGCGTTCTCGTCCGGCCCGACGAACTCGAACGTCGTGCGCGTGTAGTAGTCGAGGCCTCGGACCAGCGTGGCGTCGATCACGTACGGCACGCCGTAGAGGTCGAGCGTTCGCCGGACCTCGTCGAAATGCATGCGGCACTCGTCGCACAGCGACTCGCCGATCTTCGGCGCGTCGGCGAGCGCGGCGCGCACCTGCTCGTTCTTGACGTCGAAGACCTGAAGCGGGCTCGTCGCGCGCTTGTGCCGCGCGTCTTCGTCGAGGGCGTCGGCGTGCTCGTCGAGCCAGGCGTTCAGCCGTTCGACGTACCGCGGCCTGCAGTTCGCATCGCCGATCGAGTTCAGGCGGAGCTCCCACTTCGTCACGCCGAGCCGCCGGAGCAGCTCGTGGTAGAGCTGGATGATCTCGGCGTCGATCGCGGGATCGGCGGAGCCGATCGCCTCGACGGACAGCTGGTAGTGCTCGCGGTAGCGGCCGCGACCGGGCGCGGAGTACCGGTACATCGGCGCGATCGTGTAGGCCTTCACAGGCTGTGGCTCGCGATGCAGGCCGTGCTCGAGGTAGGCGCGCGCGATCGGAGCGGTCCCCTCCGGGCGGAGGGTCAGGGACCGGTCGCTGCGGTCGGTGAAGCTGTACATCTCCTTGTGCACCACGTCCGAGGCCTCCCCCGACGTTCGCGCGAAGAGGCCGGTGTCCTCGAACCCCGGGGTCTGGATCCGCCCCCAGCCGTAGAGCGCTGTCACCTCCTCCATCACCCTGACGAGGTGCCACCACGCGGCATCGGCCGGCAGGACGTCATGTGTCCCGCGCGGGGCCTGGAACTTGCCCGAGCTCACGCCTGCTGCTCGGCCCGCAACTCGGCGAGAAACGGGTTCGACTGCAGCTCGTGGCCGAGCGTCGTCGCCGGGCCGTGCCCGGGGTGGATCACGGTCTCGGCGGGCAAGCGGCCGAGCAGGGAACGGACGGAGGCGAGCAGCGTCTCCCAGTCGCCGCCGTCGAGATCGACGCGCCCGACCGAGCCGGCGAACAGGAGGTCGCCGGAGAAGAGTTGGCCGTCGGCCAGAAAGGCGACGTGGCCGGACGAGTGACCGGGGACGTCGAGGACCTCGAACGTGACGCCGGCCACAGTGACTTCGTCTCCGCCGGAGACGGTGTGAGCCGGGTCGTGAGGACTGACGCGCATCCCGCCGCGCGTCTCCCCGGCGCGGAGCGCGTCGACCTCTCCCGACGGCGCCCACACCTCTGCGCCGGTCCCTTCGGCGAGCGCCGCGACACCCGCGATGTGGTCGACATCCGTATGCGTGACGAGGATCCCCGCCGTCTTCGTCCCCATCCGCGCGAGCTCGAGACGCAGCTCGGTTGGGTCGTCGCCGGGGTCGATCACGACGGCTTCGGGCGCGCCGCGCTCGCTCCGCACCACGTAGCAATTGGAGCGGAACGGACCGAGCACGAACGGGTCGACTGCGAGCGGCATCGGGAGGCGTTTGAGTGTAGCCTGGCCCCGAATCGGCTCTGACCTCGCATGCAGAAGTGGGACCTCCTCTCCGTTCACGCGCCCAACGGCACCCGTGACCCGCTCGTCCTGCACTCGGACGACGGGGCGCGCGCCGTCCTGATCGTGCTCCAGCCGGGCCAGGCGCTCGGCGAGCATCAGGTGAAGGAGAACGCGTGGGTGACGGTCCTCGACGGCGACATCGACATCACGTGCGGCGGCGAGACGATCTCGGCCGGCCGCGGCACGACGGCCCGCTTCGACCCCGACGAACGCCATACGCTGAGCACCGACACGGGCGCGCGCGTGCTGATGCTGCTCGCCCCGTGGCCGGGCGCCGGCCACTACCGCGGCGACGCTTCCTGACCCGCGCCCGGCGGCGCAATCCCGCTCCGTGCCTGCGATCGCAGGCCGCGTCACACACTCGTTCCAACCTGGTCGCACTTCCGTGTGTCAGACGTGAGTCTGACTCGAGTCAGACGTGACCGTGTTCCAGGCAACCGAAGCGCGCTGGGCGGTCGGCTGTCTGAGCGGGCCAGGCGGCCGGTGTCGCGCGATCGCCGATCGCAGCGGGGCCCGACACACTTCCGCGTCACTCTCGACGCAAAGACGTGTGTCAGACACGAGTCTGACTCACGTCAGACTCGAGGCGGGTCGCGACCAAGCCGGCTAGGCCGGTTTCGACTTCTTCTCGTTCGAGCGCTCGAGGCGACGCAGGTACGAGCGATACGCCGTGCGATCGACGAAGTACGTGAGCGGGATGAACGCTCCCGCGTAGAAGATGCCCCAGGCCATCCGAACGCCCAGCGGCGCGCTCTTGAAGAGGAAGAGGAACGCCACGAGCATCAACGCGCCCATCATCCCGCCGCGCCGGAACGCCCGATGCCAGGTCGGCTGTGGCGGCTCGCGAAGCGCGCGGCCCTTGGCCGGCGTCCGTGCCGGCTTGGCCGTCGAGCGCTGCTTGTCACGCTCGACGCGGCTCGGCGCGCAACTCCGTGGTGTCGACCGGAACCTCGTTGCCCTCCTCGTCCTCGACGACGAAGTCGTACTCGTGGCGGAAGCTCTTCTCCCGGCGGCGGCGCTGCTTCTTCGTCGGCATCCTCCGACAAGATTAGCGCCGGTGGGAGACCTGTCCGTCCCGAACGACCACGGCGACGATGTCGCCCGCGAGGTGGTAGGCCAGGTAACGCCAATCGGGCGCGTCGAGCAGCACGATGTCGGCGGCGAGCCCCGGCGCGAGGCGGCCGGTCCGTCCTGCGAGCCCGAGCACGTGCGCGGCGTTGACCGTCGCCGCCGTCAGCGCCTCGGCCGGGGAGAGATGCAGCTTCGTGCAGCCGAGCGAGCAGACGAGCGGCAGGCTCGCCGTGAAGGCGCTGCCCGGGTTGAAGTCGGTGGCGAGCGCCAGGGCGGCACCCGCGTCGGCGAGCGCACGGGCCGGCGGCATCGGGCGGTCCAGGAAGAGCGCGCTCGCCGGGAGCAGCACGCCGACCACGTCGCTCGCGGCCAGCGCACGGGCGCCGTCCGCCCCGGTCGCCTCGAGGTGATCGACCGATCGGGCGCCGAGCTCGATCGCGAGTGGGATCGCGCCGCTCTCCGTGAACTGGTCGCCGTGCAGCCGTAACGCGAGACCCGCCTCACTGCACGCGGTCAGATACCTCCGCGCCTGCGTCGCGTCGAACGCACCGCGCTCGAGAAAGACGTCGGCCGCCGCTGCGATCCGCCTGGCCTCCGGCAGCACGTCGCCGATCGCGAAGTCGAGATAGGCATCTGCGTCGGGCGACTCGGGCGGCACCGCGTGGGCGCCGAGCCAGGTCGGCTGCCCGCCCGCCGCGCGGACTGCCCGCAGGGACGCGAGCTCCGTGTCACGGTCGAGGCCGTAGCCCGACTTCCCTTCCCACGTCGTCGTGCCGTGCCCGAGAAACCACGCGGCGTGGCGCTCGACGCGCGCGGCCAGCTCTTCGTCGCTCAGCGCGCGCGTCGCGTCGACGGTCGACAGGATCCCACCGCCGGCGGCGTGGAGCTCCTCGTAGGTCGCCCCTGCTGCCCGCAGCGAGAACTCCTCGACGCGGTCACCTCCCCACGCCGGGTGCGTGTGGCAGTCGACGAGGCCGGGGACCGCGCACAGGCCACGGCCGTCGATCTCCTCGACCTCGCCCTCGAGAGCCTCCAGGTCGCGCATACGCCCGACGCTCTCGATGCGGCCGTCGGCGCAGAGGACGTAGGCGTCCTCGACGACCGTGACCGAGCCGAGCTCCGCGCCCCGGCGCGGCGTCGCCCCGCCGGCCGCCGGTGTTGCGACCTGCGCGAGATCGCGGACGAGCAGGCGCACGGATGACTCACCGGCAATTCAACGCCGCCACGGCAATTGCCGGTGAGTCATCTGGCGTCGTGCAGGCCGTGCTCGCGCGCGGCCTCGACGGCGTCCTCGTACCCGGCGTCGAGGTGGCGCACGACGCCCATGCCCGGGTCGGTCGTCAGCACCCGTTCGAGCCGTTCCGCCGCAGCCTCGGTCCCGTCGGCCAGCACGACCATCCCCGCATGGATCGAGTTCCCGATGCCGACCCCGCCGCCGTGGTGCACGCTCACCCACGTCGCGCCTGCGGCGACGTTGACGAGCGCGTTCAGGATCGGCCAGTCGGCGATTGCATCCGAGCCGTCGCGCATCGACTCGGTCTCGCGGTACGGCGAGGCGACCGAGCCGGCGTCGAGATGATCGCGGCCGATCACGACCGGAGCCGTGACCGCACCCGAGCGGACGAGCTCGTTGATCACCCGGCCGGCCTTCGCCCTGTCGCCGAGTCCGAGCCAGCAGATCCGCGCGGGCAGCCCCTGGAAGGCGATGCGCTCCGGCGCGAGCTCGAGCCAGCGCTGCAACAGCTCGTCGTCCGGGAAGAGGTCCCGCAGCGCCTCGTCGATCGCGGCGATGTCCGCCGGATCGCCGGAGAGAGCGGCCCACCGGAACGGCCCGATCCCGCGGCAGAACAGCGGCCGGATGTACGCCGGCACGAACCCTGGATACGCGAAGGCGTCGGCGAGGCCTGCGTCACGGGCTTCGCCGCGGAGGTTGTTGCCGTAGTCGAAGACATGACTGCCCAGCTGCACATACGCCAGCATCGCCTCGACGTGCCGGACGATCGACGCCCGGGCTCGCCGCAGGTACTCCTCGGGATCTATGGCCCGTAGCGCCGCGGCCTCGTCGACCGACAGTCCACTCGGGACGTAGCCGGTCAGCGGATCGTGCGCTGCGGTCTGGTCGGTGACCAGGTCGAATGTCTCGCCGCGCCGGGCGAGCTCCGGGACGAGGTCGGCCGCGTTCCCAAGTAGACCGACCGAGAGTGCCCGACCGTCAGCGGCAGCAGCACGCACGCGAGAGACTGCGTCTTCGAGCGACTCGGTCGCCTCGTCGAGGTAGCGCGTCTCGAGTCGCCGCTCGATCCGGCTGGGATCGACCTCGATGCAGAGAATCGCAGCGCCGGCGAGCGTCCCGGCGAGCGGTTGCGCGCCGCCCATCCCGCCGAGTCCCGCCGTGAGGATCGTCCGGCCCGACAGCGACGCAGCGCCGAAATGCTTGCGTGCCGCGGCCGCGAACGTCTGATACGTGCCCTGGAGAATCCCCTGCGAGCCGATGTAGATCCACGAGCCCGCGGTCATCTGCCCGAACATCGTCAGGCCCTCGGCCTCGAGCCGCCTGAACTCGTCCCAGGTCGCCCATCTCGGCACGAGCAGCGAGTTCGCGATCAGAACCCGCGGCGCGTCAGGCGTCGTACGAAAGATCGCAACGGGCTTGCCCGACTGCACGAGCAGCGTCTCGTCCTCCCCCAGGTCGAGCAGCGACCGCACGATCGCCTTCAGCGCATCGTGCGACCGGGCCGCCTTGCCGCTGCCGCCGTAGACCACGAGCTCCTCCGGCCGTTCCGCGACCTCGCGGTCGAGGTTGTTCAGGAGCATGCGGAGCGGCGCCTCGGTCGACCACGATCGTGCGTTGAGCTCCGCCCCGCGGGGCGCGCGGATCGCGCCCAGGTCCCCGCAGAGCGCCTCGACGGCCGCGTCGGCGAGCGCGATGCTCACTCCAATCCTTCTTTTTTGGCGGCAGCCTCGGCGCGGGCACGCGTCCGGAACCGCCAGAGCGTCCAGACGGAGGCGACGACGAAGAAGAAGACCGCGATCACTGCGGCGCGGCCGACAGAGCCGCCGGTGAGCCAGGAGATGACGATGATGATCAGCGCGAGGGCGCCGTACACCAGGAGCGTGTCCCGGAACGGATTCTTCGGCGGCGGCACGTCGGGGACACCGCCCCACTTCAGCTTCTCGGTCATTCCAACTCTCCCACCGCGGCCTCGATCGCGCGGTCGAGCGACCCTGACTGGATCGACGCCGCGACGGCTTCGATGTCCCGGCCGAGCGGGCGGTCGTCCCGCACGCGCTCGGACAACGTACGGACGTGGTCGTGCACGGCCCGCGCACCCGCGCCGGGCTCGAGCGGGGCGACGAACTCGACCGCCTGGGAGGCCGCCAGCAGCTCGATCGCGAGCGCGTGCTCTGCATTCGCGATCACCTGCCAGGCCTTCAGGCCCGACGCGTTCCCCATGGAGACGTGGTCCTCCTGGCCGGCACTCGTCGGGATCGAGTCGACCGAAGCCGGATGACAGAGCGACTTGTTCTCGGAGACGAGCGAAGCGGCCACGTACTGGGCAATCATGAACCCTGAGTTGAGGCCGCCGTCGCTGGTCAGGAACGCAGGCAGCCCGTCGCTGAGATTCGGGTTCACGAGCCGCTCGACCCGCCGCTCCGAGATGCTCGCCAGCTCGGCGACCGCCATCGCCAACGCGTCGAGCGCGAAGGCGAGCGGTTGGCCGTGAAAGTTGCCCGCCGAGACGAGCAGCTCGTCCTCGACGAGGACGAGCGGGTTGTCGGTGGCGGCGTTCAGCTCCGTCCCGACCGTGTACTCGACGTAGTCGAGCAGGTCGCGCGAGGCGCCGTGCACCTGCGGCGCACACCGGAGCGAGTAGGCGTCCTGCACCTTGTCGCACCAGCGATGCGACTCGATGATCGCCGAGCCCTCGAGCAAGCGCAGCACGTTCCGGGCCGATGCGCCCTGCCCCCGCAACGGCCGGAGAGCGTGGACCTGCGGCAGGAACGAGGTGCGCGAGCCCTGCAGCGCCTCGAGCGAGAGGGCACACGCGCAGTCGGCTGCGCGCACGAGCCTGCGAGCCCGCACGAGCCCGAGCGCGCCTTGCGCGGCCATGAACTGGGTGCCGTTGATGAGCGACAGCCCCTCCTTGGCGGCCAGGCGGACGGGCTCGAGCCCGGCGCGCCGTAATGCGTCGCCGCCGGGCAGGAGCTCGCCCTCGTGCCAGGCCTCACCCTCGCCGACGAGGGGCAGCGCCAGATGCGCAAGCGGCGCAAGATCTCCCGAGGCTCCCACCGAGCCGCGGGCAGGCACCCGCGGCAGGACCCCGCGCCCGAGGCACCCGAGCAGCAGCTCGACCGTCTCGATCCGGGCGCCCGAGTTGCCCTTTGCGAGCGCGTTGGCGCGCAGCAGCATCGCCGCCCGCACGACCTCCTCGGGATACGGCTCGCCGACGCCGCATGCGTGCGAGCGCAGCAGGCGGACCTGCAGCTCCTCGGTCAGCTCCTCCGGAATCTGCTTCGAGACGAACCGCCCGAACCCGGTGTTCACCCCGTAGGTGTGCTCACTCGAGCCGTGCGCTGCCCGCTCGACGAGCGCACGCGCCGCGCTCATCGCGGTCCGAGCCGACTCCGACAGCTCGGGAACCGGCTCACGACCGACCGCGACCGCCCAGACCTCCGCCGGAGTCAGGTCGTTGCCCGTCAGCGTCGCGGTCACGCGCCGAGTCTAGATTCGAAGTTCGAGCACACGAGAGGAATCGAAATCCTCGATGCCGAGGGCCGCGCCGGCGGCGGCCGCCGCGGCTCCCGCGGGGATCAGCCCGACGAGCTCGGCGCCGAGCACTTCGGCGCCGAGCGCCGCGGCCTCGGCGGCGACGCGCGCGACGACGAGATGCGGCGGCGCGGCTCCCCAGTCTTCGATGTTCATCGAGACCTGAACGACACCGTCCCTCGACAGATCGAGCCCGAGTGCCCGCACGCCGGGCAGCCCGCCGTCCCGCTCCCGCACCGCGCGTGCGACCGCGCGCGCGACGTCGACATCGCCGAGCAGGTTGACGTTGAGGGCGATGAGCGGTCGCCGCGCTCCGATGATCACGCCGCCCGCCGTCGGATGGAGCCGCGCCGGCCCGAAGTCGGGCGCGAGCTCGCCGGACTCGAGACGGGCGTCGAGTCTCTCCGGCCCGCCGCGGCGGTAGAAAGCCGGCCCGCGCCCGGGCGGCGCGTAGACGAACACCGGCAGCCCGAGAGCGCCCAGCCGCGGCCCGAGCGAGCGCGCAGCCTCCTGAGCCGTCTCGAAGTCGCCGGAGCCGAGCGGCACGATCGGGACGATGTCGGCGGCGCCGATCCGCGGGTGCACACCTTGATGCGCGCGAAGGTCGATTCGCTCGACGGCAACGGCCACGGCGGATGCGAGCGCATCCACGAGTTGGTCTCCCTCGCCAACGACCGTGAAGACCGAGCGGTTGTGGTCGACATCCGTGTGGACGTCGAGCACGCGTGCCGCAGTGTCGAGTGCGGTGCCGATCGCCTCGATCGTCGCCGGGTCGCGGCCCTCGCTGAAATTCGGGACGGACTCGAGCATCGCCACGGCCCCTACTCTAGAAAGGTGAAGGAGTACTACGACCGGCGGGCAGCCGAGTACGACGACTGGTACCTCGGGAGAGGCCGGTTCGCCGACCGCGACCGTCCGGGCTGGGAGGAGGAGGTCGCGGCGCTGACCCGCGTCGTCGGCGAGCTGCCGCCGGCGAGAACCCTCGACGTCGCCTGCGGGACCGGGTTCCTGACGAGGCACCTCGTGGGCGACGTCGTCGCACTCGACCAGAGCGCGCAGATGCTCGAGGAGGCTGCCCGCCAGGCCCCTCACGCCACGGTCGTCCAGGGCGACGCCCTCGCGCTTCCGTTCCCCGATCGGTGCTTCGACCGAGTCTTCGCGGCGCACTTCTACGGGCACCTCGAGGAGGCCGACCGGCGGCGCTTCCTCGCGGAGGAGGCGCGCGTCGCAGGTGAGCTGGTGGTGGTCGACTCGTCACGTGCCGGCTCGGACGCCGATGAGGAGAGGCAGACACGGGTCCTGAACGACGGGTCCGAATGGACGGTCTACAAACGTTGGTTCACCGGTGCCGGGCTCGCCGCCGAGCTCGGCGGCGGCGAGGTGCTGCACGACGGCCGGTGGTTCGTCGCCGTCCGCGCTCCCGCCAGACCCGCCGGTACCCTCAACGAGTGACGCATCAGGCCACGCCGCGGTATCGCTCCACGTTCCTGCGGCTGATCGGCTTCCTGCGCCCCTACAGGATGTCGCTGATCGTGTCGATCGTGCTCGCGATCGGGTCGCAGGCGGCGGCGCTCGTCGCGATCCTGCTGACCCGCAGCGTCATCACCGCGATCCGGCACGACGAGCTGCACAAGCTCAAGTGGTTCGTCGTGCTCGTCGTTGCGCTCGGGGTCGCCCGAGCGTTGATGATGTCCGGCCGCCGCCTGATCGCCGGCAAGCAGGCGCTGCTCGTCGAGCTCGATCTGCGGCAGGCCGTGTACGCGAAGCTCGTTCGTCTGTCGTTCGGCTTCTACGACCGCCACCAGACCGGGCAGCTGATGAGCCGTGCGACCGTCGACCTGCAGGGCGTGCGCTTCTTCCTCGGCTACGGCCTCATCTTCTTCTTCCAGCACATCTTCACGATCCTCGGGGTCGGAATCGTCGTCTTCGTGATCTCGTGGAAGCTCGCGCTGATCTCGCTGGTCATCGCGCCGGTGCTCATCGCTGTTGCCTACCGGTACAGCCACGTCTCCCATCCGCTGCTCCGCGACGTGCAGCAGAAGATGGCCGACGTTGCGACCGTCGCCGAGGAGAACATCGTCGGCGTCCACGTCGTCAAGTCCTTCGCACAGGAAGCTGCCGAGCAGGCGAAGTTCGACGCCAGGTCCGAGCTCGTCTTCGTGCAGAGCGTGAAGGCGAACCGGCAGCGGGCGCTCTACGTGCCGATCCTCAGCTTCCTGCCCCTGCTCGCGCAGGCGGCGATCCTGTTCGTCGGCGGCCACCTCGTCGCGAACGGCTCGCTCTCGCTGGGCGACTACGTCGCGTTCAACCTCTTCCTGGCGCTGCTCGTGATGCCGCTCCGGCAACTCGGCATGTGGATCGGCCAGGCACAGCGGGCGACCGCTTCCGGGTGAGCGCATCTTCCAGGTGATCGACGAGGTCGAGGAGATCCGCGACCGGGACGGCGCAGTCCCGCTTCCTCCCGGGCCGGGCGTCGTCGCCTTCAGCGGCGTCACGTTCGGCTACGACCCGGCGCGGCCCGTGCTCCGCGACGTGAGCCTCACGCTCGAAGCCGGGCGTGTCGTCGCGCTGATCGGGCACACCGGCGCCGGCAAGACATCGCTGGCCGCGCTCGTGCCGCGCTTCTACGACGTCCAGGAGGGAAGCGTCGAGGTGGACGGGCTCGACGTGCGCGACGTGACTGTCACCTCGCTGCGGCGCGAGATCGGCGTCATCTCACAGGACCCGTTCCTCTTCTCTGCGACCGTGCGCGAGAACATCGCCTTCGGACGGCCCGACGCGACGGAGGCGGACGTCGAGCAGGCGGCCCGGCTGGCGCAGGCGCACGAGTTCGTCGAGGCGCTGCCGGACGGATACGACACGGTGATCGGCGAGCGCGGGATCACGCTCTCGGGCGGCCAGCGCCAGCGCATCGCGATCGCGCGCGCCCTCGTCGTCGACCCGCGGATCCTGATTCTCGACGACGCAACGGCGTCGGTCGACGCAACGACGGAGGCGCGCATCCGCAACGGCCTGCGCGTGGCGATGCAGGGCCGCACGACGATCATCATCGCCCACCGTCTGTCGACGATCGCCCTCGCCGACGAGATCGTCGTCCTCGAGGACGGCCGCGTCGCGGCGCGTGGAGATCACGCCGAGCTCATGGAGACGAGCCCGGTCTACCGCGAGATCCACGAGCACGGCCTGCTGGAGCGCGTGCTCAGCGAGGAGGTCGCGTGAGGGTCCACCAGCCGGGAAGCCACCTGCTCCGCGGCGGGCGGAGCGCGGTCGACGACTGGTCCTGGACGCGGACGAGGCGCCGCCTGCGTGCGCTCCACTCGCTCGCGCGGCCGTATCTCGGGCGCACGACTCTCGCGATCGTGTCGCTGCTCGGCGCGACGGCGATGGCGCTCGTGCCGCCGTACCTCGTCGGTCGGGCAGTCGACGAGGTGCAGCACGGACGGACGGAGCTGCTCGGCTGGATCGTCGCCGCCTTCGTCGCGGCGGGCCTGCTCGGGGTCGCCTTCAGCTACGCGCAGACGTACTTCACGGGCTGGACCGGAGAGCGGATGCTCGCCGACCTGCGCAACACCCTCTTCCGCCACCTGCAGCGCCTCTCGCTCGGTTTCTACGAGCGGAACCGCGCGGGCGTGATCATCAGCCGGCTGACGAACGACGTGGAGGCGCTCGACCAGCTCGTCACAGACGGCGTCTCGTCGCTCGTGCAGAACACGCTGACGCTGCTCGGAACCGCGGTGCTGCTCTTCTTCCTCGATTGGCGGCTGGCGCTCGCCGCGCTGATCGTGTTCCCGCTGATGACGATCGCGACTGCGATCTTCCGGACGCGGTCGGGGCGCGCCTACCGCTCGGTCCGGGAGACGCTCGGCCTCGTCACCGCGACCCTGGCGGAGGACATCGCGGGCATGCGCGTGCTCCAGTCGTTCACGCGCGAGGAGGCGGCGCAGGCCAACTTCCGCGAGATCGCCGACAACTACCGGGTCTCGAACATGCGGACGGTCGTGCTGAGCGGGCTGTATTTCCCGTTCGTCGACTTCCTCTCGTCTGCGGCGACCGCAGTCGTCCTCGGGTACGGCGGCTGGCTCGCCTATCACGGCCAGGTGTCGCTCGGCACGCTCGTCGCGTTCCTCGGCTACCTGACGAACTTCTTCGACCCGGTACAGCAGCTGTCGCAGCTCTACAACACCTTCCTGTCGGCGGTTGCGGCACTCGACAAGATCACCGACGTCCTCGACGAGGAGCCCGAGATCGAGGATCGCGCCGGGAGCGCTCGAGCTCGGCCCGATCGCCGGACGAGTCGGGTTCGAAGGCGTCACGTTCTCCTACGGGCGGGGCCCCGAGGTGCTCCACGGCATCGACCTCGACGTACCGGCCGGCACGACCGTTGCGCTGGTCGGCCACACGGGTGCCGGCAAGTCGACGATCGCGAAGCTGCTTGCACGCTTCTACGACCCGACCG
The DNA here is from genome assembly GCA_963846895.1 of uncultured Thermoleophilia bacterium. Lineage (GTDB taxonomy): Bacteria > Actinomycetota > Thermoleophilia > Gaiellales > Gaiellaceae > PALSA-600. The sequence continues at coordinate 181,338 of CAWJXR010000021.1, read as the reverse complement.
AGGGCCGGATCACGATCGACGGCACCGACCTGCGCGACGTGACACAGCAGTCACTCCGCAGCCAGCTCGGGATCGTCCCGCAGGAAGGCTTTCTGTTCGCCGGCACGCTCGCGGACAACATCGCGTTCGGCGCCCCGGGCGCGTCGCGCGAGGAGATCGCGGCGGCGACGCGGGCGGTCGGTGCCGACGAGCTCGTCGACCGCCTCGAGCACGGCTACGAGACGCAGCTCGGTGAGCGCGGCTCGCGCCTGTCGCTGGGTCAGCGGCAGCTCGTGGCGTTCGCGCGCGCCCTGCTCGCCGATCCGCGCATCCTGATCCTCGACGAGGCGACGAGCTCGGTCGACATCGGCACGGAGCGCAAGATCGAGCATGCGCTCCGCCGTCTTCTCCACGGCCGCACCGCCTTCATCATCGCGCACCGCCTGTCGACGATCCGTGACGCCGACCTGATCGTCGTGCTCGAGAACGGCGCCATCGTCGAGCAGGGCACGCACGACGAGCTGCTTGCCGTGGGCGGCCTCTACACCTCGCTCTACGGCGACTGGGCCGCCGAGGTCGCGTAGGGCGATCTAGGGTCTAACCGGGGTAGATCGGGACGGAGCCGGCGGCCTTGTCGTGCCAGGTCTGCTTGTTGCTGTCCCACAACATCCAGAGATAGCCGAGTAGGAACACGAGCGCCGAGACGATCGAGACGAGCCAGCGAAGCGCTGCGCGCCCATAACCGATCGGCTCCCCGATGCGGTCGCGGACGTCGACGACCCGGATCCCGAGCACGGCGTCCCCGGGCGTCTGGCCGGTGCTCCCGTGGAAGTAGGTGAAGTACCCGACCGAGATCAGGATGCCGAGACCCTCGCCGGCCGCCAACCCGAAGATCAGGCGCAGGATCCCGCTCACGACTCCGAGAACGATTCCGTCGATCAGCCAGGAGGCGAAGCGGCGCCACCAGCCGGCGGGCGCTCCTCGGAGCGTGCCCTGCACGTCCTCGATCATCGGCTCCCATCCTGGCAGCGGCCCCGGACGAAACCGCCGGCCTGCCGGAGTCCCTCGTTCGAGTTCACCCATCCCGGGGATGGCGCCGAGCGTTCGCTTGCCCGACAACGTGAAGACACACCGTTACGCGGAACATGCGGCCGCCGCCCGACCCGGGGAGAGTTTCGACATGCGTGAGCAGAAACCGATTTTGAGCAGGCTCTCCGACGAAAGCGGTCAGGTGATCGTGTTCGTCGTCATTGCGTTTGTCGTCCTGACGGCGATGGTCGGAGTGGTCATCGACATCGGCTACGCCTATCGCACGCAGCGCAACCTGCAGGCGACCGCCGATGCCGCGGCGCTCGCGGGCGCGCAGCAGCTCCCGGACCCCACTTCTGCGACCTCGGTCGCGACGCAGTACGGAGCGTCCTCGAGCGGCAACAACCAGGTCGGCAACAACGTCCCCGTCACCGAGTCGATCAGCACCAGCTGCATCGCGACGATCCCGGGTTGCAGCCCGGTCAACTCCGTCTCGGTCAGCGAGACCGCGACCGTCCCGACGTTCTTCTCGAAGGTCCTCGGGTTCAGCTCGTTCAAGATCAAGGTCAAGGCGACCGCGTGCTCGCCGTGCGGCTCCCGGCCCGTCGACGTGATGCTCGTGCTCGACCGAACCGGCTCGATGTGCCAGGACAGCTCGGGCGCCAACGACCCGGCGTGCACCGACCTGAACAACGCGAAGGCCGGGATCAGGACCTTCCTGAGCTTCTTCGACCCGAACCTCGCCTGGGTCGGCCTGGCCGTGCTTCCGCCGGCGACGAGCGTCTCCGCGCGCTGTAACACCCCAGCGACCGGAAACTACAACTCGACCATCGGCGGCGTACACCATCGTGGCGATGTCGCACGACTACAAGAACCCCGACAACTCGCTGAACACGTCGTCGAACCTCCTGTCCACGCTGAACTGCGTCCAGGGCGGAGGCAGCACCTCGTACTCGAATGCGATCGAGGCGGCGCAGGCCGAGCTCGACGCTCACGGCCGCGCAGGCGTCCCGGACGTGATCGTGTTCATGTCGGACGGCGCGGCGAACACCGGGCCGACCTACTACTCGACCTCGTCCCCGTATCGCACGCAGCCGTGCCATCAGGGCGCCACCTCGGCGGGCCTCTCGAAGGTGAAGGGCACGACGGTCTACTCGATCGGCTACGCGCTCGACGACGACACGGGTGGCTGCAAGTCCTACACCGGCAGCGTCGAGTCGCCTGCGATCACCGTCGACCAGGCGCTCACGAACATCGCGACCGACCCGTCGCACTTCTTCCTGAAGCCGAACCCGGGCTCCCTGCAGGGCATCTACTCGGCGATCGCCAACGATATCGGCCACGGCTCGTCGAGCCTGATCGGCTAGAACTCTCCGCTGCGCAGGGCGCGGGGCCCGCGAGGGCACCGCGCCCGACGGCGTAAGCTCCCCGGGCGATGCTCGACCCGGAGACCGAGAAGCGAATCGACCAACCGGTGTCGGCCGAGGCCGAGCGTGAGGTTCGGCTCACGCCGGCAGAGGCCGTCGCGCAGATGCGCATCAGGGTGCCCGTGCGCGCCAACCGGACACTGCGCACCGTGATCGAGCGGGTCAACAAGGACGCGCAGCTGAAGGGGTGGTGGCACGTCGCGAACGTGAACGCCGTCGCCCGGATGGAGATCAACGACCACTCCTGGGTGCACATCCAGATCGTCACGAACATCGCGCTCAAGCTGCTTCGGCAGCTCACCAAGCACGGCATCGAGCCGGCGATGGTGACCGACTACGGAATGGCGCGCGACGACGCCGAGGTCGTCGTTGCGCTGACGGCCCTCACCCACTGCGTCGGCATGTCGGTGCACCGCAAGGGACACGAGGACTTCAGCCTGTTCCTCGCCGAGCCGAAGCTCCGCGAGCTGCTCGAAGGGCTCTACGAGCGAGCCCGAGCGGACGGTCGTCGTCTCGGAGGTGCTGCAGGGGATCATCAGCCACCGCTCCGACGGCGAGCCGCTGACGCTCGAGGCGGGGATCCTGCGCGTCGCAGATGCCCTCGACATGGAGCAGGGCCGGTCGCGGATCGCCTTCGAGCGCGGCCGGGTCGGCATCCACTCGCTCTCGGCGGCGGCGATCGAGGAGGTCGAGATCACGGACGGCGAGAAGCCGATCCGCATCTCGATCCGCATGAACAACTCGTCGGGCATCTACCAGGTCGACGGCCTCTTGAAGGCGAAGCTCGTCGGCTCGGGCCTCGAGCCGTACGTCGAGGTCGTCGCGCACATCGACACCGAGGCCGAAAAGCGGCTCGTTCCGCTCTACGAGCTCGATTTGTGAGGTGTCGGAAACCCGGAGGGCGGCTACACTGAAGCCGCTTTGCGGGATCGTCTAATGGTAGGACGCCGGACTCTGAATCCGGTAGTCTAGGTTCGAGTCCTAGTCCCGCAGCTCTCCGAAAGCCGCCGCATTTGGCGGCTTTTTCTGTTCCGGCCGAAGTCGGGTCGCGGATCCCTCGATCGGGGGACGGCAGCGCACGAAGGCACCGTCGATTCACTGGTGTGGAGGACTGCGGCGGAACCGGCTCCTCTGCCTTCCTCGACGTGCCTGACTACGACGACATCTCGCGGCGGTACCGGACACTCGTCGAGCAGCTCCCACTGGTCGTGTACCTCGATGCGCTCGACGCCGCCAGCTCCAACATCTTCACGAGCCGGCAGGTGGAGCCGCTGCTCGGCTACACGCAAGAGGAATGGGCCGCCGACAGCGACCTGTTCGTTCGCACGCTGCATCCGGACGACCGCGACCGCGTGCTCGCGGCGCACGCCCACACGCACGCGACGCATGCGCCGCTGAGCGTCGAGTACCGCCTCTTCGCGAAGGACGGCCACCTCGTCTGGATCCGCGACGAGGGCGTCATCGTCTTCGACGACGACGAGCGCCCGATCTACCTCCAGGGCTACCTGCTCGACATCACTGCCGAGCGCGAAGCGCTCGAGCAGCTGCGTCAGATGGCGCTCTACGACCCCCTGACGAACCTCGCGAACCGCGCCTTCTTCCACGAGCAGCTGCAGCACGTGGTCTCGCTCCGCAAGCAGCCGGAGCATCGAACTGCGCTGCTGTTCATCGACATCAACGACTTCAAGAGCGTCAACGACCGCTGGGGCCACGACGTCGGCGACAGAGTCCTCGCCCAGCTCGGCCGCCGCATTCAGCAGAGCCTGCGCGCCGGCGACGTCCCTGCCAGGCTCGGAGGCGACGAGTTCGCCGTCGTGCTCCCGACGATCGCCGAGCCTCCCGAAGCGGTCCGCGTCGCCGAGCGGTTGCTCGAGGCGATCGCCGCCCCGATCGAGCTCGACGGTCGGCCGCTCCTCGTGACGGCAAGCGTCGGCATCGCCGTCGGCGACGACGCCATGGTCTTGCTGAAAGAGGCGGACGCTGCGATGTACCGCGCCAAGAGACAGCAGGACGTCGGCTACGCGTTCTTCGACCCGCAGCTCGATACCCATGCGGTGCGGCGCTCGCGGCGCGTGCTCGAGCTCCGCGAGGCCGTCGAGCTCGGCCAGTTCACGCTCGACTACCAGCCGGTGATCGACCTCGAAGCCCACGAGATCACGGGCTACGAGGCGCTGCTGCGGTGGCAGCATCCGACCGAAGGGGTGATCGGGCCGCTCGAGTTCATCCCCCTGGCGGAGGAGTCGGGCCTGATCGTCCCGCTCGGCAAGTGGGTGTCTGTCGGAGGCGTGCCGGTACGGCGCGAGGCTCAACGCAGAGCTGGAGCGCGAGATCCTGATGTCGGTCAACGTCTCGGCGCGGCAGCTCCAGCATCCGGAGTTCCTCGTCCACGTCGACGACGCGCTGGCCGAGTCCGGCTTCCCGCCCCGCTGCCTGATCATCGAGCTGACCGAGAGCGTGCTGCTCGCCTCGGGCGAGCACACCGGCCGGTGGCTGGCCGCCTTGAAGGCGCGCGACATCACCCTGGCGCTCGACGACTTCGGCACCGGCTACGCCTCGCTCTCCTACCTGCAGCAGTTCCCGGTCGACATCGTCAAGATCGACCGCAGCTTCACCGGTTCGATCGACTCGGACGCGGCGGATCTGGTGCTCCTCGAAGGGCATCGTCGAGCTTGGGAACGCCCTCGGGCTCAAGCTCGTCGCCGAGGGGATCCAGACGCGCAGCCAGCACGAGATCGTTCGGCGGCTCGGCTGTCACGGGGCACAGGGGTTCTACTTCGGCCGCCCGGCCTCGGAGGCGCTCCGGGCGCTTCCGGACGTGTCCGAGCCCGCAGCGACGTCGTAGCGGCCAGCCGGCACGCGGCGTCTATGATCTGAGCGCCTTGCGGCGGGCAATCCTCCTGCTTTCGTCCCTGGTCGCCCTCGTCGCGACCGGTTTCGCCGCGCCCGCGAACGCCTCCGAGCGTGACCTCGGCAACAGGACGATGCGGCTCGGGTCGACGTACACGATCACGGGGCACACGGCCTCACTGCAGGGAAACTCGCCGCGCGCGGACGGGCCCGTCGTGCTCGCCGGCCGTTGGGGCGGCGAGCGCTGGCACGTGCTCGTCCGGACGACGACGCACGGCGACGGCAGCTACCGGCTCACGCTCAGGCCCGATCGCCGCGGCCGCCTCGAGCTGCGGCTCGCGACGCCCGACCACCGGGTCGGGAACGTCGTGCTGACCGTTACCTGACGCTCAAGTTCTTCGCCTCATCCGGCCGATTTCAGGACCGGATGCAGGCGTTCCTCAGCATCGTGCTCACGGCGCTCGCGCTCCTGAAGCCGGCGCCGGACGTCAGGCCCTCGCCGCACGAGCACCTGCTCGTACGGGTCGAGAGGCCGGTGCCGGTGACGGTGCGTCCCGGCGGTCCGCGACTTGCAACGGTCGGGCGCACGACGCCGTTCGGCTCGGCTCGCGTGCTCTCGGTCGTCGGCCGTGAGGGCCGTTGGCTGCACGTCGCGACCGCCGACCTCCCCTCGGCCCGGAACGGCTGGATCGACTCGTCTCAGCCCGGCCTCGCCGTGCGCGCGACGAAGCTCTCCCTGCTGATCCATCTGGGCAGCCGCACCCTGGAGCTCCGCAACGGCGACCGCGTCGTGCGCACGGTCGCGATCGGCGTCGGTGCGCCCGCCACCCCGACGCCGGTCGGGCGATTCGCGGTCACGGACAAGCTCAGTGGTCCGGCCTTCAGCCCCGTGTACGGCTGCTGCATCCTCGCGCTGTCCGCGCAGCAGACACACCTGCCCGCAGGTTGGCGCGGCGGCAACCGGATCGCGATTCACGGGACGAACGTGCCGTCCTCGATCGGGGCGGCCGTCTCGACGGGCTGCCTCCACGCCGGCGACGCGGACCTTCGTTACTCTGATGGCGCGCGTCCCGCTCGGGACGCCCGTCACGATCAGCAGCTGAAAGCCGTCAGGCCGGCTCGACCGAGAACTCGCGCGGGATCGGCCGCTGATTCAGCAGCGAGGTCCGGCGGAGGCGGCGCAACTCGTCGGGCGTCTCGACGCTCGAGACGACCGACACCGTCGGCCTGAGCGCCGATGTCCGGCCCGAGGTGCCGGTGCCGTGGACGAAGCCGGCCACGAGTGCCGAGGCAAGGACGACAGCTGCCGCAACCACGCCGAACGCGGCCCGGCGAGGGGCAGCCGCCTTCGGCACGGCGATCATGACGGGAACCGAGTGCTCCAGCGGCGCCGCGCGCAGCCACGCTGTGGACAGCGTCGCGCCGGTCGCGAACTCCGCGCACTGGGCGCACCGGCCGAGGTGCGCGTCGAGAAGCGCGCCCTCCAACTCGGAAAGCTCGCCGTCGACCCGCAGAGAGACCCAGAACCGGGCACGGGCGCACAACTGTCCACCTGCAATCTGCATCGAGAGGTAAGACTGGCCTGAAACGCGTTAAGTTAGTGCGAATTAGTTAGCGAGGTTATCGATCGGTCAGGTGCAGCAGGTAGAACAACGATCGTGCGCCTGACGCTGCTGCTCCTGCTTGCCGCCTCGCTCGGCACCCTGCTCTCCGCCGCCTCCTCGACGGCTGCAACTGTGCCCTCCTATTCGATCACCTTCACCGGAAGCGGCAGCGAGCAACAGGCCGACACCCGCCGAAACATCCAGGACAGCGGCGTTTGCGACTCCGCCGAGCACGTGAACGTGACGGCCAATCTCGCGTGGACGGCGTCCTGGACGAAGTTCCGTCCGGGCAAGGGCTCGGCACCCGGCCCGGTCCAGATCGACGGGTCGGCGATCCAGGGGTCGGACGTCAAGGACGCCTGCGGCCTCGATCTGAGCCAGGCACCCCCGGCTGGGTCAGCCAGACGTCGTGTGCGCAGACGCTCGCGATGTCGGGCCCTCCCACACTCGCGCTCGCCCGCAAGACAGCCTCGGCGCTCGTGCTCGCCGTCACCGCGCCCGCCCTCGCGGTCCCGGTCGGCGCCGGCTGCGCCCTGAACGTCCGCAACGACCAGCTCAGCGCACATGTGGTGCTCTCGCAGAAGAAGCTGAAGAGCCCTCCGCAAGGGTCAGTCCCTGACGCTGCAGACAGGCACCTCTCGGCCGGGGCCAGGCGACGCCTACGCGCCGACGCTCGACTGCTCGCAGCCGACCAAGCCGTACGAGGGCTACCGCACCGCCGACCAGTGCAGCGATGCACTGGCGTGGAGCGGCACGCTCAAGATCACGCGCGTGTCGTAGCGCGCGTCGTACCTCGAAGCCCGAGCAGCGGGAACGACCGCTGCGCCCGCGGGGGCACGAGGAAGTTTTGCCGGTGTGTCGCCTGCACGAACGAGTTGAAGCCCTGAGCCGGGGCGCGCGGGTCGAGCGGAAGCGTCGATCCGTCGCCGAGCCGGCCGTCCAGCGTTCGACGCGCACGGTTGAAGAGATCCGACGTCGGCGCGAACGCGACGAAGTGGAGCCCTGCTGCCGGCGTCGACGACACCTCTCCCGCAACGACGCTCTGTGCGAACGGGTTGTCCAGCGTGTTGAAATCCGCCCGCTGCATGATCGCCGTGCCACGGGCTCGTAGAGCGCCGTAGGCGTCGCGGGTATCGGCTGCGAGGCGGGTGACGGTCTGAAGGGCAGCGCTGTGGCCGACGGCGCCGAACTTTGCGAGGTCCGCGTGAACGTCCGCCGCCTTCTCGACGACGGTGATGTCCTCCGCGATCGTGTAGGTCTTGTCGGGGACGTTCAGCCCAGGCCTCGTCATCGAGCGGAGCTGCTCCTGGAACGGCACGTCCCGCCACCAGCGCTCGAGGTCCTCGTCGAGGTGCGACAGATGCATCGCGGTGCCGCCGCTCCAGAGGGTCCGCGGCGCCTGGTCGGTCATCCCCTTCAGCGTCTCGAAGTTCGCGATGCGATCCGGGGCCATCGCCGCTTTCTGGGTCGAGGTGAAGCCGAGGAACATCTGGACGCCGTCGACGATCAGGTCGGCACCGGGCACGCCGGCTGCGAGCGCCATCTGCTTGGCCAGGCCCGGGCCGGGCCCGAACCCGCCTCCGACGAATCCGTTTCGCAGGCTCCGGACGGCGAAGACGTCGCCGAGCCGGCCGAGCAGGGTCGCGTAGGCGTCGTCGAGGTGCGCGACCTGGTCGCTGCGCAGCTGGAAGACGACGTCGTCGGCGCCGAGCACGAGGTCGGGGCTGTCGCTCGGGAATCGCACCGCATCGAGCACGGCCGGCACCTTCGTCCGCTTCTGCTGCGACGACCGCGTGTCGACGGGGAGGTACGCCGGATACCGCCGGCCGTCGGCCAGCTTCGGGACGAGCCGCCTGAAGTACGGCAGCCCCCACCCCACCGTTACGCCCAGGCCGGCGGGTGTCGCGGGATAGCGGGTCTCGAGCGACTGCAGCGCGCGCTCGAGACGTGCCTGCGCCTTCCCGAGCGCTGCGGGACTCTTGACTCTGAGTGTCGCCGTCACGACACGGTGGTGCAGCGGCGGGACGACCACTTCGATCCCGAGCTCCCGTACGACCTGGACGCCGCCCAGCAGGTACTGCTCGCGCCGCGGCGCAAGCCCCGCGGCCGCTCTGGCAGGCGGCGCCGCGAGGCCGTCGAGCAGCGCGTAGACGTTCCCAGCGGCCAGCGCAGCTGCTCCACGCCGAAGCAGCTCACTGCGCGAGAGACCGCTCACTGGGACCTCTGCACGAGCTTCTTGCGCTCGAGACGCCGCATCAGGTCGGCGTCGTCGCCGTAGCGCTGCGACTGCTCGGCGCTGCCCGGCTTCGGCGTCGCAGGCGGCCTCCCCCCGTGCCGCAAGGCGGCGACGGCCGCGGCTGCGACGAGCGCGACCGCGACGACGGCGAAGACCCCCAGCCACCCTCGTCCCACCCGGAAAAGGGTAGCCATCGGTACGAATCGTTCGTACCGGCTCTATATGCTGCATCCGCAATTCCCCTGACCCCCCAGACAGGAGGACGAGTGAAGAAGCGCATCTACGCAGGTGTTGGCACATCTGCGGTGATCGTTGTTGTCGCCCTGGCGGCAACGGTGAGCGGGGCATTCGCCCGCAGCGGCGCGTCGCCGCTGCCCGCGTCGTCGTGCTCGGCGATCCAGAACGGCAGCGGTCAGTACCTGATCGCGTCCGACCTGCCTCTCGAGGGCTCGGGCAGAACCCAGACGACCCAGATGACCCGTGCGATCAAGTTCATCCTGAATCAGCACGGCTGGAAAGCCGGCAAGTACTCGCTCGCCTACCAGAGCTGTGACGACGCGACAGCCCAGGCCGGCAAGTGGGACTCGGGCAAGTGCTCGGCTAACGCGAACAACTACGCGCAGAACAGCAGCGTCGTCGGCGTCATCGGCACGTTCAACTCCGGTTGTGCCGAGATCATCGTCCCGGTGCTCAACCGCGCGTCCAACGGGCCGATCGCCATGGTCAGCCCGGCGAACACGTACGTCGGCCTCACGCACGGCGGACCGGGAACTGTCGCCGGCGAGCCGGGCAAGTACTACCCGACCGGGAAGCGCAACTACGCCCGTGTCGTGGCGGCCGATGACTACCAGGGAGCTGCCGACGCAATTCTCGCGAAGTCGCTCGGGATCAAGAAGGTGTACATCCTGAACGACAAGGAGGCCTACGGCCTCGGCGTCGCGTCGAACTTCCGGAACGCGGCGACAAAGCTCGGCTTGAAGGTCGCGGGCTTCACCGCCTGGGACGGCAAAGCCTCGTCGTACGAGGCGCTCGCCGTCAAGATCAAGTCCTCGGGGGCGCAGGGCGTCTTCCTCGGCGGCCTGATCTGCGAGAACGGCGGGAAGCTGATCAAGGACCTCCGCAACGGGATCGGCACCGGCACGAAGATCCTCATGCCGGACGGGTTCACGCCGATCTCGGCGACGATCCAGCAGAGCGGCACAGCGGCAAACAACGCCACCGTGTCGGTCGCCGGCCTCCCGAACAAGGCGCTCAAGGGCGCCGGCAAGGCGTTCGTTGTGGCATTCACCAAGGCCGACAAGCGGCCGCCGGATCCGTACTCTGTCTATGCGGCCCAGGCGACCGAGGTGTTGGTCGCAGCCATCGCCAAGTCCAACGGGACGCGTGCGGATGTTGCGAAGCAACTCTTCAAGACCAACTTGAGGGGCAGCATCCTCGGCGACGTGTCGTTCAACTCGAACGGCGACGTCACGGCGAACCCGGTCACGATCTACAAGGTCGTCGGAGGCAAGTCGACGACCTTCACGGTCATCGTGCCGCCGAAGTCGCTCGTCAAGATCGCATAAGCCGGGACCCCAGAACGGCTGTACCAGGGGGAGGGCGCGAGCCCTCCCCCTCTTCGTATGGAACGATCCTGGGGTGACGCCGCCGCTCGCCGCCGTGCCCGATCTCGAGCGTGAGCTCGACGCGCTGTACGCACTCCCTCTCGCCGAGTTCACGAAGTCGCGGAACGACCTCTCTTCGAGATTGAAGCGCGCGCACCAGGCGGAGGCGGCCGCGGCCGTCCGCGCGCTCAAGAAGCCGACGGCGGTCGCCTCGGCGGCAAATCTGCTCGCGCGTGTCGTGCCCGACCAGATCGCTTCGTTGCTCGAGACGTCCCGCCGGCTCCGCGACATCCAGCAGCAGGCGCTCGCAGGCACCGTGCGGCCCGAGGAGGTCGTGACCGCGACGGCTGCAGAGCGGACGGCAGTGCGATTGCTCGTCGCGTCCGCCCGGCGTGAGCTGGGCGACCGCGCGACTCCTTCGGTGCTCGACCGCCTCGGGCGGACGCTGCAGGCCGCTGCGATCGACGAGCAGGCCCAGTACCTCCTCGCCCGCGGCCGCCTGACCGAGGAGCTGAGCGCGGTCGGGTTCGGCCCCCTCGAAGCCGTCGAGAGCGCCAAGCCCCGCCCGGACGAGGTCGCGCGCGCGGCCCGCGAGCGCGTCACGGCCCTGCGCGCCGCAGCCCGTCAGCTCGCCGCAGAGGCTCGTTCGTCCGAGGCCGCGGCGCGCGATGCCGAGCAGGCCGCGGAACTGCTGCGCGAAGAGGCCGCTCAGCGACGGGTCCAGGCCGACCGCGCCGCGAACGAGCTTGCCGAGGCCGAGGCCGCGCTCCGCTCGCGCCGCTGACGGCGCGAGCGGAGCGGCACTCGGTTACTTCTTGCCGGGCTTCGACTTGCCGTGACTCGAATCGGAGTGATTCGAATCGGAGTGGTTCGAATGACCGTGCTTCCACTTCTCATGCTTCGGCTTCCAGCCGTGGTGCCCATGAGACGCCTGATGCTCGACGAAGCTCACACACTGGCCCTGGTTCTTGAACTTCGGGTTCGTGAAGGTCTTCCAGCCGTCGTGCTTGCACTGGTCCTTGCTCGTCGGGGTCGTGGGCGCGGGGGGCACGGTGACGGGCTCGGGAACCTGGGCGACGCCGTTGACCGAGATGTTGGTGACATCGGCGACTCCCTGGACGTCGATCAGCACGTCCGCCGAGTTGATCGTCCCGGTCGGAGTCAGCACTTGCTGGCCGGCCGCGGCGAGCGTTGCAGCCGTGAACGTGTACGTCGCGGAGCCGTCTCCGTTGACGACCGCCGTGACGTTGTTGCAGCCGAGGAAGAACAGTCCGTCGGATGTGCCAATGTCGAAGCGGGGCGAGCCGCCGTTGCACTGCGCCGCGCTCTTGAGCGTAAACGAGCCCGACGTGAACGTTCCACCGGCGAGACCAGTGATGTCCGCGCCGGCCGCCGCGTCCGTGGGCGTCGGGCAGTTCTTCTCGAGATGCAGCACGCCGTTCGAGAATGTCGCGACGGGACAGCCGGTGTTGCCCGGGTCATAAACACCCGGTACGAGTGCGGCCGCCGCCGTCGAAGCGAGGGCTAGCGTCAGCGCTGCCGTCGCCACGATGATCGCCTTCTTCATGTGGGGGACCCCCTGTTCCGTGATCTGACCGAGCGCCTATGCCGACTTGCGGTTCAGCCGGCGGAGCTCGGCCCTGAGGATGTCGATGCGACGGTGGAGGTGGCGGCGCTCCGTCGAGACCTCTAGTTCGCGCCGGGCCAGCAGGTCGTTCGGGCCCGAATCGAGAGTCTCGTGTAGTTGGTGGCGCAAGGCAGAAACCTCACGCTCGCGGACCTCGAGTTGCTCGAGCTCGACGAGCATGCCCTTCAGATCGAAGAAGGATTGAGACGCCACATTGAGCCGTATCGGCCGATCCTCCGGAACCTTTAGGCTAGTAATTAGGTTGAGGAACGCCTAGAAAAAGAGCATGAAGTCGCTCGTCGTGCTCGCGCTTCTCGTGGCCGTCGGCGTCGGCGCCGCCTTCTTCCTGATCGGGCGCAGCGCGGGCAAGACGACGAGCACGTTGCTGGCCTTCACAGACCAGGCGGCAACCGCCACGGCGAGTGCCAATGTGAGCGCCGCACTTGCCTCGATCGAGGCATTTGGGGCGGCGAACGGCGGCTATGCGACCGCGACGATCGGCGGCCTGCAGCAGCTCAACGCGGGCATCGGCTCGACGATCTCGCTGCACGACCTCACGGCGACGTCATTCTGCGTGCAGAGCACCGTCGGGACGACGACAGCCAGCGCAAGCGGTCCAGGCGGCGTGATCGTCGCAGCGCCCTGTCCGTAGCGCGACGCGTACTGTGGGGTCGATGCCGTCGCTCGACAGCCGAGGCTCGACGAGGTGACCGAGATCTCGGAACTCGACCTACAGCGGGAGCGGGCCGCGAGGAACGAGAGCCTGTTCCGTGAGGTGAACGAGCGGATCGAGGACCTGGCCACGCCCGCCTCGTTCTCGCAGTTTGTCTGCGAATGCCTGGACGATCGCTGCGACGAACGCGTCTCGCTGACGATCGAGGAGTACGAGCACATCCGGTCCGAAGGCAACCGGTTCTTCGTGCTGCACGACCATACCGATCCGAAGGTCGACGAGATCGTCGAGTCCACCGACCGCTATCTCGTCGTCCGCAAGCGCGGTGCGGGCGAGGCCGTCGCCAAAGAGCTCGACCCTCGCGGTCGGGACTGACCGACGCGGCCGGAAACACCGCGACCCGCGTCGCGCTCGCCTAGGCCTTGCGGAGGAAGTCGGGATTCACACCGATCTCGATCGCGCCGGGGCGCGTCAGGTACCAAACATCGGTCTTCGCGTCGATCGCCTGCCCCGCGAGGCCCGGGGCCAGCGTCTCGCGCAAGACGACGGGGTCGTAGGTGACAAGACCCGCGTCGATCAGCTCTCGCAACGCCGGGCTCGCTGCGAGATCGCCGAGCTTGTCTCTCGTCGCGCCCGCACTTCCGATCGTCTCGAGCACTTGCCTGTGTGTCGCGGTCAATTCCATGACTTCGCCTCCTGACGGGCAGTCGCTCGACCATACCCCTGCGCTGGGCGACCGGGGGATTGATCCTGCGCGCCGCCTGTTCCAGCCGCGTGGGCCGGATACGGAGCGCAACGTCTCGGCCTCACGCCATGTCACCCGAACGGCTGATGGTGCGGAGGTCCGTCGTACGTCATCGTCAGGGGAATGGAAACCCAAGAGCTCCCTCCCATCACCGAGACTCACGCCCCGTCCGGCGCGGAGGCACTCAGGCCGTTTCTCGAGCAAGCGTGTTTGCTCGGCGGAGCAATTCTGATCTGGTTCACGATCCTAGGATCTCTGCTCCTCGGATCCTGGTAGGCGTCCGGTTGGTCACAATTGACTGTTTGGGGAAGACTCGGTGACCATCTGACGAGGCGCGTCCGGAGTTCGCGCCGAGTGCCGAATCATTCTGGCAATGCCGGACGTGGACGTGAGAGGTCGTTCTCTGCTTCATGCCGCTGCCTTGCAAAACGACCCGCGCGCAGCGTCCCGCAGGCTGGATGCAGGTGACGACCCCGACCTGGAAGATGTCTACGGCTTCACGCCGCTGCACCTCGCCGCAACGGCATGGTCGATCGACGTCGCAAGGCTCCTGCTCGACCATGGCGCACGCATCGACCCGGTCAACCAATTCGGGAACACCCCACTCTTCGTCGCGGTCGTGAATTCGCGCGGCCGCGGCGAGTTGATCACCCTGCTGCGACGCCGCGGCGCGGACGCACACAAGCGCAACAACGCGAAGCAAACGCCCATCGGGCTCGCGCGGCTCATCCGCGACCACGACGTCGCCCGATTCTTCTCCGAGCCTGATCTGTCCGTAACAGCGTCGAGCCGCGAAGCGTCAGACGTTGTAGCCTGACCTCGAGCTAGCCGGTGACGAAGAGCAACATCCAGGTGACGCCGATCGGCCAGCGGTGGAACGTGGACGGAGACGTTCCCGAGCACTCGCAGAGACCAGACCTACGTGGAGGACCCGGCCCGTCGTTCCTGGCGGGCGGCCGGGGGTGGGCCATAGAGCCAAGCTGCTTCGATCACGGCGTCGTACTGCTTCGATTCGTCCGGACGGACGCCTTGGACGACGTAGAGCTTCCTGTTGGCGAAGATCGACTTCCCCTCTTTGAGCGGGACGTCGTGGATGTACTCGAAGCGAGTCGGGTTGCCGTTCTCCTCTGTTGCCCAGACGTCGTAGTTCATCGCGAAAGCCACCAGTAACTTCGGCCGGCGGGCGCCGATGCTTGAGCGTGCCGGCAGACGAGTCACCAAATCGCCGCTCGGTCGACACCGACCCGCTCCCTCCGAGACTGGTTTCATGGGCTTCCGGGTAGAACCAGCTCGGAGGTCCGAAGCGCGTGCTCGAGATCGGCAACAGTCTTCGGGAGGCTCGCCGCCGCCGCGGCGTGGGCTTGCCTGAGGCTTCGGCCGCGACCATGATCCGCTCGCGCTATCTCGAGGCGCTGGAGGAGGAGCGTGTCGACGTTCTCCCAGAAGGCCCGTACCAGCGGAGCTTTCTGCGCGAGTACGCGGAGTACCTCGGTCTGGACGGCGACATCCTGGTCACCGAGTGGATGGTGCGGTTTCCTCCTCCACCGCCCGAGTTGCCGAGTGCGCCGACCCGGGCTGCCGTCGCCGGCGCAGCGTGGTCGAGGCTGGTCGAGCATCCCCGCGCCCTCGCCTTCGCCCTCGGGATCGTCGCCGTAGGCATCGCCGTCTGGCAGCTCTCGGGCTCGGGCTCGACGAAGGTGCAGGCGCAACCGGCGCTCGCCGTGCCGAAACCCGAGTCCTCGTCAGCAGGAGGAGAGCAGCCGACGCCGGCCGCCTCAGCGCCGGCGACGCACACGACCTCGTTGTCCGCGCTGAGGCTGACTGCGGCCAACGGGCCGTGCTGGCTGATCGTGCGACTGGGCTCGAGTCTCGGGCCCGTCGTCGCACAGCGAACGCTCCTCCAGGGCCAGACGGCCAGGTTCGGGCTGAGGAAGACGCTCTGGATTCGGCTCGGCGCGCCGTGGAACCTCGCCGCGGCCATCGGTAGCCGCTCGATCACGTCGGCGCTGCCCGCGGTGACTGGCAACGTCCTGGTCACAGCTCGCGGCGCCGGCCCCGGCTGAGCGAGTCACCTGAGACCGACACCCGGGGGCTCGTCCGCGACCCATCAAGCCTCGTCGTCACCATCCATGTCACCACTTTGCTACATCTATGAAATCCGCCACGGTCCGGCCGATGGTTTGATGATCCGGCCTGACGCGGCTGGGGGGTCGTCGTCAACCTGAGCGATTCGGTGGCAGGGCGCAGAGGTACGTCAGAGTGCCTTGCCACCGGATCTGCTCGAGACAGGGCGGGCGCTCGACCTTCAGCCGACTCCTACCAGGTCAGGCGGAAGGGGACGAGCGTCGCGTCGATCTTGTCGATGCGCGCGACCACCGCTGCGAGCTCGGACGCGACTCGCCGCTCCTGCATGACGGCCACGTCGTTCGGGAAGGTCGCCAGCCGCTCTTGCAGCCGCTCGTGGCGTCGCTCCAGCTCGCGAAGCCGTCGCTGCAGCTGGACGCGCTCGAGGACGAGGTCGTCGAAGTCGGGGAGTTCAGGATCGGCAGCCATCCCTCTTCAATTCGTACCACTTTGAGCGTTTCGTGCCAACCCGCAGACGGGTCATATAACGGACACGTAACCCAGCTCGTCGAACCTGGCGAGCCTAGACAGTCCGCCTGGATCATTGACTCGCGATGTCCCCCTTGAGACGTTCGCTGTTGTTGCTCGGCCCTCATACCACTCACTGGCTGAGCTAACAGACAGGCGCCCGCGAGATCTGGGGGGAGACCGTGGGCGTCCTGTCGTTGAGGGGTCGTTCTAATCCGTCCAGTTCGATGCCGCGCACCCCGACCAGGTGGTCGCGCTCAAGGAGCTGCTGGGGCGCTCTCCGCTTGTCTACTTGCGCCGGAAGGACAAAGCGGCCGCGATGAAGGCGGTTCGCGATCTGTCCTGGAGCAGCTCCGCGCTTCCGGAGTCAGAAGGAAAGGCCCCATACGGGGCTTGAACGCCCCTGCTAGACGGCGATTTCGCTCGACGAGGTCTGCACCTGAGTCTGCACCAGGCGAGCATGTTCGAGCTCGGAACGGTCGATGAGGGTCGCGTGCGCGTACGTCCGCAGGTGCTCCGTCGGCGAGTGGCCGAGCCAGGCTGCAGCCTCCACCGGCGGGACGCCTTGCAGGTGCCAGAGCGTCGCACGTCTATGTCGCAGATCGTGCGGACTGATCGCTGGGACGCCTTTCGCCTTGCCCGCCCTGGTGAGCGCCGTCCGGAACCGATCGCCGCCGAAGCTCGGCAGGACCTGCGCCGACAGGTCGCGATCTTCGCGCGGCACGGTCGCCATCACAGCGTCGAACAGCTCGACCGGCATGACAGGTACCCAGCGCGCCTTCCCGGTCTTCGCGGCCTGCCGGGTGAAACGCCACTTGCCGGCGGGCTCGTCGACGTCGCCCCACGTCAGTTTCTCGAGCTCCGACACTCGCATTCCGGTCGCGTCGAGCACGACGAGCGCGAGACGGTGCGACGAGTTGAGAACCCATGCACGGCGAGCAGGTGCGCGGCCGTCGGCGGCGTCAGTTCCTCGACGTCCTCGCGTGGCAGCCGGATCGACTTGTCGCGCGCCGGGTTCGGCTGCACACCCGCGAAGTCGAGCGCCATCTTCAACGTCGAGAGGCTCTTGCGAATCGTCTCCCGGGCCAACCCGGCGTCGTGCAGTTCGGAGACGAGCCCGCTGGCGTCGGCGACCGTCAGCTTGTTGACGTCGCGGCTGCCGAGCGTCGGCTCGATCCGGCTGCGATTCACCTTGTGCGTGAGGGCGGTGCCATCGGAGACATCGAGGCGGGCTCTAGGGTCTGTCGGGGTGGTTTCGCTCCGCGAAACACTTCCTATTCCGAAACCGGTCGCCCTGAGCGAGTGTTCGCCTTGTCGCCTGAAGCCCGGTCCGGTTCGAGGGACTCGGTTCCTATTTCACCCAGAGTTGGTCGAGCAACACGTACCACTGTGGGTTGTATTGGTAGTTGCCGACGCGCTTAGAGACGAAATCGACGTCGCTTCGGTTGTAGACGGGCAGGAGCGGCGCCTGCGCGAGAATGGATCGCTCAACCCGCTGCCAGAGCTTGGTTGCAGCTGCTGGATCGTCCACTTGAACGGCGGCGGCATGGAGCATTTGTGCGTCGATTGAGTGGTCGCAGAATCCTGAGTAGTTGTTGTTTTGGCCCGGTGAGGCAGGCACGAAGGCGTCGCAGCTGAGTAGTGGAGGGATGAATGCGGCTGCGGATGGATAGTCGCCGCCCCAGTTCGTGTATCCCATCTGGATCTTCAGCCGGGAGTCCGACAGGCGCAAGAAGTAGGTCTTCGGGTCGGCTGCCTTGAGGTGTGCCTGATAGCCGATGGAGTTGAGCACCGAGACGACGTAGCCTGCCTGCCCGGCGATCGGAGCGATCACCCAGACTGTGATCCGAGTGCCAGCTGTGCCGGAGCTCTTGACGAGTCGTCGTGCGACATCGAGGCCGTTCGGCCCGCCGGAGAGATAGGGGCAAGTGGGTCGGTAGGCGGGAATGTTGGGTGGCAGGATCTGGCAGGTCGGGCTGAATCCACGTCCCTGCTGTCGCGCGAAGGCGTCGCGGTCGAAGGCAGCATTGACTGCACGGCGAGCGCGCACGTCGTTGAAAGGCGGGACGCGGGTGTTGAGGAAGTAGAAGGAGGTGCCGGCCAAGGTGCTGATATGGAGCTGGCTCGGGTAGTGAACCGCGAGTCGGTCGAGTTCGGGCTTCGGGATCGGGGGTCCGCTCGCGAGTGAGATGTCGGCGACTCCACGCTCTACCTTCGCGACTCCCCGCTCTATCTGATGTTCTGGAGCGTCCGCGAAAGGCCAAGAGATGGCGATCGAGTCGGGAAATCCGTTCGGCTGCGCGTCGGCCGACCATTCGCGGAAGGCGCGATTGCGCACGAGTCGAACCGCCTTTAGCTTCGTTGCCAACGCTGCGATCCGGTAGGGCCCTGTGGCGGGGACAGGATGCGGTCCCAGGTTGTGTCCGGGGGTTCCGTCTGGTACGGCGACCGCCCATGGCAGCGCGAGCTTGTTGAGAAACTCGGGGTCGGCGGTGGTCAGCCGAAAGGTGACGGTCCTGGCCGCTCGGTCGGCGGCGATTCCGTGTGAGAGATCACACGGTTTCGTCGGGAGGCAGCGATCGGCGCCCTCGATTCCGCCGAAGTAGGTGGTGCCTACCGAACCCTTCACCTCGAAGAGGCGTTCGATCGCCCGTCTGAAGTCTTCGGGCTGGACGAGCTTCCCGTTCGAGTAGTGAATTCCAGACCGCACCTGGAAGGTGTAGGTCGTTCCGCCGTCCGTCGGGGTAGGCAGTGCGATCGCGAGATCCGGCACGAGCTGCGCGCCTTCGACGCCGCCGACCTTCCGGAAGGCCACGAGCCCGTCGTTCGTCATGGTCAGCATCGACCCGGGAGCAAACCCGGCCAGCGCTGGGTCGACGGAGTCCACCGGGATCAAGGTCAGAGCCCGAAGTGTCCCGCCATGGTGCTCGAGCCCGGTTGATCGAACCGCGACGTAGACGCCCTGCGGTGCCATTGCGAGGCCTCGTGGGGGGTTGCCCAGTCGCACGGGCTTCGAGGGCGTGTCGGTCTGTGGGTCGATGCGGACCAGTGTTCGGCCGGACCCGTTGGTCACCCAGACACTCTCCGTGCTGGCTGCGATTCCGATCGGGCCTCGGCCGACAGGAATCACGTCCTGGACAGAGCCCTTCCGGTCGAGCTTCCACACGGTGTCGTCAGCGCGATTTGCGACCCAGACCGCTCCGGCGCCCACCGCCACGGCGTCCGGGTCGCCCCCGACACCGATCGACTTCAACACCCGACCCGAGCGCGGGTCCAGAGCAACCAGGCTCGCCGACGACGGAGACGTGATCCAAACGCGATGAAAGCCGACGGCCACCCCGGACGCCCCCACAACCGCGGGGAACGTCGTGACCCGACCGCTTTCAGGCGCAATACGGGAAACCGTGCCGTCAGCGGAGTTCGTGACCCAGACGGCGCCCTCGCCGTAGGCCACGCCGGTCGGACCGTTCCCGACCCTGATCGGATCGCCAACGACCTGGTTGACCGTCGGGTCGACCCGCGAGACGGTGCCGTCGAGGCCGTTGGCGACCCAGACCGCGCCTTCGCCGACGGCCAGGCCGGCGGGCCCGCCTCCGACCGGGATCGACTGCACGGTGTTCGTCGCCGGATCGACGCGTAACACCTTGTTCTCGCTCCCGTTCGTGACCCAGATGGCATCGGGGCCGGCGGCGACCTGCCCCGGCGAGCCCCCCACCGGTATCGACGACACGATCCTGCCGCTCGCCCCGTCGATCACCCCAAGTTCGTTCGCTCCGACCGACGCGTCGGCCGCCGACCCGCCGCCGTGCGTCAGGAGCACCCCAAGAGTCGCCCCTGCGACCGCTGCCGCGAACGTCGCGGCGACCAGAACCCGGCGACCGGGTCTTCGCCAACTCCTCGCCATCTGCTCGGCGGCGGCCTCGGCGAGCTCTCCCTCGCGACCCTCGAACGGCCCGGGCGCGGCTGTCTTCAACTCACGGAACTCCTGCTGGAGCCCTGGCGCGACGAGCTGGTAGAGCCGCTCCGGCTCGTCCATGTCCTTCAGCTGGTGCTCTCCGAGATCCAGCAGCGAAACCGCCGGGATCGGGTCGTCGCGGAGCAGTTCGCGCGTCGTCTGCGAAGCGAGCACCTGGCCGCCATGCCCGGCAGCACAGATCCGCGCCGCCCGGTGCACACCAAGGCCGACGTAGCTTTCCCCACCGACCGCCGGCTCGCCGGTGTGAATTCCCATGCGGACGCGGAGGCCGGCGTCGTCCGGCCACGCGTGCTCCGCAAGCCCGCGCTGGCCGGCGATGGCGGCGTTCACCGCGTCCTTGGCGCGGCGGAAGGCAACGAAGAACGAATCCCCCTGCGTGTCGATCTCGTGACCGCCGTTCTCGACAAACGCCTTTCGCAGGATCCGCTGGTGATCCTCGAGCGCTTCCCCGTAGCGATCACGGAGCCGTTTGAGCAGCTGTGTCGAGCCCTCGATGTCGGTGAACAGGAAGGTGACAGTTCCGACCGGCAGCTCGTCGATCGATCCCATCCGGCGAGTGTCTCACCATCACCCGCAATGCGCTATGCGGCGTCCGAGAGTCGCGCCGTCAGAACCTTTGGAGGAGTCGAAAGCGCTTGGTCCGTCTGGATCATTGACTCGCAAAGTCCGTCTCTGGGACGCTCGCCGCCTTGTTTGCTCGGCCCATTCGTTCGCCCAGCGGCTGAGCCAATCGACCGGTGGAGAGGAGAATGGCATGCATCGCTTCCGAGGGATTCGCCGAGGAAGGCGTCTGCTGTTGGGGCTTGTCGTCGTAGCTGCGGTGGGTCTTGCAGTCGGCGGCGTCTCACTGGCGTCACAGGGGCCAGCGAACAACAGCAAGCCGCTTGTCCTCAACCTGATCAGTCGGGCGACCCCAATCAACAACTTCGTCGATACAGGGCCGCCGGGGTTGAGTCCGGGTGACCTGTACGTGTGGTCCGATCGACTGTTCTTGGCGAGCGCACCGAACACCCAAGTCGGCGGGAACGATGGCCGATGCGCGCTCATCGACCCGGCGACCCTCAAGTTCGATTGCTCGGTCACGAACACGATCGCCGAAGGAGTGCCGTTGGACGCGGGGCAAATCATGGCCGCAGGGGAACTCACTCTCGTACCCGGCACGACGAGTACGTTCGCGATCGTTGGGGGAACCGGTGTGTACAGAAACGCGAGAGGTGACGCAAGCGTCGACCTTGGCCCACCTGAAGGACCGCACGAGCTGACCGTCAATCTGATCCTTAACCCCTAAGAAAACGAGTGAGCGGGGGGCTCCAGTGACGAGCCGCCCGCTTCGCCTTCACGTCAAGCCGTGGCCGGTGACTTGCTCCGGATAAACGTCGTCGCTTCTGGCCACGTATTAAGCATGTTCGGCTGCCGCGACATCGCGTCCAGCTAAGCGACGTCGACGAGCAACTCAGCGGCGTGCTCGGGTCGAGCAGGATGCGTCGAGAAGAACGCCGGCACAGTGCCCGGGATGGTGGAGATCGCCTCGTGAGGCTTGGCCCCCCCAGCCGATCCGCGTTCTTGCTCGAGGCGGGCCGGGCTGCGCACTCGTGTGACGACGATCGCGAACGACGGCCGACTCTGGGGCTAGGCGGCCCGGCGACGCTTCATGAAGTAGTAGACGCCGTACCCGACCGCGCCGATGATGACCGCATACATCAAAAGCCAGGGCCACCAACCGTGAGTTGCAAGCAACATCCCGAACCTCCATCCATAGGGGGTGGGGCCCGTTTGCGTAGCGACCAAGCTCCAGTGTCTTCCTCGGAAAGAGAAAAGGCAAGCTGCGCCGCCATGCGGCGGGCGCCAGACGAACCCGCCTTCCCCCGGGCCTGGCCCCGCCGCCTTAAGACAGCGTGGTCCGCCTGGATCATTGACTTGCGCTGGCCGTCCTGTGACGGTGGTCCTGTTACTTCGGCCTCATGGCCGGCTGGAGCTGACAGGCAGGCGTCCGCGGATCCTGGGGGACCGTGGGCGTCTTGTCGCTTTGGGCGTCGATTGTGAGGACGGTGAGATGGATGAAGGCACACCTTCGGACGTACTGTGCACAGATGCATGTCTCCCGCCGAGCGGCGCTCGCCGTTGTTGCAGGCGCTACAGCGTTGCTGGCTGGCTGCGGGAGCAGCTCGAAGAGTGTCGCGGCCGGTTTGCCTCTCTGGCAGCGTGTCGTGCTGGGCGGGGAGCTCTCCGGCTACGACCCGCAGATTCAGCCGCCGCAGATGCTCAACCTGAGTCAGTTCGTCGCGCAGGCGCGGCCGTCGTATATCCGGATCACCGTCCCGAGTGCGATCAAGGAGTTGAAGGCCGGCGGGTTCAAGACCGCGACGATCGAGGACTTCCCCAACGGCGCCGGAGGTCCGACGATCGCGTCGTCCGTCCTGCTCCTCGGCTCTCCGTCGCAGGCCCAACGCGTCGTCGACTGGAGTGTCGGCGACAGCCTTCAGCCGTGCCCGAAGACGTGCAACGCGCAATGGAAGGCCGTCAAGGTCTCCGGGATCCCGGGCGCAAAGGGCGCGCATCGGTCGAACCTGCCCGGTACGAAGCCGTTCGAGGGCTACAACATCGCCTACGCGAACGGGCCGTTCGTCTACGACCTGTTCGTGCTCAGCCCCAAGCCGGGCGCAGTGACCGAGAAGGATCTGATCGCAGCCGTCAAGGCGCAGTACAAACGCGTCAAGGGGGCACCGCTGCCGCACTCCCTCGTCATCCGCGGCAAGGGCCCGACGCCGACGAGCCCATAGCGCGGCTCTATTTGGGTCAACCCACCGCGGAGGTAGGATCGCCAAGCCGTCCGGCCCCGGAAACGGAGAGACGGATGACGTTCAAGATCGAGTTGCAGAAGGTCGACGGTGAGTCCGCCGGCACCTTTGCGACGAACCTGTCGGATTGGCGCACCGGGATGGAGTTCCGCGGAGGCGAGAACGAGCTGATGCGGATCGTCGCCATCGACGACGAAGGCGATGTGTGGTGCGTCGAGCCTGTCGAGGAGGGACAGGTCCGAATGAGTGACTAGCCGCGATGCTCGACGCGTCGTAGCGTGAGGTGGGGCCGGTCGGCGGTGCAGCCCCCGGGCGTTCGGCCAGGCGGCCGGCCCAGACCGAGGGAGATGGCGGCGGCGCCTTTCCGTGCCAAGGACGCTGCGCCCCCGGTCCGCTCCCTCCTGCTCGAGGCGGACCGCGCAGCGCGCAACCAGAACGAGGCGACCCGCCTTTGTTCGGCGGGCCGCCTGTTGGAGCTACGTCTTGTTTTTCCTAGTTGGTGGGTGACCCGATTCGTCAGGGACAGGTGACCTCGGGGTTCCAGTCAGCCATGATCCCCACGGGGTTGTGTTTCCAGATCCAGGCGTGCATGAGGTAGAAGGCTGGGCCTGGAGGTGGAACGAGGATGTGCATGGGCATCCCGAGTACCGACGGCGGTTGTGAGACGCCGGGGGGGTTGGATTGCGCGCTGCGGACGATCCACTCGACGGCGACGAGCTTGCGTCCGCCGTTCGGGGTGGACTCGTACACGAGCGCTTCGGGCTTGGTCAGCTCGACTGCGTTGTCGGCCACCAGTGCGGCGTTGATGTAGTGGTAGCCCATTGCTCCGGCGGTGGGGCTTGCGACGCAGCCGGTGAGGATCCTCACGTTGGCTCCGTTGACCCAGCCGAGCTCGTATCCGGCTGCGGTTGCCTCTTCGACGCGATGGAAGCGTGCGGTGGCTTGCCGTACCTGTGCCAGTTCGTCCTGCACATCGGCGGCGCGGCTCGCGTGATCATGTGCGGTCGCAGGAGATGCGGTCGCGTTAACTCCGACGGACACGATCGCGACGGCACTCGCACCGACGACCAACGCCACGACAGCAAGGTGTTTACTCCTACGTTGCATCAGCTACTCCTCTTGATAAGTCTCAGAACGGGCAGTTGCCCGGAGCCGGGGACACGTCGATCCGTCGAGTGGCGCCCTTCGGGATGAGCTGACACCGGCACGCACATCCTGCGCAGCACCGACAGCGGCCACACGTGGGCCACCGCACCGTAACCACCCAGCAAACACGCGACATATCCTGGGCATGGCCGGAGTGCCTCCGTGGGCGCCTGTCGCTTGAAATATCCGTCATTTGACGGATTGCGCGTCGGGCAAGCGGGGTGGAGCATGCGGTTGAGCCGCGTCGGATCACTGCCGGGTCGGGACCGTCGAACAGGAGGCTCGGCGCGGGCCCGAGAAACCGCCGACGCGAGGTGGCAGGCGCTGACCGAACTCCCAAGCGGGACCGTCACCTTCCTGTTCACGGACATCGAGGGGTCGACCGCGCTTCTCAAGGCGCTGGGTCACCACCGGTACGCCGAGGTCCTCGAGGTCCACGATCGGATCGTGCGGGCTGCAGTCACCGCCTACCGAGGGCAGGTGGTGGACACACAGGGTGACGCGCTCTTCGTCGCCTTCGCCACCGCCGCAGACGCAGTGGCGGCCGCCGTCGATGCCCAGCGTGACCTGACAGCCGAGCGTTGGCTCGAAGGGGCGACAGTCAGGGTCCGGATGGGCCTGCACACCGGCGAGCCGCGAGTCGGCGAGCAACGGTACGTCGGCATCGGCGTTCACCGGGCGGCGAGGATTGCCGCTGCGGGGCACGGCGGTCAGGTTCTGCTCTCGTCGACCACGCGCGAGCTGGCGGAGGAAGATCTTTCGCCTGGGGTCTCGATCCGTGATCTCGGCGAGCGTCGTCTGAAGGACATCGACCACCCGCAGCACCTCTACCAGCTGGTCATCGTTGGTCTGCAGAGCGACTTCGGGCAGTTGCGCACGCTCGATGTCGAGCTGCGGCGGCGGCGTCGGCGCATGTACGCGGGCTCGGCGGCGATGGGTGTCGCCGCGGCGGCAGTCGCGATCCCGGTCTTCGCGTTCGGCCAGGGCGGGTCTCCGAGCGCGGTGACGGTCCAGGGCGACGCGGTGGCAGCGATCGATCCCGGCTCGAACCTGGTCGTCGGGGCGGTCTCCGTCGGCGCCCGTCCCGGCGAGATGGCCGCCGGTTCAGGCTCGCTCTGGGTGGTCAACCGCGACGACCGGAGCGTCTCACGTATCGATCCCGCCACGCTGAGCGCGACCGGAGTCGTCAGGCTCGCACACGCGCCGACGGGCCTCGCGGCCGCGGACGGCGCGATCTGGGTGGTCGGGACGAGCCCGACCGAAGCCGCGGTGAGCGCTGCGCGGATCGACCCGCAGTTCAACGTCGTCTCCAAGACGCTGAAAATCGAGGGCCTCGTACCGGGCCAATTGGCCTCTGTCGCCGCGTCCGGCAACACCGTCTGGATCGCCCCGTCCTCCGGACGGCTGACGCGACTTGACGCGCGCACGGGCCGAGTCGTCCAAGCCATCGATCCCGGGACCTCGCCGACTTCGGTCGCGGTTGGGGAAGGGGCGACGTGGGTCGCCGACCGGAACGCCGACACCGTTACCCGCATCGACCCGACTGGACTTCGGATCGCCATTCCGGTCGGACACAGCCCGGCCGCGATCACCGTGGGCATGGGCGCTGTCTGGGTTGTGAATGCGCTCGATGACCAGATCGCTCGCATCGATCCTGCAACCCGGTCGGTGACCACCACGATGCCTGTTGGTCGAGGTCCGAGTGGTATCGCCGTCGGGTCGGGCTCGGTCTGGGTCGCGAACAGCGGCGATGGCACCGTCAGCCGGGTCGATCCCGAACAGGGCCGCGTGATCGAGGTGATCCAGGTCGGCGGAAGCCCTCAGAGTGTCGTCTACGCCGACAACCGTGTCTGGGTCAGCGTGGATCGGCAAACCCTCGGCGGCCTCGAGCCAGGCAGGTACGCCGACACTCTGCGTCTGAGCGCGCAGAAGGACATCGACTCGATGGACCCGGCACTCGCCGACGGGCAACGCTCATGGCAGCTCCTCGCGGCAACGTGCGCGAGGCTCCTCAACTACCCGGACAAGCCCGCCCCCGCCGGCGCTCGTCTCATACCCGAAGTCGCCCAGGCACTCCCGATACGGTCGGCCGACGGCAAGACGTACACGTTCACGATCCGAAAGGGGTTTCGTTTCTCGCCTCCTTCACGCGAGGTGGTCACGGCGCAGACGTTCAGGCACGCGATCGAACGAAGTCTCAACCCGGCGATGCGGAGCGGCGGCGCCCAGTACTACCTCCACGACGTCGTCGGAGCGAAGGCATACACATCCGGCCGAGCGGCCCACATCAGCGGCCTCAGCGTACGGGGCGACCGTCTCACGATCCGGCTCACGGCTCCGGCACCGGACTTCCTCCTCCGACTCGCGGTGCCGTTTTTCTGCGCCGTCCCGCTCACCACACCGCTCAATCCAGACGGCGTCCGAGTCATCCCGTCAGCCGGGCCCTACTACGTGACCTCATACATCCCGGGGCAGGGGGTGATCCTACGCCGCAACCCGAACTACACCGGCCGGCGTCCCCATCACGTCGAGCGCATCGAGCTCAGTGTCGGCGTCTCGAAACAAACCACGGACGCCTTGGTCGAGGCAGGCACATCCGATTACGCGTTCAGCGGTGTCGACAGGGCCGATCTCATCCGACTCGCGGCGAGGTATGGCGCTCGGAGCGCAGTGGCACGACGAGGAAAGCAGCAGTACTTCGCCAACCCGACCCTTACGACCGAATTCATCGTCCTCAACACTCGGCGGCCCCTCTTCGCCGACGTGCACCTTCGGCAGGCGGTCAACTACGCGATCAACCGGCGAGCCCTTGCTAGGACTGGCGGTGCGTACGGTGCGACGGGCGAACAACCGACGGACCAAACCCTCCCTCCGAACATGCCCGGGTTCAAGGACGCGCACATCTATCCCTTCACCCCGAACATTGCTGCGGCGCGACGGCTGGCCGGAACGACGAGACGAACGGCGATCCTCTACGCCTGCAACAAGAGTCCGTGCGACGAAATCGCTCAGATCCTGACGACGAACCTGGCGGCGATCGGAATCGATGTGGTGACGAAGACCTTCGCTGGCCGCGCGCTCGTCTCCGGGCTACTGACTCGGCCGCACGAACCATTCGACCTCTCTGTCGCCGGCTGGGGTGCCGACTCCCCAGACGCCGGCTCGTTTCTCAACCCACTCGCGTCAGGAGCCTCGGAATTCCCGGCGTTCGACGACTCCTCCTACCGGCGCAAGCTCGACGCGGCCGCCAAACTCACCGGGGCCGACCGCACCCGAGCCTACGGCGCACTCGACGCCGACCTGGCACGAAATGGAGCGCCCTGGGTCGCGATCAGCAACCCCGAGAACGTGGACTTCTACTCCGCCCGAGTCGGCTGCCAGACCTACCAGCCGGTGACCGGGATGGATCTCGCGGCTCTTTGCATCAGACCCTGAGCGCGTCCGAGCCCAAGCGCCGCCTCGCCTCGCCGTTCACTCCAGGTCTCAGCACCCAACGGTGCAGGCTCGACCACCCGAGCCGCCCGTTTCGCGCCGAGCGGTTCCGTCTCATCGATTACCCATTGCGGGCGAGGCTCCCAGTTCACCGGCAGCTTCATAGCGTGGACTTCGCTGACCTGCCGACCTGCGTGGATCAGAAAGCCAGCAACAAGCCGGCGACGCCCACGACGTAATGCTCCCCCGGATCGCCAGTGACACGATCCGATGAATGACGTACGTTTGATGTGCCAAACGGCACGAATAAAGGAGCTCGAATCGCCGCTGAGTTGACGGATATGGATCTCCACCAGGCGCTCTCGGTCGTCGCCGAAGGAGCCGCGCTCAACGCCTCAGGCCCCTTTGGGTTGTCGATGCTCGAGCAGTTAGGCGCGTTGATCGACGGCGACTACCTGGCATACGTGGAGTTTGACTTCAGGACGCATGACGAGTCGTTCCGAGCGGACCTCCGCCCGATCGAGTGGCTACCTGCGATCGACGAAGCCGTGGACGCGCTATGCGCGTGCAATCCGCTTCGGGAGAAATCGGTGGGTGGCGCGGCAGAGCCACTCATCCTCAGCGACTTTCTCTCGGCGTACCAACGTCGCCGGAACCCGTACTACACCGAGGTGCTGAGGCCCTATCAGATCGAACATCAGCTCAAGCTCTTCCTCCCCGCGCCTCGAGGGACGTCGCGCGGGTTCACGTTCGACCGGGGGCCAGGCCGCGACTTCGGGAAGCGCGACCGTGACCTGCTCACGCTACTGCGACCCCATTTGACAAGACTGCGGCAACGTTGGCACGAGAGTTACCGCTCGGATTGCCTCACCGCCCGCGAAAACACAATCATCCGGCTCGTCGCTACAGGTCTGACGAACCGACAGATCGCCGCCCATCTCATCATCTCGCCGGGCACCGTGCGGACCCACCTGGATCACATCTACAGGAAGCTCGACGTACACACGCGCTCAGCAGCGGTCGCGGCAACAACCTGATCACTACCTCCGCGTCGACGCGCTCAGTTCACGACGTGTCGTCGTATTGTCTCAACTCGGAGAGCGACTGCGCACACTGGCATGCCTCCGTCGAGCGTGGTGGGCCTCGGCGCGTCCCTGCGATCGTCAGCATCCGTGACGGCTCGGTCACGGGGCCGATCGTCTTTCAGTTGCGCTTCGCGGCCGTGACCGGCGGCTCGACACAGGTCGGCAGCTTCGACCATCGGGTTACGTTCGTGAACGGCGTCTACATCGAGAGGAACGCCGGCACGGTCGTCGGGATGGTGGAGAGTCTCCTCGTAAGGCGTGGCGCGGTGTCGATCGCCGTGCCAAGGACGCTGCGCGCCCGGTCTGCTCCTCCTGCTCGAGGCGGGCCGGGCTGCGCGCATTGAGGTACCGGGGGGAGGGGTGCCGGGCGGCGGACTCGGCGGAAGTCGTGGGTTGCGAGAGTCCCGTTCCAGGACTTAGTTAGCGGTCTGTTACCGAGATCGGAGAAACTTGCCCGCACCCATTTGGAGGAGGGAAAGTGCGATGAGACTCCTGTCGTGCACGATCGTGGCTGTGGCCGCGCTCGCCGCCGCCGTGAGCGCTGCGTCGCCGGCGCGGGCGAGCGATTCCCCGGCGACGCTGAACCAGATCTACGAGGCGATCACGCTCGAGAACCTGCAAGCGCAGGGCGGGACGACGTTCGCCTCGGGCGCGTTCATCAACTTCACGTTCGACCTCCGGAGCCACTCGCTGGCGCCATTGCTCGTCCCGTTCATCGCCAGCTACGGTTTCCCGCTGATCGGAACCGAGCAGACCTGGGTGCTCAGGCTCGGGGACGCCGACCACAGCCTGCCGCTGCCCAACGCGGGTCGGAAGGGTGCGTGGTACGCGACGGGGGGCCAGATCCTCGTTCCGACGAACCTCGATCAGTTCGGGCGCCTGACCTACGGTTCGATTCAGCCGGAACTAGGGCAGCTCTCGACCACCGGCTTCCCGCCGGGAAGGTATGTGTATTTCGTTGAGTACAAGCCGCTTAACGGCGGGCTCTACGACGTGCTCCAGACCCAGCGTGTGTCCTTCACCTTGACGTGATGGAGTTCCGCGCAAGGGAGGAACGAACTGATGCGGATCGTCGCCATCGACGCCGAAGGCGATGTGTGGCGGGTCCGAGCCTGTCGAGGGAGGGACAGGTCCAAATGAGCGACTAGCGGCAATCCTTCCGGCAGGGAAGAATTGAGAGCGGGCCGGTCGGCGGTGCAGCGCCCGGGCGTTCGGCTAAGCGAACCGGCCCCAGAACTTGAGGCTGACCCTGCATCGAAACCCGTTCGCCTTGAGCCGGGACTCTGGTGGCGGTTGTCCTAGTTGGACTGTTACTCCCCGCCGCGCGGACCCCGCCGGCGTCTGCCAACCCGCTCAAGGCGTGTCGAGCTGACGGAGGCGGAGAGCTCGACGTTCTGAGGCTAGGACGATGGCGAACGCTGCGATCAGGACGGCCTGATGGACGGCGTGCACGGACATACGTTGACGCAGCTTTCACGAGGGCGCGACCGCCGCCGCGACGGCGGCGTCCAGCTCGAGTTCGACCGGAAGCCTGTTGGTGGCTACCGCCGCGAGCGCGGCCGCGCGCGTGTGGGCGACGAGCGCGTCATCGGGATCGTGGTCGATCGCGAGCTGCTCGCGCAGGGACTGGGCCGCCGCGAACGTCTGGACCGCGCGCGCGGGATCGCCGCTCCGCTGCGCCACTGCGCCGAGACCGTTGAGGCTGAACAGCAGTCCGTGCAGGTAGCCGAGTGCGTGCGCCGTCGTTGCGCTCTCGACGAGCAACTCGCGCGCGCCGGCCAGGTCGCCGATCGCGATAGTCGCTCAGGGCATCCAACCGAGCATAAAGGTCGCCGCGGCCGGCGTCGCATTCTTCGACTTCGCGCACCGCCAGACAGGCCACGCCAAGAACTACATCGAACTTCACCCGCTGCTCTCGCTGCGCCGGCTCTAGAGGTCAAGAAGCCGGGTCGATTCAGACCTCCGTTCTCGACGCCCCAACTTCCGGCGCCTGACATTCGGCGGCGTGTGAGCGATCATCTGGCTGTGGAGTTGCCGACGGGGACCGTGACGTTCTTGTTCACGGACATCGAGGGCTCGACGCGCTTGTTGGCCGAACTCGGCGAGGAGTATGCCGGTACTCTGGCTGAGCACCGGCGGCTGTTGCGTCGTTCGTTCGAGCGCCACTGTGGGGTGGAGGTGGACACGCAGGGGGACGCGTTCTTCGTCGCGTTCTCGCAACCGTCCGACGCTCTCGCCGCGGCGGAGGAAGCTCAGCGGGCACTGGCTGGCGGGCAGGTGCGGGTTCGGATGGGCTTGCACACTGGCGAGGCGACCGTGACAGACGAGGGATACGTGGGGATCGACGTCCATCGCGCAGCGCGCATTGCTGCGGCAGCGCACGGAGGCCAGGTCGTGCTTTCGAAGGAGACCCACGCTCTGGTTGAAGACGCGTTTCCGCTGCTGGATCTGGGCGAGCATCGGGTGAAGGACTTCGCGGAGCCTGTGTGGCTGTTCCAGCTGGGTAGGGAGCAGTTCGCGCCTCTGAAAACGATCTCGAACACAAACCTGCTGCGGCCCGCCTCGTCGTTCGTTGGTCGGAAGCGGGAAGTGGATGACCTGGTTTCGCTTCTGCTTCACGGCGCTCGGCTCGTAACTTTGTCCGGGCCCGGTGGCTCGGGCAAGACGCGGCTCGCGATCGAAGCCGCTGCGGAGCTGGTGCCGGAGTTCCGAAACGGCGTCTTCTTCGTGGCCCTCTCGTCGCTGAGTGACCCTGATTTGGTGCTCGAAAGCGTCGCCCAAACTCTCGGGTCCCGGGGCGACCTCGCTGAACACATTGGCGAGCGCGAGCTGCTGCTTTTGCTGGACAACTTCGAGCAGGTCGTCGGCGCAGCGGTGCATGTGGGATCGCTCGTCGAGGCCTCTCCTAATCTTCGCGTGCTTGTGACGAGCCGGGAGCTGCTGCGCGTTCGTGGGGAGGTCGAGTACGCGGTGATGCCGCTCGTCGAGTCGGACGCCGTCGCGCTCTTCTGCGAACGCTCTCGACTGCGAGCTGACAAGACGATCGCCGAGCTCTGTCGACGGCTCGATTCACTGCCTCTGGCGATCGAACTGGCTGCGGCGAGGGCAAGCGTGCTCTCCCCGAGGCAGATCCTCGAACGTCTCTCACAATGCCTCGACATCCTGCAAGGCGGACGCGATGCCGAGGCTCGCCAGCAGACGCTCCGGGCAACGATCGAGTGGTCCTACGACCTCCTCACGCAGGAGGAGCAACGACTCTTCGCCCGCTTGGCCGTCTTTTCCGGGGGCTGCACGCTGGACGCGGCCGAAGCGATCTGCGGCGCCGAACTTGACACCCTTCAATCCCTTGTCCACAAGAGCCTGCTCCGCTTCAGCCAGGAGCGCGCCTGGATGCTCGAAACGATCCACGAGTACGCGCTCGAACGCCTCGAGGAATCGGGGGAAGACACCGACCTGCGTCGAGCTCACGCTCACCATTTCCTGGCAGTCGTCGAGGAGGCCGCGCTTCACCTGGACAACCCACGCGAGCAGGAGCGCTGGCTCACGCGGCTAGACGCGGATCAAGGGAATCTGAGGGCTGCGCTTGCATGGTCGCGCGACGTTTGCGAGCACGAAGTGGAAATCCGGCTCGCGACATCGCTTCGCGAGTTCTGGTTCGCCCGAGGCTACTACCTGGAGGGCCTCCGCTGGCTCGACACGGCAATCGAACAAGGCGCAGGAGAGCGTCTGTCTCGGTTGAAAGCGCTGCGAGCGGCCGCCGACCTCGCAAGCAAGGTCGGCGACTTCGCTTCGGCTCGCTGCTACGCCGATCAGGGGCTCGTCCTGGCGAGGGATGCGCAAGACCACGCCGCGATCGCCGATCTGCTCCGCGTTCTCGCGAGCGATGCCCGTCAGAGAGGCGATGCAGAGGAGGACGAGGCGCACCTTGCTGACGGACTGGCCCATGCGCGGGCGGCAGGTGACCTGGTGCTTGTCGGCCGCTTCTTGACCTATGCCGGCATCGCCGCACTCGAGAGCGGCCAGCTCCAACGTGCGAGGCAGCTGTTGCGCGAAGCACTCGACGTGAGCACAACGGCGGAAAGTGCGCCGGGAATCGGACGTGCGCTCGGGCACCTGGGAACGCTCGCGCTACTCGAGGACAACCTCGAAGAGGCGCTCGGCCTCTACCGGAAAGTCCTTCCAGTGGCGGTAGATTATGGGTTCCGGGAAGGTGTCGCCTACGTCCTCGCTGGTCTCTCCTACACCTTTGCTCGGCGCGGCGAGAACGAGCGGGCTATCAAGCTGCTCGGGGCCGAGTCGCGTCTCGCAGGTGAGGCTCACCTCCGACGCGAGCGGCACCACGGAGAGCTATGCGAGCTAACTGCTGCCGCAATGCACGAGCGGCTGAGCGCGGATTCGATGAGACGGCTGCTGTCCGAGGGCACAGCAATGTCGTTGGACGAGGTCGTCGAGCTGGCGCTCGCCGACTCCGTCGAACGCTCCCGCGACGAGAGAGTTCCCACGGCCTAGATTCCAAGTCGCCAGGAGAAGGACGGATGTCGCCGCCGTCGCCGCGCACAAGAGCATCCTCATTTGCCTAGTTCATATCTCGTAGTCGACGCGCGATGCAAAGAGCATCCTCAGGTAGCTGGACGGCGTCAAGAAGTCTTTCCCGGCGCGACCGCTGGATCATCTGCTCGGCCGACGGTTGGCGTACGCGCCGCCCCGTGAGGCGCGAGAGCTCAGCGCAATACGAGCGGTCACATCTTTCCCAAAAGTCTTCGCATTCGATGTCGTACAGCGGTTCTGGCTCGTAATCCATGGGCGTCTCTAGAACGCTCTCGCGAGCAGAAGGCTTCCCTGCGACGACTCAGGTGCTCGGTGGTCCGTTGGACGGGCTCGAGTTCGAGCTGCACGTCTGAACGGCGAGAATCCCAGGCCAGCACCGGGCCAGCACCGTACGAGCAAACCTGGCATCGCTGGTACGTCTGGACACAGCCGTCGAACCAGTGAAAGCCCTGCATAGAAGCCGAAAACCCCGCGTTTGCAGGGTTTCCAGTGGGATACGAGAGAGCGGCTCTAAGGCCCATACGGGATTCGAACCCGTGCCGCCGCCGTGAGAGGGCGGTGTCCTAGGCCACTAGACGAATGGGCCCCGTCGAACGCGCCGCAGTGTACCGGAGGGCCGCGAGTCAGCTCGGCGCCAGGCAGAGCCCCGCGAGATTGAGCCCGTAGACCGCCTGGTACGTGATGCAGCCGACCCGGCGCGAGAGGACAACACGTGCGTTGAGCACCGCGTAGGCGACGAGCGGCGCCTGTGTCTGCGCGACGGTGAGCCCGAGACGCCCGTACGCACGGTCGCGGGCGACGCCGGTCAGCTGCTGCGCCTCGTCGATGCTGCGATTCAGGGCAGGGCTGGCGAAGTACGCGAGGTTCGTGTTGCCGACCGAGCGGATCGCACGGCTGTCGAGCAGCTTGTCGATCAGCGCGTACGGATCGCCGTAATCGGGGCGCGTGATCACGTCCGTGATGTCGAACTTCGTCCCGCGCACCGCAGCCAGCGTGAGCTGACTCGTGCCCGGCGACGTCTTGACGTCGACCTTGAGGCCGATCTTGCCCAGTGCCTGCGAAACGGCCAGTGCCCGGTCGACGCAGGCCTGCGACCCGCAGGCCAGGAACGTCGCGTGGCCGCCGCGCAGGTGGCCGTTCGCCAGACGACGTGCGGTCGCCAGGTCCGGCTCGCCGACGGGATAGATGTGGCGGGCCTCGTAGCCCGGGAATCCCGGCGGGATGTACTCGTCGTTCGGCTGAGCGCCGTCCCGCCCGAACAGGTCGGCGAGCACCGGCCGGTCGAGCGCATAGCTGATCGCACGCCGCAGCTCCGGGTTGTCGCGAAAGAGCGGTCGCTGCGTGTTCAGCGCCAGGTACGCGACGATCGGCTGCTGCACCACGAGCAGATGAGTGTGGTCGCGCTTCTCCGTCGCCGCGAGCTCGGCGAACGCCGCGGGAGTGACGGCGCCGTAGTCGGCTTCTCCGTCCTCGAGCTGCAGCCTGATCTCCGACGCGAACGCCCCGAAGCGGTACTCGATCGCGTCGACGTGCGTCTTCCGCGGGCCCGCGTAGTACGGGTTCCGCTCCAACCGCAGCGAACGGCCCCTGTGATAGCTCGAGACGGCGAACGGGCCGGCCGACGGAAGGTTGTCGCGCTGCTCGTTCGGCGCCGACGTCGGGACGGCGCAGAAATACGGCAGCGCGAGCCGCTCGGCGAAATCCGGGGCCGCACGCGAAAGCGTGATCGTCAACGTCAACCCGGAAGCGCGCCATGAGCGCACCTCACGCAGATAGGTGTCGGCAGGCGAGACCAGCTCGGCCGACCGCGCGCGTTCCAAGGCCCGAGCGAACGATGCCGCCGTCACGCTCGAGCCGTCGCTGAACTTCCACCCCGGACGGAGATGAAAGGTGTAGATCAAATGGTCGGGCGAGACGGTCGGCAGCGCCGAGGCGACCTCGGGGACGAGCCTGGTGCCGCGATAGCCCGACTGCGGCGGGTAGTCGAGCAGCCTCGCGCACGTCGCATATTCGAGCTCCCACGCATCGGGCGTCTGGGCGAGCGCCGGATCGAGCGTCGCGAAATCAGCGCTCTGCGAGACGACAACCGTGCTCTTGGGCGGCGCGCTCGTGTTGCGGCCGTGCAGCAACACGACACCGAGGAGCGTCAGAACGACGACGGCGATGACCACCACCGCGCCGATCTCGATGACGGTCCGGATGACCTGGGGCTGGCGTTTCGGGCGCGGCGGTCGCTGCCGCTCCTGCTCCATCCCGGAGTGGTATCAGCCTGAGATTTCGTGCAACAGCGGCGCGGTGTCCAGCGGGTCGAATCCGAGACGCACGGCAATCTGCTCGCTCGTCGGCTGGGTGCCTTCGCGGAAGAGATCGCGGAGCAGCTCGCCAGTGGTCGGGTTGCGCCACCAGTCCTCCCCCACCTCGCGCCTCAGGTGCTCCTGCAGCTGCGCCGAGCGGATCCAGGCCCGGAGATAGTCGGCCGAGTAGAAGCCCGCATCCATGTCGGAGAGGTAGCCGTCGGCGCGGTAGCGGATGCCCGTCGCATCCGTCAGCAGCTGCTCGTACACAGCTGGGTCGCCGCCGTCTCCGGCAAACCGCGACCAGTAGTCGAGCTCGAAGCGAAGCTTGGCCTCATACCGCTTGAAGAGCAGCGCCTCGAGGAAGATCGTCGCCTCGGCGTTCTCCTTGGCCTGCTCCGTCGAGAGGCCGAAGTACTGCTCGTGCCACGCCGGCTCGCGTGAGATCGCCTCGACGATGTACGAGTAGATCTCGGTCAGCGCGTGGTCGCGCGCGATGCGCCGGAAGGTGTATGGAAGGTTCGGGTCACAACCTGCGTAGTGCAGCGCATGTCCCGCCTCGTGCAGGAACGCCTGGTAGTCATGGAGACCGCCTTGCGCCCGCGTGATCAGATGGACGACCTTCGGCGGATCGCTCGCGATCACACATGCGCGCGGCGACTTTTGCGGACGATCGTCCAGATCGAGCTTGATGTTCGGCTGTGCCATCAGGTCGAAGCCGAGTGCGGTGAGAGTCTCGAGGCAGATCTCCGTCGCGCGGTCCTTCGTGTAGGTCGCCTCCAGCGGCGAGAGCCGTCGCATCCACGCGGTGTGGTAGCTCGACGGAATCTCGGGGCGGTCGTCGCCGAGCAGGCGGGCGAACCACTTCTCCCGGAGCGCACGAAAGCTCGCGTCGGCAGCCGCTGCCGCGGCTTCGAGCGCGCGTGACAGATCGCGGAGCGAGATGTCCTTCTCCTCCTCGTTGCGCTCGACGGCGTCAGCGATACCGGAGAACTCCGCGGAGAGCTCCTCGGTGACGCGCAGCAAGTCGAGCCGATCGTCGTTGAAGTCGGCGCTCGCTTCGGCCTGGAGCGCGCCGAGCTCCTCGCGATCGGCGTAGGCCGGGAGAACCGCGACCTGCGCCTGGGCGTTCCGGAGCGGCATCTCCTCGCCGCGGAACGTCACCCGTGCCGCGAGCAAGCGGTTCTCGAGCTCATCCTCGCGCTCCGCCAGCTGCGCGGAGATGAGCCCGGACTCGCACGTCTTGCGGAGCCGGTAGAGAAGCTCGCGCCCAGAGCCCGACGAGGCCTGCTCGGCTTCGTAGAGCGCGTCGAGCTGCTCGCGGCTGAAGAGATCCGCGTACCGGCGAACGATCTCAGCCTGCTCCGACGTCTCCTTCTCGCCGACGCGAACGGCGCGCCATTCCTCCGAGCGGTCGTAGAGGTAACGCTCGAGGCGGCGCTCGAACTCGGTCGCGGAGAGGACGGAGGTCGTGCTCACGGCCCTACCCTAGCCAGCCGCCGGGCCAGCTCGACGAGCGAAGTGGGGACGAACGGCTTGGCCAGCACGCCGTCGGCGAGGTCCCGGTAGTCGTTGACGTCGGCCGACCCGGTCACGACCGCCGACGGGGACGCCATCGGCGCGCAAGGCATCGAGCAGGGCGCCGGTATCGTCGCGGCCGAGGTGGATGTCCAGCAGGACGACGTCCGGACGCCCGCCTGCAAGCGCTTCTTCCGCCTCGGCCAGCGTTCCAGCCTCGTTGACGGCGAACCCGTCGAGCTCGAGATTGACGCGCATCAGCATGCGCAATGCGGGGTCATCGTCGACGACCAGCGCCTTGGGAACGGACCCCTCCATCGGGCCGCGACTCTAGCGTCTAGGATCGGTCGGTGACGGCGCAGGCCGGCACGGAGGAGGTGTACGCCGAAGGGCTCGGCGAGCTCTGGACGGATCTTCGGCGCACGCTGACATCCCTCGACGGCGTGGCCGCCGAGCCGGACCTGCTGGACGACGAAGACGTCGCAATCACGCTCCGCCGGCTCCAGTACCGGCTGCACGTGTCGTTCGAGCACATCGCCGGGCTGACGCCGCCGCCCGGCGGAGAGACCGCTCACGCCGAGCTCGGAGCAGCGCTCGCCGCTGCGCGCGACGCGACGGCCGAGGTCGCCGAAGCCGCGTCGCTCTTCGGCGCCGCCGGAGTCGACCCGCTCCTGCACGAATGGCGAGGCGCGCTCTTCCGGGTGCGGCTCGCCCGCCTCCGCCTCGCGCCGCGTCAGGCCCAGCTGACCACGGCGGACGCCGACGACCAGGGCGGCCTCACGCGTCCGTTCATCTCGTTCTTGCTCGCCCTCATGGGAGCGCTGGCCTTCGTCGCCGGCGCCGCCGCCGACCTCTGGCCAGTCTGGACGCTCGGGCTGGTCGCCGTCTGCGGGTCCGTGCTGGCGTTCAGGCCGTAGAGGCCTGCGCCGCCGCCGCGAGGCGTCCGAGCGACTCCTCCTTGCCGAGCAGCTCGAGGCTCTCGAACAGCCCCGGAGAGACCTTCGAGCCGGTGATCGCGAGGCGGATCGGCTGAAACGCGGTGCGCGGCTTCTCGCCGAGCTCCTCGGCGAGCGCACGCAGAGCGTCCTCCAGGCGGGACGCCTCCCACGGCTCGACGGTCTGCAGCGACTCGTGAGCCGCGCGGCAGATGCGCGGATCGGCGCCGTCGGGCGAGACGTCCTCGAAGAGGAACCGGACGAAATCGGGGTACTGCGAGAACTTCTCGATCTTCTCCTGCACGAGCGGCACCGTCGCGTGCACGGTCTCGTGGGGCCAGTCGACGCCGTGCTGGGCGAGCCACTTGTCGAGCCAGTGGGCGTACTCGTCCGGCTGCAGGTTGCGCAGGTAGACGCCGTTCAGCCAGTCGAGCTTCTGGTAGTCGAACGTCGCCGGGCTCGGCACGATCCGCTCGAGGTCGAATCGCTCGACGAGCTCGTGCCGGCGACATGATCGTCGTCTTGTCGTCGAAGCTCCACCCGAGCAGCGCGAGGAAGTTGAGCAGTGCCGCCGGGATGTAACCGGCGTTGCGGAAGTCGTCGAGCGCCACGGCGTTCCGCCGCTTCGACAGCTTGCGCCCGTCCTCGCCGTTGATGTTCGGAACGTGCGCGTAGACGGGCAGGTCGGCGCCGAGAGCGCGCAGGATGTTGATCTGCGTCGGCGTGTTCGAGACGTGATCCTCGCCGCGGATCACGTGTGTGATCTCGTCGAACACGTCGTCGACCGGCGAGACGAAGTTGTAGGTCGGCCGTCCGTCCGAGCGGACCATCACCAGGTCCGGGCAGCAGCTCGTTCCGGAACTCGATCGTGCCCGCGGACGGCGTCGTTCCAGGAGACCGTCCCGTCCTTCGGCTGGCGGAACCTGATCGCGCCCTCGTCCTCGTACGCCTTGCCCTCCGAGACGAGCTGCTCGGCGAGCTGCGCGGGCCTTGTCGGCCGTGTCGAGCTGGAAGTGGACGTCTCCGTCCCAGTCGATCCCGAGCCAGATCAGCGACTCCTTGATCTGCGAGGTCGCCTCGGCCACCTCCCGGCTCGTGTCGGTGTTCTCGATCCGGAGCAGGATCTCGCCGCCTGCGCGCCGCGCGAACAGCCAGTTGAAGAGGAACGTGCGGACGCCTCCGATGTGGAGGAAGCCGGTCGGGCTCGGGAGCCATGCGCACGCGGACGCTCATGCCTCACTATCGTAGGGCGGCGGTGGAATTCGGCGCGCATGTCTCCGCAGCGGGCGGGATCTACACCGCGATCGACCGGATCGAGGCGATCGGAGGCGACTGCGTGCAGGTCTTCACGCAGAGCCCTCGGATGTGGCGCCCGACCGATCACAAGCCCGAGGCGATCGCCCGCTTCCGCGAGCGGCGGCAGGAGGCCGGGATCGGCGGCGTCGTCTGCCATGCGCTCTACCTCTGCAACCTCGGTGCTCCGGACGACACGATCTACGAGAAGTCGATCGACACGATGCGCGCCACCGTCGACGCCGCGACGGCGATCGGCGCGGACGCGGTGATCTTCCATGTCGGCTCACACCTCGGATCCGGCCTCGAGACGGGGCTCGACCGCGCAGCGGCCGCTCTCGTGCGGATCCTGGAGCGGTGCGACGGCGACACCTGGCTGCTGATGGAGAACTCCGCCGGCACGGGCGACACGATCGGCCGCTCGGTCGACGAGCTGGTCGTCCTCGTCGACCGTCTCGACGGCCATCCGCGCCTGGGCGTCTGCCTCGACTCGTGCCACCTCTTCGCGTCGGGTTACGACGTCGGCGACCCGGCGGCCCTCGACGGGCTCGTCGCCGACCTGGACGCCGCATCGGCCTCGATCGAGATCCGCGCGCTGCACGTCAACGACAGCGCGACACCGCTCGGCTCCAATCGCGACCGGCACGCGAACCTCCTCGAGGGCGAGATCGGCGAGCGCCTGGGGGTGTTCCTCGCCCACCCTGCCTTCCAGGGCCTCGGCGCCTATCTCGAGGTGCCGGCGATCTCCGAGAACGGCGCGGCCGAGATCGTCAAGCTGCGCGAGTTGCACGCCCGCCACGTCTGACACGAGTCAGACCGTGTCTGACACACGCCTTTGCGTCGAGAGTGACACGAAAGCGTGACGAGCCCTGTGCCGATCGGCGATTGCGAGACACGGACCGCTGACCCGCTCGGACAACCGACCGCCCGCGCGTTTCGCCGGCCGCGAACACAGCCTCGTCTGACTCGAGTCAGACAGGAGTCAGACGTGGGGTGTGTTTCGTAACGCTTTGTTCGCCGGCCGTTTGTGACATTCCGCCGACGGGCGGCGTACAACGTGTGAGATGACTTTTGCCCAGGCTGCCGAGTCTCACCTCGACGACGTCTACGGCTACCTCGCCTGGTTCACCGGCGACCGGGCGACCGCCGACGACCTGACCGGCGCGACGTTCGAGCGCGCGCTCAGGCTCTGGCACCGCTTCGACCCGAAGCGTGGCTCGGCTCAGACCTGGCTCTGCCAGGTGGCACGCACCGTTGCGCTCGACCACTTCCGCTCGGAACGCCGCAGGACTCGCCGCGAGGAGCTCGCCGCTCCGGCAGAACGCGTCGACGCCCGCTTCGTCGAGGGCCTCTCGCCCGACCTGGAAGCAGCGCTCGGCGCGCTCACCGCCGGCGAGCGCGAGGTCGTCGCACTGCGCATCGTGCTCGACGTCGACGCGCAGACGGCGTCGCGCGTCCTCGGCATCTCGCCGACCAATTGCACGACGCGCCTGAACCGCGCGCTCCGCAAGCTCGAGGAGGCCCTGAATGTCGCAGCGTGATCTGACCGCCGAGCTTCGTGCCGCCCGCGTCGTCGCTCCCAACCACGTACGCGCCCAGGTGCGCCTGATCGCCGCGGCAGCGACGCCCCCACCCCGCCGCATCACGTGGCGCCGGGCGCTCGTGATCGCGCTCCCCGTGGCCGCGGCAGTCGCCGCAGCAGTGATCGTGGCGCGGCCCTCACCGCAGCACCAGGCGACACCGGCCGTGCTGGAGCGCGACCTCTTGCGCCCGCTCCTGCGACGACCCTCCAGAACGGAGCGGTGACGAAGAGCGCGGCCGGCCTCGCGGCTCCTGCTTCGCCGACCCGCGCCCAGCGCTACGGCGCGTTCCTGTCGCTGCGCGTCGCGACCCAGAAGGGAGTCTCGGACGGCGTCAAGCGTGCGCTCGCGATCACCTCGTCACTCGGCGGCTACCCGGTCTCGGTCCACGCATCGTCCGACGACGGACGCCGCGACCGCGAACCTGACGCTGAAGGTGCCGCGCAGCCACGTCGGCCAGGCGATCGCTCGGCTGTCGGCGCTCGGGACGATCATCGGCGAGCAGGTCGACGTCCAGGACGCGCAGGCGGGGCTGAACGCGACCGACCGGCTGATCGCGCGGCTGCAGCGGCAGATCGGCGCTCTGCGCGCCCAGGAGCAGACCGACGCCGTCAAGCTGAAGATCGCCGCCCTCACGTCGCGCATCGAGCAGCTGCAGCGGCAGCAGGCGGCGACGATCCGCACGACGAGTTACGCCACTGTCCGGCTCCAGCTCGCGACGAAGCCCGCCGCGACGCCGGTGCACCACGGCCACGGCCCGCTGCACGGTCTCGGCGTCGCCTTCCGGTGGATCGGGATCGGCGCGGTCTACGCGCTCGCACTCGGCGGCCCGCTCGTGCTGCTCGCCGGTCTCGCCTGGCTCGTCGTCCGCACGATCCGGCGGCGCCGCGTGGACGCCCTGCTCAACCAGGCGTGACGCGGGCGATCACGCGGAACGTCGGCTCACCGACCGGCAGCTCCGAGAACTCCGGGTTGATGCAGCCGAGCTCTTCGTCGACCCGGCTCTCGTACGTCCGCTCGACCTCGGCGTGGCACATCGGCAGCGGGTGCCGAACGGCGCGGATCGCACCGAACCCGGGCTTGCGCGCCTCGGCGGCGCGGAGCATGTCGAGGTCGATCTCGACGTCGTACACCTTCTGCATGCAGCCGACGTAGGTGTGGCCCCACGCCTCGTACGAATAGACGAACGGGCACGCACGCCGCAGGCACGCGCCGGGGTAGACGACCTTGTCGCAGTGCACCCCGCAACGGCGGCACTCCATCTCGTCCTGAGGGCGAAGAGGCAGCGCCGGTGCAACGGTCTGCTGTGGCGTCATGCAGACATTGTCCGAACGTTGACGGACAGCCGCAAGACTTGACTTTTGCTGCTCACGGCGCTAGACGCCGGACCGCGTTCAGCACGTCCATCGGGGTGAACGCCATGAAGTCGGGCTCGCCGCCCTGGGTGTCGTCTGCTCTGAACCACAACGCCTGTACCGTCGACATGCCCACTGACGCCGCTCCTTGCACATCGGTGTCGAGACGGTCCCCGACGAACATCGCGTCGGTGGGGTCGACGTCGAGCTCGGCGAGGGCGCGCATGAAGATCGCCGGCTCGGGCTTGCGCGCGCCGACTTCGTCCGACCACACCTGGACGTCGAGCAGCGGCGCGAGCCCGTAGCGCTCGGCATCCGCTCGCAGGACGCGCGCTGGATCGGGCCACGAGTTCCCGACGACGCCGGTCTTCAGACCGCGCTCGCGCAGCGACTCGAGCAACGCGTGGGCCGAGGCGAGCACCTGATGTGCGGGGAGCCATGCCTCGTGCTCGGCATCGATGAACCGTCCGGGTCTTCGACGCCCAGCTCGGCGAGCAGCTCGGCGTACGGCCGGTAGGTCGAGTCACCGAGCACGAGCTCGCGGTATCGGGCCGTAAAGCCGGGATCGTCGCGACCGAGCCCGGCGCGATGCCCGGCCGCGAGCAGCTCGTCGTCCCACGTGAACTCGACGAGGGTGTTGCTCCAGTCGAACAGGACCGCTTCGAGCACGCGGCTACGCTAGCGGTCGTGGCGCGGCGGATCCTCTGGGCACTGCTCGCCCTCACGCCGCTCGTGCTCGCCTCGCGTTACGTGATTCACCTGAACGAGACGGCGCTGTTCATCCTCGCAGCGCTTGCGCTCATTCCGCTCGCCTGGCTGATCGGCGAGGCGACCGAGCAGGCCGCCGAGCACACAGGTCCCGGCATCGGCGGCTTCCTGAACGCGAGCTTCGGGAACGCGCCCGAGCTGATCATCGCGCTCCTCGCCGTCGCCGACGGGCTCCCCGACGTCGTCCGCGGATCGCTGACCGGGTCGGTCGTCTCGAACATCCTGCTCGTCCTGGGCGCGGCGATGATCGCCGGAGGCGACGGGCGCATCGACGCGCGCTCGCTCCGCTGGCAGCTCGCCGCGGTGTTCGGCGGCGTCCTGCTGCTCACGCTCACCTCGATCCCCGCCTGGCACAGCGACTCGCCCGACAGCCACGCGTCTGTTCCTGCTTTCGATTCCGGTCTCCGTCGTGCTGCTCGCGGTCTACCTCGTCGTCACGATCCGCAACCTGCGGATCCACAGCGCCGCCGACGCGCGAAGCGCCTGCCGAGCACGCATGGCCGCTGCGGAACGCGATCCTTCTGCTCTCGGTGGCGACGATCGCGACGGCCTTCGTCTCCGAGGTCCTCATCCACACGCTCAACCACTTCGGCGAAGCGGTCGGACTGAGCCAGTTCTTCATCTCGATCGTGATCGTCGCGATCGTCGGCAACGCGGCCGAGCACGGCGGAGCCGTCGTGATCGCCCGGCGCGGGAACACGACGCTCGCGACCGAGATCGCGATCACGTCCTCGATGCAGGTCGCGGTCTTCGTGACGCCCGCCGTCTGCCTGCTGTCGTGGATCGTCGGAACCGGCCTGCCGCTGTCGTTTCGCGTGATCGAGATCGCGACGATGCTCGGCCGCAGCCGCGTTCGCGGCGATCGTCGATCTGGGACGGACGGTCGCGCCGCTGGGAAGGATTCCTGCTC
The DNA here is from genome assembly GCA_963846895.1 of uncultured Thermoleophilia bacterium. Classification (GTDB taxonomy): domain Bacteria; phylum Actinomycetota; class Thermoleophilia; order Gaiellales; family Gaiellaceae; genus PALSA-600. Next base: position 137,337 of record CAWJXR010000021.1, on the reverse strand, counting down.
CTCGGCGCCTACGGCCTCGCGGTCGTCGCCTACTACCTGGTCTAGCGGCGCGACGACCTCTAGCTCTTGAACGGCTCCTGCGCGCGTGTGAAGGCATAGCCGGCCCAGACGAGCTGGTCACCGTCGAGGCGCAGTCGCTCGCCGCGCTCGCGGCCGCGGGCGGCGCGAAAGCCGTCGCCGTCGCGCTCGAAGGTCGTCTCCTTACGGCCCGGGCGGCGACCCGGCCACCTTCGCCTGGAGCGCGCCGTCCCGCCAAGTAAAGACGAACTCGCTGCCCTCCGACCACCAGCGGCCGAGCAACGCCCGCACGTCCGCAGGCGGCTCCCGCTCGGGCCGCCATTGCTCGCTCGCGGGCGGCCAGAGCTCCGCGGCCTTCGCCGCGAACTCGATCGCGAATGAGCTCGGTGTCCGCCCGCGTGCCCGAGTTCGTCAGCGCGGCGCCGCCGATCCTCGTCTTGCGGTCGATGAACACGCCTGCGAGGTGCCCCGCCATCGCACCGCCGTGACCGCCGTAGATGACGCCTTCGCGGTTGTGCAGCATGAGGCCGAGGCCCCAGCCGAGCACCCAGCTGTCGGGGTAGTACATGACCTGCGGGAACCACATCTCCTCGATGCTGCGCGCGTCCAGCACGCCGTCGTGGCCGGCTGCCAGGAACGCCGCCCAGGTGCAGAGATCCTCGACGGTCGACCAGAGCTGCCCCGCCGGCGACGCCGCCGCGAGATCGGTCTCGGGCTCCTGCCAGACGGTGCCCGCGTACTCGTCGACGAGATAGCCCTGCGCCTTCGGCGCGTGCGGAGCCCAGGTCGTGCGCTCGAGCCCCAACGGCCCGATGATCAGCTCGTCGACGTAGTCGGTGTACGGCTGTCCGCTCGTCCGGGCGACGACCTGGCCCAGAAGCGCGAACGCGAGGTTCGAGTAGTGGTGCTGCGCGCCGGGAGGAAGAACGAGCTCCAGATGGGCGACCAGCTCGTCCTCGGTGGGCGAGTGGCCGCTGACGAACATCTCCCCCACCTCGCGCTGCAGGCCCGACAGGTGGCAGAGGAGCCGCCGGATGGTCGGCGAGCCGGCCGCGACTCCGGGCAGGTGCTGCTCGAGCCGGTCGTCGAGGTCGAGCTTGCCCGCGGCGCGCAGCTGCATGATCGCGGTCGCCGTGAACGTCTTCGTGATCGAGCCGATCCGATACTGGGTGTCGGGAGTCGCCGGCGTCTCGGGGTCGTACTCGGCTGAGCCGACAGCGCCCGACCACGTCAGCCGACCGTCGCGGACGACGGCCGCCGCGATGCTCGGCAGCCCCTCGGCCTGCCGCGCGGCAAGCATCCGGTCGAGCGGGTCAGACACGGACACGGACGTTGAGCGCCTGTGGGACGAGCTCGATCGCGCGCTCGACGTCGTCGTCGCTCAGGTCGAGGTGTGTGACGGCACGCAGCACTCCTGGGCGCATTGTCCGCGACATCGCGACGCCGTGCTCGCGGAGCAGCTCGCGGGCCTCGACCTCGCCGAGCCCGAGAGCGCCCACGTCGACCTGGACGAAGTTCGACTGCACGCGTTCGAGCTCGATCGGAAGGCCGGCCGCGGCCCACGCCTCTGCGAGCCGTCGTGCGCGGGCATGGTCGACGGCGAGGCGGTCGACGTTGTGGTCGAGCGCGTAGAGACCCGGCCGCGGCCACGATTCCCGCCTGGCGCATCGCGCCGCCGAACCGGTGCTTCTCACGGCGGGCGAGGTACATCAGCTCGGCCGAACCGGCGATCAGCGCACCGAGCGGGCAGCCGAGCCCCTTCGAGAGGCACAGGCTGACGGTGTCGAAGGGCGAGGAGAGCTCGTGCGCCGGCACGCCCGACGCGACCGACGCGTTCATCAGCCGCGCGCCGTCGAGATGGAGCCTCAGCCCGAGATCGCGCGAGACAGCGACGACGGCACGCAGCTCGTCCAGCGGCCAGACGGTTCCTCCCTCGGTGTTGTGCGTGTTCTCGAGCGCCACCACCGACGTACGCGGCGTGTGGAAGCTGCCGTCGGCGTGCATGGACGCCGTGATCTGATCCGGCGACAGGCGCCCCAGATGTCCGGGCAGCCCCCGGGTCTGCAGGCCGGCCTGCGCCGCCGCTCCGCCGAGCTCAGAGACCATGATGTGCGCGCGCGACTCGACCACGAGCTCGGTGCCGCGCTCGCCGAGGATCATCGAGGGCGATCTGATTCGCCATCGTCGCCGTCGGCAGGTAAACGGCCTCCTCGTGGCCGAGCAACTCCGCGACGCGCTGCTCGAGCGCCGACACCGTCGGGTCCTCGCGCTCCTGCTCGTCGCCGACCTCCGCGCGCGCCATCGCCTCGCGCATCCCGGGCGACGGTTTGGTCTGTGTGTCGGAGCGAAGTTCGATCATTTGACCGGAATCTAACGAGACGCTCACATGCGTCCTCGACGATGCCGTCGATGACCCCCCTCGTGCCCCCGGCGATCCAGCATGTGATCGAGCACAAGGCCGGCCCGCTGGCCTACGTCCCGACGCGCTCTCCGTTCGGGTATCGCTACCTGTCCTACAGCTGGAGCAACGGCGGGAAGCAGCTGACGGTACGGCTGCACGACAAGCACTACAGGCCGTCGAACGCAAACCGGACGATCGCCGTCACCGCGCGGTATGTCGGCGGCTCGCCCGCGTCGTGCGGCACCGGCAACGAGAAGAGCTACCAGGTCGACGGGAACAAGGTCTGGAGCGCGGGCGGTGACACCGCCTGGCGCTGCGTGCGCGGCGCACAGGGCCGCACCGTGAAGATCGTCGCCACGGGGAAGAACCTGCCCGCCTCGGCGCTCGCGATCGTCGCTTCGTCCGTCAAGCGGCTCTAACCGCCCAACCGCGATCATGGGGTCGTGGACCCCTACGTGCTGCCGGACGACCTGCCGTCTCCCGAGGACGACGGGGCCGCCGATCACCTGCCGGGAGCGCGGATACCCGCGCTCGTGCTCTCCTCGTCGCAAGGCCCGGTCGACCTGGCCGAGCTGTCGGCCGAGCGCTGCGTGCTCTACGTCTACCCGCGCTCGGGCCGGCCGGGCGTGCCGTCGCTCCCGGGTTGGGACGCGTTCCCGGGCGCACGCGGCTGCACGCCGCAGTCCTGCGCGTTCCGGGACCAGTCGGCGGAGCTCGCCGCGCTCGGCGCTCGTGTAGCCGGTCTGTCGGCGCAGACGCTCGATGACCAGATCGAGTTCGCCGAACGCAACCACATGCCGTTCCCGGTGATCGCCGACCCCGAGCTGCGCGCTGCCCGGAGCCTCGGCCTGCCGACGTTCCAGATCGCCGGTCACACGCTGTACCGCCGCCTCGCGCTCGTCGCGGAGCTCGGCCGGGTGACCAAGGTCTTCTACCCGGTGTTCCCGCCCGACCGGAACGCGGCGGACGTCGTCGCGTACCTGCGGGCTACCGTGAGCTGATGGACCTCGACCTTGTTTCCGCGGTGCTCTCAGGCGAGCCTGCGTATCGGACGCGGCAGGTCTGGGACTGGGCGTCTCGCGGCGCCACCTCGTATGCGGAGATGACGAACGTCGCAACGCGTACGCGTACGCTGCTCGAGGAGCGAGTCCCGTTCTCGACGATCGAGCCGCAGCACGAAGCCGTCTCGCGCGACGGAACGGTCAAGGTGCTGTTCCGCACCCACGAAGGGCACCCGCTCGAGGCCGTGCTGATGCGCTTTCGAGACGGGCGGCGATCGGTGTGTGTCTCCTCACAGTCGGGCTGCCCGCTGACCTGCACGTTCTGCGCAACGGGGCAGATGCAGTTCCGACGGAACCTGACTCCCTGGGAGATCCTCGACCAGGCGCTGCACTTCAGAAGGACAGAGCCGATCGACCACGTCGTGTTCATGGGGATGGGCGAGCCGATGCTCAACCTCGACGCCGTGCTGGACGCCGCGCGGCGGCTGCCCGACGTCGGCGTCACCCCTCGACGCACGACGATCTCGACGGTCGGCTGGCTGCCGGGCCTGACACGCTTCGTGGACGAGGTGGAGGAGCCGGTCCGGCTCGCACTGTCGCTGCACGCGCCGAGCGACGCGCTGCGGAGCGAGCTCATGCCCGTCAACGACCGCTATCCGCTGGAGGACGTGCTCGCCGAATGTCTTCGCTACTTCGCCCTTCGGCGCCGCAAGGTGTTCGTCGAGTACGTGCTGCTCGAGGGCGTCAACGACGCGCCCGCCCAGGCGCGCGAACTGGCGCGGGTGCTCGACCGGACCGTGTTCAAGGTGAACCTGATCCCCTACAACCCGACGGGGATGTACGAAGGCTCGTCACGGGAGCGCATCGCGCTGTTCAAGGCGGTCCTCGACGAGGCTCGGCTGCCGGCGACGGTGCGGCTGACGCGCGGCCGCGACATCGCGGCTGCCTGCGGGCAGCTCGCGGCGTAGACCTCGGAGCCCGTCAGGCGCGCTCGGCGACGTAGACGACGAACTGGGTCTCCGCCGTCGGCGGTTCGCGCCGGTGGTCTCCGTGTACGTCGACCACGGTGAAGCCGGCCGCCTCGAGCATCAGCTCCAGCTCGACGTGGAAATACATGCGCATCGAGAGCGCGTGCACCTCGCTCTCGACCTTGACCCCGTCGACCCACTTGTCGGCGCAGATCTCGAAGACGAGCATCTGGTCGAGCGGGTCGAGCGAGATCGCCCGAACGCGCAGCTCGCGCTCGCTACCGTCGGACGCCAGAACGCGTTCGCCGGGCTCGGGCCAGGCCTCGGGGAGCTCCTGACGGCCCGCCTTCGTCCACAAGGGCCAACGCTTCGCATTCGCGTACGGCACGTCGTTGTCGAGGATCAACATCCCGCCCGGCTCGAGATGGTCATGGAAGCGGCGCAGCGCCTCCCGGTCCTGCTCGCGCGTGCTGCCCAGCCCGAACACGCCGCAGGCCACGATCGTCCGGTAGCGGCGTTGTGTCTCCAGCTCGTGGAGCGGATGGACCGACACGCTCGGGTCGAGCCCTTCGCGTCGGGCCTGGTCGAGGCACCGCGCGACCATGTCGGCCGACGCGTCGCAGCCGTCGACGTCATAGCCTGCTCGCAGCCATGGCAGCAGCAGCCTCCCTGTCCCGCACCCCGCGTCGAGAGCGGGCTGGCCTCCCTCGACGAACGCACCGAAGTAGTCGATCTCGGGGCCTTCGGTGTTGAACTCGGCCCACCAGTCGGCGACGAGCCCGTGGTGCCAGGTCCCCGGCGAGCTCACGCTGCCGCCGGCTTCAGCGTCTCAGCTGCCCTTGCCGAACTGGGGCGTGTCGTCGGACGAGAGGTATGCGCCGTCCGTGTCGTAGAGGACGAAGTGCACGAGGAGCGGCGTGTTCGCCCGGCTGAGCGGGATGCGCACCGACTGGACGCCGGAGGCGACGTTCTTCGTCGTCACGTAGCGGTGTAGGACGATCTCGTCCTGCGACTCGTTGCCCTGGAGCGCATCGACCAGGCCCCACTGCAGGGTGAGCTTCCTCCCCGCGACCCCGCCGACGCTGACCTTGGCCGAAGCGACCTCGTCCTTGCCCTCGACCTGCACCTTGGCATCCTCGACCTTCGCTACGAGGGAAGGCGTTCGGGACGAGGCACCGCCCCCTGGAGGACCGCCGTTCGAACCTCCGCTCGACCCGCCGCAGGCGGCGAGCGCGAGGACCAGCACAGAGAGACCCAACAGGCGAGGGACGAGCACGGCCCCATAGTGCCGAACCCAACGGGTCAAGCGCCGCAGTCAACAACCAAACGGGGGTTGGTCAAGCGCCCTTGATCGGCGATGCTGATCACGCGGCGCCGGTTACTGCGGAGGCCGCGGAAAGTCGGACTGCGGACAAGATGAGCACGACTGCATGACACAGACACTGTTGCGGCGCAGGCTTCGCGCCTTCGACAGCGGCGGGCTCTTCTTCCGTGTGCCGACGAAGTTCTAGAGAGCGCGGGAGGGACGAGGTCGCACCACCGGGCGGGGTGGTGCGACCTGGTCTCTCGTCAGGTCGCGGCGCGCCTGCTCAGCGCTCTTCGAGCTTCAACGCCGCCGAGTTGATGCAGTACCGCAGGCCGGTCGGGCGCGGGCCGTCCGGGAAGACGTGCCCCAGGTGCCCGCCGCAGCTCGCACACGTGACCTCGGTCCGCACCATGCCGTGGCTCGAATCCGTCTCCTCGTCGACCGCCTCCTGCGCGGCGGCCTGGTAGAAGGCGGGCCAGCCGCAGCCGGAGTTGTACTTCGCGTCCGAGTCGAACAGCTCGGCCCCGCAGCCCGCGCACAGGTACGTGCCGGGCTCGAAGACTTCGTCGTACTCACCCGTGAACGGCGCCTCCGTGCCCTGCTGGCGCAGCACGCGGTACTGCTCGGGCGAAAGCTCCGCACGCCATTCGGCATCGCTCTTGACAACCTTGTTCGACAACCAGATCTCCTTTGCTCGTGGTCATCGTTCAGACCTGCGCGAGGCCCGATTCGTTACGCCCTGAACTATGCTCGAACCCGTACCTGACGATCGGCTTCTTGACGGCCCGAACCTCGTCCAACCGCCTTACCGGGCGGTTGTGCGGCGCTTCCCGGATCACCTCCGGCTCCTCGGCCGCCTCGCGCGCGATCGCGATCAGGGCGTCGCAGAACGCGTCGAGCGTCTCCTTGGCCTCCGACTCCGTCGGCTCGATCATCAGCGCCTCCGGCACGACCAGCGGGAAGTAGACGGTCGGCGGATGGAACCCGTAGTCCATCAGGCGCTTCGCGACGTCGAAGGCGGTGATTCCGTGCTCGCGCTTCAGTGCGCGCGCGCTGAGCACGAACTCGTGCATGCACAGCCGGTCGTACGGCAGCTCGTAGGCGTCCTTCAGCCGCGCGAGCATGTAGTTCGCGTTCAGCACGGCCACCTCGCTCATCTCGCGCAAGCCGGGCCCGTACGACCGCATGAAGGCGTAGGAGCGGACGAAGACGCCGAACGGGCCCGTGAAGCCGCGCACCTTGCCGATCGACTGCGGACGGTCGTACTCGAGCCGGAACCCGTCGCCGTCGCGCCTGACCACCGGCACCGGCAGGTAGGGCTCGAGGCTCGCGCGAACCGCGATCGGGCCGCCGCCCGGGCCGCCGCCGCCGTGCGGTTGCGAGAACGTCTTGTGCAGGTTGATGTGGACGACGTCGAACCCCATGTCGCCCGGCCGCGAGATCCCGCAGACGGCGTTCAGATTGGCGCCGTCGTAGTACATGAGCGCCCCGACGCCGTGGAAGATGTCGCGGATCTCCTCGATGTTCTCGTCGAACAGCCCGAGCGTCGACGGGTTCGTGAGCATCAGGCCGGCGGTGTGCTCGTCGACCTTCCCGCGCAGGTCCTCGACGTCGATGTTCCCGCGCGCGTCGGTCTTGACCGGCGTCAGCTCGTAGCCGGCCATCGTCACGCTCGCCGGGTTCGTACCGTGTGCCGTGTCGGGGATGACGATCTTCCGGCGCTGCTCGCCCTCGCCGAGAGCCGCGAAGTGGGCCCGGAAGAGCAGCAGGCCCGTGAGCTCGCCCTGGCTGCCGGCGGCGGGTTGCAGCGAGACGGCGTCGAGCCCGGTCACCTCGAGGAGGATCTCCTGCAGCTCCCACTCGAGCTCGAGCGCTCCCTGGGCTGCGTCGTCGTCGGCCAGTGGATGCAGGTTCGCGAAGCCGGGCAGCCCGGCGAGCCGCTCGTTGATCCGCGGGTTGTATTTCATGGTGCAGCTGCCGAGCGGATAGAAGCCGGTGTCGATCCCGAAGTTGCGGGTCGAGAGCTCGGTGAAGTGGCGCAGCACCTCGGGCTCGGCGAGCTCGGGCAGGCGCGGCGGCTCGGCCCGGCGCAGCTCTGCCGGGATCTCCGGGACTGGGAGCCCGGGCGAGGGGACGCCGATCCCGCGACGGCCTGGCTGCGACTTCTCGTAGATCAGCTTCACGGCGCCAGCGCCTCGACGAGCCGGTCGATCTCGGCCACGGTCCGCTTCTCGGTCACCGCGACGAGCAGCGCGTCGTCGAGCCCGGCGTAGTCGCGGCCGAGCGGATAGCCCGCGTAGATGCCCCTGGCGCGTGCCGCCGTGAGCGCTTCCCGCGCGTTCCGCCCGGTGCGAACGGCGAATTCCTTGAACGTCGGCCGGTCCGGGAACGCGAGCTCGAAGCCGGCGGCGGTGAGCTGCTCCTTCGCGTAGCCGGCGAGCGCCAGGCACGTCTCCCCCAGCTCGCGCAGGCCCTGCGGGCCGAGCAGGCTCAGGTGGACGAGCCCGGCAAGTGCGAGGAGGGTCTGGTTCGTCGTGATGTTCGAGGTCGCCTTCTCGCGTCTGATGTGCTGCTCGCGGGTCTGGAGCGTCAGCACGAAGCCGCGCTCGCCGTCCTCGTCGACCGTCTCGCCGACGATGCGGCCCGGGAGACGCCGGATCAGCTCGGATTTCGCGGCGAGGAACCCGTAGTGCGGGCCGCCGTAGCTCATCGCGTTCCCCGCGGGCTGGCCCTCGCCGATCGCGAGCGCGCAGCCGTAGTTGCCCGGCGCCTCGAGCAGACCGAGCGAGATCGGCTCGACGTGCGCCACCGCCAGGGCCCCGGCCTCGTTGGCGGTCGCAGCGAGGTCGGGCGCCGGCTCGAGGCAGCCGAAGAAGTTCGGGGTCTGGAAGATGACTGCCGCCGCGTCCTCGGCGGCCGCCCGCAAGCGGTCGGGATCGGTGACTCCGCCGTCGTGCGGCACCTCGACGACGTCGAGCCCGAAACCCGGCGCGTAGGTCTTCACGACCTGACGCACCTGCGGGCTCGTCGCCTCGGTGACGACGATCTTCGACCGGCCCGTCACGTGCTTCGCGACGAAGCAGGCGTCGGCGGCCACCGTCGCCCCGTCGTACCCGGAGGCGTTCGAGACATCCATCCCGGTCAGCTCGCAGATCGCGGTCTGATACTCGAAGACGGCCTGCAGGACGCCCTGGCTCATCTCCGGCTGGTAGGGCGTGTACGCGGTCAGGAGCTCGCCGCGCTGCAGCACGGCGTCGACGACGGCCGGGACGTGGTGGTCGTAGATCCCGGCGCCGAGGAAGCAGACCTCGTCGATGACGTTCTTCGCCGGCCAGCTCTTCGAGGTGCCGCTGCAGCTCCGACTCGGTGAGCGCAGGCGGGACCGCGAGCTCGCGGCCGTACCGCACGCCCGGCGGGACGTCGCGAAACAACTCTTCGATCGACCCGACCCCGATCGTCGCGAGCATCGCCTCGCGGTCGGCGTCGGTGAGAGAGAGGTAGCTCATGCGCTCACTGCTCTTCGAGCAGCTTCCGGTACTGGCCGGCGGCGAGCAGCTGGTCGCGCTCCGACGGGTTCGTCAGACGGATGCGCACGAGCCACCCGTCCCCGTACGGATCCTCGTTGACCGTCTCGGGGGCGTCGACGACCCGGGCGTTCACCTCGAGCACCTCGCCCGACAGCGGAGAGATCAGGTCGGAGACGGCCTTCACGGATTCGACCTCCCCGTACGACGCGTCCTTCGCGATCGTCGCGCCGACGTCGGGCGGCTCGTAGTGCACGAGCTCGCCGAGCAGGTCCTGCGCGTGCCACGTGACGCCCATGACCGCCTCGTCGCCGTCGATGCGGGCCCAGTCGTGGTCGGGGTGGTACAGGAGTTCTTCGGGGTAGGACTCGGCCACGGTCACTCCTTGCTGTAGATGGGCTTCTTGACGACCTCTGCGCCACGCGGCCGCCCACGCACGTCGACGACGAGCTTCGTGCCGCGCTTCGACTGAGGCGCCGGGACGTAGCCAAGGCCGATGCCGACGTCGAGCATCGGCGAGAGGGATCCCGACGTGACGATCCCGCCGCCCTCGATGGGCATCGACTGGCGCGGGATCGCCTTCTCCGTCATCACGAACGGCACGAGCTTCATCGCCGGCCCGTGCTCCTTGATCTCACGCAGGCGCTCGACCCCTGTGAAGTCCGTCTCGAGCGCGCAGGCCCACCCGAGCCCGGACGAGATCGCGTCCCACTCCGGGCCGATGTCGTTGCCGTGGAGCGGGTAGCAGACCTCGAGCCGGAGCGTGTCGCGCGCGCCGAGGCCGCACGGAACGACGCCGCGCTCGAGCACCGCGTCCCAGAGCCGCACCGCGTCGTCGGCCATGCACGCGAGCTCGACGCCGTCCTCGCCGGTATAGCCGGTGCGGTTGATCATCACCTCGACGCCGTCGAGCTCCCCCATCGCGAATGTGAACGGCCTGGCGCGCTCGAGTCCGAGGCGCTCGAGCGCCCTCGGCCCCTGAACCGCAAGCAGGCCGTAGTCGTCGGAGACGTCGCGCACGTCGGAGCCGCGCAGCTCATGCGCCTGCAGCCAGTCGAGCGCAGGCTGCCGGTTCGACGCGTTGACGACGAGCAGGTACCGATGCGGGTCGAGGCGGTAGACGATCAGGTCGTCGACGATTCCACCCGTCTCCGTCGTCAGAAGCGTGTACTGCGCCTCGCCCGGCTCCAGCCGGTCGATGTCGTTCGAGAGCATCGACTGCAGCAGCTCCCGTGCGGTCGGCCCTTCGACCTCGATCTCACCCATGTGCGAGACGTCGAAGACACCGGCGTCCGTGCGCACGGCCTTGTGCTCGGGGATCACGCCCTCGTACTGCACGGGCATCTCCCAGCCGGCGAACGGGACCATGCGCGCCCCGAGGGCGACGTGCCGGCCGTGCAGGGGCGTCTCCCGGAGCGTCTGCATCCGGCGCGATGCTAGTTCGTCGCGGAGGGGAACCGACGGTTCCCCTCCGCGGGCCACCCCTCCCTCGCGCCGCGCCTTGCCCCATGGTTCTTCGCCTCCCGCCCGGCCAAGCCGGGCTCCGGCCCGTCGCGGAGGGGAACCTCCGGTTCCCCTCCGCGAGCCACCCCTCCCTTGCGCCACGCCTTGCCAAATCGCACTTCGCCTCCCGCCCGGCCAAGCCGGGCTCCGGCAGCCGCCGGCGATGCTCACTCATACCCCCGGGTCAGCTACGTCCCGCGGCCGGAGCCGGGCTTCGCCCGGCGGGAGGCACAGCTAGGTCCCGCAGGCGGCGATCCCGGAAGGGAGGGTTTGGGAGGGAAACCCGTGGTTTCCCTCCCAAGGCGTTTCCCTCCCGAAACTAGTCTTCGCGGAGGAACGACGGGACGTCGAGCGAGTCGCCCGGATCGAACCGCGGCGGGCGGTCGCCCAGTGCGGACGCCTCCTCGCCGGCCAGACGCGGCCGCCGGCGGCGCTGAGCGCCGAAGCCGGTCGCGATCACTGTCACCCGGACCTCGTCCTTGAGGTTCTCGTCGATCACGGCGCCGAAGATGACGTTCGCGTTCTGGTCGGCGGCGCTCGTCACGACCTCGGCGGCCTCGTTCACCTCGAACAGGCCGAGGTCGGCGGGGCCGCTGATGTTCAGGAGGATGCCGGTGGCGCCTTCGATCGACGACTCGAGCAGCGGTGAGCTGACGGCCGTCCGCGCGGCTTCGCCGGCCCGGTTCTCGCCGGTGCTCGCGCCGATGCCCATCAGGGCGGAGCCCGCGTCGCGCATGATCGTGCGCACGTCTGCGAAGTCGAGGTTGACGATCCCGGGGACGGTGATCAGGTCGGTGATGCCCTGGACGCCCTGGCGCAGGATGTCGTCGGCGAGCTTGAACGCCTCGGACAGAGGAGTCTTCTTCTCGACGACCTGGAGCAGCCGGTCGTTCTCGATGATGATCAGCGTGTCGACCTTGTCGGCCAGCTCGTTGATGCCCTGCTCAGCCTGCTGCGAGCGGCGGCGGCCCTCGAACGCGAATGGCCGGGTGACGACTCCGACGGTCAACGCCTCGAGCTCGCGTGCGATCTCGGCGACGATCGGCGCGCCGCCCGTGCCGGTGCCACCGCCCTCGCCGGCGGTAACGAAGATCATGTCTGCGCCCTTGAGCGCTTCCTTCAGCTCGTCGCGCGACTCGGTCGCGGCCTCGCGGCCGACGGCCGGGTCGGCGCCGGCGCCGAGGCCGCGCGTCGCCTTCGCGCCGATGTGGATCTTCACATCGGCCTCGCACATCAGGAGGGCCTGGGCGTCGGTGTTGACCGCTACGAACTCGACACCCGTGACGCCCGCGTCGACCATCCGGTTGACGGCGTTCGTGCCACCGCCGCCGACGCCGACGACCTTGATTACAGCGAGGTAGTTTCCGGTCCGATCTCTCATTGGCTGATGCTCGACCTCAAGCTCGAGTGCAGGGTGGGGCCTGTCGAGCGCCTCCTCTCTTCGGGAGAGTACGGGGGGTTTCCTATTCTGTCAACGCGAAAACACTCAGGCTCGATCGGGCTAACCGTCAAGCTCAACCTCCGACTTGAGGGTTGTCATCGAGGACGGGGCGCTCCGGGACGGCGACATCGAGGTAGGCCGCCGGCGTCGTCGCGGCCCCGGTCGAACGCAGGATCCGCCGCGCGATCGCGAGCTTGAGCCTGAGATCGGAGGCGTCCCCGAGGCGCACCTCGAACTTGCTGCCGAGGAGGAGCGTCAACTCCCCCGTGCCGACGCGGACGAAATGCACGCCCGTCGGCAGCGCAGCGTCCCGGATGACGGCCAGCGCCGCCGCGGCTCCGATCACGACCGCGGGCGCGGTGCCGCCGACCTCGAGGGCCACGCCCTTCTTGACGTAGAGGCGCGGCAGGTGCGAGAGGTGAGGATTCCGGAGCGGGCGCAGCACCCGGCCGCTTGCGGCCACGAGATAGGCACGGTCGCCCTGGCGGACGACCAGCACCGGGTGCTCGGCACGAACGACGATTCGGAGCGTGTGCGGGAACGCGCGGTCGTACGAGAACGACCGCACGCCCGACAACGCAGCGAGACGCTCGTCGATCGCCGCGCCGTTGACGCGCAGGAGACTCCGGCCGACCTCGCCGTCGAGCGCCGCTTCGACCTCTCGCCGCAACTGAGGTGTCCCGCCACGGACGTCGACCGTCTGAACGGCGAAGACCGATGTCTCCCTGGCCGCCACGTACGCCCCGACCGCGAGCAGGAGGATCGCCAGGCCGCCCAGGATCGAGCGAAGCGAGGGCGCCAGGCGAACGAGATCGGGCAGGGCGCGGCGCACGGGCAGCGCCGCGGTCCGAGCGGTCGTCCTCCTGCGGGCGGCCACGGGGGCGACTTCGCCGCGGTCCCGGGTTTCCCTACGCGGGCAGCTCCAGGGGCCCGAGGAACTGCACCTCGTGCTCGAGCTCGACCTCGAAGCGCTCGCGCACGCGTCGGCGCGCCTCGGACATCAGCGCAATGCAGTCGTCCGAGGTTGCGCCCCCGGCGTTCTCGATGAAGTTCGCATGCCGCGGCGAGATGACGGCTCCCCCGATCCGGATCTCCTTCAGCCCGCACTCCTCGATCAGGCGCCCGGCACCCGGCCCGTTTGCGGGGTTCTTGAAGACGCTCCCGAACGTCCGCTTGTTCGTCGGTTGCGTCGCCTTGCGCTGGGCGAGCAGCTCGGCGACCTTCGTCTTCACATCCTCGGGTGTGCTCGGTTCGAGCCGGAAGCGAACCTGGGCGACGACGGCCCCCGGGGCGAGGTCCGAGTGGCGGTACGACAGCCCGAGGCCGGCGACGTCGACCGTGCGCGGCCCGTCGGCGTCGACCACGATCGCATCGACGACGACGTCGCTCCAGTCGCGCCCGTACGCGCCGGCGTTCATCCGGACGCCACCGCCCGCTGTACCCGGGATCGCCGACGCGAACTCGAACCCGCCGAGACCGGCACTGCGCGCACGGTGCAGGCTGACGGCATTCGGTGCGCCGCCGCCCGCAATGAGGACGTCTCCGTCGGTTCGGGCCGACACCAGGTCGCCGCCGAGCTTGAGCACCAGCGCTTCGACACCGTCGTCGTGCACGAGCAGGTTGGAGCCGAGCCCGACGACCGCGATCGAAACTCCCTTTCGCCGCGCCCACGCCAGGGCTGCGACGAGGTCGTCGACCGACTCGGGCCGGGCGAACCACCGCGCCGGGCCGCCTGTGCCGATCGTCGTGAAGCGCGAGAGCGCGACGCGTTCCTCCACGCGGTCGACGTTAGCCGCGCAGGAGGTCGGCAGCCTCGTCGACATCGCCGGCACCGAGCACGATGAGCACGTCGCCGGGACGGCCCTGCCGCCGGAGCCGCTCGGCGCCGTCGGCGACCGACGGCGTCCACGCGGCGAGAACTCCCCGATCGCTGAGCGCATCGACGACGAGCTTGCCCGTCACGCCGGGAACCGGCTCCTCACGGGCGGCGTACACGTCGGTGACCGTGACGTCGTCGGCTCCGGCCAGCGCTCCTGCGAGCTCCCAGGCGAGGTGGCGGGTACGAGAGTAGAGGTGCGGTTGGAAGAGGACCCGGACCCGCGCCTGCGGCCAGCGCTCGCGCACTGCCTCGATGGTCGCGGCGATCTCGGTGGGATGGTGCCCGTAGTCGTCGACGAGGAACCTGTCGCCGAGGTCGTGCACCTCGAACCGTCGTCCTGTGCCCGTGAACCGCGCGAGCGCGGTCTCGGCATCGCCGCGCGGCACGTCGACCGTCGCGAGCGCGGCCAACGCCGCGCCGGCGTTCTGCCGGTTGTGCTCGCCTGGCAGCGCCAACGCGCCTGTATACGCCGGCGCATCGCGCACGACATGCGGCGCTGCCGACAGCCAGCGTTCGAACTCCTCAAGGAGCTCACCTTGCGACGCGAACTCGGTGTGGTGGTCGAGCTCGACGTTCGTGACGACCGCGACCTCGGCGTCGAGCCCGAACACGGTGCGGTCGGACTCGTCACCCTCGACGACGAGGTACCCGGCACCGAAGCCGGCGTTCGAACCCAACTGCGGCACCGGCGCGCCGATCAACCACGCCGGATCGCGACCCGTCTCGCGCAGGACATACGCGATCATCGCCGCAGTCGTCCCCTTGCCGTGTGTCCCGGCGACGACGATCGACGGACGGGCGGAGACGAGCTCCCGCAGGAACTCCGATCGGCGCAGACCCGGCACCGACGGGTACGCCGAGGAGACGACAGCCTCCCAGCCATCGGGCACGAAAGGCTCCTCTGAGATCTCGACCTTGACGTCCGAGAGCGGCCCCAGGTACGCGAGTGCGGACGCGGTCCCAGCCGCCGACCGTCGCCCCCCACGCCCGTGCGAGCTGCGCATACGCGCTCAGCCCCGCGCCGCCGATCCCGACGAACCAGAGACGCCTGCCGTTCATCGCCTCGCCAGCGCGACGAGCTCGTCGGCGATCTCCGCTGCGGCGTCGGGCCTCGCGACGGCGAGCATCGCCCGTCCCATCGCCTCGAGCCTGTCGTCGTCGTCGAGCAGCGACCGGACCAGCTCAGGCACCTGGTCGAGCTCGAGCTCCCGCACCATGATCGCGCCGCCCGCATGGACGAAGTGCTCGGCGTTCGCGGCCTGGTGGTCCCCCGTCGCGAACGGATACGGAACGAAGATCGCCGGCCGACCGGCCGCAGCGATCTCCCATACGGTCGAGCCGGAGCGGCCGAGCACGAGATCGACGGCCGAGAGGGCTGCACCGAACCGCTCCGTCTCGGGGACGACGCGGTAGTCGTCACGGATGACATTCGCCCGGACGAGCTCGTAGTCGCGGCGTCCCGTCACATGAAGGATCGGAGGTCCCGCTGCGCCCCAGGTCTCGACGACGAACTCGTTCAGCGCGCGCGCCCCCGCGAGGGCGCCGAAGACGCCGAGGATGCGCCCGTCCGCGGGCAGCTCGAAGACCTCCCGCGCATCGGCCTGAGCGGTGGGTCGCGAGCGCGCGGGGATCGGCCGTCCGACGACTCGTGCCTTCGTGCCGTGGTGATCCTCGATCGGATACGCCAGGAACAGCCGCTTCGCGAAGGGCGCGGCCAGCCGGTTGGCCAGACCGAGGTGCGCGTCGGCTTCGCTGAGCGCGGCCGGGATGCGCATCGTCGAGGCGGCGAACACCATCGGACCGGCGACGTAGCCGCCTCCGCCGAACACCACATCGGGCCGCCGTGCCTTCAGGATCCGCCGGCAGGCGCGCGGCGCGGCGGCTGCGAGGAGCAGCGCGCGGGCGAGCGCCAGCGACGGCCGCCGTGGGAACCCGCTGATCGGAAAGGTGTCGAGCTCGAAGCCGGCCTCAGGAACCAGACGCGCTTCGACGCGATCCGGCGACCCGGCGAACGTCACGGCCACGCCGCGTTCCACGAGCGCTTCCGCGATCGCGATCGCCGGCAGGACGTGACCGGCCGTCCCCCCGGCTGCGATCAGGCACCGCAACTGCCGCTCTGTTGCCACGATGAGCGATGTTAAGGAGGATTCCGACGGAGGCGAGCAGGACCACGAGGCTCGAGCCGCCGTAGGAGAGGAACGGGAGCGGGATTCCCGTCAGCGGCGCAACGCCCATCACGGCCGCGATGTTGATCGCGGCCTGCCCCGAGACGAGGACCGTCAGCCCGGCCGCGAGCCGCTTGCCGAACGGGTCGCGGCAGCGGAGGGCGATGTTGAACCCCGCGTACGCGAACGTCGCGTAGGCGGCGATCACGGCGCCGACGCCGACGAGGCCGAGCTCCTCGCCGATCACCGCGAGCATCATGTCGGTGTGGGCCTCCGGCAGGTAGAAGATCTTGCCGACGCTCTGGCCGAGGCCGACGCCGAAGAACCCGCCCGAGCCCATCGAGATCATCGCCTGCACGAGCTGGAAGCCTGTCCCCTGGGCGTCGTGCCACGGGTGCAGGAAGGCGAAGAACCGCGCCCGCCTGTACGGCTCGAGCCAGATCGCGGCGGTGCCGGCGGCCGAGGCGATCAGCAGCGCCAGCCCGAGCACGCGCGCGGGCGTCCCGGAGACGACGAGCACCCCGGTGAGCATCACGAGGAGCGCGATCGACGTCCCCATGTCCGGCTCGAGCATCAACAGCAGGCAGAAGACCGCCGCGAGCGCGCCCGCGGGTCGCCAGAGCTCGCGCAGGTTGCGCGGCGCCGGCTTGCGCGCGAAATGCGAGGCCGCCCAGATCGCGAGCGCCAGCTTCGCCAGCTCGGACGGCTGGAAGACGGCCGGGCCGAACGAGATCCAACGCCGTGCTCCGTTGATCGCCGGGCCGACGGCGAGTACCGCGACGAGCAGCCCGAGCGACCCGAGCACGAGCACGGGCGAGAGCAGGCGCAGGCGGCGGTAGTCCCAGCGCTGGACGAGGATCATCAGCGTGATCCCGAGCGCCGCATACGCACCCTGCCGCTTCAGGTAGTAGATCGGGTCGCTGCCGCCGACCGTCGCCGACGCCGACGTCGCGCTGTAGACCATCACCAGCCCGAACGCGACCAGCGCGAGCGTGACCAGGATCAAGAGCCTGGAATCGAGTTCTCCCCGCTTCATTCGCATCTCCTTCGCGGAGAGGCGATGAAGTCCTATTCGAGCAACAACACGAGGCGCCTGAACTCATCGCCCCGGTCTTCGAAGTTCGCGAACTGGTCGTAACTCGCGCACGCGGGGCTGAGCAGCACGACGTCTCCGGGCTGGGCGAGCTCGGCGGCGTGGGCGATCGCACGGTCCAGGGTCCCGTCGCGGTCCCCGCCGAGCACGGCGGCGAGCCTCTCCGCCTCGGCGCCGATCAGGTGGATCGAGCGGACGTTCGCTCCGACGGCAGCTGCGAGCGGGCCGAAGTCCTCGCCTTTCGAGGAGCCGCCGAGGATCAGGTGCAACGACTCGCCGGCGTACGTCGCGAGAGCGGGCAGGGCAGCGGCGACGTTCGTCGCCTTCGAGTCGTTGACGTAGCGGACACCACCTCGCTCGCCGACGAGCTCGAGCCTGTGCGGGACCCCCTTGAAGGCGCGCAGTGCCTCGGCGATCTCCGGATCCCCGATCCCTGCTGCGCGCGCGGCCGCCGTGGCGGCAGCGGCGTTCTCACGGTTGTGACGCCCTGGCATCAGCGGTTCAGCCGGCAGCGGGTCGTCCGCGGAGAACTCGATCCCCGGCAGGCCGAGCCCCGTAGGCACGACCTTCGCGCGGGCGCGCTCGAAGATGCGCAGCTTCGCCTCCCGGTACGACTCGAACGATCCATGACGGTCGAGGTGGTCCGGTTCGAGATTGAGCAGCACCGCGACGTCGCAGGTGAACTCGTGCACGTCCTCGAGCTGGAAGGACGACAGCTCGCAGACGACCCAGGCCGCGTTTCGCACGGAGGTGAGTGGAGTCCCTACGTTGCCCGCCACGACAACGTCTCGGCCGGCGGCCCGGAAGATGGCGCCGAGGAGCTCGGAGGTCGTCGTCTTGCCGTTCGTGCCGGTGACGCCGACGAAGCGGGTCTGAGGAAGCAGCTGATAGCCCAGCTCGACCTCCGACCACACCTCGATCCCGCGCTGATGGGCCGCCGCGACGAGGGGCGCTTCACGGGGGACGCCCGGCGACTTGACGAGCACCGTGACGCCGAGGAGGAGCGACAGATCGTCCTCGTTGCCGAGCGACCGGTCGACGATGATGACTTCGTCGCCGCGCTCGGCGAGTCGCTCGACCGCCGATCGGCCCGAGCGGGCGAGGCCGTAGACGAGCGCCTTCACTGCGGCTTGATCTGCGGGTAGTACTTGTAGAACAGGGCGAAGCCGGCACCGCAGAGAATCGCCGTGACGATCCAGAACCGCACCATGATCTTCGTCTCCGACCACGCCTTCATCTCGAAGTGGTGATGCAGAGGCGCCATCAGGAATATCCGTCTCCCCCAGTACTTGAACGAGATCACCTGCAGGATCACGGACACCGCTTCGATCAGGAAGATCCCGCCCACGAACAGCAGCAGGAGCTCGACCTTGAGCATGATCGCCATCGCGGCGATGGCGCCTCCGATCGCCATTGCGCCGGTGTCGCCCATGATCACCTCGGCCGGGAACGCGTTGAACCACAGGAAGCCCACACCGGCCCCGATCAGCGCCGCGCCGATCAGCGCCGCATCGAGCCGGTTCTCGATCCGGCCGTGATGCGGCGTCGCCGAACGGATGAAGATCGTCACCGCCATCGCCGTGAACGTCCCGAGGGCGATGATTCCCGTCCCCGCAGCAAGGCCGTCGAGACCGTCGGTGAGATTCACGCCGTTGACGGCCCCGGCGATGATCAGGAAGAGGAGGACGTACCAGAACGGCCCGAGCGGCAGCCACTTGTCGACGACGGGGATGAACACGTCGTGCCGAAGGCGCTGGTGATTCGCGGCGAGCCCGACGGCGACGGTGATGCCGAGCAGCAGGAGCATCTTCCAGCGGCCCTTGAGGCCGAGCGAGCGGCGGTGCCGCAGCTTGATGTAGTCGTCGAGGAACCCGACCCCACCACACGCGAGCGCGGTGCCGTAGATCGTCAGGGCCGGGGTGGTGTAGATCGACAGCGGCAGGAACGCGATCGTCGCGGCGGCCATGATGAGGAGCCCGCCCATCGTCGGAGTCCCCTGTTTGCTCGCGTGGTGCTGCGGCCCGTCCTCGCGGATGTGCTGTCCGAACTCGTTCCGGCGCAGGAAGGCGATGAACGTCGGCCCGACCAGGATCGCGATGATCATCGCGACGAGCGCTGCGACGAGAACACGGGACATCAGTCGGTCAAGTTCTCCGCGACGACCTCGAGTCCCACCGATCGCGATCCCTTGACGAGGACGGCGTCGCCCGGCCGGAGCTCGGCCCGAAGCCGCTCGGCGGCATCCGCCGCCGTCGGCACCCACTCGCCGCCGTACGCGCGCGCCTGCTCGCCGACCGCGATCACATGGACTCCTAGCTCGTGTACGAGCTCGCCGATCTCGCGGTGGTACCCGGGAGCGGTCTCGCCGAGCTCGGCCATCTCGCCGAGGACCGCAACGCGACGATGCGCTCCGGCGCGATCGACCAGATGCAGGAGCGCGGCGCGCATCGAGACCGGGTTGGCGTTGTAACAGTCGTTCAAGAGCAGCCCGCCGCCGGCCAGCTCACGCTCCTCCTCACGGAGCTTCGAGAACTCGACCCTCAGCTTGCCGCTGGGGAGAGGTAGCTCGAGACACCTGGCGACGACCACCGCCGTACGCGTGTTCTGCAACTGATGCTGCGACGTGTAGTTCGTCGTGAACGGCAGCTCGAGGTCGGGATCGACCCGCTCTACGACGATGTCGCTGCGGGTCAGATACGGCTCGAGGAGCGGTTCGTGCGGCACGACCGCGATCCCACCCGCAGGGAGAGCTTCGATCAGCTCCGCCTTCGCCCGCGCGACGTTCTCGATCGTCTCGACGAGCTCGAGGTGGACCGGGCCGACGTTCGTGATCACGCCGATGCTCGGTTTCGCGATCGCCGCGAGCAGCGCGATCTGGCCCACGCCTCGCATCCCCATCTCGGTGATGCAGATCTCCGTGTCGTCCTCGAGCCGGCAAAGCGTGAGCGGCAGCCCGAGCTCGTTGTTGTAGTTGCCCTCGTTCGCGATCGTGCGCGCGTTCGGAGCACACATCGCGAACAGGATGTCCTTGGTCGACGTCTTGCCCGTGGAGCCGGTGATCGCGACGACACGAGCGGTCGACCGCGAGCGCACCTCGGCCGCGACCGCTGCGAGCGCGGCCGGCGCGTCGTCGGGGACGAGCGCGGCCGCCGCCCCACGGGCGAGGGCGTGCTCGACGAAGTCGACGCCTCCGCCGACCGCGACGAACAGGTCACCGTCGCGGATCCGCCGCGAGTCGATCTGGACGCCCGTGACGGCGTCGTCCCAGGGCCGCGAGACGAGTCGGCCGAGAGGCTCGATGAAGGCGAGCTCGACCGGGATCACGACAGCGCCTCGCGGGCGACGGCGCGATCGTCGAACGGGATGCTGTGGCCTGCGAGCTCCATCTCCGTGTCGGCGCCCTTGCCCGCGATGACGACGATGTCGCCGGTGCTTGCGTCCGCCAGTGCCTGCTCGATCGCCTCACGCCGGTCGAGCACGACCTCGAGCGTTCCTTCGGAGACCTGCGCGGCGATCGCCGCCGGATCCTCCGAGCGCGGATTGTCCGTCGTCACGATCGCCCGGTCGGCGAGCGCTCGCGCGACCCGCCCCATCAGCGGCCGTTTTTCCCGGTCGCGGTCACCGCCCGCGCCGAAGACGACGGTCACGCGGCTCCCGAGCTCACGCGCAGCGCGCAGCACGTTCTCGAGCGAGTCCGGTGTGTGCGCGTAGTCCACGATCACCGTGAACGGCTGGCCGACGTCGACGGACTCGAAGCGCCCGGGCACGCCGGCGAGACCGTCGATACCGCGGCGGATTGCGTCCTCCGCCACCCCCAGCTCACGGGCCGCCCAGACGGCTCCGAGCACATTGGCCCGGTTGAACCGGCCCCGTAGCTTCGGCTGCAGGCCGCCGAGGTCGTCGTCGGGTGTGAACGTGCGTGCGTCGGGAACCTCGGCGGCGATCCGCGCGCCCCACTCGTCGCCGACGTTGATGACAGCCCGCTCGGCCTGAGCGAAAAGCGCGCGCTTGGCCTCGAAGTAGCGCTCCATCGTGCCGTGGAAGTCGAGGTGATCCTGAGTCAGGTTCGTGAAGACGAGTACCGCGAACCGTGTGCCCTCGAGCCTCCCCATCTCAGCGGCGATCGACGTCGCCTCCATCGCGCAGGTCAGGTCGCCGGCGTCGAGCATCTCCCGGAAGAGGCGCTGCAGGTCGATCGCCTCCGGGGTGTTGAGCCCGAGCTCGCGCTGCGTCCCCCCGATCCGCCGCTCGATGTTCGTGAGCAGCGCCGGACGGCGGCCGGCGGCCTCGAGCACCGACGCCAGCAGAAACGCGGTCGTCGTCTTGCCGTTCGTGCCGGTCACCGCTCCGACGTCGAGATGGTGGGAAGGCCGGCCGAAGAACTCGTTTGCCGCCACCGGCATCGCGTCGCGAACGCTCGCCACGCGCAGCTGGGGCACGCCCTCAGCGACCCGGCGCTCGACGACGAGCGCCGCGGCGCCGGCTGCGACCACGGCCCCCGCCAGGTCGTGCCCGTCGGCGCGCGAGCCCGGCACGCAGAAGAACAGTGACCCGGGAACGACCGAGCGCGTGTCGTACGCGAGGTCGACGATGTCGGCCGGTGCGGCGTTCGCCACCTCGGCCGGTTGGAGCGCCCCGATCAGGCGGTCGAGCTCCATGCGCGAGTGAAACGTAGCGGGGGCGGGGCTACTGGCTGGGCGCCAGGGGCGCGTCGGGCTGGACCGCCTCGTACTGCAGGTCGAACTTGGCGATCTCCTTGAACGCCGGGGCAGCGACGACGCCGCCGAAGATCGCCCCGTGCGGCTCGTCGACCGTCACGAGCACCACGAAGCGTGGCTTCGAGACCGGCACCATCCCGACGAACGAGGCGACGTACTTCCCGGTCGTGTAGCCGTTCGGCCCCGGCTTCTGGGCCGTGCCCGTCTTGCCGGCGACCGTGTACCCGGGGATCTGCGCGGCGTTGCCGGTCGCGCCGTGCTCGTCGACCACGTTCGTCAGCATCGCCTTCAGCTCGAGATCAATCGCATGCGAGACGACTCGATGCCGCTTCAGACGCGCCGGAGCGCCCCCGGCGACGCGCTCGACGAGGTGCGGCTGCACCCAGACCCCGCCGTTCGCGATCGCCGCGTAGGCGGAGGCCATCTGAATCGGCGTCACGGCGATGCCCTGGCCGATCGGCACGTTGCCGATCGTCGAGCCCGACCAGTGGTCGAGCGGCAGCACCTGTCCAGGGCTCTCGCCCGGGAAGTCGAGACCGGTCGCACTCCCGAATCCGAACTTGCCGATCCAATCCATCAGCTCGGACGGCCCGAGCTTCTCCGCGATCGTGACGGCGCCGACGTTCGACGAGTGGGAGAGGATCTGCGCGACCGACAGCGTCTCGGTGCCGCGCCGCTCGGCGTCGTGGACGATCCGGTCGGCAACCGGGATCGAGTACGGCAGCCTGAACGTCGTTCCAGGCGTGACGAGGTTGCTCGAGAGGGCGCCGGCGATCGTCACGAGCTTGAACGTCGACCCGGGCTCGTAGGTGTCGGTGACCGCCCGGTTGCGCTGGACGTCGAAGGGCGTGCGACTCGCCTTGTTGGCGTCGAACCCCGGTGCCTGCGCCATCGCCAGCACGGCGCCGGTGGTCGGGTCGAGCACGACGGCCGTCGCGCCGCGCGCCCCCCACTGCGCGACCGTCTGCCGCAGCACGAGCTCCGCGTTCGCCTGGATGTTGTGGTCGATCGTCGTGAACAGATCGCTTCCGTCGCGCTCTGGCGTCGAGCTGATCACGTCGATCGCGCGCCCGAACGGGTCGCGGACGACGATCTGCTTGCCCGGCCGCCCCGACAGCCGCTTGTCGTACTGCACCTCGAGCCCCGCGAGGCCCTTGTTGTCGGTCCCGGCGAAACCGACGACCTGTGAGGCGACGGTCCCCTGCGGGTACGTGCGCTTCTCCTCGGGGTAGGAGTTCACTCCGGCGAAGCCCTTCTTCATGAACGCCGCCGCGTCGGTCGGCTTCGCAAAGCGCGCGACGTAGACGAAGCTTCGCCGCTTGTTCATGAGCTGCGGAAAGAGCTGGTTCGCGTCGGCGCCGAGCAGGTGCTGCGCCGCGACGGCGACGCGGCGGGGCTCGGTCAGCTCGTGCGGATCGGCATAGACGGTCGTCGTCTGCTCGCCGATCGCAAGTTGCACGCCGGTGCGGTCGAAGATCGTCCCGCGGCCGGCAGGCACCGGGATCGTCTCTCGGTGCTGGCGCTGCGCCATCTGGCCGAGCGTCCCGGCCTGCACGCCCTGGAGCCACGTGGCCCGTGCCAGCGTCCCCGCGAAGAGAAGCACGAAGACCGCGAGCAGCAGGCGGATCCGGCGGTTGGCCTGCCGCTCGCCCTTCACTTGCCCAGGTCGACGTATCCGTACTCGGACGGGTCCTGGTACTGCAGGCCGAGCTGTCTCGACGCCTGCGCCTGGATCGCCCCGGCCCGGAGCTTGCTCGACAGCTCCGACTGGAGCGCCGCGTTCTCGGCGTGGAGCTTGACCCGGTCGGACGTTGCGCCGTCGAGCGCGAGGTTGAGCCGCAGCACCGCCACGTTCACGAATACGACGCCCGCGAGCAGAATCCCGCTCACGGCGATCCAGAGGATGCCGCCGCGAGCGCGCGCCCGCTGCGTCCGCTGCTTCCGTGACGTGCTTTGGCGGCGCGGCGGCGCAAGTGGCTCGGCGACCGCTGCCTGAGTCTGCGCGTGCGAGGCGCTTGCCATCGTCAGACCTTCGTCCCGACGCGCAGGCGGGCGGACTGGGCGCGTGGATTGCGCGCGACCTCGGCGGACGACGGCCTGACCGCGCGACGCGGCGTCGCGCGCATCGACGGCTGCGAGCCGCAGACGCACACCGGGAAGTCGGGCGGGCACGTGCACCCGTGCTCGGCCGAGCGGAGAAACCGCTTGACGATCCGGTCCTCGAGCGAGTGGAACGAGATCACGCCGAGCCGGCCGCCGGGACGAAGCATCTCGAGCGCGGCGGGCAGCGCTCTCTCGACCGCGCCGAGCTCGTCGTTCACTTCGATCCGAAGTGCCTGGAAGACGCGCTTGGCCGGATGGCCCTCCCCGAAGCGCGCCGGAGCGGGGATCGACGCCTTGATCACGTCCACGAGCTCCCCCGTCCGCTCGAACGGCGATTGCCTGCGCCGGCGCACGATCGCGCGTGCGATCTGCTTGGCGAAGCGCTCCTCGCCGTACCGCTTGAAGATGTCGGTGAGCTCGCGCTCCCCGGATTCGTTGACGAGCTCGCGCGCCGAGTACGTCGCACTCGGGTCCATCCGCATGTCGAGCGGCGCATCGGCGGCGTACGAGAAGCCGCGCTCGGGGCGATCGAGCTGCATCGACGAGACGCCGAGGTCGAGCAGGACGACGTCGGCCTCGGAGCCGTTCGCCGCGAGCTGCTCGAGCGTCGACGAGAACTCGCCGTGGAGCAGACGTGCGCGCACGCCGGTCGCGCGGCGGAACCGCTCGAAGTAGGGCGCGACGGTCGGATCGCGGTCGATCGCGATCAGCTTGCCGTCGCCGCGAAGCCGCGACGCGAGCAGCGCCGCGTGACCGCCGGCGCCGAACGTCGCATCGACGACGGTCTCCCCCGGTCGCGGATCGAGCGCCGCGACGACCTCGTCGGCGAGGACGGGGACGTGATCGGACTCAGTTGGCAAGACGCTCGGCAGCATCCTCCACTCTCCCTTCGGGTTCCTGCTGCAGTCGACGCCAGGTGGCGCGATTCCAGATCTCGAGATGGTCGTGGACCCCGAGCACGGTCAGCTCGCGTTCCAGGCCGGCGTGCTCGATGAGCGGTTGCGGCACGACGAGCCGGCCCTGCTTGTCGAGCTCGGTGTGCGCCGCACCGCCGAAGAAGTGGCGCCGGACCCGCCGTGCGTCCTCGGAGAGCGGGTCGAGCTCGGCGACGCGCTTGGTCAAGCGCGCCCACTCCTCGCTCGGGTACGCGGTGAGACAGCCGTCGAGGCCCCGGGCGACGACGACGCCGTCCGCGAACGCGGAGCGGAGCTTCGACGGGAGTGTGAGCCGGTTCTTGTCGTCGAGGGAGTGGTCATGTTCACCGAGCAGTTGGTCCACTATGGTCCACTTTACTCCACTATCTCCCACCTGTAAACCCCTGTGGGACCATGCCGCGACCGGCGTCCCACCCGGCATCGGCCAGGAGACCGGCTAGGAGACCGGCTCGGCGGGGTCGCCGACGCGCACGCGGCCCGGCTCGGCGACGGCGGCGTGGACGCCGAACGGAAGCGGCTCGGTGGTCGGAACGCTGCCGCGGTAGGCCGCCAGCGCCTTCAGCGTGTCCAGGTCGGGGAGGCCCGTCTCCGGGCTCTGGGTCGTGATCGCGCAGCGCCCGACGTTTCCCTGCACGACGACGACCGCGTCCCCCACTTTCACCCTCCGGCCGATCCAGGAGTCTTCTTCGTGCGGCTCGAGCCCCTCGAGCCCGAAGTTCATGCGAAACCGGCGCGGGTCGACGGTCGAGACGCCGAGCTCGTGCGCGATCGTCTCGAGCGACGCCTGCCCCAGGAAGCTCGCCGCGCCGCTGCGCCGGCGATCGGCTCCCCCGTGCGGCGGGGCGACGAGCCGGACCGGCTCGCTCGCGACCTCCGACAGCGCTTCGTCCCACGGGCCCTCGACGCGCCGGGCGGGCAAGCGGGAGGCGGTGGAACGTGGTCGCGACCTCCGGGCCGTAGGAGACTTCACCCGCAACCCGGCAGCCGTCGGGCAGTCCGAGTGTCAACTCGGTGCCCTCCGGCGTCGTAGTCGGCGTGCACGAGTTGCAGCGGGCCGCGGCGCCGATCCTTGTTGTTGACGAGGCGATCGTTCTCGTCGACGAGGAAGAACCGGCGGTCACCGCGCAGCCCGTCTTCGAGGAGATCGACCTCGTCGACCTGCTCCATTGCGAGCGCCTTGACCGCCGTCAGCGAGATCCACGAGACGCGCGCGGTCACCCCGCCAACGTTAGCTGGCTCGTGTACGGCCCCCGGCCCGTGATCACGGCTGCACCGGCGCTCGCAGCGAGGTGAAGGGCATCCGGCAGCGAGTCACCGCGCGCGAGGCCGAAGCAGAGTGCTGCGGAGAACGAATCTCCCGCCCCGTACGTGTCGACGATCGGACCAGGCGGCTCGACCGCGTCGTAGTGCTCGCCGTTCGCGACGCCTCCCCGCGCGCCGTCGGTGAGGACGACGGTGCGCACGTCGAGACCGCCTTCGAACCGTTCGCCTGCGTCGTTGAGGCTCCCGACGAGCAGGTCGATCGGGACGCCGCCCTCGAGCAGCGTCGGCTGCTCCCGGGTCGTGGCGGCGACGAACGGCGCACGTCGCGCCGACCGCAGCGCCTCGACATCGCCCGAGACGAAGAACACGGCGTCGAAGTCGCCGAGCGGCAGCGGCGCCCCAGGGAAGAAGCTTCTTCGGTGAGCAAGGTGATCGTGCGCTCGCCCTGCTCGTTGACGTGCGTCCACGCGCGGCGGGACGTCGGATCCATCCGGGTACTGGACGTGCAGAGTCAGGCCGAGCTCGGTCAGCCCGCGCTCGCACTCGCGCCCGATCTCGTCGTCCCCGAGCGCCGTGAAGAAGTCGCAGCCGCCGGCGAGCCGGTTGATCTGGCTCGCGATCACCGCGCCGCCCCCGGCCGGCTCGCTCCACGTGCTCGTCGCGTGCACGATGTCTCCCGGCTGCGGCATGGCCGGGACGCGCGCGAACTCGACCCACTCGATGTGCCCGACGACGGCGCACCTCACAGTTTCGCAGCCTGACAGGTTTCAATCGATGATGAGGACGATGCCACCGGCAGAACGGATCCCGCCCTTCGAGCGCTTCTACCTGGCTCATCGCGAGGAGGTGCTGCGCTATCTCCGCAAGCTGCTCGGTCCGCGGGCGGAGGACGCCTGGCAGGAGACGTTCCTGCGCGCGCTGCGCGCCTACGACCGGCTCGAGCACGGCCGCCACCTGCGCGCATGGGTGTTCACGATCGCCACGAACGTGGCGATGGACCAGCTGCGACCCCGTGCAAGTGCCAACTTGGCACAAGCGCCCGAGCCGGCGGTCGAGCTGCGCCGCGACGCGTTCAAGGAGCTCGAGCACCTGACGGATCGAGCTTCCGCCCACGGAACGCGCGGCCGTCGTGCTCCGGTACGGCTACGACCTCGGCTACGCCCAGATCGCCGACGCGCTCGGCTCCAGCGAAGAGGCGGCCCGCGCCGCAGCCTCGTCCGGGGTCCGCAGACTGAGGAGGACACATGAACATCACGCCTGAGCTCGACGAACGGTTCCGCGCGGCCGCCATCCGCGAAGGGATCGTCGACGTCCGCTACGACGTCATCGACTCGCCGATCGGCGAGCTGCTGATCGCCGCGACCGACCGCGGCCTCGCTCGCATCCACTTCGACCCGGAAGGCCAGGAGGACGAGCTGGCGCGCGTGTTCGGGCGGCGTGTGCTGCGCAGCCCGATCGACGACGTCCGGCGCGAGCTCGACGAGTACTTCGAGGGCAGCCGCCGCGAGTTCGACCTGCCGCTCGATCTGCGGGTTGCGTCGTTCAACGCGGAGGTGCTGGCCGAGCTGGCCCGCGTCCCGTACGGCGTCACGACCACGTACGGCACGCTCGCCGACAAGGTCGGGCATCCAAAGGCCGCCAGGGCGGTCGGAACGGTGATGAACCGCAACCCGATCCCGATCGTGCTTCCCTGCCATCGCGTGGTCGGAGCGAACGGGTCGCTGACGGGCTACGCAGGCGGGCTCGACCGCAAGCTGCAGCTCCTTCAGCTCGAGGGTGCAATCCTTGGCTGATGACGAAGGTCGTGATCGTCGGTGGAGGCTTCGGAGGGCTGCTTGCGGCGAAGGGTCTACGCCGCGCCGACGTCGACATCACGCTCGTCGATCGCCAGAACTTCCATCTCTTTCAGCCGCTCGCCTACCAGGTTGCGACCGGAGCGCTCTCGTCGGTCGAGATCGCTGCGCCGCTCAGGCACATCCTCCACCGCCAGGCCAACACCCACGTGCTCCTCGCCGAGGTGACGGGGTTCGACCTCGACCATCGCAGCGTCCTGGTGGACATGATCGCGAGCGGCGAGCGAGGGTGTCTCGCTCGAGTACGACCGGCTCGTCGTCTCCGGCGGCTCGGCGTACTCGTACTTCGGCCACGAAGACTGGGCCACGTACGCGCCGGAGCTGAAGTCCCTGACCGGTGGGCTGGACCTTCGCGCGCGGATTCTCTCGGCGTTCGAGGCAGCGGAGTCGTCGCGCGACGACGCGATGCGCGACGTGTGGCTCACCTTCGTCGTCGTCGGAGGCGGCCCGACCGGTGTCGAGATGGCCGGGCAGATCGCCGAGCTCGCGCGCGACACCCTCCGTCGCGACTACCGCGTCGTCGACACCCGCACGCGCCCGCGTCGTGCTCGTCGAAGCGACCGACCGCGTGCTCGGAACGTTCCCCGAGTCGCTCTCGCGCCGGGCCGAGAAGTCGCTCGCATCGCTCGGCGTGACGGTGATGCTCGGCACGACCGTCATCGGCATCGACGATGACTCGGTGCAACTCCGCCTGCCCGACGGGAGCGAGAGCCGGCTACCGACCCGCACGGCGGTGTGGGCAGCCGGCGTGACGGCGTCGCCGCTGGCGCGCCTGCTCGCCGAGGCGGCGGGCGGCGAGACCGACCGCGCCGGACGACTCACGGTCGAGCCGGACCTCACGCTCCCCGGGCATCCCGAGGTGTTCGCGATCGGCGACATGGTCGCCCCCGGCGGCCGGCCACTCCCGGGCGTCGCGCCCGTCGCGATGCAGGAGGGGCGCCATGTCGCCCGCGCGATCAAGCGAGGCGAGAATTCGCCGTTCCACTATCGCGACAAGGGAAACCTGGCGACGATCGGACGCTCGCGAGCGGTCGCCGACATCAAGGGACTGCACTTCTCCGGCTTCCCGGCGTGGGTGCTCTGGCTCGGCCTGCACCTCTTCTATCTGATCGGCTTCCAGAACCGGCTCGTGGTGCTGACCCGGTGGACGTTCAGCTACATCACGCGTGGACGCAGCGCGCGCGTCATTCACCGCTGAACGCGGCCGCAGCGACACGCGCCGCCTCGGCGTAGGCGAGCCCGGCCAGCCCGGCGCCCCACGTGACACGGGCGACACCCAGGTCGGCGAGCTGCGAGACGGACGGCATCTGCGGCGTCAGCAAGATGTTGATCGGCCCGTCGATGCGGCCGGCCAACTCGGCGATCGCAGACGCCGGGCAGAAGATCGGATAGACGCAGTCCGCCCCCGCGCTCAGATACGCGTTCCCGCGCGACACCGCGTCCTCGAGGTCGCCGTTCCCGACCAGGAACGTGTCGACGCGGGCGTTGATGACAAGGTCGGGCACGGCTGCCCGAATCGCGCCGATCGACGCAGCCTGCTCGTCGACATCCTTGAGCACGTCGCCGGGCGAATCCTCGAAGTTGATCCCGACGAGACCGCCGTCCCACGCGGCACGCGCAGTCTCGACCGGCTGGCCGTAGCCTGCCTCCAGGTCCGCGCTCACGGGTACGTCGACGGCCCGCGCGATGCGCGAGTTCGCCTCGATCATCACCGCCGCCGGGGCGTTCTCGCCGTCCTCGAAGCCGAGGGCGCGGGCGACGGCGCCGCTCGACGTCGCGAGCGCCCGGCAGCCGGGCAGCGCGGCCAGCACCTTCGCGCTCGCCACGTCCCAGGCGTTCGGCAGCACGAGGAGCGGCGGCTCGAGATGCAGCCGGCGAAAGAGCGTCGCCTGCTCGAGCTGGCTCACGGCCTCAACCTACCCGCCGCGACACCGGTGGCAATGCGCCTCAGTCGGGAGCCTCGGCCCCGCGCGCGATCCACGCGGCGAAGAGCGGGTCGACGATCTCGTGGAGGTCTCCGTGACGCTCGATCAGCGCGGCGGCGTTCAGCCGCGGCAGGGCCTTGCGAACCATGTCCTTCGTCAGCGCGAGCCGCCGCAGGATGTAGGCCCGGTACGGGGACCCGTCGCCCTCGACGATCGACCTCAGCGTCTTCTGCGACGAGGAGTCGAGGTGACGCCATTCGGCGTCGAACTCGGCTTCGAGCTCCGCGAGCGCGGCCGCGTAGGCGCGCGACCAGTCCTCGATCGCCGCCCTCCCGCCCGGCTCGACGACAGCCCAGAGGTGGTGCGCGAGCAGCATCGCCCGCTGCGGGTGACCCGCGGCGGCCCGCAGCAGTGGGCCGAGCGCGTCCCCCACGCTTCGCTCGGTCTGCTCGAACCGGTGCGCGACGTACTCGCCGACGTCCCCGGGCTCGAGCCGCCCGAGCCGCATCGGCACCGCCGAACCGTAGAGCGGGCGGTCGCGATCCTCGAACAGCTGCTCCATCAGGCCGGGCTCGGAGCCGGCGAAGACGTACGACGCCACCTCGCCGTGGTACTGGATGTGGCTGCGGATCAGGCCGTCGAGATTCGGGATCTTGCACACGTCCTGGAACTCGTCGAACGCGATGAACGCGCGGTAGCCGCCGCCTGCCTCGAGCCGGAGCGGCAGGTCGAGCAGCGCATGCAGCGCCGGCAGCGGATCCGCCTTCGGATCGAGCTGGATCCGCGCGCTGATCCCCGTCGCGCCGAGGGACAGGCCGATGCCGGTGCTCTGGAGAAACCGGTCGACGCGCGAGCGGATCGCCCCCTTGAGATGGCGCGCATAGGCGCGCTCGAGCCGGACCGTCACGTCGGCGAGCGAGACGACGCGATACAGGTCGACCCGGACCGGGATGAGGCCCTCCTCACGCTCGCCGTCCCGGAGTGCGCGCTGCAGGAGGCTCGTCTTCCCGTACTTGCGCGGCGCGTAGAGGCGCACGTAGTGGCCCCCGACCGCGTTCGCGAGCAGCGCCTGCGTCTCGCGCTCCCGGTCGATGATGTCGTCGGGCGAGATCGGGTGCGAGTAGACGAACGGGTTGACGTCCGTGAGCATCGTTCGTCTTGAAGACTACCACGTGGTAGTCCGGGAGACGACTAGAGATCAGGTTGTCGGAAGGCCGCGCAGCCGATAGCCCACCCCCCACACGTTGTCGACGAGCTCCGTGCCGCCCCCCGCCTCGCGCAGCTTCCGCCGCAGCCGCGAGGCGTGCGAGTCGAGGGTGCGCGTCCGCCCGGGCACCCGGTAGCCCCAGACGTCGCGCAGCAGCTCGGCCTTCGTGAACACGCGGTCCGGCTCGCGCGCCAGCGTCAGGAGCAGCTCGTACTCCTTCTGCGCCAACCGGACGGAGCGGCCGAGCACCCGCGCGTCGCGCGTTCGCACGTCGATCGTGACCGGCTCCGCCTCGACGACCTCGGGATCGCGAGGACGAGTCCGTCGCAGCACGGCCCTGATCCGCTCGACGAGCTCCTCGTACTCGAACGGCCGCACCAGATAGTCGTCGCACCCGCGGCGAAGCGCGTCGATGCAGTCGACGGCGCCCGCCCGCTCGCGCCCGAGCACGATCACCGGCGCGCATTCGACCCAACGACCGGCGACCTCGACGTCGCCGGCCAGGACGAGGTCGAAGGGGCCGCCGAGCCGCGCGATCTTGAACCCGTCACGCGGCAGCTCGCGTTCGAGAAACACGCGCGTTTCCGGTTCCGACTCGGCGACGAGCACCGCTGCGTTCATTCGCACGACGGTACTGCCCCGAGCGCAGAGCGGCTAGTTGTCCATTGACACGATTCTGCGCCGACTTGCCTACAGCCGGCCGGAGCGGACAACGCTCCAGAGCAGCCAGATGCCGAGCACCGTCGAGAGCGTGAACCCGACCACCGAGACCACGTGCAGGCCGAGCAGGTGCGGCCCGGACTGGGCCAGGAGGCCGATCACGCTCGACCCGATCAGCCCGCCCGTCACGATCAGCGCGATCACGAGTCGGTTGAAGAGCACGTCGAGCTTCGACATGAACTCGTCGAGGCCCTTGTGCACGAAGCCGACCTCGATCTGGCCGTCGCGCATCTGCTCGAGCGTCTCGTGCACCTGGTACGGGAGGTCCGCCGCCATCGACGTCAGCCGCCAGCCCTCGCGCTGGGCGCGGGCAACCATCCGCCGGGGCGTGAACCGCTCGACGAGCAGTGCCCGGGCGTACGGCTTCGCCACCTCGAAGACGTTGAAGTCGGGATAGAGCTCGACGCCGACCGAACCGAGCGTCGCGATTGCCTTGTCGAGCATGACGAACCGCGTGGGCAGTCTCAGGTTCATCGAGTAGATGAGCCCGAACGCCTCGCGGATGATCTGGATCGGATCGATCTCGGCGAGGCTCGCGCCGTAGTACCGGTGATAGAGCTCCCGCAGCTCCGCGACGAACTCCTCCTCGCGTTCCTTCGGGTAGCGCACGCCCAGATCCGAGAGCCGCCGCGGCAGCAGCTCGATGTTCTCCGACGCGGCGTCGATGAAGAGCCGCGTCAGCTTCGACATGTCGTCGTCGGTGAGCTTTCCCGACAGGCCGAAGTCGACGAGGCCGATGCGCTCGGGCGACAGCACCATGATGTTCGCGGGGTGCGGATCGCCGTGGAAGAACCCGTGCCGGAAGATCATCGTCATCCACGTCTCGGCGACCAGATAGGCCAGCCGCCTGCGCTGGTCGGGCGACCAGTGCTCGATCTCGAGATCGGCGAGCTGGACGCCGTCCAGGTACTCGAGCGTGAGGACGCGTGTCCGGGTGTACGACCAGTACACCTTCGGCACCGCGACATGAGGGTGGCCGGCGAAGTTGCGGTGGAACGCGTCGGCGTTTCGACCCTCGAGCCGGTAGTCGAGCTCCTGCCGGATCGAGCGGGAGAACTCGTCGACGATCTCGTTGGCGTCGATGAAGTCGAGGGCGCGGATGCGCTCCTTCGCGAGCCGCGCCGCCTGGTACATCAGCGCGAGGTCGGCCTCGATCTGCCGCGGCGCGTTCGGGCGTTGCACCTTGACGACGACGCGCTTGCCGTTCGGCAGAGTGGCGCGATGCACCTGCCCGATCGAGGCGGCCGCCAGGGGCGTCTCCTCGAATTCGATGAACAGACGCTCGATGGGCTGGCCGAGCTCTTCGGCGATCGTCCGCTCGACGTCGGCGAACGGGAAGGGGCGAACGT
This sequence comes from uncultured Thermoleophilia bacterium, assembly GCA_963846895.1. Classification (GTDB taxonomy): domain Bacteria; phylum Actinomycetota; class Thermoleophilia; order Gaiellales; family Gaiellaceae; genus PALSA-600. The sequence goes on along the minus strand of CAWJXR010000021.1, from coordinate 103,965 downwards.
CGTCCTGCAGGCCTCGCAGCTCGACGATGATGTCCGGCGGGACGACGTCGGGGCGGGTCGAGAGCAGCTGCCCGAACTTGACGAACGTCGGGCCGAGCTCGTCGAACATCTCGCGCAGGTGCCGGCCGCGGGCAGTCCCTTCGCCCGCCTGATCGTTGCGCCGTCCCTCGAGGGCGTAGCCGAACCCGTGCCGTACTGCGACCTGCGCGATCTCGCTCAGGCGGCCGAGGTTGCGCTGCTTGGGGCGCGTCGCCACAGCCAGAGTGTACGGCTGGGGCTACCGAATTCCGGTGATGGTCGCCTGCCAGGCGCCCTGCGGAGCAGCGACGTCGACGGTCTCGCCCAGCTTGTGGCCGAGCAGCGCTGCGCCGAGCGGGGAGGTCGGCGAGACGGTCCCCGAGCCGCCGACGGCACTCACCTCGACCGTGATTGTGCGTCCGTTGCCCTCGACCTCGACGACCGAGCCGATGCCGACCTGGTCGGATCCGGCCTCGGCGACGATCTCGGCGCCGTCGAGGCGGGAGCGCAGCGTGCGAATCCGCGCCTCGAGCAAGCCCTGCTCGTTCTTCGCCGCGTGGTACTCGAAGTTCTCGGAGAGGTCGCCGAACTCGCGCGCTTTGGCGATCGCCTGCACGACCTCGCCGCGGCGCGGGCCCTCGAGCTCGGCGAGCTCCGTCCGCAACGCCTCGGCCTGGCGCTCCGTCAGGCGTTCGCCGCCTACCACTTCGACCGGCCTCCGCGACGACGCGACGTGTAGACGAGGCGCGGGCGTGCGACTTCCATGCCCGACTCCTCGAAGCTCTCAACATGCCCCTGCAGGCGGGCGACGCGCGAGACGTCGGCCTGCTGCTCCGGCAGCACGAGCGTGATTCCGATGCCGCCGCGGCCGGCGCGGCCCGTACGGCCGACGCGGTGCGTGTAGGCCTGGGGCTCGTCCGGCGGATCGAAGTTGATGACGTGCGTGATGTCGTCGACATCGAGCCCGCGGGCTGCGACGTCGGTGGCGACGAGCGTGCGCACCTTGCCGGCGTCGAAGCGCTGCAACGCGCGCTCGCGCTGCGCCTGGCCCTTGTCGCCGTGGATGGCGATGGCGTCGACCTCGTGGCGGCGGAGCTTCTCGACGAGGCGATCTGCACCAGCCTTCGTCCGGACGAAGACGAGCGCGAGGCCGCGCTCTTCGGCCTGCAGCAGCTTGACGAGCGTCTCGACCTTGTTCAGCTGCGTGACGGGCACGAACTGGTGATCGACGTCGCCGGTCCGGCGCTCGGCGGGCAGCTCGCCCTCGAAGCGCGCGGCGAAGTGCGTATAGCGGCGCGCCAGCTCGCCGACCTCGCCGTCGAGCGTCGCGGAGAAGAACATCGTCTGCCGCTCGTCGGTGAGCCGCCGGACGAGCTTGTCGACCTGCGGCTTGAATCCCATGTCGAGCATGCGATCCGCCTCGTCGAGCACGAGGACGCGCACTGCGTCGAGCGAGATGAGGTTGCGGTCGACGAGATCCTGCAGTCGGCCTGGCGTCGCGACGATCACATCCGCCGTCTTGGCCTCGTGCGCCTGCGCCTTCAGCGGCACGCCGCCGTACACGGACGCAACCTTGATGCGGCCGGCACCGACGAGCGCGAACTCCTCGGTCACCTGCACGCACAGTTCGCGCGTCGGGACGAGCACGAGCGCGAAGGGCTTCCCGTCGCCGCCGCGCTCGACGATCGGAATCGCGAATGCGAGCGTCTTGCCGGAGCCCGTCGGGCTCTTCGCGAGCACGTCGCCGCCGCGGAGCGCCTCGGGGATGACGAGGGACTGGATCTGGAACGGCGCTTCGATGCCACGCTCTGCCAGGGACTGGCAGATGGCCTCGGACACGCCGAGTGAACGGAAATCGGTCAAAGCTGGTCTCAACTCCTTCGGACGTCGAGATCCCGTGTCCGAAGCAGGAAACCGGATCTCACGGGAGCGCGGACCACCCGCACTCCGTATCTCCAAGGTAGCAGGCCTCTCGGCCGGCACCTGGCGCGGCGACGTGCTAGGTGCAGGAATGCAGCTGGGTCGACGTGCCCGCCGCAGCGTCGACGCGCCAGACCGACGCGCAGGTGCCGAGACCGACGGGACGGGCCGCGACCACGAGCGACGTGCCGTCCGGAGACCAGTCGAGCCCGATTACAGCTCCGGTGGTCTTGGGCGTGCGGGCGACGATCCGGTGCGTGTGCGCGTCGGCGATCGCGAGCGTGTTGTCGTGCGCGACGAACGCAAGCTGCTTCGCGTCGGCGGACCACGCCGGCAGGTACGACGACGTGCAGGCGACGCCTTTCGCGATCAACGCGCTCGCGCCGCCTCGTGCCGCGACCACGCGCAGATCCCCGCCGCGCGTCAGGTAGGAGATCGACTTCCCGTCGCTCGACCACACGGGGCAATGCCCGTCCACGGCCAGGCGACGACCGGTGCCGCCCGTGACCGGAGCCACCCAGACGCCGCGCCAGGTTGCGCACACGCCGCCTTTCGGCGCACATGCGCGGCGGCCGTACGCCACCAGTTTCCCGTCGGGCGACAACGACGGCACGTCGTTCGCCTCGGCCGCGAGCCCGACGCGCGTGATCTTCTTGGTGCCGACGTCGAGGATCTGCACCTGCCCGCGGCAGGACACGCAGCCGGGCACACCGGATGCGACCTTCCGTCCGTGTCCGTCGATCGAGAACGTCTGGTCGAGCGCCGCCCCGAGCTTCGTCGAGCTTCCGTCCGGACGAAGGAGATAGAGCTTGGAGTTCGAGTCGAGGACGATCCCGCCGGGCATCCAGGCCAGCTGGGCGATCCCGTCGTACACCGGGCCGAGCGGGTGTGGCGAGGTGCCGTCGGCCGCCGACGTCCAGACCTGGCTGCCGAGCCGGCCGGCCGACACCCAGGCGACGCTCGCCCCGTCCGGTGACCAGGCCGGCGCAACGAACGTCGTGTACGTCACGGCGCCTCCGGCCACTCCGGCCGACATGCACCAGCGAAGCGATCACCAGGACGACGAACCTGCGCACGTCAGGCCTCCCTGTCCTCGACCAGTCTGAGCCGGTGCTCGAGCTGGGCTACACGAAGCTCCAGCTCGTCCCACTCCTCGCGCGTGACCAGCCCGAGCTCTCGGGCGAGATCCTGCACGCGGCGGCGCGTCGACTCGCCGACGCGGAGGGCGTCGCCGCGCCAGCGCGACGTGAAGTCGTCGAGCACCGATCGAACGTCGTCGAGCCGGGGCCCGAGCAGCGTCACGATCCGATCGAGTGGATCGCTGTTTTCGGGCTCGTCGGGGTTAGCGGGCGCGGCCATGTGGCCGAGACTTTCGACGTTGCCTGCGAAGCTCCCGCTTTTCGTCCGATGCGCCGTCGGAGACCGCGGCCTCGACGACGTCGAGCGGCGAGGGCGGCGCAGGCTCCTCGGCGGCGGCGACCTCGGCCTGATGCACCAGCCGTGCGGCGACCGAGCCCTCGAACGAGACGTTGTCCTTGCGCCGCGCGAACTCGGGCTCGTGCTCCTTCCAGGTCGTCAGCAGCGGAGCTGCGATGAAGATCGACGAGTACGCACCCGAGGTGACGCCGACGAGCAGGGCGAACGCGAAGTCCTGCAGCGTCGAGCCGCCGAAGAAGAACAGCGCGCCGACCGGGAGAAGCGTGATGAAGGTCGTCGCCAGCGAGCGCCTGATCGTCTCCCACAGCGACACGTTCGCGATCGTCGCGAACGACGCGCGCCGCATGATCGGGATGTTCTCGCGGATCCGGTCGAAGATGATGATCGTGTCGTAGATCGAGTAGCCGAGCACCGTCAGGACCGCGGCGACCGTCGATTCGGTCACCTCTCTTCCGGTCAGCGAGTAGACCCCGACGGTGATGATGATGTCGTGCAACAGCGCGACGATCACCGGCACCGCGAACGCGAGACCGTGGAAGCGCAAGCGCGATGTAGATCGTGATCACGATCAGCGAGAACGCGACCGCCCAGAGGGCCGACCGCGCGATCTGCTTGCCGAAGCTCGACGAGACGTTCTTCACCCCCGGCGAGAGCGCCTTGATGTTGGTCTTGAGCGCCGCGTCCAGGCGGTCCTGCTGCGGGCTCGTGAGCTTCTTGAGCCTGATCTGGAAGTTCTTGTACTCGTCGCCGTTCTGGGACTGCCCGCGTCCCTGCACGACCGCGTCCTTCTCGTGCCCGATCAGGGCGGCCTGCGCGCGCACCTTGTCGATCGGCGTGAAGTTCGCGGTCTTGAACGTGATCTGGACGCCGCCCTTGAAGTCGATGCCGAGATTCAGGCCGCGGGTCGCGAGTGAGATGACGCTGATGAGGATGACGACGCCCGAGATCGCGAACCAGAGGTTGCGACGGCGCATGTAGTCGATCTGGAGGTACTTCATCATCAGGAAGACGCCCCCATGAAGCGCGGATTCGTGAACCAGCGGAAGCCGGCCAGCAGGCCGAGCATGGCGCGTGTCGCAGCCACCGCCGTGATCAGCGAGACCGCGGTTCCGATCAGCAGCATCAGCGCGAAGCCCTTGACCCCCGCGGTCGCGAACGCAAACAGGATCAGCGCGGTGATCGCGGTGACGACGTTGGCGTCGAGGATCGTCCGGAACCCCTTGCGGTAGCCCGCAGAGATCGCGGCGCGCACGGATTTACCCGACGCGCGACTCCTCCTTGATGCGTTCGAAGACAACGACGTTCGCGTCAGCGGCCACCCCGATCGTCAGGATCAGGCCGGCGAAGCCCGGGCAGCGTCAGGGTCACTCCGAGCAGGACGATGGCCGCGTACATGAAGGCGCCGTAGATCCCGAGCCCGATCACGGCGACCAGCCCGAGGAACCGGTAGAGCAGCAGCAGGAACACCGCGACGAGGATGAGACCGCCGATCGCCGCGTTCCGAGCCTGCTTGAGCGAGTCCTTCCCGAGCGTCGCGGAGACGTCCGTGCGCTCGAGCGGGACGAAGTTCACGGGCAGCGCGCCGGTCTGCAGGACGAGCGCGAGGTTCTTGGCCTCGTTGAAGCTCTGCAGGCCGGTGATCTGCGCGCCGGACCCGGTGGGGTCGATGCCGTCCGGGAACTGCGTGTAGGAAACCGACGGCCAGGAGCGGATCTCGTTGTCGAGCACGATCGCGAAGTGCTGGTCCGCCTGCTGGATCTGCCCGCGGGTGGCGATGTTCCTCGTCACGGTGTGGAACGCCTTGTTCCCCTTCCCCGTGAACTGCATGAGCACGACCGGGCCCTGGGTCGGATCGATGTCGGCCCGCGTCCCCGAGAGCTTCAGATCGGTGCCCTTCATGTTCGGGAACGGCCCGTAGCGGTCGTTCTTGTAGGGGCCGTTCTTGAAGAGGTAGTAGTCGGTCAGGCCGGCCGGCGGCACGCCCGCGGGATCGCCCGGACAGACGGTGGCGCTCCTCGCCGAGCAGCTGATGAGCGCGGTCCAATGCGGGACGGGCAGCACCTTCCAGCCGGCCGGAATGTGCCCGCGGTAGGGGTCGAGCAGCCCGGCGTTGCCCGTCGTCGGGTCACGGTGGAGCGTGGGCACCGGCCCGGCCGCACGGACGTAGACCGTCGACGTCTTCACGTTCTTCCCGCTGCCGGTCGCGACCTTGACCGGCTTGAAGAGGACGTAGCCGCTCGGCTCGCCGACCTTCATGGCCGGGGGAACCTTCGACAGCAGCTCGTAGACGCTGCGCGTCGCGACCGGCCCGCTTGCCGACGTCGACGGGCCTACCGCGGCAGCCTCGAGGTCGTACAGCTCGAGCTGGGCCGTCGAGCCGATGATGTTGGCCGCCTGGTTCACGTTGTGGACGCCGGCGAGCTGGATCGAGATCTGGTCGGTGCCCTGCTTGGTGATGATCGGCTCCGAGACGCCGAGCTTGTCGACCCGGTTTCGCATGATCGAGACCGAACGGTCGAGATCCTCGGTCGTCAGCTTGTGCCCCTTCGGCGGCTGCGCCTTGAGCACGTACTCGAGGCCGCCCTGCAGGTCGAGGCCCTGCTTGAGGGGCCGGTGCGCCGGGGAGCTGGGCACGGCGAGGAAGGCCACGCCGACCAGGGCGAGGCAGATCAACGAAACCAGGATCAGGTGGGAGCGGCGCGACGACACGCGCCGGACAGGTTAGCCTGGTTGCGCCGGTGGTTCGGGGGCCTCATTTGGGTCAACCTCGACTTCTTCTTCGGGTTCGACCTCAACTTCGACCTCGCGCGCGACGGCGGCGACGGCCCGGCGGTCGAGAACCGCGACCACGTCGGGCGCGATCTCGATCTTCAGGGTCTCGTCTCCGATCTCACGGACGACGCCGTGGAGCCCGCCGGCGGTGATGATCTCGTCGCCGACGTCGACCGAGTCCTGCATCGACCCGTGCGACTGCTCGGCGGCGCCTGGCCGGAACGACGAAGAGGAGCCATGCGGCGGCCAGAACCACCAGCAGGATCAGGAATCCGCCCATGTCAGCCTCTCCAGGATGTCGTGTTTGTACGAGGCGAACGCACCGCGCTCGATTGCGCCGCGCGCCTCTCGAGTCAGGTCGACGACGAAGCGTAGATTGTGGAGCGAGAGGAGCCGCAGGCCGAGCACCTCGTCCTGGTTGACGAGGTGCCGGATGTAGGCGCGGCTGAACCGTGTGCACGCCGGGCAGTCGCAGCTCTCGTCGAGCGGTGCCGGATCGCGGGCGAAGCGGGCGTTCCGCAGGTTGAGCCGGCCGGTGCGGGTGAGGGCGCTCCCGGTGCGCGCCGTTCGTGTCGGCAGGACGCAGTCGAACATGTCGACGCCGGCCTCGATCACCTCGAGGATGCCCTCGGGGTCGCCGATGCCCATGAAGTAGCGAGGCTTGGCTGTCGGGCAGGAGCTCGGTGACCCAGTCCGTCGTCTCGAACGTCAGGCCGCGGTCCTCGCCGATCGCGAGCCCGCCGATCGCGTTGCCGTCGAAGCCGAGTGCTGCGATCTCCTCCGTCGAGCGGCGGCGCAGTTCCGGATCCGTCCCGCCCTGGGCGATCCCGAAGCGGAGCTGGCCGTCGGCGCGCGGCGCGTCGAGCTGCGCCTTCGCCCACTCGGTCGTCCGCCGCACGGCATCTGCGAGGTCGCGGCGCGAGACGTCGGCCGCGGGAACCTGGTCGAGGCACATGGCGATGTCGCTGCCGAGATTCGCCTGGATGCGCGTCACGAGCTCGGGGGTGAATCGCGTCTCGCTGCCGTCGTAGACGCTCCGGAACGTGACGCCGTCGTCGTCGACGCGCGCGATCGTGTCGCGGAGCGAGAAGACCTGGAACCCGCCGGAGTCGGTCAGGATCGGCCCGTCCCAGCCCATGAAGCGGTGGAGGCCGCCGAGCTCCCGGATGAGCTCGTCGCCGGGCCGGAAATGCAGGTGGTAGGTGTTGCCGAGGAGGATCTGGGCGCCGAGCGCAGCCACCTCGTCCGGGTGGAGCGTCTTGACGGTCGCCTTCGTCCCGACGGGCATGAAGACGGGCGTCTCGACCTCGCCGTGCGCCGTCCGCAGCAGCCCGGCGCGGGCACGTCCGTCGGTCGCCTGGACCTCGAAGACAGGGCGCTCCGGGCCAACTTCCGTGGTCAGACCAGGGTTCGTGAGCGGCGACTTATCCACAGGCGATTTCCAGGGACCAAGCGCTCTTCCCGCTCACTGTCGGCTTCGGCCAGCGCCGCGCGGGACGCGACCCGTGGTCAGACCAAGGTTGACGAGACTGCGACAACTGATTCACAAGATCAGCATCGCATCGCCGAACGAATAGAAGCGGTAGCGCTCGGCGATTGCCTGCGGCGTAGAGGTCGCGAACGACCTCCACGCCCGCGAAGGCCATGACGAGCGCGAGCAGGGTCGAGCGCGGGAGATGGAAGTTCGTCAGCAGGTGATCGACGCGGCGGAACGCGAAGCCCGGCGTGATGAACAGGTCCGTGCGGCCGACGAGCGGGGCGCCGCTCGCCACCGTCTCGAGGACGCGCACCGTCGTCGTGCCGACCGCGAGCACGCGCTCGGCGGGCCGGATCCGCTCCCACGCCTCCGGCTCGACCCGGTAGCGCTCGCCGTGGATCGGGTGCTCCTCCACGGTCTGCGACCTGCAGCGGCCGGAACGTGTCCAGCCCGACGTGCAACGTCACGCGCTCGACGTCGAGCTCCGCCAGCAGCGCCTCCGTGAAGTGCAGACCCGCCGTCGGCGCCGCCGCCGACCCGAGCGCGCGCGCATACACCGTCTGGTACCGCTCCTCGTCGTCGAGCGGCGTCGAGATGTACGGAGGGAGCGGCGCGCGCCCCGCCGGCTCGCCGTCGAGCCGGACCCGCCACCGCCCCTCCCCCAGCTCCTCGACGAGCTCGACCGGCCCGTACGTGCGGCCGGCCCGGAGCCTCCGCGACGGCCGCGCAAGCGCCTCCCACGTCCCGTCGTCGAGCTGCTCGACGAGCAGCACCTCGCCACGCGGCCGGTCGATCGCGATCCGGGCGGGTACGACACGGGTGTCGTTGACGACCGACAGCGTCCCGGCGGGCAGCAAGCCCGGCAGGTCGCCGAAGCCGTGATGGGCTACCTCCTGCGACGCCCGCGAGTAGACGAGCAGCCGGGACCCGTCGCGGCGGGCGGCCGGCGTCTGCGCGATCAGCTCGCGCGGCAGGTGGTAGTCGAGCTCGTGGGCCTCCATCCGACGCGGACGCTAGCGTCGAGCTCCATGGAAGACCTGCGCGAAGCACTCCGCGACGGCCTGCGCGAGGAGGCGATGCCGCTCAACCGCCGCGTCGCCGAGATCAAGGGCCTCTCGAACAACACCGTTCGGCGACTCGCCGGCATCGAAGCGACGCTCGAGGCCGAGCGGAACGCCCGCCTCGACGATCTCGCCCTCCTGGTCGAGCTGCTGACGGAGGGCTGGCGCGCGATGGCGGTGCGGCTCGACCGGATCGAGGCCGCGATCGAGAGCCGCCCGTCGAACGTCGTGCCGCTCCGCGAGTCCGCGTAGCCGCTACGCGGGCAGCACGAGCTCGAAGCGGGAGCCCTTCCCGGGCTCCGACCTGAGCTCGATCCGCCCGCCGAGAGCGGCCGACAGCTCCTTCGCAATCGCGAGCCCGAGCCCGGTGCCACCGCCCGACTCCGAGATGAACGGCCGGAACAGATGCTCGCGCTTCTCGGCCGGGATGCCGGGCCCGGAGTCCTCGACCGCGACCGACACCGATCCGTTCTGACGCGCGAGCTCGAGCGACACCGAGCCCCCGTCCGGGGTCGCGCGGAACGCATTCGAGATCAGATTCCCGACGACCTGGAGCACGCGGTCGCCGTCCGACGTGATCACCGGACGCTCGCTCCCGGCCCGCCGGTAGTCGATCCCGCGACGCCGCGCCTCGTCGCGGTACGTCTCGAACGCCTGGTCGACGAGCGCACCCATGTCGACCTCCTCGCGGGTGACGGTGAACCGACGCGTGTCGAGCTTCGCCAGGTCGAGGATGTCGCCGACGAGCCGCTCGAGCCGCGTAGCCTCCGCCTCGACCGTCTCGAGCGACGAACGCCGTTGCGCCGGGTCCGGGACCACACCCTCGAGCAGAGCCGAGACGTGACCGCGAATCGCCGTCAACGGCGTCCGCAGCTCGTGCGAGACGGACATGAGGAAGTTCCGCTCCATCAGCTCGACATCGGCCAGCCGCCCGGCCATCTCCCCGAACCGTGCACTCAGATGCCCGAGCTCGCCCGGCGCGTTCTTCGGCACCGTGACGGCGTAGTTCCCCGCCGCGATCTCGTCGGCGGCGTCGGAGAGCTGGAGCACCGGGCGGACGATTCGCCGGGACAGATACCCGGCGAGCAGCGCCGCGACGAGCAGTCCGACCACGCCCGCGATCGCGAGCCGTCCGACCAGCTGGGCGACGCGGTGGCTGACGTCGGTCTTCTTCGTCGCGACGACGATCGCCCCGACCGGCTGCGTCTTGCCGATGAAGATCGGGTTCGCGACGGCCAGGTACGTCCGGTTTGCGCCGGGGGGAGTGAACTCGAACGTCAGCGAGGTGCCCGAGGTCCAGTCGATCGTCTTCAGCTGCAACCGCTGGAGCCCGATCACCTGGCCGGGAAACGGCCGCTTCGGGCCGATGTAGTAGATCTTCGCGCCCGTCGCGCGCTCGAGGTTCCTGCGCCGCGAACTCCGGCGCAGCCCGGTCGTTCGGGTTGCCGTAGCTCGCATTGATCGCGTCGGAGTACAGGCCGGCGATCCCGTGCGCCTCCCGGTTCAGCGAGGCGAGTGCCTGGTCGTGCGCGAAGTCCTGGAAGAGCCTGACCGAGATCAGCGTCGTCGTCAGGCCGGCGATCACGATCCCCGCCAGGAAGACGAGCGGCAGGCGAACGCGCAGTGAGCCCAGCATGGAGCTAGGTCTTCGTCGTTTCCTTGCGTGCATCCTTCGCGGGCGAGACCTTGTAGCCCACGCCCCACACGGTGACGATCGGCGACGCGTCGCCGAGCTTGCGCCTCAGCTGGCGCACATGGACGTCGACAGTGCGCGTGTCGCCCGCGAAGGTGTAACCCCAGACACGCTCGAGCAACTGGTCTCGCGTCAACACGAGGCCGCGGTGGTCGAGCAGCTCCCACAACAGGTCGAACTCCTTCGGGGCGAGCTGGATCTCCTCCTCACCGACGCGCACTTCGCGCCGGCCCGAGTCGACCTTGAGGTCCCCGTGCGTGATCTGCTCCGTCTCGTGCTCGCGCCGCTCGGGCGCCGCACGACGGAGGATCGACTTGACGCGCGCCACGAGCTCGCGCGGGTTGAACGGCTTCGTCAGATAGTCGTCGGCGCCGACCTCGAGGCCGATGATCTTGTCGACGTCCTCGTCACGGGCGGTGAGCATCAGGATCGGCACGTCGCTCGTCTGGCGGATGCGCTTGCAGACCTCGATCCCGTCGATGTCCGGCAGCATCAGGTCGAGCACGATCAGGCCGGGAACCTCGGCCGCCACCTGCGACAGCGCCTCCGACCCGGTCGCCGCCGTGCGGACCAGGTAGCCCGCGTTCTTCAGGTACAGCGCGACGAACGAGGCGATCGAGCTCTCGTCTTCGACGACCAGAACGGTCGGCGTCTGGCTGCTCACTGCGTCAGGGGCCCGCGACGGGCTGGACGCCAAAGGTGACGGTCTTCAGCAGGAGCGGCACGGCCGTCCACTTTCCGTCGTCGATCGCGTAGTCGCCGGTGTCGAACGCATCCGGGTCGCCGATCAGCTTCACCTGGCCGACGCCCACGGCGGTCACGTCGATGCCCGAGCCGATGATCGTGAAGCGGTACTTGGCGCCCGAGAACCGGAAGTGGATGTTCCTGCCGGTGTACACCTTGACGCTCGGGTCGAGCGTCGACTGCGTCCATTCGGCACCGCTGACCTGCGGCGCCAGGGTGTCATCGAGATTCATGTCGGTGACGCGGAGCGTTCCCTTGTCGATCTGACCCCAGATGGCTCCGCGCGTGCCGGCGATGACCGTCCGCTGAGCATTGACATCCTTCAACTCGAAGACGCCGTCGCCGTTCGCCCGCGAGGCAGCGAACGCCGCTGGAGCGACGAGCAGGAGACAGAGCATGGCGAGAGATAGCCGCATCGGCACTTGGTCGAAGTCTTTCGGAGCGAATTATGCCTCTAATGATCGAAAGGTAAGGACTTTCTTATCCTGCGATGGTTGCACGACGTCACCCACTTCGGGCTCGAGGTCCTCCTCGTCGCCGGCGGGCTCTCTGCAGCGCTGCTGACAGCGAAGCTGAGCGCACGCACATCCGTACCTCCTGCGGCGTTCTTCCTCGTCGCCGCCGCGGTCGCCTCCGACATGTTCTCGTCGCTCGCAGGTGCCGGTCTCGACGGTCGAGCGCGTCGCCACCGTCGCGCTGATCGTCATCCTCTTCGACGGCGGCACGTCGATCGGCCGCAGGCGCTTCCGCGTCGCGGCAGTGCCGATCGCGTCGCTCGGCGTTCTCGGCACATTCGCGACGGCCGCGCTGGCCGCCGCGTTCGCCCATGTCGTGCTGGGTCTCGGCTGGATCACCTCCGGCCTGCTCGGCGCCGCCATCGCACCGACGGATCCGGCGGTCATGTTCTCGGTCCTCGGCGACCGGGAGATCGGCGGCCGCACCGGCACGATCCTCGAGGGCGAGTCGGGCGCCAACGACCCGGTCGGGATCGCGCTCATGCTGGGGCTGATCCAGCTCGCGACGCACGCGGACGCGAGCTTCTGGATCGTCGTCCGCGTGTTCTGCGAGCAGATGGCGATCGGCCTTGCGATCGGCGTCGCGGGGGGCCTGATCGAGGCGCAGGTGCTGCGCCGGGTCGCGCTACCGTCACCCGGCCTCTACACGGTGCGGACGCTGGCGCTGGCCGGCCTCGTCTACGGCGTCGCCACCGTCGCCCACGGCTCCGGCTTCCTCGCCGTGTTCATCGCGGGCGTGCTCGTCGGCGACCTCGACGCACCGTTCAAGGCCGAGATCGAGGTGTTCCAGGAGGGGCTGGCCGCGCTGGCGGAGATCGTCGTCTTCGTCGCCCTCGGCTTGACGATCAACCTGAGCGGGCTCGGGGCAGACCGCTGGCTCGAGGGGCTCCTGCTCGCGGCCTTCGTCGCCGCTCGTGGCGAGACCGGCCTCGCTCGCGCCCCTGCTGGCACCGGTCCGGCTGCGCCGAGGTGAGCGGCTGTTCGTCATGTGGGGCGGCCTGAAAGGCGCCGTGCCGATCCTGCTCGCCGCGTTCGCACTCGAGGCGCACGTCGCGCACGCGCAGCGCATCTACGAGACGGTCTTCGTCGTCGTGCTCGCCTCGGTGGTCGTACAGGGCGGGACGATCTCGCTGGCCGCGCGGCGACTCGGCGTCCCGATGCGGCGCGCGCCGATCCGCGCGCTCCTAGCTAGTCGTAGCGGTAGAACCCCTCGCCCGTCTTCCGGCCGAGCTTCCCGGCCTTGAGCATCCGGACGAGGCGCGCCGGCGGCGCCATCCGCGGCTCACGCAGCTTCTCGTACAACGCCTCGCTCGCATGCACGTGCACGTCGGCGCCGACGAGGTCGAGCAGAGCGCAGGGCCCCATCGGCCAGCCCGCCCCGTAGCGCATGCCTGCGTCGAGGTCCTCCGGCGTGACGCCCGTCTCGTCGAGCACACGGACGCAGTCGTTGAGCAGCGGGATCAGCACGCGGTTCACGACGAAGCCCGGCGTGTCGATGCAGCGAATCGGCGTCTTGCCGAGCGCGGCACCGAGCGCGTAGGCCGCCTCGAAGACGTCGTCGATCCGTCCGCTCGGCCCGGACGATCTCGACGAGCGGCATCAACGGCGCCGGGTTGAAGAAGTGCATCCCGACCGCCCGTTCGGGGCGTTCGAGCACCGAGGCGATCTCCGTCACCGAGAGCGCGGAGGTGTTCGTTGCGATGATCGCGTCCGCGCCGACGACCGATTCGAGCGCGCGAAAGAGCTCGTGCTTGACGCCGAGCTCCTCGTACGCTGCCTCGATCACGATGTCGCAGCCTGCGAGCTCCCCGAGCTCGGTCGTGAGGCTGAGCCGCCCGACCGCAGAGTCGCGGGCAGCCTGCTCGAGCTGGCCCTTCTCGACCTTGCGGGTGAGGAAGTGGCCGATGCGGTCACGGGCGGCCTCGCCGCGTGACGCCTCGACCTCGTGGCCGACGGTGTCGTAACCGGCTTCGACGGCCAGCTGGGCGATGCCCGAGCCCATGGCGCCGAGCCCGACGACACCGACCGTCTCCATCGCCCGCGCCATCAGGCGCGCTCCACCACTCCTGCAATCGCCATCCCGAAGCCAACGCACATCGACGCGATCCCGTAGCGAGCGCCGCGCCGGTCGAGCTCGTTGACGAGCGTCGCCGTGATGCGCGCTCCGGTCGCGCCCAGCGGGTGCCCGAGTGAGATGCCGCCGCCGTTGGGGTTGACGTCGTCCATCCGGTCGGCCAGCTGTAGGTCGTGCACCGTCTGGAGCACCACCGTCGAGAACGCCTCGTTCACCTCGATCACGGCCATCTCGTCGAGGGACAGCCCGGCCCGGTCGAGCGCCCGGCGCATGGCTTGCGGGTTCCCGTGCAGCATCCGCGTCGGGTCGACGCCGGCCAGGCCGAACGCGACGAACCGCGCCCTCGGCTCCAGGCGCAGGCGCTCGACGGCCGCACCGCTCGCGATCAACACCGCGGCGGACCCGTCGACGATCTGCGACGAGTTCCCAGCGGTCACGACACCGTCGGGGTCGAAGGCGGGCGAAAGCGCGGCGAGTGCGTCGGCGCTCGTGTCACGTCTCGGCGCTTCGTCGACGGAGAACGTCTCGCCCGACGGCAGGTCGACCGGAATGATCTCGCGGTCGAAGCGGCCCTCGTCCGAGGCGGCGACCGCGCGCCGGTGCGACTCGAGTGCGTAGGCGTCGACGTCGTCGCGCGACAGGCCCCACTCCTGCGCGAGCAGCTCCGCCGAGGTGCCCTGCATCACGATCTGGTGCCGGTCGGTGACCTGCTCCGACAGCGAGCCGCCGTTCGACCCCATCGGCACGCGCGACATCATCTCGACGCCTGCCGAGACGACGAGATCGAGCTGACCGGCCATCACGGCGGCGGCGGCGTTGAAGTTCGTCTGCATCGACGACCCGCACTGCCGGTCGACGGTCGTCGCCGACACCTCGACCGGCCAGCCGGCCGAGAGCACGGCCATCCGGCCGACGTTCCAGCCCTGTTCGCCGATCTGCGTGACGCAGCCCATCTGGACGTCCTCGATCTCGGCGGGATCGAGGTCGAGCGGCGCGACGAGCCCGTTCAGCACCTGCGCGGCGAGGTCGTCGCCGCGGATCCCGGCCAGTGCGCCGTTCTTCCGCCCGATCGGGGAACGGACGGCATCGACGATGTAGGCGTCCGCCACGGCCACCGGCTAGTCGGCGGGTGCCGGCTCGAGCCGCGGCGCACGCTGCGCACGGCGCTCGAACGCCGAGTTGACGGAGAGGAACACCGCGATCGCGTAGACCCAGCCGGCGATGCAGTCGACCACGTAGTGCTCGCCGAGGTAGACCAGCGCGAGTGTCATCGCGAGCGGATAGAGCGCCAGCACGGGTCGAACGTATCTCGGCACGAGCCGCCAGAGGTACAGCGTCAGGAGCAGCGCGAACGCCGCGTGCAGTGACGGCATGGCGGCGACATCGTTGGCGTAGCTCTTGCCGTGCTCGAACACCGCACCGCCGCTCGAGATCGGCAGCTGATGCCAGACCGATCCGACGATCCGGTTCGACTCGCCGAGGTCGCCCTGCTTGGCGGCCATCCACGGCGGGGCGGCCGGGAAGAGCACGTACGTCGCGAACCCTGTCAGCGCAAGCACGCAGACCATGGCCGCGTAGCGCGAGAACCTGTCGTGTGCGACGACCCAGAGGACCGCGAGCGCGATGAACGTGGCGAAGAAGTGCGTCAGGTGGAGGAACCACGCTGCGTAGTCCCACCAGTGCAGATGGGCCGGGCCGTGCCAGAAATGCTCCTGCAGGCGCACCGTCGGGACCGGCGTGCCGAAGAGCGCCTGCTCGGCCCTGATCTGCGGCGAGACCCGCGTCGGGAAGGCCAGCCCGTCCGCCGCTCCACGGAGCAGGTCGTAGACGAACATGACCGCGACGAGCGGCAGCCAGTCGCGGATGACGCGGGAGACCTCGAGCGAGAACGCCGCCATGCCCGCGCCGAGCCAGAGGAAGATCAGGTCGTGCTTCGTCGGGATGCCCCAGAGCACGACGAGCAGAACGGTCCCGATCGCCCAGGCGATGGGCGCGCCGATACGCAGCTGTCTCCGCCGGTCCACGCGGGAACATTAAAGTGCGCTGGGTGGCCACGACGGTGAGCGACCATGCGCTGCTGATCGACGGAGCGCGTGTCGAGACCGGTGACTGGACGGACGTGCGTTCGCCGTACTCGGGTGACCTGGTCGGCCGGGTCGCCAAGGGTGGCGCGGCCGAGACGCGGCAGGCGCTCGACGCGGCGGCCGCCGCGATGGCGGCGCCGCTCCCTGCTCACGAACGCGCTCGAATCCTCGATCGGGTCTCTCACCTGCTCGAGGAGCTCGTCGAGGAGGCGGCTGGGACGATCTCGTCCGAGGCGGGCAAGCCGCTCAAGGCGGCGAGAGTCGAGGCGCAGCGCGCCGCGTCCACGTACACCTTCGCGGCGCTCGAGGCGCGCCGTCTCGCCGGCGAGGTCGTGCCGATGGATGCGTCGGCGGCCGGCGAAGGAAAACTGGCGCTGACGCTGCGTCTGCCGATCGGGATCGTCGGCGCGATCTCGCCGTTCAACTTCCCGCTCAACCTCGTGGCGCACAAGATCGCACCGGCGCTCGCGGCCGGCTGCGCCGTCGTCCTGAAGCCGGCGTCGGCCACACCGCTCTCGGCGCTCTTCCTGGCCGGCCTCGAAGAGGAAGCGGGCCTGCCTCCAGGCTGGCTGAACGTCGTCTCCGGGTCGGCGTCCGCGATCGGGGACGTGCTCGTCGAGGACGAACGCGTGAAGCTGATCACGTTCACCGGCTCGAGCGGAGTCGGCTGGGGCCTGGCCGAGCGCGCGCACCGCAAGCGGGTCAAGCTCGAACTGGGTAACGCGACGCCGGCGATCGTGTGCTGCGACGCGCCGCCGTGGACGGCCGGCCGGCTCGCTGCGAACGCGTTCTCGTTCGCCGGCCAGAGCTGCATCTCCGTCCAACGCATCTTCGTGCTGGACGGCGCGTGGGACGAGTTCCTCGCGGAATTCGTCCCGGCGGTCGAAGCGCTCCGAGTCGGAGACCCCTCCGACGAATCGACCGACGTCGGCCCCGTGATCAACGAGGGCGAGCGCGACCGGATCCTCGACTGGGTCGGTGCCTCGCGGGGCGAGGTGCTCACCGGCGGAGACGTGACCGAGGACGGGATCCTGCGGCCGACGGTCATCGCCGGCCCGGCGCGCGACGACAAGGTGCAGTGCGAGGAGGTCTTCGGCCCGGTTGTCACGCTCACGCGCACGTCCGATCTCGACGACGCGATCGAACAGGCGAACGCAACCAGGTACGGCCTGCAGGCCGCGATCTTCACCGGCGACATCCACCCGGCGCTCGAGGCGGCGCAGCGGCTCGAGTTCGGCGGGGTGACGATCAACGAGGTGCCGACGTTCCGCGCCGACCAGATGCCGTACGGAGGCGTCAAGGAGTCCGGGAACACGAAGGAAGGCCCGGCCTGGGCCGTCCGGGAGATGACCGAAGAGCGGCTCGTCGTCCTCCAGACTCGACCGCTCTGATCAGTACATTCCAGGCGTGTCGCTCTTTCGTGGCCACGCAGACGGCGCCGACGGGATCGCCGCCCGGCGTCCGCACGCCGGCCTGCTGAGACGGGAGCGGCGCGCGCTCGTCCGCGCCCGTGAGGGCGAGCTGCGCGACCTGGGCGGACTGCTGGTCGAGATGTACCGCCGCGGGGGCTTCCGCGACGACCTGCTCGCCGAGCGGGCGGCCACCGTCGTCGGGATCGACGCCCGGCTCGCCGAGATCGACGAGCTGCTCCAGAATCGCGGCCACTCCGCGCGGTGCGAATGCGGCGCTCCGATTCTGCGCGGCTCGCACTTCTGTCCGAACTGTGGGCGCACGCTCCCGGCCGGCGGCGCCGACCCCGTCTCCGAGGAGACGGTGCTCGAGTCGGCCCCCAAGGGCTGATGGGGTCGCGGGCCGACGAACGCCGCACGGCGATCGCCGCGGCCGACAGCACCTGCCCACGCTGCGGCAGCCGGCGCGCACCGCGAGATCGCTACTGCCTGGACTGCGGGCTTCGCCTGCCGGCTGTCGAGGGCACGCTGGCGTCCCTGCGCCGCAGCTGGCTCCGGCGCCTCGGCTGGTACCCGGGCGACTGGGTCTGGCTGACCTTGCCGACCCTGCTCGTCGCGATCGCGGGAGCCGCGGTCGCGATCGTCGTGACGAACGACCAGCGGGATGCGAACGCGGCCGTCTTCACCGCGCCGGCGGCGGTCTCCGTCGTCGAGCCGGGCGCCAGTCCCGCGCCGAAGGTCACCTCGGTGGACACGACGACCCTCCCGATCCCGCCGGAGCCCGGCAGCGGCGTCACCTCGGCGGCGCAGGGTCGGATCGCCTGGCCGGCCACCCAGAACGGCTGGACGATCGTGCTCGTCTCGTATCCGAAGCAGGGCGGCCGCGCCTCGGCGCTCGCAACAGCGGCACGCGCCGTCAAGGCGCACCTGCGCCAGGTGGGGATTCTCGACTCCGGCACCTACGCGAGCCTGCAGCCCGGCTACTACGTCGTCTTCACCGGGGTCTACCCGTCGAAGGACGACGCCGACGCCGGCGTCAGCACGGCGCGCCAGGCCGGGTTCGGCGGCGCGTACTCGCGCCAGATCGCCCGTTGACACGATGTGTAGCCGGGTTCAAGATCGGCAACAACAGACCGAGAGGCCACGGTGCTGTTTACAGTGTTGACAACATTTGTAACAGCCTGGGACGGCATGTTAGAGTCACGCCCGGGTGGCCGAATCGGGCAAGTTTTCCGCATCTGAACAGGCCTTGCGGGAACGGGAAAGGGAGCGCATGGACGAGCGGATCCTGCACATTCAGCACTGTATGTATCAGTACTCACGAGCGATCTACCGCTCGATCAAGGATCTGATCGACCCCTACGTCGACGGCAGGACGCACCTCGAGTACCGGCGTGAGGTGCTCTCGGCCTGCGAGGGGACGATGGAGAGGCTGGCCGCCGACCCGCACTACTTCGCCAAGCCCGATCGAGCCCTCTTCCAGGACATCAGGCGGTACTTCCCGATCACGGTGCAGGCGCAGGTCGCCTGGGCCGTGAGCCAGGGCGTCGATGCCGCCGTCGGCTTCGTCGAGGATCAGATCGAGGCCGGTGCGTTCGACGGCGGGATCGCACGCTGCCGCGCGACGACACGCAAGGGAAAAGCGTGCCAGCGCACGCCGTTGCCGAACCGCGACTACTGTCCGTCGCATCAACACCTCGAGCGCTCGAAGGCCGCAGCCTAGAATCGTGCGCTAGGCTCGCCCTCGCCGGCGTAGGCTCGACGGAGCCGCCCGGAAGGAATCTTGAGCCACGACACAGACAAACTGATTCGCCAGCTTTCGCTGGTCGCGTTCCTGATGGCCGAGCGACGTCCGCTCACGGCGCGCGACATCAAGTCGAACGTCGAGGGCTATCAGGAGATGAGCGACGAGGCGTTCGCGCGGCGCTTCTACTCCGACCGGGCCGAGCTCGTCGCACTCGGCGTGCCGCTCGACTCGCAACGCGACGAGTTCACGGGCGAAGAGCTCTACACGCTGCGCTCCGAGCGGTACTTCCTGCCCGAGCTCGAGCTCGACAACGACGAGCTGGCCGCGCTCCAGACGTGCTTCTTCCTTCTCGAAGGGCGCTTCGCGTACGCCGAGCCGCTGCGGCTCGCGCTGCAGAACCTCGCGCTCGGACGCTCGGCCGGTCCGCTCGCCGCTGCGCCGACCAGCACTGCGGTCCGCGTCGAGGTGCGCGATCCCGACTACTCGCCGGAGCTGCAAGGCCGCCTCGGCAAGCTCGAGGGCGCGATCTCGAAACAGCGGACGGTCAAGTTCCGCTACTGGTCGATCTACCGCGACGAAGAGGAGGAGCGGACGCTCAATCCGTACGCGCTCCTCCCCGAGAACGGATCCTGGTACGTGATCGGGAACGATCTCGACCGCAACGACATCCGCACCTTCCGCGTCTCGCGGATCAGATCCGACATCCGCTTTGCGACGAGACGCGAGCGCGACTTCAGGCTGCCGGCAGAGTTCGACATCGAGGTCTACCGCGGGCGCACCGAATGGCAGTTCGGCGACATCGTCGGCGAAGCGACGATCGAGGTCGCACCGGACACCGCCTGGTGGGTCGAACGTGCCTACGCCGGCGCGCGCAACCAGATCGAGGGGGACATCTTCACGACGGAATACGCGTCGTCGAGCCTGCTCGCGCGCTGGATCCTGCGGCAGGACGGACGCGCCGTGCCGCTGCAGCCGTCAGAGCTGCGACGCCTCACGGTGGAGGGCGCCCGCGCCGCGCGGATCGCGCACGAGGGCGCGCCCCCGACCCCGGCCGGCCTCGCGCAGGAGGGCGTCGCCGAGGCGGTCGGCGAGCGCTTCGCGGGTCCGGTCGCTCCGGAGCGGTTCGGCGTCCTGCAGTCGCTGCTCGCCTACCTGCTGGCCGCGTGCGGCGACGAGCGCGAAGGTGTGATCCCGGCGCAGGACCTGGTCGACCGGTTCTCGATTCCCGCCGAGCAGCTCGAAGAGCACCTCTCGCTGCTCAACCTCGTCAACTTCGGCGGCGGCTGTTACGCCGTCTACGCCGAGCTGCAGGGCGACTCCGTGCACGTCGACAAGGAGCTGTTCGGCGACACGTTCCGACGGCCGCCGCGTCTGACCCCGCTCGAGGCGCGCGCGATCCGGCTCGCACTCGAGTTCGTCGGCCCGATGATCGCGGCCGGGGCGCACTCGCCGCTCGACCGCGTGCGCGCGAAGCTCGAGGAGACGTTCGGTGCGTTCGACCTCGCACAGACGCCTGCACCGCACATCGGCGCAGAGGAGGGGCTCGTCGACACGTTGACGCGCGCGATCGACGATCACCGGCTCGTCGAGCTCGAGTACCTGAAGCCCGAGGAGCAGGAAGTCGTCACGCGCACGGTCGAGCCGTACTCGATCGAGCGCCGGCTCCCGCACTGGTACGTCCACACCTGGGACGTCGAGCGCGACCAGCCACGCTCCTATCGCCTCGACCGCATGCGCAAGGCCAAGCAACTGCGCAAGACGTTCAAGCCGCGTGAAGGCTTCGACCCTTCGATGCTGCTCACGGCCACGACCGCGCGGATCTGGTATTCCGCCGCCGTCGCCAGGTGGGAGGTCGAGAAGGGCGCCCGGCCGCTGGTCGACGGGTCCGCACTCGCCGAGAAGTCGGTCGGAAGCGCCGACTGGCTGGTCGGCGAGGTCGTGTCATACCGGGGCGAGGCGATCGTCCTGGAGCCGCCCGAGCTACGCGCCCGCGTCGCACAGCGCGCACGCGCGCTCGTGAACGAGCTCCGCCCCGCCCGCGCCAAGCCCTAGGAACCGTGGACCTCGCCCAGGCACGCCGCGTCGCGGTGCGTGCACAGGCGCTCGACGGGAGCGCCGCGAGTCTGCGCGACCTCGTGCGCAGGCTCGGCTTCCTGCAGCTGGATCCGATCGCGACGATCGCGACACCGCAGCACCTCGTTCCGTTCAACAGGCTGGCGGCCTTCGATCCCGCCGAGCTCGACCGGCTGGTCTGGGACGACCGTGTCCTCTTCGAATGGAACGCGTTCATCTGGCCGATCGAGGATCTCCCGCTCGTCCGGGCGCGGATGCGACGCCGCCGTTCGACTGCGAACGCCTGGACGAAGGAGTTCCTCCGGTCGAACGCGCGCTTCCGGCGGTACGTGCTGCGCGAGCTCGAGCGGAGCGGGCCCGTCCTCTCCCGCGACCTGAAGGCCGACCTCTTGCCCGACGGCGAGCCGCACCGCTGGTGGGGCACCCGCCAGGTGAGGCTGATGCTCGAGATCCTCCAGCTGCACGGTGAGATCGCGGTCGCCGGCCGCAGGGGGAAGCAGCGTCTCTGGGATCTGGCCGACCGCGTCTATCCGGAGACCGAGTCGGTCCGCTGGCGCGAAGCCGAGCGAGCGATCCTCGAGCAGCGTCGCCGGTCTCTCGGAGCCTGGCTGGAGCGCGGCAAGCTGCATCTGCATCCGGAGATCTCCGGCGAGCCCGTCCCGGACCGCATCGCCTTCCTCTCGCCGTTCGACCGGCTCGTCCACGACCGCGCGCGTACCGAAGCGCTCTTCGGATTCCACTACCGCCTCGAGATGTACGTGCCGAAGGCGAAGCGGCAGTACGGCTATTACGTGCTCCCGATCCTCCACGGCGACCGGATCGCCGGCCGCATCGACCTCGAGCGCAGCAAGGGGACGCGCGGCCTACAGGTCAACGGAGTCTGGTGGGAGGAGGGCGCGGAGCCCGTGCCGCTCGAGCCCGCGCTCGACCGGCTGGCGGGCTTCGTCGGCAACGCCTACTAGGAACCGACCGGCACGCTGAGCGTGAAGGTCGCACCGAGTCCCGGCGTCGACGAGACATCGAGCGTGCCGCCGTGCGCCTCGGCGATCGAGCGGGCGATGAAGAGCCCGAGCCCCGTGCCCGGCTTCGCTCCGCCCCCGGCTGCGCGGCCGAACTTCTCGAAGATCAGCGTGTGGTCCTCGGCCGGGATCCCCGGGCCGCTGTCGGACACGGCGACGATGACTGCCCCGTCGGTCTGACCCAGCCGGAGCCTCACGGGAGTGCCGACAGGCGAGTACTTGACGGCGTTCTCGACGAGGTTGGCGACAACCTGCCGGAGACGCTCGGGGTCACCGCGAACGACGTCGACGCTGCCGACGTCAGCCTCGATCGGCACCTCGTCCTGGCCGATCGACGCCGACGCGACCGTGTCGCGGACGATCGTCGCCAGGTCGACGTCGTCGAAGCGGAAGCTGAAGGTGCCTGCCTCGATGCGAGAGGTATCGAGCACGTCGGCGATCAGCGCGGCCAGGCGAGAGGTCTCGTCTCCGATCAACGCGAGGAACGCCTGACGCTGGTCCGGCCGCAGCTCGCGCCAGCGTTCCTGCAGGGTCCGCGACGCGCCGATCACCGCCGCCATCGGGCTGCGCAGCTCGTGCGAGACCAGCGAGACGAAGTCGGCGCGCAGGGCCGACAGACGCCGTAGCTCTTCGACGGTGCGGCGCTCGCTGTCATACGCGCGGATGTTCTGGACGGCCGAGGCCACCAGCCGACCGAGCAGGCTGACGAGCTCGACCTCGTGCTCGCCGAACGCGTCCGGCTCAGTACGTCCGATCGAGATGAGCCCGATCGTTCGCGCGCCGATCGCGAGCGGCGCGGCGACCCGGCTGCGAATCCCGAGCGAGCGCAGAAGGGGTTCCTCGGCGTATTCGGGTTCGTCGAGATCGCCGCGCACGATCGTCTGGCCGTCGGCGAGGAGATCGGCGAGCAGGCTGTGGTCGAGCGTCAGCACCGTCCCGGGCGGCATCACCTCGTCGGCCTGCGCGCCGGCCGTCGCGATCACGCGAGCGACGCCCTCCTCGGCCAGCACGATCGCCATCCGCTCGAACGGGACGAGTCCGCGCAGCTCACGGATGAACTCACCGAACGCCTCGTCGAGGTCGAGCGACGAGCTCAGCGCACGTGCGCAGCGATTGGCGGCATCGAGCAGGTCGGCGCGCCGCCCGAGCTCGTCGCGGAGCGCTTCAGCCTCCTCGGCCCGCCGCTCGACGTTGCGCCGCTGGATCTCGATCCGCCGCATCAGCGCGCCGATCAGGAGCGCCAGGATGAGGCCGGCGCCCGCCTGGAAGATCACGTTGTTCCACGCGATGGAGCCGTGGCCGTAGAGGATGTCGGAGCGGCGCCATTCGAACCAGATCGTGACCGGGACCATCGCCGCCGCCATCACAAGACCGCCAGGCAGCCCGAACCGGAGGGCGCCCAGCACGACCGGGAGCAGAAGCAGCTGGCGCGTCGGCGTCCCGGGCTCGGACGCATACAGAAGCGCGAACGCCGAGATGATCCCGAAGTCGAAGGCCATCGAGACCGAGGAGACCCACCAGCGGTCCGGCCCCGCGGCGAGCGCGAAGAGCAGGACGCTCGAGATCGCCAGGGTCCCGGCGAGCTCCCACGCGACCTGTTGGTCCGCCGTCGAGCTGTACGACGAGTACGAGACCTGTGCGACGACGAACGCCGTCGCCGCCAGGCGCACGACGGAGATCCACCATTCGAGCGTGCGTGGATACCTGGTGACGCTCATGCCCGCGACTCGATTCGCTCGACGGCCCAGGCAGCGTGCTCGCGCTCGATCTCGTCGTCTCCGGCCGCGATCGCCGTCAGCACCGGGAGGTGCTCCGGCCCGCCGACGTTCCCGAGCGCGACGAGCGCATTGCGGCGCAGCCAGCGAGATTCGTTCCGCGGGACATAGAGGCGAGCGTACGTGTCCACGAGCTCCGCCCCGTCCTGCGCGAGCCAGTCCCTCAGGTCGACGTGGCCCGCGTCCGTCTCTCGGCCGGCGCGCCGCTTCCGCACCCCGCGGTTCCAGGGGCACACGTCCTGGCAGATGTCGCAGCCGTACACCTGCGCGCCGAGCGCCGGGCGGTACGGCTCCGGGATCGCCGCCGGAGCCTGCGTCCAGTACGAGAGGCACTTCGTCGAGTCCAGCGTCCCCGGCTCGTCGAGCGCGCCGGTCGGACACGCGTCGATGCAGAGACGGCACTCGCCGCAGTCGGCGTCGAATCGTGGGGTCGCGTCGAGCTCGACGGTCGTGATCAGCGTCCCGAGGACGACCCACGAGCCGTGCCTCCTCGTGATGAGCATCGTGTTCTTGCCGTAGAACCCGACGCCGCTCCGGGCGGCGGCCTCGCGGTCGACGTGCTGGTTCGCATCGACGAGCACGCGGTACTCGCCTCCCAGGCGCCGGCCGAGCACGTCGAGCCGCTCGCGCAGCACCGCGTATCCGTCGGCCCACGTGTAGCGCCCAAGTCGTCCTTGCCCAGCCTCGAGCGGCGTCTCGGCCTCCCAGTAGCAGAGCGCGGCGGAGACGACCGTGCGCGCGTCCGCGAGCAGTGTCTCGGGATGGCAGGAACGCTCCGGGTGGGCCATCGTGAACTTCATCCCGGCAAAGAGCCCGCGGTGCCGGCGCTCGACGATGTGCCGCTCCGTCTCTGCATACGCCTCTGCGGGGGCGACTCCGACCGCGTCAAGGCCGAGCTCTTCTCCCAGGCGGACGACCTCGACGGTGTTCATGCGACGATTGTGCCCCGATGAAGGCAATCCGCATACATGAAGACGGAGGTCCTGAGGTTCTGCGGTACGAGGAAGTACCCGACCCGGTGCCTGCGGACGGGGAAGTGCTCATAGAGCTCCGCGCAGCCTCGCTCAATCATCTCGATATCTGGATTCGGAAAGGCCTTCCTTCGGTGCCGAAGCCGCGGATCCTCGGTGCCGACGGAGCGGGTGTGCTCGCCGGGACGGATGAGCGGGTCGTCATCAACCCCGGGATCGTCTCGAACGGCAAGACGCACATCGTGGGCGAGACGATGGACGGGACGCATTGTGAGCTGATCGCGCTGCCGCGAGGCTCGGTCCACCCCATTCCGCCAGGTGTCTCCTTCGAGGAGGCGGCCGCGTTTCCGCTCGTGTTCGAGACGGCGTACCGGATGCTCGTCACGCGTGCGCGGCTCGTGGCCGGCGAGTGGGTGCTGATCTGGGGCATCGGCGGCGGCGTTGCGACAGCCGCGATGTCGATCGCGAAGGCGCTCGGGTCACGTGTGATCGTCACCTCCTCGAGCGACGCCAAGCTCGAGCGCGCGCGGGAGCTGGGCGCCGACGCGACCGTCAACCACGAGACCGACGACGTCGTCGCGCGCGTAAAGGACGTGACCGAGGGTGGCGCGGACCTCGTCGTCGACGACGTCGGAGAGGCGACGTGGAGGCGATCACTCGACGCCGCGCGCCCGGAGGGCCGCATCGTCGTCTGCGGCGCGACAACGGGGCCCAACCCGCCCGCGGCACTGCATCGCGTGTGGTGGAAGCAGCTGACGATACTCGGCTCGACGATGGGGACGCCCGACGACTTTCAAGCCGCCTACGACCTGGTCGCATCCGGCAGGGCGCGACCGGTGATCGACGAGGTGTTCCCGCTCAGCGAGGCCCGCGCGGCGCACGACCGGCTCGAAGCGGGGGAACAGCTCGGCAAGATCGTGTTTCGCATTCCCTGACGCGCTCGCGCTCTACATCGCCCGTCGCGAGTACCTGGCGCTCGGCCTGGGCTCACCGCGCAGTGCGCCTGCGTCTACCTGAATCCCGGATCTAGCTCGAGAGCGTGATCAGCCCGCGTACGACGAGGGCCGCGCCGATCACGGTCGCGGCGATCACGGCGGCCCGCAGGCCGTTCCGGCTCAACCAACCCTTCACCCGCTCCAGTGCGACGGGCGTCCACTCGGGCGCGAGCAGGAAGGCGAGCAGCGGCAACTCGAGCAGGACGAGCATCACGAGATTGACGGCGATCACGGTCAGCACGACCTCCGGCCATCCGAGACCTTGCTTGTGGATCTCGGTGAGAGCTGCCAGGTAGGAAGCGCCGGGAAAGCTGAGCAGGACGCCGACCACGAAGGTCGACCGCATCGACCCCTTGCTCAGGGTCTGCTGCCAGCGCGGCACCTTCTTCGGCTGGTCTGCGTGCTTCGCGCTGCGCCGTTCGGTGACCTTGCTGTGGCGACCGGTCCCGAGCACGACTGCCACGAGCAGCAGGAGCGCTCCCAACACGATGTCGATACCCGGGCTGATCGTCCGTTTGGTCGTGCTGACCACGTTGGACCCGTGGAGCCAATACTCGATCGCAAGGCCGACCGTGATCCCGGTCGTGTATGCACCGAGCAGGTAGCCGAGCAGCAGGCGCTTGGGGCGGGGCAACAGCAACATCACCGTCGTAGCGGCGAGCAGCGTCGGATTCAGCGCGGCGGTCAGCGCGAAGAGAAAGACCTTGCTCAAGAGGCCATCCGTTCTGAGTGGGCGACGTCAGTCAAAGCGATGCAAAGGTGAGTCTTACTCGACCGAGCTCGTACAGTGTGATCGTGGCGCTCGATCTCGGACCCTTTCTCGCGATCTCGATCCTGCTGATCGTCATACCCGGCCCCGACACGGCAGTCGTGACGACGAATGCGCTCGTGGGCGGGCGACGTGGAGGGATCCTCGCAGCAGTGGGCGTGTCGATCGGGCTTGCGGTCTGGACACTCGCCGCGGCGCTCGGGATCGCAGCACTGCTGCGGGCCTCAGAGGTGGGATTCACGGTCTTGAAGCTGATCGGTGCCGCCTACCTCGTCTGGATCGGCGTTCAGATGCTGAGGGCCCGGAACCCCGATGGTGCGGCGCAGCCGAGACGCTCCGGGCAGAGGTCGCTCCGCCAGGGGCTGATCTCCGATCTCGGCAATCCGAAGATCGCCGTCTTCTTCACCAGCTTCCTGCCGCAGTTCGTCGGAAGCGGCAGTCCGGCGTTCGCCTCCCTGGTGGCGCTCGGTCTGATCTTCTGCGTCTTGACGCTTGTCTGGCTGGTCGTCTACGCAACGCTCGTCGGCCACGGGGCGGCCGTCCTGCGGCGCCCTCGCGTGCGCCGCGCCCTGGACCGGTTCACCGGGGTCGTGCTGATCGGCTTCGGCGTCCGGCTCGCACTCGAACGCCGGTAGCGCCGCGAGCGACGGAGAGGCGCACGGGGAATTGCGCGACCTCCGGGCGCGTTCATCGACGTAGGTGCCACCTGCCATGAACGCCAGACTCCCATGCACGCCGGATTCCTCGGACTCGCACGCGGCCCGCGTCGCTGTCGCCCAGATCCAGGGTCTCGTAGACGGCTTCGTCCGCGACTCCTCAGGTGAGGGGTTCCGGCAGGAGCTCGACAGAGTGATCGCGGAGGCGATCGAACCGTACGCGCACTGCGGGGCCGACGAGGTCCGCAGGCGTGTCGCCCTCCTGCTCTACGGTGCGGCGCTGGTCGGCGCGGGCGGGCTCGCCCTGGCGGCCGAATTGAGTCGTGAGACGCGCGCAGAGGTACGGGCGATGGTCGGACAGGCACTCGACGCCTGGCTCGAGCACCCTCTCGCCGGCCCCTAGCGAGCTTCGGCCTCGCTCACGAGTTCGTGGAGGCGCGACGTGCCCGGGTTGTGCCGAGGGAAGAAAGGTGGGACGATCGCCGTCATGTGACTGCTGCAACCAGGCAGCGCATCTGTGGAGGAGGTTGGCAGTGGAAACACTTGGTGCGGCAAAGCTCGCCAAGGAGATCCCGGCACAACGCGCCGTCGCCGCGATCGTCCCGCGCGAGGAGATCACAGCTGTCCTGACGGATCCGGAAGGAAGCCCTGAGCTCTCGCTCCAGATCGTCGAGGACGCCGGCGAGCCGAGCGTGATCGCGATGACGTGGTCGCGGGACGAGCTTGCTCGGGTACTCGAAGGAGCGAACGGCGACAATGTCGTCCTGACGTTCGACCGCGACGAACTGTCGCAGGCGATCGGCGAGGTCGAGGCACACGGCCTGCGGGAACGCGCGCTCGTGTTTGCAGTCGTCGCGACGGGCGCACTCGGATCCGGCGCAGCGATCGCGAACGCGATGCCCACGAACAACGATCAGGGTCCCGCCGTTACCTCGGTCCCGCCGGCAGTGTTCCCGGTCGTCGAGTCGACGGCGCCGGCGGCGCCGGTCGCAGACTCGACCACCGACGCGTCATCCGCGGCCGGCTACACCGCGGTCGAGGCGACGACCGGCTCCATGCTCACCGACGCCTCGTCGGCGGCGGGTTATGCGTCTCCGGCCGAGCCGGGAGCGAGCGCAGGAGTCACCGACGTGTCGTCGGCCGGCGGCTACACCGCCGCGGCGACCGACACCGCCTCGTCGGGCGCGATGCTCACTGACGTGTCCTCGGCCGGCGGCTACACGGCCGCGACCGACGCGACCTCGTCGGGCGCGATGCTCACTGACGCGTCGTCAGCCGGCGGCTACACGGCCGCGGCGACCGACACGGGCGGCCTGCCGGGCGCGATGATGACCGACGCGTCGTCGAGCGGAGGCTACGGCACCGTCGAGGCGGCGGACTCGTCGGGCCAGTTCCTCGGCATCTCACAGTCCGACGTGACCGGGGGCCTCGTGGCCGCCGGGGCGATCCTGCTCACCATCACGGGCGCGACGTTCGCCTCACGCAGCACGAGGCCTGCGCGGCCCGCCTGAGCAACAGCGACGTACGACCGCGTGAGGGCGGGGCAGCACCGTCCTCACGCGTTGTCGCCACCGGCCGCTCTGAACAGTTCCGTGGTCAGACCAGCGTTCGGGACGGGTGACTTATCCACAGGCGATTTCCAGGAACGAAGCGGTCTTGCGGCCCACTGACGACTTCGGCCCGGGCCGCGCGGGACGCGGCTCGTGGTCAGACCACGTAACCGTGGTCAGACCAAGGTGACCGAGCGCAGCGAGGGGAGTTGGAGAGCCTTGGGAGACCGCTAGCCGAAGCCGAGAATGAACTTGGCGTCGTCGGACATCTTCTCGGGTGTCCACGGCGGCTCGAACGAGAGCTCGCTCGAGACCGACTCGACGCCGGGGATCTCCTGCACGACCCGTTCGATGTCCTCCTGGATCATCTGGCCGGCCGGGCACCCCATCGACGTCAGCGTGTAGGTCACCTTGACGTTCGGCCCCTCGATCTCAGTGTCGTAGAAGAGACCGAGCTCGACGATGTCCATCCCCAGCTCGGGATCCTCGACCTGCCGAAGCGCCTCGACGACCTCTTCGCGACTGGGCATGCGACGACGTTAGCTGAGACGGACTTCCTCCCGCCGCTCGCGGGCGAAGAAGTGGATGCCGTCGACGAACCGCACCCAGTTGCACCTGGTGCACATGACAAGGGAATGTGTCCGGGCGGAGTCGGCGAGGAAACGGACACCGCGCAGGAGGTCGCCGTTCGAGACGCCGGTCGCCGCGACGATCACCTCCTGGGCGGCCAGATCGTCGATCGTGAAGATCCGTTCGATGTCGTCGATCCCGTGCGCGTGCGCCTCCTCGATCTCGGCGCGGCGCGTGGGCCACAACTGCGCCTGCAGCTCCCCGCCGAGGCACCGAAGAGCGGCCGCCGCGAGGACGGCTTGCCGCGTGCCGCCGATGCCGATCGACAGGTGGTCGTTCGTACCCCGAACGGCGGCACTGATCGAGGCCGTGACGTCCCCGTCCTGGATCAGCTTGATCCGGGCGCCGGCTGCGCGGATCTCCTCGATCAGATCGTGGTGCCGCGGCCGGTCGAGGACGATCGCCGTGACGTCGTTCACCATGCGGCCGAACGCATCCGCGATCGACCGCACGTTGTCGGCGACGGGGCTGCCGAGCGAGATGCGGCCGCGTGCGACCGGGCCGACGGCCATCTTCCGCATGTACATGTCGGGCAGCGACGGCATCGAGCCGCGCGGCGATGCGGCGATCATCGAGACGGCGTTCGTCCCGCCGCGCGCGACGACGGCACGCCCCTCGAGCGGATCGAGCGCGAGGTCGTACTCCTCCCCGCCCGCGCCGATCGTCGACCCGGCCGCGAGCTGCTCTGCCTCCTCGTGCCCGCCGATCACGACGTGACCGCTGATCGGCAGCTGCTCGAGCGCGATGCGCGCGCCGGAGAACGCTGCTTCCTCGGCGGCCTCCTGGTCGGCGCGGCCGAGCCAGCGTGCGCCCGCGAGCGCAGACCGCTCGGTCACGCGGGCGAACGTCTCGCACAGGCACTGCCGCCGTTCGATCTCGGGCTGCTCGTCCATGGGCTGAGTCTCGGCGACCTCGGTCATGCCGGCTGCCGCGCCCGCTCCGCCGACTGCATGACGATGCCGATCACCTGGTCGATGGTGCGTTCGACGTTCGCGTTCTCGACCACCGGGACGCCCTGCCGTTGGGCCCGACCGACGATGTACGTCTGAATCCGGCGAATGTCGTCGAGCTTCTCCAGGTACTTGTCCATCGCGCGAATCCCGCCCGTCGTGATGTCCCGGACGTGGAAATGGACGCGATGGACGTCTTCGTCGGCGATCTCGACGACAACATGCGCAATCAGGGCGCCCTCGACCTCGGCCGGCAGCAGGCCTGGGACGAGGTGCACGCCCTCGAGCACCATCGACCAGCCTTCCTGCAGCGCCCGCTCGATCGCAGCCTCGACCCCGACGCAGACGTGCCGGCACTGGTCGAGGAAGCCGACGATCGTTGGGTCTCCGGTCACGTCGGAGTCGACGCCCTCGCCGGCCTCGAAGCTCGAATAGTGGATCGTCGGCATGAACTCGCGCGAGAAGAACGCGCGCATCGTCTGCCGGATGAAGTCCGTCGAGGCGACGCGCGTGATCCCCAGCCGGTGTGCCACCTCGGCGGCGACGGTCGACTTGCCGGTGCCGGTCGAGCCGCCGATCAGCACGATGATCGGCACGTCGAGCGTCTGCAGGTCGGCGAGCCGCTGCAGGCGGCCGACCGCCCGCTCTCCCTCGTCGTCGCCGAGCGTCTCCGCGGCGATCGTGCGCAGGCGCTCGAGGTCGACCGTCCGCTCACCGCGTTCCGCGAGATCGACCTCGACCCGTCGGGCGAGGGTGTACGCACGGTCGGCGGGAACCCCGGCCGCGATCAGGGCGCGCGCCATGACGCCCTTCGAGTACGGCAGGTCGGCGGTACCGAGCGGAAGCGGTTCGCCGTGCCTCCGTTGGCTCACGTGGCGACCCGGTCCGGGACGAGTGACAGAAGCAGGTCGTCGAGGCCCTCGGCGATCACGTCATTGGCGGCGAGCACGACCCGCTTGCCATGCGCCGCGGCATGCTCGGCGACAACGTCGATCGCGGCGGCCTTCACCTCGACGAGATAGGTGTCTGCGTCGACTTGCGCGAGCTCGCGTCGGAGCGCCCCGCGATCGGCGAGGTTCGCCGAGACGTGGACGATCTCGGCATCGAGGTGACCGGCGTCCGTGGCGCCTGCCGTGAAGACGGCGACGCGCCCTTCGAGTGGCTCCGTCGCACGGAGCCGCAGGTCGGCGCGAAGCGCGTCGGGTGCGTCACAGCCCACCGAGACGACGACGTCGGAGATGAGGCGGCGGTACGTGTTCAGGTACGCGTCCGGATCCGTCCCGGTGCCGACGACGAGCACGCGGCGGTCGACGGCGACGGGCGGCACCGCCGCTCCACTGCCGTCGAAGATCACGAGGTCCGGCGCGCGCTCGGCGGCGAGCCGCGCACCCGCCGCCACGTTGGAGGTGAAGACCGCGCCCGCCAGCCCACCGCCCGCGCGGCGACAGCCGATCGTCGGCACACCGCAGAGCGCCGCGATCTCGAGGTGGTCCGAGGCGGCATGGCGCCCGCTGCGGGCGAGGGTGACCAGGTCGTCGACCGAAGGCACGTGCTCGATCACCTCGGGCTCCGCGGGCCCGCCCCGGCCCATCGCGACGACGACGACGTCGCGGTCCCGCCCGAGCAGCCGGGCGAGGTGAGCGGTGACCGCGGTCTTCCCGACGCGCTTGCCCGTGCCGATAACCGCGATCGACGCGAGCTCGAACGGCTCGAACTCGGGTGGATCGAACCGAAAGTCGGCACCGACGTACGGCAGCCCGGCTGCGAGCGCGCGCGACACCCAGCGGAACCGCTCGGCCGGGCCGAGGACGGGCTCGTCGGAGAGATCGACTACGAGCTCCGCGCTCGCGAAGTCATCGACGAGCGGCACGCCGTAGTCCGCGCCGTCGCGCAGCTTCTCGGTGCCGCCCACGAGGATCGCGCCGACCCAGTCGTACGGAAGCGCGGCGAGCGCGTCACGGACGACCGGGGCGTAGTGCTCCCCATCGACGAGGGCGACCGCGCGCGTCACCGTTTCGTCGTCACCTCGCGTTCGATCCTGCCGGTGTACTTCTCGTACTCGCCCGTCGAGGTGTCGAACTGGATGATCCGTTCCTGGCCGTGGAACGGGTAGCGGCGCCAGACCGAGACGTGCGTACCCTCGATCTCGACCACGTTGTAACAGGGTCGGGTGTTCCCTCGGAGGCGGAGTGTCGAGACGGTGCCCGTGTTGACGACGAACAGATTCTCGAGCTTCCACGCATACGGGACATGCTTGTGCCCGGAGAGCACGAGATGCACCTGGGCGCGCTGCAGGCACTCGATCGCGTCGCCGGCGTCGTAGACGACGTTCCGCTCGCGCCCCGTGCCCGGAATCGGCAGCAGGTGATGGTGCAGGACGAAGACGCGCAGATCGGACGGCTCGAGCGCGAACTCGCGTTCGATCCAGCCGTAGTTGCCTCTGCCGATCTGGCCGTGGTCGAGATCCGGCTCGGTCGAGTCGACAGCGACGACCGTCGCGCCGCGCCGGCGCACGACGGAGTTTCGCTCGCCGAACAGTTCCTCGAAGTGGATGTAGCCGACGTTGCGGGAGTCGTGGTTGCCCGGGATCACGACGAGTGCATCGCACGCGATTCGGTCGAGGTAGCGCTTCGCCGCGGCGTACTCCTCCTTGAAGCCGAAGGTCGTCAGATCGCCCGAGCAGACGACGATGTCGGGGCTCAGATCGTTGATCTCGAGGATCGCGCGCTCCATCAGATCCGGGACGAAATGAGGCGATCCGCAATGCAGGTCGGAGATCTGCGCGATCGTCAGAGGCACCTCGATGGACTCTAGATCATCCGAGGTGATTGCTACCCTGGTCGGAGTGATGCCGGAAACGCCTGTTTTCCAGGCATATCGTGGTACGGAGCCGCCGCGGTTCGCGAACCCTGCCGAGCTCGAGTATGCCAAGGTCCTCGATTGGTACGGGATTCCGTGGGCGTACGAGCCGAGGACGTTCGTGCTCGAGCGCGACGCCGAGGGCCGGGTCATCGAGGCATTCACGCCGGACTTCTACCTCCCTGACCAGGATCTCTATCTCGAGGTCACGGTGATGAAGCAATCGCTCGTCACACGGAAGAACCGGAAGCTCCGCAAGCTGCGCGCGCAGTACCCTGACGTGAAGGTGAAGCTGTTCTACGAGCGCGACTTCCAACGCCTCGCGGCCAGATTCGGGCTGCGGAAGGCGTCCTGAACGCCCTGGCCGAGAGACACGCGACCGAGCTCGACGAACGCGTCGGCGACGTCTTCCTCGACGGAGCCGAGATCCGCGCACGGGTCGCGGAGATCGGAGCGGCGATCGCCGCGGACTACGCGGGGCGGGAGCCGCTCCTCGTCGGGTCGCTCAAGTCGTGCATCCCGTTCGTCTGCGACCTGTCGCGCGCAACGCCGTTCTTGCACGCCATGGACTTCGTCGAGATCGCCGGCTACGGCGAGGGCGACGAGGGAATCCGCTTCCTGAAGGATCTCGACACCCAGATCGAGGGACGGGACGTGCTGCTCGCCGACGCGGTCATCGACACGGGGCTGACGATGCACTACCTCGTCAGGTCGCTCGCGCTCCGCAGCCCCGGCTCGCTGCAGATCGCGACGCTCTTCGACCGCCCGTACCGGCGCCTTGTGGACGATCTGCCGGTTCGCTATGTCGGCTTCACGATCCCCGACGAGTTCTTCGTCGGGTACGGCTTCGAGCTCGAAGAGCGTTACCGGAACCTGCCGGATCTGCGGATCGTCCGCTCCATCTAGACGAACGTTCCAACGAACCTGGCCGCGTGGGTCGCCAACGCCGCCGCGCGGTTGGAGAGAGTCGCAGGCAGCGGAGCCGGAGGCGCTTCGGGTAGACGAGCCTGTTGCCGTTAGACGGGCCAAGTCTCGACCCTCCAACGGTGTAGTGCGTTCGGCTCCGCTGTCCCCCACTTGACGGGGCAAGCGGCTGAGTTTTAGGTCCGGCTAAACTTAGGCCGAT
The DNA here is from genome assembly GCA_963846895.1 of uncultured Thermoleophilia bacterium. Lineage (GTDB taxonomy): Bacteria > Actinomycetota > Thermoleophilia > Gaiellales > Gaiellaceae > PALSA-600. The sequence continues at coordinate 69,641 of CAWJXR010000021.1, read as the reverse complement.
GGCCGCAACCGACGTTCAGCCGCTCCCTGCCGGGCTCCGGACGGTCGACGAGGCCCTGCACCGGACGCGGTTCCGGATCCTGCCGTTCCTCGGGCCCGCATTCATCGCGTGCGTCGCCTACATCGACCCGGGGAACTTCGCGACGAACATCGCCGCCGGCTCGCGCTTCGGCTACCGGCTCGTCTGGGTGATCGTCGCGGCGAACATCCTCGCCATGCTGATCCAGACGTTGTCGGCCAAGCTCGGGATCGCGACCCAGAGGAACCTGCCCGAGGTGTGCCGCGAGAACCTGCCGCGCACGGACCTCACGCTTCCTCTGGGTGCAGGCCGAGGTGATTGCGATGGCGACCGACCTGGCCGAGTTCCTTGGCGCCGCGATCGGGATCGAGCTCCTCACCGGGATGCCGCTGTTTCCCGCCGCGGTCATCGCCGGTATCGCCTCGTTCGCGATCCTCGGCCTGCAGCGTTGGGGATTCAGGCCGCTCGAGTCTGTGATCGCCGTGCTCGTGGGCGTGATCGGGGTGTGCTACCTCGCGGAGCTGGGCTTCGCCCATCCCGACTACGGTCAGGTGCTGCAGCACGCGGTAACGCCGCAGTTCGGCAGCAACGAAGCGCTGCTCCTGTCAGTCGGGATCCTCGGCGCGACCGTGATGCCGCACGTCATCTACCTCCACTCCGCGCTGACGCAGGACCGAATCGTGGCCGAGAGCGACGAGGACGCACGCACGTTGCTTCGCTACACGCGGATCGACGTGGTCATCGCGATGTCGATCGCCGGCCTGATCAACGTCGCGATGCTCGTCATGGCCGCGTCGACGTTCTACAAGACCGGGCTCCTGCACGTCGATTCGCTCGAAGGAGCGCACAAGACGCTCGAGCCGATCCTCGGCGGCGCGTCGAGCGTGCTGTTCGCGCTCGCCCTGACCGCCTCGGGGCTCTCGAGCTCGGCTGTCGGGACGCTCTCCGGCCAGGTCGTGATGCAGGGCTTCGTCAAACGCCAGATTCCCGTCTGGGTGCGCCGACTCGTGACGATGGTCCCGGCGTTCGTCGTGATTGCGATCGGCGTCAATCCGTCTCGGACGCTCGTTCTCTCGCAGGTCGTTCTCTCGTTCGGAATCCCGTTCGCGCTGGTCCCGCTCGTCTACTTCACCTCTCGCCGAGACCTGATGGGCGCCCTCGTCAACCGGCGCATCACGACGGCGGCCGCAAGCGTGGTCGCGGCCGGGATCGTCGCGCTGAACATCCTCTTGCTCGCCCAGACGTTCGGGGTCTAGAGGTATCCGAGCGGGTCGACGGGGTTGCCGGCGACGCGCACCTCGAAATGGAGGTGCGGCCCGGTCGAGTGGCCCGTCGAGCCGACGTAGCCGATCACGTCGCCCTGTGCCACCTGCCGCCCGCAGCCGGCGACGATCGAGCTCTGGTGGCCGTAGGCCGTCGCCAGGCTGCCGCCGTGGTCGATCACGGTCAGGTTCCCGTATCCCGACTCCCAGCCGCAGTAGATGACGGTGCCCGAGGCGGCCGCGTGGATCGCGGTGCCGTACGAGACGCCGATGTCGATCCCTTCGTGCATGCGGCCCCACCGCCAGCCGAAGGGGCTCGTCACCGGCCCCGAGACCGGCCAGATGAGCCCGCCGGCCGATGGGGCGGTCGACGTTCCGGCCTGCGCGGAGCGAATGCGCCCGGCCAGCGCAGCGCTCGCGGCCTGCAGGGCGTCGATCTCGCCCGCGTCGGCGCGGTCCTGAGCAGAGAGCTGCGAGAGGTCCGTGAGCTTCTGCTGCCTCGAGCCGGCGAGATCGTTCCGCGCTCCCATGAGCTCGTCGCGCACGTCCCGTGCCTGGTTCGTGCGCGCGTCGATGACGGCGGTCTCGCTGTGGACAGTGGCGCGAACCTTCTTCGTCTTCGCACGGGCGGCCCTGACCTGCAGCTTCGCGTACGCGACCTGATCTGCGATGCGCTGATCCTGCACGCCGATGTCGCTCAGGTACGCAACCTGGTCGAGCGCCTCGCTCAGGTTCCGTGAGCCGAGGAAGATGTCGAGTGGCGACGCCAGGTCGGACTCGTAGATGTCCACGAGCCGACCGTCGAGCGCCGTCTGAGCCCGCACATACTGCTCGCGGAGGAATGCGAACCGCTGCGACTGGAAGTCGAAGAGTGCGTTGAGTGCACCGAGCCGTCTCTGGTGCAGAGAGAGGTCGGCCTCGAGCGTCTCGAGTCGCAGCGAGACGTCACCGACACGTCCCTCCAGCTCCCTGATGCGAGCCGTGTAGCCGGCAACCTGCCCGCGAAGCTCCGCTTCGCGCTGTCGGTGCGACGCGACCCGAGCCTGCAACGACGAGATCTGCGTGTCGACCTTGTGCTTCTTCGCGGCGTCGTCTCCGAGCGCCGGCGTGGCGAAGGCGAGCAGCAAGACGAATGCGGCCGCGACTCGGCGCATGTCGATCTGAGTTCGCCGGGCTGAGGGACTACTCCTCCGCGGGCGTCTGGAGGGCGCGCAACGCCGCGGCCGCGGCTTGGCGGAGCGGTCCGAGCTCGCGACGGTAGTCGTCGTCCGTGATCTTCCCGGTCCGGTGGTCGAACTCGAGTTCCTTCAACGCCGCAAGCGCTCGATCGCGCTCCTCGACGAGGCCGAGTCGCGCCCCTTCTGCCTCGCTCGGCGCGTCGAGCCGGTCGTCGGACGCCACAGGCTCGCGGAGGAAGGGCAGCGCGACGAGCACGACGACGAGAGCGGCGAGTGCCACTCCTGCGGCCAGCGCGAGCCCCGTCACGCGCGAGCGGGAGCGAGCCTGGTCACGAGCCGGCGCTGCTCGCGCGCGTCCGGCCAGAGCGCGACCGCCGAGCCGAGGAGAAACACGAGACCGGCCACCCAGATCAGGTTCACGAGCGGCTTGACGAGCACCTTGACGTAGACGACGTTCGTCTTCGTGTTGATGTCGTCGGCGATCACGTAGAGATCCTGCGCGCGGAGCCAGTCCGTCTTGATGCCGACCTCCCGCGACGGCTCGGGCGGGTTTCGGTACTGGTTGTCACCCGAGAGCACCTGGCCGTTGTAGCGACCGCTGACGTCGAAGACCGCGCGCGTCTCGACGGCGTTCTGGTTGTACGGATGGGAGATGCCGCGGTAGGTGAGGGTGTAACCGCGGACGGCCATCGACTGGCCGGGCACGAGCCGGCGCTCCGTCGAGCTGCCGTACGCACTCGAGCCGGCGATCCCGATCGCGAGCAGCACGATTGCGGCGTGGACGATGTAGCCGCCGTACCGTCGCCGATTGCGTGCGACCAGCGCGAACAGCGAGCCGGTCGCCCGGGTCCCGCGGACGAGCTCGACGCCGATCGTCCCGAGCACGAACGCCGAGAACGTGTACGCGATCAGGCCGGGCTTCGACGAGCCGGCGCCGGCCAGCACCAGCACCACCCCCGCAACCACGGCGGCGGCAGCCGGCCACGCGATCAGACGGGCGAGCGCGCGGAAGCTCGTTCGACGCCAGGCGATCAGCGGCCCGATGCCCATCAGCAACAGCAGTGGCAACCCGAACACGCGCAGGAAGAAGTCGAAGTACGGCCGCCCGATCGTCCGCGACTCGCCCTTGACGAGCTCCGTGAGGATCGGGAACAGCACGCCCCAGAGAATGGTCAGGCACAGCGCGACGAGCAGCAGGTTGTTGTAGAGGAACGTCGCCTCGCGCGAGAGCGCGGACTCGAGCTTCGTGCGCGCCCGCAACAGGGGCAGCCGGTACAGGATCAGGCCGACCGAGAACAGCGACGAGATGACGACGAACGCGAGAAACCAGCCTCCGATCGGGCTCTTCGCGAACGAGTGGATCGAGTTGACGACGCCGGAGCGCGTCAGGAACGTCCCGAAGACCGAGAGCTCGAACGCGAGTGCGACGAGCACCATGTTCCAGATCTTCAGCATGCCCTTCCGCTCCTGGACCATGACGCTGTGCAGGAACGCCGTTGCGGCGAGCCACGGCATCAGGGCGGCGTTCTCGACCGGGTCCCACGCGTAGTAGCCGCCCCACCCCACCTCGACGTACGCCCAGTGGGCGCCGAGCAGCTGGCCGAAGCCGAGGAACGTCCAGGCCGCGAGGGTCCAGCGGCGCGTCGCGACGATCCAGCGCTCGTCGGTGCGACCGGACAGGAGCGCGCCGGCCGCGAACGCGAACGGGATCGAGAGACCGACGTACCCCAGGTACAGAAGCGGCGGGTGCGCGACCATGTACGGGTTCTGCAGGCTCGGCGTGAGCCCGGCCCCGTCGACCGGCGCGGTCTGCGTGTCGAACGGGCTGGCAACCGCCACGAGCACGAAGGCGAAGAAGGTCCCGATGCCGGCGAGCACCGGGACGACCCAGGCGACGAGGTCGCGCAGCAGCCGCCGGTTGACGATCACCGACAGCGCGCCGAAGCCGGTGAGCACGAAGAGCCAGAGCAGCAGCGATCCCTCCTGCCCGCCCCAGAAGGCGCTCAGCGAGTACGCGCTCGGCAGCGTGCGATTCGTGTGCTCGGCGACGTACGTGAACGAGAAGTCGTGGCGGACGAGCGCGCTCGCAAGGACGACGGCGGCGACCGCCGTCGAGACGAACGAGCAGATCAGCGCGTTGCGCGCCGATGCTGCGAGCCGGCGCTTGTTCGAGGCTGCGGCGTATCCGCCGGCGACGAGCGCATAGACCAACAGCCCGAGGCTGACCACGAGCGACGCGCGGCCGAGATCAGCCATCGATTACGCGCTCGGCTTTGCGGCCTCGTACTTCGACGGGCACTTCGTGAGGATGTCGTTCCCGACGAGGCGTCCGCTCGCATACGTGCCGCCGACGACGACGTGCCGTCCGACGGCGAAGAGCGGCGGCGGATTGTCGCCGTGGTAGACGACCGGCACGACGCCGCTCTTACCCTGGATGTTCTTGAGGCCGAATCGAAGACCACCGGGCGCGTGCGAGTCGCCTCGGAGCGGCCCGACGACGGCGCCGACGGCGGAGACCTTGCCGACGTGCCCTGCGAGCTGGCTCGGCGTCAGCTGCGGCGTCGAGTTGCCGGCGACGGCGGTGTAGACGAGAAAGACCGCCAACACGGCCGCGACGGACAAGGCAATCACGAGCCGTGCGGGACTCCGACCGGGCACGGCTGGATTCTATCTAGGCGTGCTGGTGTTTCCGGCCGGGTACGCGGTACCCGTGGTCGGCACAGAGGGCGCCCGGTGAGTCTTCGGTCAGTGCGTCGCAGTAGCCCTTGCCGTAGGCGGCGCGCATGAACGCGGCGACGACGTCGAGCGACCAGTCGGTGATGCCGGCGGCCTCGCGCCAGAGATCGGCGAGGCGGAGGTCGATGTCGAGCTCGAGCAGATCGATACGAGAGGGCTGTTCGCGCATGAGTCCCAGGGTAGGAAGCCGACCGGACGGACAGCGGTAGTCTCGGCGGAATGGCTCGCAGACTGCACTACGGCCCGGCGCGGGTGCCCTCGCGGGAATCGCCGGACGCGGCCGTCGCCGCCCTGCTCGAGCGTGGGCTGTCGGCCTGCGAGATCGACTTCGAAGGCCGGTTCTGGATGGACTACGACTTCGCAGCACGGTTCGGGGAGCTGGCGCGCGAACGCGACATCGCTCTGTCCGTGCACGCGCCGATCGCCGGCTTCATGGGGCACGCCGAACGTGGCAAGAAGCTCAATATGGCCGTCGGGATGCTCGACCACTCGGCCGGGATCGCCAAGGCCGCGGGCGCCGAGGTGGTCGTGTTCCACCCCGGCTTCCTGCTCCAGCGGACGCGTGAGGAGGCGATCGACTCCGTCGTCGAGCAGCTCGGCGAGCTGCGTGAGCGCCTCGAGTCGAAGGATCGCGCGGTGCCGTTCGGGATCGAGGTGATGGGCCGGGTGCGCGATCTCGGCTCGATCGACGACGTCGTCGAGATCTCCTCGCGGCTCGGCTGGGTCCGGCCGGTCGTCGACTTCGCGCACATGCACGCGACGTCCGACGGCGCCTTCACGACCGTCGAGCCCTTCGTCGAGGCACTCACGAAAGCGGACGCCGTGATCGAGCCGGGCGCGCCGTTCCACATCCATTTCTCCGACATCCAGTTCGCGAACCGCAACGAGACGAAGCACCTGCCCTATGGCGAGGGAACCCTGCGAGCCGAGCCTCTGCACGAGGCGCTCGCTGCATTCGACCGTCCGGCGACGGTCATCTCCGAGTCGCCCACGCCCGAGTCGACGGACGTGATTCGCGAGATCCTCGGCGCCTGAGCCCGGCTTTGTAAGGTTGGACGCGTGCTCGACCCATTGGCCTTCAAGGCGTACGACGTCCGCGGCCTCTACCAGGCGGAGCTCGACGAGGACGGTGCGTATCGCATCGGGCGCGCGTTCGTCGACCAGTTCCAGCCCGGGCGGGTCGCCGTCGGACACGACATGCGCGTGTCGTCGCCGTCGATGGCCGCGGCCGTACGTGAGGGGGCCGCGGACGGCGGAGCTGGGGTGCTCGACCTCGGGCTCGTCGGCACCGAGATGGTCTATTTCGCGGTCGGTGAGCTCGGTCTCGACGGTGGGATCGCCGTCACGGCGTCGCACAACCCGAAGCAGTACACGGGCATGAAGATCGTGCGCGCCGGAGCGCTGCCGGTCGGCGGCGAGTCGGGCCTCCTCGATGTGCGCGACCGCGCCGTGCAGGGCGACTGGCGCACGGCCGAGCGTGGCGAGATTCGCGCCGAGGACATCTGGTCGCGTTTCGTCGACCGTGTGCTCAGCTTCGTCGACGTCTCGGCGCTCCGGCCGCTGCATGTGGTGATCGACGCTGCGAACGGCATGGCGGGAGCGATGCTGCCGCCGGTTCTCGATCGGCTGCCGATACTCGACGTCGTCAGGTGCTACTTCGAGCCTGACGGGTCGTTTCCGAACCATGAGCCGAACCCGCTGCTACCGGAGAACCGCGAGTTCATCATCGCGAAGACGCGCGCTGAGCGCGCCGACTTCGGAGTCGCGTTCGACGGCGACGCCGACCGCTGCTTCTTCGTCGACGACACCGGCGAGTTCGTGCCCGGCGACTTCATCACCGCGCTCTTCGCCGAGACGATTCTCGCCAAGTCGCCGGGCGGCAGGGTGATCTACGACGTGCGTGCGTCGTGGGCGGTTCCCGAGGCGATCGAGGGCGCCGGAGGCGAGGCGTTCATCAACCGTGTGGGTCACGCGTTCATCAAGCAGCGCATGCGGGAGATCGACGCGGTCTTCGCCGGGGAGGTCTCGGCGCACTACTACTTCCGCGATTTCTCGCAGGCGGACTCCGGGACGATCCCGTTCCTGCTTATGTGCGAACTGGTCTCGCGCCGCGGCAAGCTGAGCGACGTGCTGCGGCCGTTCCGCGACCGCTACTTCATCACCGGCGAGATCAACACGCCGGTCGCCGACGTCCCGTCGAAGCTCGCGGAGCTCGAAGAGCGCTTCGGGCCCGAGGGGAAGGTCTCGCACCTCGACGGCCTCTCGGTCGTGAGCGACACCTGGCACTTCAACGTCCGCCCGTCGAACACAGAGCCGCTCCTGCGGCTGAACCTCGAGGCCCGCTCCGAGGAGGAGATGGAGCGCAGGCGCAACGAGGTCCTCGCGGTCATCCGCGAATAGCCGGCCCGGCCTCAGCCGTTCGACGGCTTCATCTCCGTCTTCGTCCCGACCTCCCCCGCCGCCTCCTCCGGATGCCTGCTCCATCTGCCCATCTGCTCGGCCTGCTCCCGGTGCTCCGAACGTCCTGCGGCCCGACCAGCCGTGTCCCTTTCCGGACCCTCAGGCGTAGCAACAAGAGTGCAACGAAACTGCCACGAGAGTGCAACGGCCCCGGACGTTTTCCCTGCACATCCGGCCAACGGCACTCTGGACAAGACCCGTGTCAGACACCGGGGTTCGCGGGCCGCGCCGACGGCCCCGGGTTAGGATCGCGGCCGTGATCGAGCTTGGGCACCCGAGTGACCGCAGGCCGCCGTTTCGGTACGCGGCGTACACGCGGGTTGGGTTCTCCGAGACCGACGCGCAGGGGGTCGTCTACTACGGCCGCTATCTGCCGTACTTCGACCTCGCGCGCACCGAGTACCACCGTCACCTCGGCCGCGTCACGCTCGACGGCGTCGACTTCGCGATGCGCGCGACGACCGTCGAGTACCTCGCCGCCGCCCGCTTCGACGACCTCCTCGAGGTATTCGTGCGCGTCGCGAAGATCGGGACGACGAGCATCACCTATGACCACGCCGCCTACCGGATCGACGAGGACGGGACCGACACCCTGGTGGCGACGTCGGCCGCGACGCTCGTCTGCATCGCACTCGACGAGCGGCGAGCGGTACCGGTCCCCGACCTCTTCCGCGAGAAGATCGCCTCGTTCGACGCGCCGGCGTGAAGGGTGGCGCGCCGCCCGCCGGCCCTCTCCCGGCCGAACGGGCGGCGCCGCCGACTTGCCGCTCCCCCGCCCACGTTCTAGGTCAGCCCGGTTCGCAGCGCCATCCCTCGATCGAGGTACCCCCCTCACAGTCGGCGCGATCACTCGTTCGAGTGATCGGACGGACGAGCCGCTAGCTCGGCGTGACGCGGTACGCGTCGAAGACGGCGTCGAGGTTACGCAGCGACGTGAGGAGCGTGCGCAGGCTCTTCAGGTCGCCGACCTCGGCCGTGTACCGGTTCTTCGCGAGCTGATCCTCGACGACGCCGCCGTACGTGACGATGTTCGCGCCGTGCTCGGCGAACGTCCGGGCGACGTCCTCGAGCAGCCGCGGGCGATCCCACGAGTCGACGGCAATCTGCACCCGGAAGCTCTTCGCCGAGACCGCCCCGTCCCACGCGACGTCCGTGAACCGCTCGGGGCTGCGGCGCAGCGCGCGCACGTTCGGGCAGTCGTCACGGTGGATCGTGATGCCCTTGCCGAGTGAGATGTAGCCGACGATGTCATCGCCCGGCACCGGCGTGCAGCACTTCGCGAACCGGATCAGCACGTCGGTGAGACCCGGGACGATCACGCCCATGTCCGTGCTCGAAAGCGTCTCCCGCGCCCGCGGGGCCTTCGTGACGACCGGCGCCTCCTCGGCGACCTGCTCCGTCTTGAGCCGCTGGACGACCTTGTTGACGATCTGCCCCGGCTGGAGTTTCCCGGAGCCGAGCGCGAGGTAGAAGTCCTCGGCCTTCTTGAAGCCGAGGTCGCGAATCACCTGCGCGAGCGTCGCGGAGCCCCGCAGCTTCGCGTACGGAAGGTTCTGCTGCTTGAGCGCCTGCTCGAGCGACTCGCGCCCACGGTGCTCGGCATCCTCCCGCGTCTCGCGCGAGTACCACTGGCGGATCTTGTTCCGCGCACGCGAGCTCTTCGCGAGCGACATCCAGTCGCGCGACGGGCCTCGCCCCTGCCTCGACGTGAGGATCTCGACGAAGTCGCCGTTCCGCAGCGTGTAGTGGAGCGGCACGATCCGGCCGTTGACCTTCGCGCCGACCGTGCGATGCCCGACGTCGGTGTGCACGGCGTAGGCGAAGTCGATCGGCGTCGAGCCGGCCGGCAAGGTCTTCACCTGCCCCTTCGGCGTGAAGACATGCACCTCTTCGTCGAAGAGGTCGGTCCGGAACGTCTTCATGAACTCGCGCGGATCCGCCTCGTCGGCCGTCCCCTCGTCCATGAGCTGCCTGACCCACGCAACCCACTCGACGTCCTTACCCGCCTTGCCGCGCTTGTAGAGCCAGTGCGCGGCGACGCCGTACTCCGCCGTCTCGTGCATCTCCCGTGTTCGCACCTGAATCTCGAGCGGCCTGCCCTGAGGTCCGATAACGGTCGTGTGCAGCGCCTGGTAGGCGTTGAACTTCGGCATCGCGATGAAGTCCTTGAAGCGTCCCGGCATCGGCCGCCAAAGCGAATGGATGAGGCCGAGCGCGCCGTAACAGTCGCGCGTGCCCTCCTCGCCGCTGCGGTCGACGATCACGCGCATCGCCGTCAGGTCGTAGATCTCGTTGAACTCGCGACCCTTCTTCGCCATCTTGTCGTAGATGGAGTAGAAGTGCTTCGCGCGCCCCGAGATCTCCGCCGGAATCTCGACCTTGTCGAGCTCCTTCTGCAGCACGACCGCCGCCTCACGCACGTGCTCTTCGCGATCGGCGCGCCGCTCCGAGACCATCTGCTTGATCTCCTCGTACTTGCGCGGATGGAGCGTCTGGAAGGCCAGATCCTCGAGCTCCCACTTGAGCGCATGGATACCGAGGCGATGCGCGAGCGGCGCGTAGACCTCGAGCGACTCGCGCGCCTTCTGCACCTGCTTCTGTTTCCCGAGATACTCGATCGTCCGCAGGTTGTGCAGCCGGTCGGCGAGCTTGATCAGGATGACCCGCACGTCCTCGGCCATCGCCACGATCAGCTTCCGGTAGTTCTCGGCCTCGGCGTGCTCACGGCTCTGGAACTGGACGCGCGTCAGCTTCGTCACGCCCTCGACGAGCTTCGCGATCTCGTCACCGAACTCGGCCTGCAGCTCCTCGGGCTCGACCCCAGTGTCCTCGATCACGTCGTGGAGGAGCGCTGCTGCCAGCGTCGGCTCGTCGAGCTGCAGCCCCGCCAGGATCTTGGCCGCACCCCACGGGTGGTAGATGAACTCCTGGCCCGACTGGCGCACCTGGCCGGCGTGGGCGGCGGCCGCGAAGTCGAACGCGCGGGCGAGCAGATCGCGGTCGACGTCGGGCTTGTACGCCTCGACCTCGGCGATCAGCTCTTCGACGAGATCGTGATGTCGTTCGAGTACCGCCACTCACCCAGTGTACCGGGGTCGGTTCCTCGAAAATCCCTCGCCTGGGGGCCTTAGCAGGAGACCGCGGCGTGCCGATGAATCTCGTCAACCCATGTTCGCACGCAGACGACATGCCCGGAAAGTCGCGCAGGTTGCGCGCCTCCTCGGCGAGCTGCAAGCGGTCTCGAACCGCCCGCCGAGAAGGCGCCGGAGCCGAGCCGCGATCAGCCGGGTGTAGCCCCCACGATCTCCTCGAATCGCGCGTCTCCGCGCAGGGAGGCGAAGTCGTCGTCCTTGCGCGCCAGCTCCGCGAACGACGCACGCTCGGCGATCGCCTCCCGCAGGTGCTCGAGGGCCTGGTCGGGCTCGCCGAGGCGCACCTCCGCGCAGGCGAGGTTGTAGACCAGCAGCTCGTTGCCCTCGTACCGGCCGAGCTCCTCCTCGAGCCGGCGCTTCGCCTCCGCGACCTCGCCCGCGCCGAAGAGCGGGAAGATCTCCGCATTCGGCTCCCAGGCGCGCAGGCGGTACTCCTCGCCCGGCGTGCCGCCGACCGCGAGGATCGTCGTTCCCGGCTCGTCCGCCACCGCGGCGCGCTTCGCGGCCGGATCGCGCACGAAGACGACGGTGCCCGGCGCCGCCTCGACGTCGGCGCCGTCGACGGTGAAGGTCGCCTTCCCCGAGAGCACGAGATAGAGCTCCTCCTGCCCTGACCGCTCCTCGTCGTGCTCGCCGATCACCGTCTTGCCCGCCTCGTCGGCCGTCCAGGCGTTGATGCCGAAAGCCCTGACGTCGAATTGCCGGCGGAGCGGCGCCCAGCCGCCGTCGCGCGTCAGGTCGTCGATCTGCGCCGTCTCGAACTGCGTGGTGGTAGCCATGGCTCGAGTCTAGGAACCGCCGCACACCCGGCATGGTTCCGATCTTCGATCAAGCAGCGGCGGCGAACGCCGGCGGCCGCTCGAGCAGCGCCCGGAACGTCGGTGACTCCAACAGGCTCCGTCTGGCGCCCTCGTCCAGCTCGAGCTCCGAGAAGATCGAGCGCGCATCGGGCGTCCACGTCTGCTCGCCTCCTCGCCACTGCTCGGCGAGCCAGTCGCGGAGCTCGTCGAAACCGTCGGCAGCGTCGAAGACCCGCCTGACGACCAGTTGCGGCGCGACGGTGCCGTTCCAGCGGTTCTCCTGCAAGCGGAACGCAACGTCGTACCGCCCAGGGCGGCTCATGCGTTCGAGTTGCCTGCCAAAGCCGAACGCGATCGCCGACCCTGCGTCCCGCCCGTGCTGACGGACCCGAAACCGGAGATGCTTGCCGTCTCCGACCGTGCCGAGGTCGGTCAGCTCGCAGCCGTCCACGAGCAGGACTACACCCGGATTGCCGATGCCGAACGGCGCGAGCCGCCCGAGCTCGGCTGCGAGTCCCAGATTCAGCTTGCGGCCGGGCACGACGGCGTCGACACGCGTCAGCGGCTCCAGGTCCTCCTCGGCGAGCACCTCGTCGCAGTGCGCGGCGAACGCCGCAGCGAACGTCTCGACCCGCGCCGCCTCGACCGTGAGCCCCGCCGCGGCGCGGTGGCCGCCGAAGCGCTGGAGATGACCCGAGCAGGCAGAGAGCCCGGCATGCAGGTCGAATGCGGCGACGGAGCGCCCTGAGCCCTTCCAGTCGCCGTCGGCGCCCGCGACGATCACGACGGGCCGGTTGTACCGCTCGACGAGCCTCGAGGCGACGATCCCGATCACACCCTCGTGCCAGCCTTCGCCGGCGACGACGTACCCGCGGCGCCCGCGGCGCGACTCGGGCCACGACTCGATCTCGTCGATCGCCTCACGGCAGATTCGCTCCTCGATCGCCTGACGCTCGCGATTCAGCGTCTCGAGCTCCTCCGCGAGCGCCTTCGCCTCCGTCGGTCGACTCGGTCAGGAGCAGCGCGAGTGCCGACTCCGGCCGGCCCAGGCGTCCCGACGCGTTGATGCGCGGAGCAAGGCGAAAGCCGATCGAAGATTCGTCGAGCGCCCCGGCGTCGACGCCCGCCACCTTCATGAGCGCGCGCAGCCCGGGCTTCTGCGTCTGCGCGAGGCGACGCAGCCCGAGCAGCGCGAGCGCCCGGTTCTCGTCGACGAGCGGGACGACGTCGGCGACGGTCGCCAGGGCCACGATGTCGAGGTGGCGCTCGAGGAACGGATGCGCTTGGCCGAGCAGCGCCTCGGCGAGCTTCCAGACGACTCCCGTCCCGCAGAGACCTGCGAACGGATAGTCGCCCTTGAGGGTCGCCACGACGGGGCAGGCGGGAAACGCCTCGCCGGGCCGGTGGTGGTCGGTCACGACCACGGACAGCCCGAGCGAGGCTGCCAGCTCGACCTCCTCGACGGCCGTGATGCCGCAGTCGACGGTCACGACCAGTGAGACGCCCTCCTCGGCGAGCCTGGTGATCGTCTGCGCGTTCAGGCCGTAGCCCTCTTCGAACCGCGACGGCAGGTGCCACGTGACGTCGGCGCCAAGCTCCCGGAGGAGCAGGACGGCCAGCGCGGTGGCGCAGATCCCGTCGGCGTCGTAGTCGCCGTGGACGCAGATGCGCGAGCCCGCAGCGACGGCGGCGGCGATCGATTCGACGGCCTGGGTCATGTCGCCGAGTGCGAACGGGTCGTGGCCCGGAAGAGCGCCCGCGAGGAAGCTGCGCGCGTCGGAAGCGTCCGTAAGCCCGCGCCGGACCAGGACCGACGCAGTCACCTCGTCGAGCTCGAGCGCCTCCGCCAGCCGGACGACCTCGCCGTACGAACAGGGTTCGAGCTGCCAGGTACCGGTCGCCATCGGGCTGTCGAGGGTACGGCCGGCGTCGGACGGATCCGCGGGAAATCCCCTCGAAATCCCGTGAGAAACGTGATCTAATTGCCGACCCGTGCTCCGCGTTCTTCGAACGCTCGCCGTAATCGCCGTGGCAGCCGGCCTGGCCTGCGCGGCCGCGCCCGCTTCGACGCCCACGCGGTCGATTCCCATGGGCGTTCGCGTCGGCGGAATCGCGGTCGGAGGGCTCAGTGCCGAACCGGCTCGCGCGCACGTCGAGGCCGCGTTCAGACGCTCTGTGCGCGTCTCCTACCGCGGGCAGACCACGCTCCTCACGCCCGAGGCCCTCGGCGCCGGGCCGAGTATCGACGATGCCGTCACCGCCGCGCTCGCAGCGACTCCATCGAGCCGGATCGCACTACCGGCGCATGCATCGCAGTCGAAGATCGCGGGCGCCGTGAGCAAGCTTGCCCATCGGTATGACCGCGCGGCCGTCGATGCGGCCGTGATCGGCGCAACCTCGAGCGGGCCGACGTTCTCGCCGGCGCAGGCAGGTCTCGCGGTCGACCGGCGAACGATGGCCGGTGCGCTCGCACAGGTGATCGCGACCAACACGCGCGCGCCCTTGACGCTGCTTACGCACCCGGTCGCGCCGACGCGCACGGCCGACACGTTCGGTCCGGTGATCGTGATCACGAGGGCGACGAACACCCTGCGCCTCTTCGACGGCAGGTCGCTGGTCCGGACGTTCGCGGTTGCGACCGGCCAGGCGATCTACCCCACGCCGGCCGGCCTGTGGCGAATCGTCGACATGCAGCGCAACCCATGGTGGTACCCGCCGGTGCAGGACGAGTGGGCACGGGGCCTGAAACCCGTGCCGCCGGGGCCGTCGAACCCGCTCGGGACGCGCTGGATGGGGCTGAACGCACCCGGGGTCGGCATCCACGGCACCGATGCGCCGGCGTCCATCGGCTACAGCGCCTCGCACGGCTGCGTCAGGATGCAGGTGCCGGAGGCGGAGTGGCTGTTCGAGCACGTCAGCGTCGGCACGCCCGTCGTGATCCTCTAACTACTCCTTCGGGAGCTCGACGCCCAGGTAGGTCAGCAGGACGACCGCTCCGACGAGCGCGACGAGCCCCGCGGCGATCAGCCGCGGGTGGCTCGCCTCTCGAACGGTCTCGACGAAGGCTCGGCCGAGGAGGATCAGAACGGCGAGCACCAGCCCGCCGCCGACGATGAACGCCGGCAGGAGAATCACGTACCTCGAGAGCCCGGAGGCGACAACCAGCTCCATTACGATGGGAAGCGTGCCTGACGCATCGCCGGCACCCGACGCGAACTACACCTCGGGCGACGACTACGTCGTCGAGTTCCTGGGCTACCGGTTCTCGTTCGGGGCCACCGACTTCGAAGGCCGCGTCGTCGCGGCCGCCGTCAAGCTCGGCGTGGTCTCCTCGCCGGAGCTCGACGACGAGGCTGTGACCGACCTCGTCGCGCTGGCGGCGCAGGGTGCGATCGACGAGCCGGCATCGCGCCTCGGCCGGTATCTGATGCGGAACTGGGAGCGCGTTTCGCTCGTGGGTGGCGAGTCGCTCGTCTACTGGCTGCGCAAGCTCATCTTCCGCGGCGCCTGGCTCGATCACCAGGTCAAGCGGGGCGCCCTCGAGGTCGTGTGGGACGACGGAGAGGACGAGTTCGCCTACCAGCATCCGGGCGGCGGGCGTCCGTTGCTCGAGCTCGCGCCGGTGCCGTCGTGGCACGAGCTGCAGTTCAGGCAGTAGCAGGCGCGGCGTACCTCGCCGCCCTCCTCGCGCTCGACCACTTCGCGTCGTACCCGGAGCAGCTCGCGCTCGGTGTTCTCACGTGGGGCGTGCTGATCGGAGCGCTGACACGCGTCTCCTTCGAGCGGCGCTTGCAGACGCTCCTGGTCGTCTGCTTCGCGACGGTGGGCGAAGTGACCGGATCCCTCATCTGGGGCGTCTACCACTACCGGCTGCACAACCTGCCGCTCTTCGTGCCGCCCGCACACGGCCTCGTCTACCTGACCGCGCTCTCGCTCGCCGTGGCGCTCCGGCGGCATACGCGCGCCCTCGTCGCAACGGCGGCCGTGACGGCCGCGGCCTGGGGCCTGCTCGGCCTGACCGTCCTGCCGCGCCGGGACGTGGCGGGTGCGATCGGAGTGCCGCTGCTGCTGGTGTTCCTCTGGCGCGGCAGGAACCGTGCGATCTACGCGAGCGTCTTCCTCGTCGTCGCCTCGCTCGAGCTCTACGGCACGGCGATCGGAACCTGGCTCTGGGCGCGCGAGCTGCCGGGGCTCGGGATCCCCGACGGCAATCCACCGAGCGGGGTTGCGGCAGGCTATGTCTGGTTCGACGTGATGGCGCTGCTGGCCGCGCCTGCCGCGCTCTCGCTGACGCGGCGCGCACGCTGGAGCCATGGCCTTGCCTCGAGCCGGGCAAACGTCTCGAGCGCCGCAGAGACAAGCGCCCCCGCCTCGTCCGCCCGTCCCTGAGCGACCAGCCACTCGGCGTGCTCGAGCTCCGCAACCGCCGCGTGAAACACGATGCCGAACTCCCGCAAGAGCGCGCCGGCCGAGCGGAATCCGTCCTCGACCCCGTCCTCCGAGCCACGTGCCGCGTGCAGCCGCGCCCTGAGTCGGTCCGCGCTCGCCTGGAGGAACGGCGTCAGGTCGCCCGGGTCGAGCGACGCCGACAGCAGCAGGAGCTCGTCTGCCAGCTCGAGATCTCCGAGCGCAAGCGACGACTCCACAGCCTCGACGAACGACTCCTTGACGGCGATGTCCACCATCGAGAGCTCTTCACGAAGTGCGAGGCCGCGGCGGGCCGCGGCGAGCGCCCCGGCGTGATCACCCTCGGCGC
The DNA here is from genome assembly GCA_963846895.1 of uncultured Thermoleophilia bacterium. GTDB lineage: Bacteria > Actinomycetota > Thermoleophilia > Gaiellales > Gaiellaceae > PALSA-600. The sequence goes on along the minus strand of CAWJXR010000021.1, from coordinate 53,279 downwards.
GCAGCACCCGGGCGCTGACCGCCGCGAACCCGGCCCGAGACTGCGGGTTCTCGGACGTCTCGAACCGCGGGCCGTCGCTGATCACCCGGCGAGCCTCGTCCAGATCGCCCCGCTCGCAGGCGATCTTGGCGAGGTCGAGGAGGCCAAGCTGTGCGATCTCGCTGACCGCGGAGGGCGCCTCGTCACGCCCCGAAGCGCAAGCTTCGTCCCAGCGGCCGAGCATGAACAGTACGACGATGTTTCCAGTCCGGAGGACCGACTCCAAGCGCCGCTCCCCGCGCCTCCGCGCCAGCGCGATGCCGCGGTCGACGGCCTCCATCACCTCGGTGTAACGGTCGGCCGCCTGCAGCACGGTCGCGAGATTGTTGTCCGCTCTGAGTGCGCTTCCGTAGAGCTGCTCGGCTCGCGCGCGTTCTGCCGCGGCCTCGAGCAGGATGCGTGCTTCAGCCAGCCGTCCCCCGTTCAACAGCACGACTGCCCTGGTCGTCAGGGCCTCGACGAAGACGTCCGGTAGCAGTAGGTGCTCGGCGAGGGCCAGCGCTCGATCGGTCGCAGCCGCCGCCGTCTCGCCGTGTCCGCGGATCGCGTTGACCCGGCCGAACAGGGCGAGCGCCCCGGCGAGCTCGACAAGCGCCCCGGCCCGCTCGAGCTCCGCCGTCACCTGCTCGAGTCGAACGAGCGCGGCGTCGTAGGCGCCGCCGACGAAATCGACTTCGGCAAGCGCTGCGTTCACCCGCGCGGCCGCCTTCGCGTCCCCTCCCTGCAGGTTCAGGGAATGCGCGCGTTCGAGACGCTCCCGCGCCTCGGCGGGCTGGTTCGCTCGTTGGGCGAGCCCGCCGGCAAGCTCGAGCAGCCCCGCCTCCACGAGTGTTTCCTCGGCCAGAGCGGCCGCCTGGTCGTAGTACCGGCGCCCCTCGTCCAGCGCGCCTAGAGACGAGGCGCGTTCGCCCGCCCGCGTGAGCATCTCTCCTGCCTGGGCCCGGCTCGCGGCGGCATCATCGGCGCCCGGTGCCGCCTCGACGGCCGCCAGGTAGTGGGCGGCCAGGACCTCGGCCACCTCGTCCTCGTCCGGGAAGGCCTGCCGCAGATGCGAAGCGGCGGCCAGATGGCGGGACTTCCGCTCCCGCTTCGAGAGCGTCTCATACGCGACGTGTCGAACCAGGTCCTGCAGGAACCCGTACTGCCCGCGCTCGGGCGAGCGCGGATCGGACTGGACGCCGAGCACCTCCTTCCGTACGAGGCCGGCGAGCAGCGCCTCGAGGTCGGCCGGCGCCGAGTCGGCGAGGGCGGCGAGGGCGGCGACCGTGAACGTCTTCCCGAGCACCGCGCCGTCCTGCAGCAGCCGCCGTTCCTCGGGCGAGACGCCGTCGAGCCGGGCTGCGATCAGCGCGTGCAGGGTCTCGGGGACCGCAAGTGTCTCGATCTCGCCCGTTGGGCGATACACGGGCCCTTCCCGGACGAGCAGCCCGCGGTCGAGCAGCATCCGCACCGTCTCGACCGCGTAGAGCGGAACCCCCTGCGCACGCTCGAGGATCCGTGCGCGGAGCTCGTCCGGAAGCCCGGGTACCAGCCCCTCGAGCAGGTCGCCCATCGCTTGACCCGACAGAGGCTCGAGGTAGAGCGACGTGAAGTTGCGCTGGCCCGCGCCCCAGCTCGGCCGCTTCTCCTGCAGCTCTGGCCGCGCCAGCGTGATCACGTACAGCGGCGAGTCGCGGGACCACTCGAGCAGGTACTCGACGAAATCGAGGAGCGACGCGTCCGCCCACTGCATGTCCTCGAATGCGAGCACCGTCGGGTAGACGTCTGCGAGCCGCTCGAAGAAGAGTCGCCACGCCGCGAACAGATCCTGGCGGTCCCCGACCGCTCCCTCGTCCAGGCCGAGGAGATGCGCAACCCGTGGCGCCACGAATTCCCGCTCCTCGGGGTCAAGGATGTGCTCGGCGAGTGCTGACGCGAGCTTGCCCCTGGCCGATTCCGGCGCCTCGTCCTCGCCGATCAGACAGCGCATGCGCACCATGTCTGCGAGCGCCCAGTACGCGACGCCCTCGCCGTAAGGCAGGCAGCGGCCCCGGTGCCAGTAGACGCTCTCGACGATCCCGTCGAAGTACTTGTAGAACTCCCACGCCAGCCGCGACTTGCCGATCCCGGCGATGCCCGTCACCGAGACGAGGTGCGCGCTTCCGTTCTCGGCCGCCCCGTGGAACATGTCCTTGATCAGCTTCAGCTCGCGGTCCCGGCCGACGAACGGCGCCTCCAGCCCAGCGGAGCGCATCGAGCCGGCTCGGCCGGAGACGACGCGGAGCGCGCGGAAGAGCGGGACCGGCTCCAGCTTGCCCTTCAGCTCGTGAGCGCCCGCATCTGCGTACGCGATCGCCTGCTCGGTCGTGCGCCGCGTCACCTCGCCGACCAGCACCGTGCCCGGCTCTGCCGCCGTCTGAATCCGTGCCGCCGTGTTGACGAGATCGCCCGCCACCATCCCCTGCCCCTCGGCGCCGATTGTCACGACAGCCTCGCCCGTCAGCACCCCGACGCGCGCCTGGATGTTCGGCCCGAGCTCCGGGATCGCCTCGACGAGCTCGAGGGCGACGCGGACGGCGCGCTCGGCGTCGTCCTCGGTCGCGACCGGGGTGCCCCACACCGCCATCACGGCGTCCCCGATGAACTTCTCGATCGTGCCGCCGTGCCGTCCGATCAGCGTCCGTGCAAGGTCGAAGTAGCTGGAGAGAAGCTCGCGGGTCTCCTCTGCGTCGCGCGTCTCCGAGGCGGTCGTGAACCCCACCAGGTCGGCGAAGAGCACCGAGACAAGTCGGCGCTCGGCCTCCGCAACCGGCGGCGGTTGTGTCGTAGCGTCGGTCTGTAAGGTCGCGCCGCACTCGCCGCAGAACTTGGCTCCGGGCGCGTTGCTCGTGCCGCAGGAGGCGCACACCTGCGCGAGCGAGGATCCGCACTCGTTGCAGAACTTCGCGCCGGACGGATTATCGGCGCCGCAGGTCGGGCAGTCGCCCATGTGGCTCCGACCCTAGTCGGAACAAGCGCTGGTTAGAAGAGCGTGCCGTCCTCGCGTAGAGCACCGAGGTGCTCCCGCCCGAGGTCGGTGACGATCCGGCCCCGGGGGGTGCGCTGCAGGAACCCGAGCTGCAGGAGGTAGGGCTCGTAGACGTCCTCGATCGTCTCGGGCTCCTCGCCGAGGGCGACGGCGAGGGTTGAGAGGCCGACCGGGCCGCCGCCGAACTTCTCGACGACGCACCGTAAGAGCTCGCGATCGAAGCGCTCGAGGCCCACGGTGTCCACCTCGAGCAGCGCGAGCGCCTCTTCGGCGACGTCGGTCGTGACGACACCCTCATGGCGCACCTCGGCGACATCGCGCATACGGCGGAGAATGCGATTGGCGATCCGTGGAGTGCCGCGAGAGCGGCCGGCGACCAACTCGGCCGCGGTGGCGTCGAGCTCGACCGCGAGGATGCGCGCCGAACGGCGAACGATGGCGGCGAGCTCGACGGCGGTGTACAGGTCGAGCCGGAACGTCAGCCCGAAGCGGTCGCGCAGCGGTGTCGTCAGCAGGCCCGTGCGCGTCGTCGCGCCGACGAGCGTGAACGGCGGCAGGTCCAGCGTCAGCGTGCGTGCGGCCGGACCCTGCCCCATCACGATGTCGAGCCGGAAGTCCTCGAGGGCCGGGTAGAGGATCTCCTCGGCGGCACGGCTCATGCGATGGATCTCGTCGATGAACAGCACGTCGCGCGGCTCGAGCGAGGTGAGGATCGCCGCGATGTCCTTTCGCTCGAGCCCCGGGCCGGCGATCTGGCGGATCCCGACGCCCAGCTCGTTCCGCACGATCTGCGCGAGCGAGGTCTTCCCGAGCCCGGGCGGCCCTGCAAGCAGCACGTGGTCGAGCGCCTCTCCGCGCGCCTTGGCGGCCTCGAGTGCGATTTCGAGCTGCTGCTTGACGCGCTCCTGACCGACGAAATCGGCCAGAGACCGTGGCCGCAGCGAGCGCTCGAAGTCTTCGTCCTGGTCGGCGAGCACCGGCGCAAGGAATTGCGTCATGCCGCCCACCGCAGCGCTGCCCGCACCTGCTCCTCGACCGGCAGGCCGGCGTCGACCTCTGCGAGTGCCCGCTCTGCGTCGAGCAGCGACCAGCCGAGCTCGACGAGCGCATCGCGTGCGCCCAGATCCTCAGGTGCAGCCGCCGTGTCGGCGACGGCGGCCTTCAGCTCGAGGACGACCCGCTGAGCGGTCTTGAGGCCGACGCCCGGAATCGCCTGGAAGCGCTTGAAGTCGTCGCGGACGATCGCGCGCCGGAGCTCGGCGGGGCTCGACCCCGAGAGGATCGCAAGCGCGACCTTCGGGCCGACGCCCGACACACCGAGCAGGAGCTCGAACAGCTCGCGCTCCTCGGAGGTCGCGAAGCCGTACAGCTGGAGCGCGTCTTCGCGCACGACGGTGTGGATCTCGACCGTGATCTCGCCGTCGCCGAGCCGCTGCACGGAGGGCGTGGCGTGAACGAGGTAACCGACGCCGCTCACGTCGACGATCAGGCCGGCCCCGGCCCGCCCGGCGATCCGGCCTCGTAGCCGCGCGATCATGGACTCAGGTTACGGAACCGAACGGACGTTCCTGCCCACCCGTCGGCAGGCAGGAACGCGTGAGACGGGGATCACTCCATCTCCGATTCGGCGGCGGAGACCTCGACCTCGGCGTCGATCCGCTGCAGATCGTCCCGCAGGTTCGTGTCGCCCCTGACGACAACCGTGTGCACGAGCCAGGCGATCACCGCACCGACCGCGGGGCCGAAGAAGTAGATCCACAGGCTGTTCCACGTGTTGCCGACGACGTCCGGGGCAAGGCTGCGGGCCGGGTTGACCGACGCCCCGCTGAACGGGATCGCAGCGAACTGGATCATGGTGAGCGTGAGCGGGATTGCCAGGAGCGCCGACCCCGAGAACGTCCCGCTGCGCGTCGCCTGCAGGATGCAGGCGACGAAGATCGCCGTGAACGCGACCTCCATCACGAACGCCGCCCCGTTGGTCGAAGGCACGGTCGCCGTCGCGGCAACGTCTGCCTGCGAGGTCGCAAGCAGCAGCAGGAGCGATGCGAGGATCGCGCCCGAGAACTGGCAGACCCAGTAGCCGATGAGCTCGAAGGCGCCGAGGCGCCCGTCGAGGAACATCGCCAGCGAGACCGCCGGATTGAAATGACCCCCCGACACCTCGCCGAACGCGTAGAGGCCGCCGACCAGCGCCAGGCCGAAAGCGAACGGCACGGCGAGCAGCACCGGCTGATCCGTCCGGATCGCGGCGACGATGGCCGTCGTTCCCCCGAAGACGAGGACGAAGGTGCCGAACCCCTCCGCCAGGTACTTCTGCCAGAGCTTCACTTCCCTCACCTCCCGAGCGAGCGATCAGAATCTGGTCCAGAACCGCACGTTTGGTCGCGGCGGTCCCGATTCCTTCAGCCGGCGAGGCGAAGGAGTGGCGGCGCGAGGGCGTGGCAGATCGCCACGGCGAGGGCGTCGGCGGCGTGATTCGGGGTCGGCACCGCGTCGAGCGCGAGGATCGCGCGCACCATCTTCCCGACCTGTTCCTTGTCGGCGCGGCCGTAGCCGCAGACCGCCTGCTTGACGGAGGCGGGCGCGTATTCAGCGCACGCGACGCCGGCGGACGACGCGGCGACGAGCACGACTCCCCGGGCCTGGCCGACGGAGAGTGCGATGCGGGCGTCGGCGCCGACGAACGATTCCTCCAGGGCGACGGCATCCGGTGCGTGGTCCGCGATCAGCTGTTGGACGCCCGTGAAGATCGTGAGCAGCCGTGCTTCCGGCCGCTCTCGAGCCGACGTGCGCCACCACCCGTGGCACGTGGCCCTGAGGCGCCCGCCGCTTTCGTGGACGATTCCGTACCCGCATGCAGCCGTCCCTGGGTCGATACCGAGGACCTTCACGAAGGTACGTTAGGCGCCCTCCCGGACGTTCCTGCGCTACGCCAGGACGGCTTCGAGGACGTTCTCGGGGATGTCGAAGTTCGCGTAGACGTCCTGCACGTCGTCGTTCTCCTCGAGCGCGTCGATCAGGCGCATCACCTGCCGCGCCTTCGCCTCGTCGTCGACCGCGACCGTCGTCTTCGGGAGCAGCTGCAGCTCGGCCGAGTCGACCGTCATCCCGGCCGTCTCGATCGCCGTTCGGACGGCCGAGAGGTGCTCGGGCGTCGAGAGGACCTGGAAGACGGAGCCGTCCTGCTCGACGTCGTCGGCCCCACCGTCGGCGGCCACGAGCAGCAACTCCTCCTCGTCGACGCCGGTCGAGTCGACGACGACGACGCCGCGACGCTCGAACTGCCAGGCGACGGCTCCGGTGGCGCCGAGGTTGCCGCCGTTCTTGGCGAACAGGTGGCGCACGTCGGCGGCCGTCCGGTTCCGGTTGTCGGTCAACGCCTCGACGATCACGGCGACACCCTCGGGGCCGTAGCCCTCGTAGACGATCGTCTCGAACGCGTCCGCATCTGCGTCGGCGCCGGAGCCCTTGGCGATCGCACGGTCGATGTTGTCCCGCGGCATCGAGTACGACTTCGCCTTCTCGATCGCGTTCTGCAGAGAGAGATTGTTCGCCGGGTCGCCGCCGCCCTCTTTCGCGGCGACGATGATCGCCCGCGAGAGCTTCGAGAAGAGCTGGCCGCGCTTCGCGTCGGCGGCGCCCTTCTTGTGCTTGATCGACGACCACTTGCTATGCCCGGACAACTTGCGCCTCCCTGACCGAGTCGAGGAACAGCTCGTGGAGCCGCGTATCGTCCGTCAGCTCCGGATGGAACGAGGCGACGAGGAACCGGCCCGTCGCGGGCGAGCACGGGGCGGCCGTCGACCTCGGCGAGCACCTCCACCTCAGGCCCGGCGTCGTCGATCCACGGGGCGCGAATGAAGACTCCTCGCATCGGCGTCTCGAGGCCCTCCACGTCGAGGTCGGTCTCGAAGGACGCAACCTGCCGGCCGAACGCGTTCCGGCGCACACGGAGGTCGACCAGGCCGAGATGGTCGCGATCGAGCACGATCATCCCTGCACAGGTGCCGAAGACGGGCCGCTCGAAGCCCCGGATCGCCTCGTCGAGCCCGTAGAGGCGCATGAGCCGCACGAACGTCGTCGACTCCCCGCCCGGGATGACGAGGCCGTCGAGGGAGCCGAGCTGCTCGGGCTTCCGCACCTCGACGGCGACGGCCCCGAGGCGGCGCAGCATCGCCGCGTGCTCGCGAAAGTTCCCCTGCACGGCAAGAACGCCGATCTGAAGCGGCTCCATGCCCAAATCGTATCGGCGGGCTAGAGGCTCGAGGGGAGAAGGGCCACCCTCACGGGCGGCCCTTCCGGGGGGAGTTGTGCTGCCGGCGCTCCGTCGAGCGTCAGCACGTTGGCCCCTATGGCCACTTTTGGCGCCGGCGGGCGCTGATATCACATCGCCGAGCCGCCGTACCCGGGGTTATCGGGGCTGGCTCCTCGTCTGTCAAGCGAGGTAGCCGCGTTCTCCCCGCACAATGCGACCTTCGCGGACGAGCCGCTCGAGGTGCGCCAGGGTCTCGGCAGTCGCAAAGCGGCGGAGCGGCGGCGGCAGCTCGCCGGGGAAGAGCTCGCAGCGAGACCTCGTACGCGTTCAGCGGCTCTGTGCCGAGCGCCGCGGAGGTTGCGCCGAGCCGCTCGTCGTGGTGGGCGCGAAGCTCGCGCGCCCGCCCGGCCGGGTCGAGAACCGGATCCTTGTGTCCCGAGTAGGCGATGCGCAGCGGGAGCTCCTGCAGCCGGTCGAGCGTCACGAAGTAGTCGCCGAGCGGATCGGGCCGCGAGCGCGGGTAGAGCCCGATCGTGGGCGTGATGCCCTGCCAGGATGACGTCGCCCGCGATCAGGACGCCGTCCCGTACGAGGACGATGTGGCCGTCGGCGTGCCCCCTGAGGACTTCGATGCGCCAGCCGTCGAGCTCGTCGCCGGCATCGATGAGTTGCGGGTCGCGAACCCAGTGAATGGCGTCGACGAGCCGCTCGGAGTCGCGTAGCAGGTCGGCCGCCAGATGCTCGGGGACGCCGTGTGAGGCCCAGTACTCGAGGAACCTCTGCGGGTCGTGCTCGCCCCACGCGTGCACGCACTGCTCGTAGTCCTCGCGGCCCTGGACGACGGGCGCGCCCGTCAGCTCGGCGATGTCGCGACTCCCGCCGACGTGGTCCGGATGCATGTGCGTGATGACGATCAGCTCGACGGGTGCATCGAGCTCGTCGAGCAGGGGCCGCCAACGCTCCTCCGGCGTTCGCGTGCCCAGTCCGGTGTCGACGAGGATCCAGCCGCCGGACGACGCACGAAGGAAGTAGCAGTGCACATGATCGAGCCCGAATGGCAGCGAGAAGGTCGCGCGGCGGATCCCCTCCTCGACATCGACCACGCGTGAGAAGCTACCGCTCTTGACGACGCCGTTGCTGGAGCTCGACGACGTCTCTGCCCGCTACGGGCAGATCGCTGCGCTGCACGGCGTGTCTCTGACCGTCGGCGAAGGCGAGGTCGTCGCGCTGCTCGGAGCGAACGGCGCCGGCAAGACGACCACGCTGCGTGCCGTGTCGGGAACTGTCCGCCGCAGCGGCACGGTCGCGATCGGCGGCAAGAAGCTGGTTCGGTCGGGCCCGGAGAGCGTCGCGCGGGCGGGAATCGCCCACGTTCCGGAAGGGCGCGGGATCTTCGCCGAGCTGACGGTGTGGGACAACCTGCGGATGGGCGCGTACATGCGTCGTGGGCGCCCCGACTTCAAGACGGTGCTCGAGTACTTCCCGTGGCTCGAGTTGCGCCGCAGCCAGCAGGCAGGGACGCTCTCGGGCGGCGAGCAGCAGATGCTCGCGCTCGCCCGGGCCTTCCTGCAGCGCCCCCGGCTCCTGATGCTCGACGAGCCGTCGCTCGGCCTCGCGCCGCTCATCACGCGGGAGGTCTTTCGCGTTGTCGGCGACCTCAACCAGAAGGAAGGGCTCGCCGTGCTCGTGGTCGAGCAGAACGCTGCGATCGCCCTCAGCGTGGCGGCGCGCGCATACGTGCTCGAGACCGGGTCGGTGACGCTCACCGGCGCCGCCGGCGATCTGCGGGCCAACGACGCCGTGCGGTCGGCGTACCTGGGCTACTAGATGCAGCAGTTCTTCCAGACCCTCGTCTCGGGTCTCGCGCAGGGCTCGATCTACGGCTCGCTCGCGCTCGCGCTCGTGCTGATCTACAAGGCCACCGAGGTGATCAACTTCGCCCAGGGCGAGATGGCGATGTTCACGACGTACATCGCGTGGGCCTTGATGGAGCACCGCGACATCTCGTACTGGTGGGCGTTCGCCCTCACGCTCGGCATCGCGTTCGTCGGGGGCTTCGGCATCCAGCGCGTCGTGATCCGGCCGCTCGAACGAGCGAGCGTGCTGACCGTCGTGATGGCGACCATCGCCCTGCTCGTGATCCTGAACGGGCTGGCCGCGTGGATCTGGTCTCCGGAGATCAAGTTCTTCCCGAGCCCGTTCCCGACCACGTCCTGGGTGATCGGCGGCGTCCACATCGCGAAGCAGGACGTCGGCACGTTCGGGGTGACGATCGGCTGCGTGGTCGTGCTCGGCGCCTTCTTCCGCTTCACGAAGCTGGGCCTCGCGATGCGCGCCGGCGCGCTGAACCGTGACGCCGCGCCGGCTCCTCGGAGTACGGACGGGCTGGCTGCTCGCGCTCGGCTGGGGCTTTGCGGCCTCACTCGGCGCCGTCAGCGGGATGATGGTCGCCCCGACCGTCTTCCTGACGCCGAATATGATGCAGGCCGTCCTGATCTACGCATTCGCTGCGGCGGTGCTCGGCGGCCTGGAGAGCCCTGTCGGCGCCGTCGTCGGCGGGCTGGCGCTCGGAGTCCTCCTCAGCATGCTCGGTGCGTACGTCCACTTCGTGACGTCCGAGCTCGAGCTGCCCGTGGCGCTGACCGTGCTCCTCATCGTCCTGCTCCTGCGCCCGGCCGGGCTGCTCGGCAAGGCTGTCGTGAGGCGCGTCTGAAGCGCTTCGGCCCCCTGATCGGATTCGCCGTGCTCGTCGTGGCCGTCGTCGTCGCGCCGACGGTGTTCACGCACTACCGCACGTTCCAGCTCGGCTTCGTCGGCCTCTATCCTGATCGCGCTCCTCGGCCTCAACATCCTCACCGGGTTCACCGGCCAGATCTCTCTCGGCCACGGAGCGTTCATGGGGATCGGCGCCTACACGACGACGATCCTCGTCGTCGACCACGGCTGGCGCGACCTCTGGACGATCCCGCTCGCAGGCGTGGTCGCCGGCGGGTTCGGCCTCTTGTTCGGCCTGCCGGCGACCCGCTTCGCCGGGCCGTACCTCGCGCTCGCGACGTTCGCGATCCCTCTCTCGTTCATCGGGCTGCTCAAGCGCTTTTCCCACTTCACCGGCGGGAACGTCGGCAAGAACCTGCCCCAGCTGCACGCCGAATTCGGTCTCCACGCAAACCCGTCGGTGTGGTTCTACGCCGTGTGCTGGACGGTCGCGCTCGTCATGTTCCCGCTCTCGTTCTGGATCGTCGGCGGACGCTTCGGGCGCTCGCTGCGCGCGGTCCGCGACAGCGAGATCGCCTCGACGGCCAACGGCATCTCGACCGCGACGGTCAAGACCGCCGCTTTCGGCATCTCGGCCTTCTTCTGCGGCATCGCCGGCGGGCTCTTCGCGATCGGCACGACCTACGTGAACCCGGATACGTTCCCGATCGACCTCTCGATCCTCCTGCTGGTCGGGATCGTGGTCGGAGGCGCGGGATCGCTGACGGGCATGCTCTTCGGCGCCCTCTTCGTCGAGTTCATCCGGATCAGCTGGGGCCCGGCCCTTCTCGCCGAGGTCTCACATGTGCACCACATCAACACGCGGGCACCGGGCTCGGGCTTCGTCATCTACGGGCTCGTGCTGCTGCTCTGCCTCTACGTGGCGCCTGCAGGGGCAGCCGGGGTCGCGCGGAAGCTCATGAGCGCCTTCCGGAGCCGGAGAAACCGCGCTTCTCATTCGCGTCGTAGGACCCGTATAGTCCGGTCCCACGACCATCCCCCCAGGTCAGCCCGCGACAAGGAGAGAAGACGCATGAAAAAGACGTTCCTGCTGCTCGCCACGGCAGTCGCCACGTCAGCCGTCGTCGTCGTGACGGCCGGGGCGACCCCGTCAGCGACGCCGGGCGTTACGGCGAAGACGATCCTCCTCGAGGGGACGTTCCCGCTCAGCGGTCCCGCGTCGGGCTACGCCCCGATCCCCGGCGGAATGGCCGCGTATTTCTCGTATGCCAACGCACACGGCGGCGTCAACGGACGCCAGATCATCTTCAAGTACCAGGACGACGGGTACAACCCGGCGAACACCGTCCAGGTCACGCATCAGTTCGTCGAGCAGGACCACGCGTTCGCGCTCGTCGGCGGACTCGGGACGGAGCCCCAGACTGCGGTTCGCCAGTACCTGAACCAGATGAAGGTGCCGCAGCTCTTCGTCTCGACCGGCGCAACGACGTTCGACCGTGACTTCACGACGTACCCGTGGACGATCGGCTGGCAGCCCGACTACGAGGCGGAAGGTTCGATCTACGGCAAGTACGTCGCCAAGAACCTCCCGAACGCGAAGCTCGGGATCCTGTACCAGAACGACGACTACGGCAACGACTACCTGCGTGGGATCAAGGCCGGCCTGGGCGGGCAGCACCAGACGCAGATCATCGACGCCGAGCCGTACGACCTCAGCGCCACGACTCCGCCTGCCGTTCAGGTGGCGAAGCTGAAGGCGTCCGGGGCCGACACGTTCGTGATCTTCGCGACGCCCACGCCGACGATCCAGGCGTATGTGATCGCGACGAAGCTCGGCTGGACACCGGCGAACGTGATCACCAACTCGGTGTCCGCGACCGATCCGTTCCTGACGATCGCGACGAAGTCGGGCTCGACGATCACGAACGGGACGATCACCGTCAACTACGGGCTCGATCCGTCGAACCCGATCTACAACAAGGCACCGGGCATGAAGCTCTACCGCCAGATCATGGCCAAGTACGACCCGAAGGGGAACCCGAACGACCCGCTCAACATCTACGGCGTCTCGAAGGCGTGGACGACCGTGCAGGTGCTGAAGGCGGCCGGGAAGAACCTGACGCGGGCCGGCCTGATGAAGGCGGCGCGCAACATGGCGTTCACGGCGAAGCTGAAGAACGCTGACCCGTTCCTGCTGCCCGGCGTGGACATCCACACCAAGGGCAACTACCAGTACCCGATCTCGCAGGTCATGCTGGTCCAGTACAAGAACAACGTGTTCCAGCCGATCGGCAAGCTGATCAACGGCCGCGGCGCCTGAGGCGTCCGGCACCGGTGGACGAGAAGGGCCGGCTCGCGCCGGCCCTTCTCTTTGCGGCAAGATGCGCCGATGCCGGAAGCCGTGATCGTCGCGACCGCGCGCACGCCGATCGGCCGTGCCGCCAAGGGCTCGCTCGTCGAGGCGAGGCCGGACGACCTGGCGGCGTTCGCCGTGCGCTCGGCCCTCGACAAGGTGCCGGAGCTGCCGCCCGAGGAGCTCGTCGACGTGATCGTCGGCTGCGGCTTCCCCGAGGCGAAGCAGGGCATGAACCTCGGCCGGCGCGTCGCGCTGCTCGCAGAGCTGCCGCACTCGGTTCCCGGGCACGACCGTCAACCGCTTCTGCGCCTCGAGCCTCCAGACGATCCGCATGGCGTTCCACGCGATCCGCGCGGGCGAGGGTGACGCGTTCGTCGCGGCCGGCGTCGAGTCGATCACGCAGGTCAACGGCTATCCGAAGAGCGAGGACGAGATCCACCCCGCGCTGTTCGGCGACCACGCCCCGATCGCGAACGTCTACATCCCGATGGGCTTGACGGCGGAGAACGTCGCCGAGCGGTGGGATGTCTCGCGCGAGGACATGGACCGGTTCGCGCAGCAGTCGCAGGAGCGCGCGGTCGCCGCACAGGACTCCGGCTTCTTCGCCCGCGAGATCACGCCCTGGGACGGCGTCGCTGCAGACGACGGCCCGCGCAGGTCGTCGACGCTCGAGAAGCTGCAGAGCCTCGACCCGGCGTTCAAGCCGGGCGGCAAGGTGACGGCGGGAAACTCGTGCCCGCTCAACGACGGCGCGGCGGCCGTGATCGTCATGTCGGCGGACCGGGCGGCGGAGCTCGGGATCCGGCCGCGGGCGCGCATCATCGCGTCGAGCGTCTCGGGCGTCGAGCCCGAGATCATGGGCGTCGGCCCGATCGAGGCGGTGCGCAAGGTGCTCGCCTCGGCAGGCATGACGATCGACGACGTCGATGTGATGGAGCTGAACGAGGCGTTCGCGGCCCAGGTGCTGCCGGTCTGCCGCGAGCTCGGCGTCGATCCGTTCAGCGACAAGCTGAACCCGCACGGAGGCGCGATCGCGCTCGGTCATCCGTACGGCATGACGGGCGCCCGGATCATGAACACACTGCTCAACGACCTCGAGACGATGGACCGGACGATCGGGCTCGAGACGATGTGCGTCGGCGGGGGCCAGGGCATGGCCATGCTCGTCGAGCGGCTGCACTGAGCCTCGCCGGCCTCGCACTCGCGCTCGCCTCATCGGTCGTCTGGGGTGCGGCCGACTTCGCCGGCGGGTCGCTGACGAAGCGCCTGCCGACGTTCGGCGTCACGCTCATCTCGCAGGCGGCCGGGTTCGCGGCACTGCTCGTCGCGGTGGCGATCCGCGGAGAGATCGGCCTGCGATCGTTCGCGCTCGGGCTCTGTGCGGGCCTCGGAGGCGGAGTCGGTCTGGCGGCGTTCTACCGCGCGCTCTCGCTCGGCACGATGAGCGTCGTCTCGCCCGTCGCCGCCTGCGGCGCCGCCGTGCCCGTGGTGATCGCGCTCGCGACCGGCGAACGCCCGTCGGCGCTCGCGCTCGGCGGCGCCGTCGTGGCGCTCTCGGGCGCGGTGCTCGCGTCGGTCGAGGAGCGGCACGGCGAGTCGCCGGAGCGGTCGCGCGCAATCGCGCTCGCGGTCGTCGCCGCGGTCGCGCTCGGCTTGTTCATCTACTTCCTCGGCCTCGGGAGCCGCGAGGGCGATCCGCTCTCGACGCTGGTCGGCGCGAGAGTCGGCTCGCTGAGCGTGCTGCTCGTCCTCGCGGCCGCTTTGCGTGCGCCGCTTCGGGTCGGGCGTGCGTCCCTCCCGGCAGTGGCCGGGGTTGGGCTGGCGGACGTCGCCGCGAACGCGCTCTTCGCGCTCGCCACGGGGTCACGGCTTGCTGTCCCTCGTCGCCGTCCTCGGCTCGCTCTACCCGGTCGTCACGGTCCTCCTCGCCCACGTCCTGCTGCACGAGCGCCTCACCCGCAAGCAGAAGGCGGGCATCGCCATCGCCCTGGCAGGCGTGGTCGCGATCGCCGGCGGCTAGCGAGGAGTCGTGACCTGTGGATCGTTCGTGACACTTGCGCCGAACTTGGTCTGACCACGGGTCGCGTCCCGCGCGGCCGGGTCTGCTGAGGTGAGTTGCCGCGAAGCGTGCAGTGGTGCCCGATCCGCGGAGGGTCGTTGCACTTCGGTGACACTTGGTCTGACCACGGGACGGGCTCGACCAGCCCCCTTGGTCTGACGGCCGGACGGGACCGGGCTCGACCGGGCCTGGCCCGCGTACGATCGCGCGATGGCCGACCGGTCGCAGTCGCCGCTGATCGTCGAGGAGCGCGTCGCGGCGTTCCTCGACCGGCACGGGCTCGGCTCAGGCCCGGTGACGGCGACGCGGATCGGCGTCGGCGGCGGCTCCAACTTCACCTTCCTCCTCGAACGAGGCGGCGAGCGGCTCGTGCTGCGCCGTCCCCCACGCCCGCCGCTCCCGCCCTCCGCGCACGACATGGTCCGGGAGGCCGGCCTGCAAGACGCGATTCGCGCCGCCGGGTTCGAGCGCCTGGCCGAGATCGTCGCCGTCTGCGACGACGAGGCCGTGCTCGGCGTGCCGTTCTACGTCATGCGCTACCTCGACGGGGACGTCATCTCGCAGACGCTTCCTCCCGGCCTCGAGCAGCCGGGCGCACGACACGCTCTCGGCCTCGACCTCGTCGACACGCTCGCCGAGATCCACGCTGCCGACGTCTCGCGGCCCGAGCTCGCGGCCTTCGCGCGGCCGGGCAGCTACCTCGAGCGACAGGTGCGGCGATTCACGCAGCTCTGGGAGATCAACAAGACGCGTGACCTGCCGCACGTCGAGCAGGTCGCTGCCTGGCTCGCGGCACGGATCCCCGAGTCCCCGGAATCGACCGTCGTCCACGGCGACTACCGCCTCGGGAACATGATGGTCGCCCTCGGCGAGCCGACGCGGATCGAGGCCGTGCTCGACTGGGAGATGGGCGCGATCGGCGACCCGCGCGCAGACGTCGGCTACCTGCTCGCGACGTACAGCGAGCCGGGCGGGCCGCCGAGCCCCCTCGGCTCGTCACCCGTCACCGCCGAGCCCGGCTTCCCCTCGCGTGCCGAGCTCGTCGACCGCTACGTCGAGCAGAGCGGCCGCGACGTCGAGCCGCTCGCCTGGTTCGAGGCGCTCGCGCTCTGGAAGGCGGCCGTCTTCTGCGAGGCGATCTACGGCCGCTACATCCGCGGCGAGCTCGGAGCCGAGGACACGCGAGCCGCCTTCTTCGAGCACGGCGTGCCGTTCCTCGCCGAGGCGGCCTGCGCGATCGTCGGGATCTAGCCTGCCGCCTCGGCCACCGCGCGCAGCGTCGCCGCGTCCCGCGTCGAGACGAGGAGCGTCGTCGCACCGGATTCGCGCCACGCCGCCAGACGGTCCCTGATGCGCGAGACCGAGCCGACGAGCGCAACCTCGTCGACGAACGCATCCGGCACCTTCGCCGCCGCCTCGCGCTGCTGCCCGCCCAGGAACAGCTCCTGGATCTCGCGTGCCTCTGCCTCGTAGCCGTACCGCGCGAAGAGGTCGTTGTAGAAGTTCTTGCCGCGCGCGCCCATGCCGCCGATGTAGAACGAGTAGTACTCCTTGAGCGCCGCGCGAGCCGACTCGGGGTCGTCGGTCAGCACGGCCGGCACGCACGGTGCCACGTCGAACCCCTCGCGCGCCCGGTCGAGCGGGAACACGTCGCGCGCGCGCTCGGGCGACCAGAAGATCGGCAGCCAGCCGTCGGCGATCTCGAACGTCTGCGCGACGGCCTTCGGCCCGATCGCCGCGAGGTAGATCGGAACGTCGGCGCGCAGCGGACGCGCCATCAGCTTGAGCGGCTTGCCGAGCCCCGTGCCGCCCTGCACCGGAATGTCGTAGTGCTCGCCGTGATGCTCGAGCCGCTCGCGGCGCAGCACGGCCCGCACGATCTCGACGTACTCGCGCGTCTTCCCGAGCGGCTTCCCCCACTCCTGCCCGTGCCAGCCCTCGACGACCTGCGGCCCCGACGTGCCGAGGCCGAGCAGGAAGCGCCCGCCGGAGAGGAGATCGAGCGTCGCCGCCGTCATCGCGGTGTTCGCCGGCGACCGGCCCGGCAGCTGCATGATCGCCGTCCCGAGCTTGAGCGTCGTCGTCTGCGCGCCGAGCCACGCGAGCGGCGTGACCGCGTCGACACCCCACGCCTCGGCCGCCCACGCGGAGTCGTAGCCGAGCCGCTCCGCCTCGCGGGCCAGTTCGAGCAGCTCGAGTGGGTTCGTCCCCGGCTGCGCATAGCCCATGTAGAAGCCGAGACGCACGACGTGCGATGCTAACGACATGACGGCCGTCGCATGGGCGCCGCCCACCGAGCGTCTCGACCAGGTTCGCAGGTTCATGGCCGAGCGTGTGCTGCCGAACGAGCAGGCGATCGAGCGGCAGGACGAGGCCGGCGAGGCACTCGTCCGCGTGCTGCAGGACGAGGTGCGCGAGCTCGGGCTGTGGGCGCCGCACGTTCCGCCCGAGGCCGGCGGCAGCGGCACCGGCTTCCTCGACTATGCGTATCTGAACGAGCACATCGGCCGCTCGGTGTGGGGCCAACTCGTCTTCGGGTGCCAGGCGCCCGACGCCGGAAATGCCGAGATCCTCCATCTCTTCGGCACCGACGAGCAGAAGGAGCGATGGCTCGCACCGCTCGTCGCCGGCGAGATCCGTTCGTTCTTCTCGATGACCGAGCCGGAGGTGCCCGGCTCCGACCCGACCACCCTCCGAACGCGAGCGGTACGCGACGGCGACGACTGGGTGATCGACGGGCACAAGTGGTTCTCGTCCGGCGCCGACGGCGCTGCGTTCGGGATCGTGATGGCCGTCACCGACCCCGACGCCGGCCCCCACGCGCGGGCGACGCAGATCATCGTCCCGGCGGACACTCCGGGCGTCGACGTCGTGCGTCCGATCACGGTCATGGGTCACGCCGGCAAGGGCTGGTCGACGCACTGCGAGGTTCGGTACACGGGCGTGCGCGTGCCGGTCACGAACATGCTCGGCGCGGAGGGCGCCGGGTTCCTGATCGCGCAGAAGCGGCTCGGCCCTGGACGCATCCACCATGTCATGCGCTGGCTCGGCCAGATGCAGCGCGCATTCGAGCTGATGTGCGCGTACGCGCTCGAGCGCAAGACGTCGACAGGCCCGCTCGCCGACAAGCAGACGGTACAGAACTGGATCGCGGACAGCTACGCCGAGATCCAGGCCTGCCGGCTGATGACGCTCGACGCGGCGCACAAGATCGACGGCGGAGACGAGGCTCGCGTCGAGATCTCGGCGATCAAGTTCTTCGCGGCCAAGGCGCTGCAGGATGTGATCGACCGGGCGGTCCAGGTGCACGGCGCGCGCGGCCTGACCGACGAGACACCGCTGGCCGGCATGCTCATGCAGGCGCGCGGCGGCCGGATCTACGACGGCCCGGACGAGGTCCATCGGCAGGTCGTCGCCAGGCGCATCCTCAAGGCGTTCGCCGAGGGCGCGGAGTGGCGGTTTGCCTGAGCTCAAGGGCAAGCTCCTCGTCTCGTCGCCCTCCCTGCACGACCCGAACTTCCGGAAGACCGTCGTCCTGATCGCACATCACGACGAGGACGGGGCGATGGGCCTCGTGCTGAGCCGCCCCTCCGACGTGACGGGCGCGGTCGCCGCGCCGGCGCTGGAAGGCCTGCCCGGCTCCGACGACCCGGTCTTCGTCGGCGGCCCGGTCGAGCCGACCGCCCTGATGGTGCTTGCCGAGTTCGACGACGTCGACGAGGCGGCGGCGCCGATCTTCGGCCGGCTCGGCTTCGTGCCGACCGACGCCGAGCCCGGCGACCTCTCGATCCTGCGGCTGCGGATCTTCGCCGGCTACAGCGGCTGGGGATCAGGCCAGCTCGAGGCGGAGCTCGCCGAGCCCGCCTGGATCATCGTGGACGCGCGAGGCCGACGACGCGTTCGCCGCCGACCCCGAGGAGCTCTGGCGGTCGGTGCTGCGCCGCCACGGTGGGCCGCTGACGCTGATGGAGCGAATGCCCTACGACCCGGGGCTCAACTAGGAAGAGGCGGACGGCCGACGCGGTCCCCGTCGCGCCGGGGCCCGGGCAGGTTCGGGAACCGAAACGGCGCCGGCTCGCGCCCGGGCTGCACGAACCAGCATTCGCCGGTCGCCTCGCTCGTCGCCGCGCGCCAGACCGCCTCCGCGACCTCCTCCGGCTGCGAGGAGCGGGAATCCAGCCTCCGCGAACGCCGCGCGCTGGTGGTCGATCATCGGCGTGTCGGCGATCCCGGGGCAGACGGCGTTCACGCGGATGGGCTCGAGCAGCGGCGCGACGCTGCGAACGAGGCCGACGACCGCGTGCTTCGTGAGCGAGTAGATGACATCGGTCGGCATCGCCGTCAGCCCGGCCAGCGACGCCGTCGCGACGATCGCGCCGCTCTCCATCACCTGGGCCAGTCGCCGCACGCCGAAGAAGACACCGTCGACATTCACCGCGACGGCACGCCGGTACTGCTCGTCGGTGATCCGCCTGGGGTCGCCCTCGCCGGTCAGGACGCCTGCGTTCAGGCACGCGAGCTCCACGGCGCCGACGCGCTCCCACGCGGCCGGATCGGTGACGTCGAAGCCGCTCGTGAGGTCGAGCGACTCGACCTCGTACCCCTCCGACTCGAGGCGGGCTCGAATGGCGCGGCCGATCCCGCCCTCACCGCCGGTGACGACGGCCCTCACGGCTCGAGCACGACTTTGCCGACGTGGCGGCGCGCCTCGATCAGCGCGTGCGCTGCGTCAGCGTCGTCGAGCGGGAAGGTCGCGCCGACGACCGGGTCGATCTCGCCCCGTTCCCACATCGCGAGCAGCTCGTTCGCGCACGCGCGTACGAACGCTGGCTCCAGCTTCAAGAGCCGGCCGAGGTACACGCCGACGACCGAGGCGTTCCGCCCGACGAGCCACTGCACGCTCGGATCGGTCCAGAGCCCGCCGAGATAGCCGACCGCGACGATCGCCCCGAGCGGCTTCAGGAGCGGCAGCGAGCGGGTGAAGATCTCGCCTCCGACCGGATCGACGACGACGTCGACGCGCAGGTCGTCGATCGCGTCGTACGCGACCGCGTCGTCGGCGCCCTGACCCTGCGCGAACGCACGCTTCTCGTCGGTGCTCGCGGTCGCGATCACGGTCGCCCCGAGCCGCTTGGCCAGCTGGATCGCCGCGCAGCCGACGCCGCCGGAGCCGGCATGCACGAGGACGGTCGACTCCGGGCCGACACGCAGCTGACGGTGCAGCGGGATGTAGGCGGTGAGGTACGTCGTCACGAAGGACGCGCCGGCGGCGAACGTCGCGTTGTCGGGCAGCGGCAGGACCCACTCGGGGTCGACCTCGACGCGTTCCGCATAGCCGCCGGCGGCGCGCGGGAGCGCGATCACGCGCCGGCCGTCGAGCTCGCCGGCGACCTCGTTGCCGAGCACGTACGGCAGCGCGGGCATCTGCGGATAGAAGCCGCGGCGGATCAGGACGTCGGCGAAGTTGATGCCGGCCGCGCGGACCTCGACGACCGTGCCTTCCGGCTCTGGAACGTCCTCGACGGAGCAGCGGCCCGTCGACTTCGTGCAGGACGACGGCGTTCACCGTCCGGTCCAGCGCGCCTCGCGCTTCTCGAGGAACGCGGCGACCCCCTCCTGGCCGTCCTCCGACTGCAGGCAGGCGACGAATGCCTTCACTTCGAGCTCGTCGTCGCGGTCGTCGCGCGTCGTGTGCATGAGCTGCTTGATCTGGCGGATCGCATACGGCGATTGCCTGGCCAGCGGTTCGACGTACCGTGCGATGCCTTCGTCGAGGTCGTCGACGAGAAACTCGACGAGGCCCCAGTCCGCCGCGGTGGCCGCGTCGATCCGCTCGCCCGACATCGTCAGCCAGCGGGCGCGGCCGGGCGAGATGAGCCTCGGCGCGCGCTGCGTGCCGCCGCCGCCCGGCAGCAGCCCGAGGTTGACCTCGGGGAAGCCGAGCTGCGCGTCGCGATGGGCGATCCGGAAGTCGCACGCGAGCGCGATCTCGAGGCCGCCGCCGAGGCAGTACCCGTGGATCGCGGCGACGACCGGCACGCCGACGGACTCGATCAGGTCGGCGGCGGGCTGAATGCCCCCGGGCCGATCGCCGTCTGCGCCGCCCGCCGACGAAGCCGGCGATGTCGGCGCCTGCCGAGAACGCCCGCTCGCCCGTGCCGCGGAGCACGACCGCGCGAACATCATCTGCGAGCGCCTCGAGCTCCGTCCAGAGCGTGTCGATGATGTCGCCGTTGACCGCGTTGACCGGCGGGTTGTCGAGCCAGACGGTCTTGATCACGTTGCGACAGGGTCCTTCGCGAACATCTCGCGCAGCTCCGTCTTGCGGAACTTGCCGACGCTCGTCTTCGGGATCTCGGCGATGAACTCGAACCGGTCGGGCAGCCACCACTTGGCGAAGTCCGGCGCGAGGAACGCACGCAGCTCGTCACCCGTTGCGCTCGCGCCTTCGCGCAGCACGACCGCCGCCAGCGGACGCTCGTCCCACTTCGGGTCGGGGATGGCGATCACGGCGGCCTCGGCGACAGCCGGGTGCGCCATGAGCGCGTTCTCGAGCTCGACGGACGAGATCCACTCGCCGCCCGACTTGATCACGTCTTTCGAGCGGTCCTTGATCTGGACGAAGCCGCGCGGATGGATCGACACGACATCGCCGGTCTTGAACCAGCCGTCGTCGGTCCAGCGGTCCGCCTGCTCGGGCGTGTCGTAGTAGCCCGCCGACGACCCACGGTCCCCGGGTCTCGAGCTCGCCCATCGACTCGCCGTCCCAGGCCAGGATGTTCCCGTCGACATCACGGTGGCGCAGCTCGACGAGCGGCAACGGCACTCCCTGCATCGCGACGTAGTCGTGCTGCGTCTCGGCGTCGGCCTCCTTCAGGTCCCCGACGAGTTGCGAGGTCGTCGCGACCGGCGAGGTCTCCGTCATCCCCCAGCCGTGCACGATCGTCAGTCCGTGCCGGTCCTTGAAGCCGGCGATCATCGACCGCGGTGCAGCGGAGCCCCCGACGAGCATGCCCTTGAGCCGGGAGAGGTCCCACCGGTTCGGCTCCGCGTCGAGCATCGCGAGGATGCCGAGCCAGATCGTCGGCACGCCGGCCGTCCAGGTGACTCCGTGTTCGACGAAGTCGTCGAGCAGGGACTCGGGATCGAGGAACGGCCCCGGGTAGACGAGCTTGGCACCCGTCATCGTCGCGAGGTACGGGTACCCCCAGGCGTTGGCGTGGAACATCGGCACGACGGGCAGGATCGCGTCGTCCTCGCCCACGCCGAGCCCCATCGGGTTGCCGGCGGTGACGCCGAGCGTGTGCAGGACCGTCGAGCGGTGCGAGTAGACGACGCCCTTCGGCATCCCCGTCGTCCCGCTCGTGTAACACATGGCCGCGGCTTCGCTCTCGTGCAGCTCCGGGTCCCGCCACGCGTCCGGGTCGGCGCCGGCGAGCAGCTCCTCGTACGAGTCCTCGACGACGAAGACGTGCTCGATCTTCGTCTGGCCGACGAACTGGTCGAGGAGCGGCAGGAGGCTCCGGTCGACGATCACGGCCTTGTCGTCCGCGTGCGTCGCGATGTACGCGAGGTCGTTGGGATGCAGGCGCAGGTTGAGCGTGTGCAGCACGAAGCCGCCGCACGGGATGCCGAGGTAGGCCTCGTGGTGCTGGTGGTGGTTCCAGCAGAGCGTCCCGACGCGGTCGCCGCGCTGCAGCCCCAGGTTCTGGAGCGCGACGGCGAGCGCGCGGGCGCGCCGTCCCGTCTCGCCGTGCGTCGTCCGGTGGAAGCTGCGGTCCGGCATCCGGGTGACGATCTCCTTGTCGGCGTAGTACTGCTCGGAGCGGCGCAGCAGCATCGGCAGCGTCAGCTGCGTGTCCATCATCAGGCCGTTCATGCCGTCAGCCCTTGCCGTTTCGCGAGGTCCTCGGGCGAGACGAGCTGGCCGTCACGCTCCACGTACCCGCCTTTGCCGCCGACGATCAGAACGACGAGCTCGTCGTCCGTGTTGTTCGAGACACTTCGCGGCGTCGTCGACTCGACGTGCACGAGCCCGCCCGCCTCGACGATGTGCTCTTCGCCGTCGATCACGAAGGTGGCCGTGCCACGGTGGACGAAGTAGAGCTCGTCCTGCTCGTCGTGGTAGTGGTTCGGCCCGTCGTAATGCGGCCGGTAGACGATGGCGTTGACGCCGAACGCTGTCACGCCGAGTGCCGCGCGAACCTTCCGAAAGCCGTAGCCCTCACCGAGAGCGTCGAGTGAACTCACCTGGTAGCCCATGGCCTGGATCCTAAGCCGTCACAGGCCGCGGCGGGCCGCTCCCGGTGCGCTTCTCAGGAGCCGAACAGGAACCGCTTGAGGACCCGGTCTCGGAGCCGGTCCGGGAGGAGCTGGACCCACGCGCGGCGCTTCGCGTCCGGCCCGACCAGGTAGCGCGTCTTCGGCGTCGGCGCTGTGAGCGCATGCTCGACGGCGATCGCCACTGTCTCGACGGGCTCCGCACGCGAGGAGGAACGGGACGCGGCGAGGGCGGCGAACTGGGCGAGCCGGGCGCCGTACAGCTCGGCCGACGCTGGCGGCATGCTCTCGACCCCCCGCTGCGGCTTCGTCCACATCGGCGTCGCGATCGTCGCGGGCTGGACGATCGACACGTGGATCCCCCACGGCTCGAGCTCGAGCCGCAGCGCATCGGCCATCGCCTCGAGAGCGAACTTCGACATCGCATAGGCGCCGAGGAACGGCAGCGCCGACCGCCCTGCGACCGAGCCCATCAGAACGATGCGCCCTCGAGACTGCCGGAGCCGCGGCAGCAGGGCCTGCAGCACCCGGAGCTGCCCGACCACGTTCACGTCGAGCTGGCGGCTCAGCTCCTCCGGAGGAAGGAACTCCAGTGGGCCCGCGATGGCCACGCCTGCGTTGTCGACGAGCGCGTCGAGTCGATCGATCTGGCCGACACCGCGCGCAACCGCCTCCGGATCCGTCACGTCGAAGACGAGCTCCGTCGTGCCGGTCGGCGCGTCGCCGGCGTTGCGCACAGATGCGAACACCGTCCACCCGCGACCGAGCAGGTGACGCGCAGTCGCCTCGCCGATCCCGCTCGACGCTCCCGTGACTAGCGCAACAGGGATGCTGCGATCTCCGCGCGCTGCTCGCGGCCGTACCCGAGTGCGCCCTCGAGCCAGAGCGCGCGCTTGTAGTAGCGGTGCAGCGGATGCTCCCACGTGAACCCGATCCCGCCGTGCGCCTGGATCGACTTCTCGCACGCGAGGACGGCCGCCTCGCCGGCCTGCGACTTCGCCGCCGCAACCGAGAGCTCGGCCTGGTCGTCGTCCTCGGCGACCGCCCACGCGGCCCAGTATGCGAGTGACCGGGCGAGCTCGACGGCGACGTACCCGTCGACGAGCGAGTGTGAGATCGCCTGGTAGGTCCCGATCTTCTTGCCGAACTGCTCGCGCTCCTTCACGTAGTCGATCGCGAGCTCGATCGCCTTCGAGCCGATCCCGACGGCCTCCAATGCGAGGGCGGCGAGCAACCTGCGCCGCACATCGGCCCAGTCGCCGGCGGCGCGCTCGGCTCCGTTGCGGGACAACCGGCCCAGGCCGAGACTCTCGTCGACGGTCGCCACGACCTCGCCTTCCGCCCGCGCAGCCTCCATCGCGGGCGTCAGCACGCGCTCAACCTGCGCGAGGTGCGGCACGTAGCCGTCGATCTCGATCGACCAGACATCGTCACCCGGCTGGGCTGCCACCTCGTTCAGGACGAACGGGCCGTCGTAGAGAACCCGGCCGAGCTCCTCGAAGAGCACCGCGCCGTCGAGGAAGCTGAACTCGCCTCCCCGCAGCATCCCGACCCAGCCGAGCTCCGAGAGCTGCGCCATCGTCGGCGACGGGGTCGCCTCGAGAAACGCGCGCGCCTCGCGCCGCAGATCGTCCTGTTCGGGCGCGAAGGAGAAGTCCATCTAGCGCGACCTCGGCATCCCGAGCACGCGCTCGGCGACGATGTTGCGGAGGATCTCGCTGGTGCCGGCCTCGATCGTGTTGCCGCGCGAGCGGAGCTGCTGGTACTGCCAGTAGCCCTCGGCGTACCCACCGCCGTCCGTCAACTGCGCACCGGAGCCGAGTATCTCGAGCGCGAGCTTGGTCAGACGCTGGTTCGCCTCCGACCAGACGAGCTTCGACGCCGACCCTTCGGGCCCCGGGATGCCGGTCTTCTCGAGCGTCGTCAGCGACCGGTAGTTCGTGTACTTGAGCGCCTGGAGCTCGACCCACTCCCGCGCGATCCGGTCGAGGAGCACCTGATCGGTCACCCCTCGCTCCTTCGCCAGGGCGACGAGCTTGCGCACTGCGACGTCGAGCGTCGCGGACAGCGCGAAGCCCAGCGTCCCGCGCTCGTGCAGCAGCGTGGTCATCGCGACCTGCCAGCCTTCTCCGACTCCGCCGAGGATGTTCTCCTTCGGCACCTCGACGTCGGTGAAGAAGATCTCGTTGAACTCCGGATGGCCGGTGATCTGGACGAGCGGCCGTACCTCGACCCCGGGTGCATGCATGTCGACGATCACGTACGTCAGGTTCTTGTACTTCGGGGCATCCGGCAGCCCGAGCCCGACCAGGATGCAGAAGTCTGCGATGTGCGCGAACGACGACCAGACCTTCTGGCCGTTGACCAGGAAGTGGTCCCCCTTGTCCTCGATGCGGGTGCGTGCCGCGGCGAGATCGCTACCGGCATCGGGCTCGGAGAACCCCTGGCACCAGATGTCGTCGGCGCTCAGGATCCTCGCCAGATAGCGCTGCTTCTGCTCCTCGGTTCCCCAGGCGATGATCGTCGGCCCGGCCATCCCGAGGCCGATCACGCCGAGATGTGACGGCGCCTCCGCTCGGGCGAGCTCCTCGAGGAAGATCGCCTGGTGCGCGTACGGTGCGCCGGAGCCGCCGTACTCCTTCGGCCAGGTCAGTCCGGCGTAGCCGGCCGCGCCGAGCTTGCGGCTCCATTCGCGGTCGTCGTCCTCGAACCGGCGGGCTCCACGGTGCTTCGAGGGAAGGTTCTGCGCGATGAACTCGCGCACCTCGGCCCGGAAGACAGCCTCCTCGGGTGTGTCGCGCAGGTCCACGGCGCGATCCTACTTCGCCGCCCGACCGACCGGCGGCCGCTCCCCCGATTCCGGCCGCCGGTCGTCTGTCGCGCGCGTCAGGTCGCCGTGAAGCGCCCGAACATCTGCGATTCGTGCGGCGGGCAGTAGAACTTGTACTTCCCGGCCTTGAACGTGACGGAGAACGTCTTCGTGCCGACGAACGGGACCTGTGTGAAGTCCTTCGCATAGCCGTGCGGCCCATCGAGCGACCACGCGTGGATCGATGCCTTGTCGTGGATGACCAGGGTGTACTTCCCGGCCTTGAGCGTCTTGACGGCCTTGCCGCCCTTGGTCAGCGAGATCGTGTAGCCCGGCCCCACCGTGCCGACGAGCGTCGGCGTCGAGCCCTGGCGGGCAAGAGCGGTTGCCGTCAGCGCCGCAGCGAGGGCGAGCACGAACATGAGCGAAAGGAGCTTTTTGGTCATGGGGACCTCCCCTGGTCGTTGGGGGTGGGTACGCCGGCGACGCCGGACCGGATTGCGAGAAGCTCTCGAGTCAGGTCGGAGTCAGGACGGTGCGGATCACGCCGCCCTCGCGCAGCGCGGTGAGACCCTTCGCTCCCATCGCTGAGCGGCAAGACCCGGGAGACCATGGCGGCGAGGTCGAGCTTCCCCTCGAGCGCCCACTGGGCGAGACGCGGAAAGTCCTCGGGTGCCAGGTGAGCGCCTCCGTGCGAGACCAGGATGCGCGTGCGCTTCGCAAAGAGCCGCGGCAGATCGATCACCGCCGTCTCGCCCGCCGGCGAGAGACCGATCAACACGAACGTGCCGCCGGTCGCGAGCAGCGACAGACCCTGGGCAAACGTTGCCCCGCGACCGACGACGTCGAACACGAAGTCGACCGGCCCAGGTTCGGTGTGCGTCGCGCCGAACTGCAGCGCCTGCTCGGCCTTCTGCGAGTCCTGATCGAGCGCTCGGATCTCCGCCGCCCCGGCCAGCCGGGCTCCCTGCACGACCGACAGGCCGACCGCACCGCAGCCGATCACCGCAACTCGATCGCCCTCGCCGACCCTGGCAATCTCGAGCACCGACATCACGCCCGTCGCAACGGCGCAGCCGATCAGGCAAGCCTGCTCGACGGGCAGCGCAGTCGGAACCTTCACGGCGGCGGCTTCCGGGACGACGGTGTGCGTCGCGAACGTCCCGGTACGCAGCACAGGCGTCAACGTCTGCCCGTCGCGGCGCAACAGGCGGCCCGCCGCCGAAGGCGGCTTCCGGCAGACGCGCGGGCGCCCGGCCAGGCAGGCGGAGCACGACCCGCAGGCCGCCTTCCAGCCGAGGACGACGCGGTCGCCGGGCGCGAGTGCCGTGACTCCCGCGCCGGTCGCCTCGACCGTCCCGGCGCCCTCGTGCCCGAGCAGAACCGGGTATGGGTGACCCCAGCCGTCCTCGTCGATCACGTGCAGGTCGCTGTGGCAGACGCCCGTCGCCTCGATGCGGATGAGCACCTCGCCGGCCTCGGGCGCGGCGACGTCGATCTCCTCGAGCGCGATCACGCCGCGCTCGCTGAGGACTACACCCGTGTCAGCCATGCGCGGTCGAGCTCGGCCACCGAGTGCGCGCCGAGGAGCGCCAGGTTGAGGTCGAGCTCGGCCATCAGGTTCTGGATCAGCTCCTCGACGGCGCGTTGCCCGCCGACCGCCAACGCGTAGGCGTAGAGCCGGCCGAGCAGGACCGCGTCGGCGCCGAGCGCCTTCGCCTTGAGGACGTCCGCCGCGGTGCGAATGCCACCGTCCATCAGCACGACGGCCTCGGGCAGCGCGTCACGCACCTCGACGAGTGCGTCGAGCGCGGCCACGGCGCCGTCGACCTGCCGGCCGCCGTGGTTCGACACGATCACGCCGTCCATCCCGTGCTCGAGCGCCAGCTGCGCGTCGGCAGCCGTGAGCACGCCCTTGACGAGCAGGGGCAGCGAGGTCTGGGCGCGCAGCCAGTCCAGGTCGTCCCACGTCAGCCCGAGGTTCGGGAACGTCGCGAGCATCGTTGCGGCGGCCGTCAGCGGGTCTTCCTCGGGCGGCTTCTCGAGCCGCGAGAGGAACACTGGATCGTTGAAGTACTGGCCGCAGCCTTCGCCTTTGATGAACGGCAGGTACGCCTGGCGCAGGTCGCGCGGCCGCCACCCGAGCGTCAACGTGTCGAGGGTGACGACGATGGCTCCGTAGCCCGCGTCCTCGGCGCGCTTGACGAAGCTCGCGCAGATGTCGCGGTCCGAGACCCAGTAGAGCTGGAACCAGCGCGGCGCCCCGGTCGCTGCGACCTCCTCCATCGAATTGGTCGCGGCACTCGACACGACCAGCGGGATCCCGGACGAAGCGGCGGCGCGCGCCACGCCCACCTCGGCCTCGTCGTGCGCGATCGACAGCACGCCGACCGGCGCGAGCAGAAACGGAGCAGGCGAGCGGAGGCCGAGCACCTCGACCGAGAGGTCCCGCACCTCGTTGCCCGCCAGCATGCGGGGACGTAGGCGCCACGAGCGGAACGCCTCGAGGTTCGCGCGCATCGTCTCCTCCGCCCCGGCCCCGCCGGCGATGTAACCGAACGCGCCGGCGTCCAGGCGCTGCTCGGCAGCGTGCGCCCAGTCGTCTGCCGTGACCGGCCATTCGGGCGGTTGTTGCGCGATGTAGATCGCGTTCTGGATCAGCGCGCCCGAGAACGACACGCCCGGATCCTAAACTCTCGCGATGAGCGAGACCGCCCGCCTCGAGACGTTCAGCGACGGCGTCTTCGCCATCGCCGCGACGCTGCTCATCCTCGACATCAACCTGAGCGGCCACGGGACGGTCGCGCACCAGCTCCTGGAGGCGTGGCCCTCGTATGCCGCGTACGGGATCTCGTTCGCAACGCTTGGCATCGTCTGGGTCAACCACCACACCGTGTTCACCCAGATCGGCCGCGTTGACCGAACATTTCTGTTCATCAACGTGCTGTTCCTGATGGTGGTCGCGTTCACGCCGTTCCCGACTCGCGTGCTGGCCGAGCACCTGCGCGAGGGGTCGAAGGCGGCTGCGATCGCCTACGGTCTCACCTACACCGCGATGGCGGTCTGTTACGGCGCACTCTGGTTCTACGCGGCAAGCGGGCGGCGTCTGATCGCCGATTCGGCCGACCAGCGGATGGTCTCGGGAATCTCACGCTCGTTTCGCCCTGGGCCGTTCATCTATCTGGCGGCGACGCTGAGCGCGCTCATCTCGGCCGATCTGGCCGTCGTTCTCTACGCCGCGATCGCGTTGTTCTACGTGCTCGAAAGCTCGCTCTTCGGACGCGACGACTGAAGCTCGCGCCGCTGACGGCGGCGTCCGTGGCGCGAACACACCACGAACGCCGCCTCGTCCCAGGCCCGTGTGTCTCTAGGCAGCGGGGCGCGCCGTGATGTGGATCGACGTGTTCCCGTTGTCGCAGGCCGCCCGCAAGGCGATCTGCCCTTCTGTCTTCCCGTCCGGGGTCTTGTAGGAGATCTCGGAGTCGCCGTGGTCCTTCTCGATCTCGCTGAAGAGGATCGAGTACTGCTCCTCCTGGAGCCGGTCCTTGAGCTCGTTGTAGACGCCTTCCAGGTCGTCCGTGGCGTAGCCGTCGACCACGCGCGTCGGGCCTTTGTCCTCGGCGGAGACGAGGGTCATCTCCGGTAGCACCGGGAAGTTCGGGGGCAGCCCCGGATCGCCCGTCATCGCCGTGCCTTCGCACGTGACCGTTCCCTCGCCCGACTTGGCCGCAGCCTCGGACTTCTTCTCTGCGTCGCTCTTGCCCCCGCATGCCGCGACCGGCAGCGTCAACAGGGCGAGAACGGCGAGGAGCGTGAATTTGCGCAACTTCCCCTCCCGATTCGTTGGTCGGCCGACCCTAACCGAGTCCCGACCCCGGGAACCGTCGAACGATCAGCCGTGCACCAGGCGGGACGGCACCAGGATCGCCCGGTCGAGCCGGACCCGACCCCGAACGACGTGGTCGATCGAGACGCCGGCGGGGTCGATGTCTCCGTTGCGATCGAACCGGAAGCTGCCGAGGATGCCGCCGTTAACCGCTCGACCGAGCAGCTGGGCGTTGACAGAGGCGCGCGTCCCATTCGAGCTCGCGATGGCGCCGAGCAGCACCTCGGCCGCCTCGGCGGCGTACGGGGGACCACCCGAGTCCGGGGCTCCGGGGCCGAACTTCAACGCGATCTCCCGACCCCGAGCGCCGAGTCTGGATGACGGGAGGGCGAGCAGACTGCCGTAGAGGCCGTTCGCCGCCTCGCCGGCGGACGCGACCATGTCCGAGAGCGAGAACCCGTCGGGCACTGCGATGACGCCGTGCGGCCCGAGCGCGTTTCGCACCGTCCGGATCAGGTTGTTGCAGTGCGGGCACTCGAACCCGGCGAGGAAGACACCCGTCGCACCGGCGTGCGCCACCGCGTCGGCGACCGCCGGGAAGCTCGAGGCGGTGGGATCCCACACCGTCGGCCCGACGACGTGGATACCGAGGAGCCGTGCCGCGCGCGTGAACGAGGCGGCGAGGCTGAGGCCGTACGGCTCCTTGTCGTCGAGCAGCAGCATTCGCCGAACACCGAGCTGCTTCGCGAGCAGCGCAACTGCAGCGCCCTGCGCGTCGTCCGGGGCGATCACACGCGCGAAGCTGCGCCGGCCGGTCGGGTAGTACTTGCCCGGCTGTCCCGGATTCGTGCCCGGGGCGGCGCGCGTGAGCCCGATGTCGCTGTTCGTCGGGCTGACCATCACGAGCGGCCCGGCAGGAGCCGCGTTTGTGATCGGGACCTCGATCTCGGAGCACTTCGAGCTCCAGCTGCCGATCACACCGACCACCGACGGATCGGCGGCGTACGTCTTCGCGTTCGCGGCGCACTTGCTGAAGTCACCCGACGCAGCCTGCGCGTTCGAGTCGTCGCACGACTGGTAGCCGACGGAGAACTTGCCGGCCCGGAAGCGGTGCTGTTCGAGGATCGAGCGGATCGCGTCGGCCATCGCAACGGAGCCGCGCTGCGGCAGGCCCGCGAGCGGCAGGTCGGAGACCACGAGCACCTGAGGCGTCCCGGAGCCCGAGTAGACGACGGACGAGCAGAACGACTGGGGCAGCGGCTGCACCGAATCGGCGGTCAGCGCGACACCTGCGGCCGCGCCCGCGACGGCCAGCGCGGCTGCGAGTACCATCGGGCGGAACGCCATCCCGCCAGTATCCTCCGTCGTCCGACCGCGACCAAGGGCCAAACCGACTAGTCCACGGTCACCCAGACCCGGCCCTCGCCCACCGCAAGCCCCGCAGGCGTGCCCTGCACCCGGACGGTCCGCACGACGATCGGCGGGCTCGAGTCCGGATTGACGCGGACCACCGTTCCGTCCGTGCTCGCGACCCAGAGGGAGCCGGCGCCGCACGCCACAGCGACGGGATGGTCGACGCGGACGCTGTCACGCACCTGGTCGGTGGACGGGTCGATCCTCCACACGGCGTTCCCGTCGGTGTCGGTGGCCCAGACGCCACCGCAGCCGACCACGAGTGACGAGGGTGAGAACGAGACCGGGACTACCTCTTTCGCACCCGATGCCGTGTCCACGTGGACGAGGCCGTACTGACTTACGGTCCAGACCGAGTCCCGACCCACGGCGAGGATCCCACAACAGGTATCGACCGGCGTCCGGGTCGAGCGCGGTCGGACCTGCGCGAGCATTCCCGGCGCGCCCGCCCACACGCCCGCCGGGCCCGCGGCGACCCGACTCGGGTCGAGGGACCCGACGAGCGGGTTCGAGCGTCGCGGGAGTCTCGTCGTCGAGGCGACCGACCTCGTGGCAGGGTCGACCCGTGACACCGTGTGGTCGGAGGTGGCGACCCAGACAGAGCCGCCGCCGACGGCCACGGACGTCGGCGCGACGAGTCCGCCGATCTGCGTGGCGGTGAGCGTCGCCGGGTCGATCCTCGAGAGCGTCTGATCGTTCTCGTTCACGACCCACACGCTGCCGAGGCCCGTGGTGACAGCCTCTGGCGTGTTCCCGACGGCGGTAACGCCGACGATCCTGATTCGACCGTGCATCGATGGCGCCGACGGAGTTCGGGCCGACCGTGACCGCATCGCTCCGACCGGTGAGAGTGAGCGCCGCGATCACGGCGCCGACCGCGACGATCGCAACCGCGACGAGCACAGCGAGCGTTTGCCTCCGAACGGGGCGCCGCTCACGCGGGCGCGGGGGCGGCGCTCCCGGCCACACGACCTGGTACAGGCGCCAGGGCTCGTCGAACCCCTTGAACGTGTGCAGACCGCGATCCTTGAAGGTCAGGCCGGGGATCGTCCCCGCCAATCCCTGCGCCAGCTCCGAGACGAAGATCTCCCCGCCGTCCGCCTGCGCCATCACCCGGGCTCCGGCGTTGACCGACGCGCCGAACGGATGGTCGTCGCGCTCGAGCACCTCGCCGACGTTGATCCCGATCCTCACGCGCAACCGTCTCGTCCGGCTGCGCGCCCTCGCGCTCGGCGATCGTCTCCTGCACCTCGGTCGCGGCGACGATCGCCGCCCGCGCCGAAGCGAAGGTCAGCATCATGGCGTCGCCGACCGCGTCGATCTGCCGGCCCCCGCGCGCCTCCGCCCGATCGCGTACGAGCTCCTTCGTCTCGGCGAGGACACGCTGGGCGACCTCGTCGCCTGCGCGCGTCGCGAGCGCCGTCGAGCCCTCGACGTCGACGAGCATGATCGCGAGGAGCCCTGCGTCGCTCACCGACGACATCGTCCCACCTGGCCCGGAGGCTGGATAGGGGCACGCTGTTCCGACCCAAGTCGCACGCCGTGGGCCATAAGAGGCGCCTAGCGGATTCGAACCGCTGTAAACGGCTTTGCAGGCCGCTGCCTAACCACTCGGCCAAGGCGCCAAACGGCGCCCATCGTATCCGCGGCCTCCGCCATATACAGTCGCCCGTACGGTGTCGGTACACGAGCGCACTGAAACCGGGCGCGTTCAGGAGGCCCGCGAGCGGTACGTCGCGCGTGGCATCTCGACGCCGCCGCTCGTGGTCAGCCGTGCGGAGAGAGCGCGGATCTGGGACGCCGACGGACGCGAGTACATCGACTTCGCCGGCGGCCTCGGCTGCGCGAACCTCGGGCACTCGCTCCCGGCGGTCGTCGACGCGATTCACGCCCAGGTCGACCGCTATCTGCACCAGTGCTTCATGGTCGGGATGTACGAGCCGTACATCGAGGTGTGCCGCCGCCTGGCCGAGCTGTCGCCGTGCCGCGGGGACGACCAGAAGTCGGTGCTGCTCAACACCGGCGCCGAGGCGGTCGAGAACGCCGTCAAGATCGCACGCGTCGCCACCGGGCGGCCCGCCGTGATCGTCTTCGACGGCGCCTTCCACGGTCGCTCGCTCCTGACGATGACGATGACCTCGAAGGTCGTCCCGTACAAGGCCGGCTTCGGGCCGTTCGCGCCCGAGGTGTACCGGACGCCGTGCCCGTATCCGTTCCGTGGGATCACCGAGGACGATGCGATCGCCGCGCTGAAGCACCTCTTCAAGGGCGACGTCGATCCGCAGTCGGTCGCGTGCGCCGTACTCGAGCCCGTGCAGGGCGAGGGCGGGTTCATCCCGATGACGCCCGACTTCCCCCGGCGCCTGCAGGAGCTCCTCGACAGCTACGGGATCCTCTACGTCGACGACGAGGTGCAGGCGGGCTGCGGACGCACCGGGCCCGTCTGGGCGATCGAGCACTACGGCGTCGAGCCTGACCTGATGGTCTCGGGCAAGACGCTCGGCGGCGGGCTCCCGCTCGCAGCGGTCACCGGCCGCGCCGAGATCATGGACGCCGTCCCACCGGGCGGGCTCGGAGGAACGTTCGGCGGCAACCCGGTGTGCTGCGCGGCGGCCCTGGCGATCCTCGACGCGGTCGAGGAGCTGCGCCCGCGGGCCGAGTCGGTCGGAGTACGTCTGCGCGAGCGGCTGGAGGCAATCGCCCCGCCCGGGTCCGAGGTCCGCGGGCTCGGCCCGATGGTCGCCCTCGAGCTGGCCGAGCAGTCGGCGGAGCTCGCGTCCGGCACCGTCGCACGGGCGCGCGACCAGGGTCTCGTGCTGCTGTCGTGCGGGCTCTACGGCAACGTAATCAGGATCCTCGTGCCGTTCACGATCGGGGACGACGACCTCGAACGGGGACTCGACATCCTCGAGGGGTGCCTTGGCGGCTGATGTCGGGGTTGCCGGGGTGCGCAAGACCTACGGCGACGTCGTCGCGGTCGACAACGTCGACCTGAACGTCGCCGCAGGAGAGTTCTTCACGCTGCTCGGCCCGTCGGGCTCCGGCAAGACGACGACGCTGCGGATGATCGCCGGCTTCGAGCAGCCGGACACCGGGACGATCACGCTCGGCGGCGAGGACATCACGCGCCGGCCTCCCTACTCCCGCGACGTCAACACCGTCTTCCAGGACTACGCGCTTTTCCCGCACATGACCGTCGCCGAGAACGTCGGCTACGGCCTGAAGGTCAAACGCGTGCCGCGCCGCGAGCGCGCGGCCAAGGTCGCGGACGTGCTGGGGATGGTGCGCCTCGAGGCATACGGCGGTCGCAAGCCCGTCCAGCTCTCGGGCGGCCAGCGGCAACGCGTGGCGCTCGCGCGCTCGATCGTCAACGAGCCGAAGGTGCTGCTGCTCGACGAGCCGCTCGGAGCCCTCGATCTCAAGCTGCGGCAGGAGATGCAGGTCTTCCTGAAAGGGCTGCAGCAAGACCTCGCGATGACCTTCCTCTACGTGACGCACGACCAGGAAGAGGCGCTCACGATGAGCGACCACATCGCCGTCTTCAACGACGGCCGGATCGAGCAGGTCGGCTCCCCCGCCGAGGTCTACGAGCGTCCCGCGACGGAGTTCGTAGCAGGCTTCGTCGGCACGTCGAACATCGTCGAGCGCGGCGGTCGGCGGCTGTCCGTGCGTCCGGAGCGGATCACGCTGAACGGCCACGGCGACCCGGGGACGATCGAGGACGTCGTCTTCGTCGGGGCATTCAAGCGCCTGGTCGTCCGGACGGATGCCGGCGAGCAACTGACAGTCGTGCGAGCGAACGATGGATCGTCGATCGCACCCGGCACACGTGTCCACGTGAGCTGGGACGACGCGGACGCCTACGAGATCCAACCCCCCGAACCCCCACCTGACCAGGAGGTCAAATGACGAAGCGCATGTGGGCGCTGGCCGCCGTCCTTGCGGTAGGCCTGGCGTTCCCCGCGGCAGGCGCCACCAAGGCACACGGCGGCACGTTGAACATGGTTGCCTGGGAGGGCTACCTGCAACCTCTGTGGGTGAAGCCCTTCGAGAAGCAAAGCGGGTGCACGATCCATCCCGAAGTACGCGGGATCCTCCGACGAGATGGTCACGCTCATGCGTTCGGGAGGCGGCACGCAGTACGACCTGGTCTCCGCATCGGGAGACGCGTCGCTGCGCCTGATCTACGGGAAGGACGTGCAGCCGGTCGACGTCTCCAAGATCCCGGACTTCAAGAACTTCAACAAGGCGTTCCAGTCACCGCCGAACAACACCGTCGGCGGCAAGCACTACGGCATCTCGCTCCAGTGGGGGCCGAACATCCTGCTCTACAACACCCAGAAGGTAAAGCCGGCACCCACGTCGTGGTCGTCGATCTACGGCCAGAAGTACAAGGGGAAGATCACCGTGCCCGACAACCCGATCCAGATCGCCGACGCCGCGCTGTACCTGATGAAGACGCAACCGTCGCTCGGCATCAAGGATCCGTATGAGCTGAACTCGACCCAGTTCAGCGCGACGATCAACCTGCTGAAGAAGCAGAAGCCGCTGATCAAGCGGTACTGGCCGTCCGGCGGTCAGGAGATCAGCGACTTCAAGAACGGCAACGTCGTGATCGGAGCCGCGTGGCCGTACCAGCTGAGCCAGCTGCTGGCGGCAAAAGCGCCGGTCAAGGACGTGATCCCGAGTGAGGGTGCGACCGGATGGCTCGACACGTGGATGGTGTCGGCGCACTCGAAGAACCTCGACTGCGTCTACAAGTGGCTCGCGTACGTCTCGACGCCGAAGGTGCAGGCCCTGCAGGCGACGAACTACGGTGAGACGCCTGTGAACTCCAAGGCGTGCCCGTTCATGGACAAGCTGGCCAAGGGCTCGTGCGCGCAGTACCACGCCAACGCGCCGCTCGCGTACTTCAAGCAGATCCACTTCTGGAAGACACCCCTTGCCGATTGCGGCAACGGCAAGAAGGACTGCATGGACTACACCAAGTGGCAGCAGGCCTGGACACAGCTCAAGGGCTAGACCCGAGTACCGCTGGAGGGCGCCGCCGCCTCGGCGGCGCCCTCTGGCGCCGCCCGTGGCTGAAGGCCGTGGCGCTCGTCTCGCCGCCCGTCGTCGCCTTCCTGGCCGTCTACGTCGCGGCGCTGATCGCTCTCTTCGTCTACTCGTTCTGGTCGGTCGACCCGTTCACGTCGCTGACCGTCCACAACTGGACACTCGACAACTACCGCGAGCTATGGAACGGCTCGACGTACCACACCGTCGCGATCCGCACGATCCTCATCGCCGCGGCGGTCACGATCACCGATGCGGTGATCGCGTTTCCGTTCGCGTACTTCATGGCGAGGATGGCCGGCCCGCGCGTCCGGGCCGCTCTCTTCGTGCTCGTCCTCCTCCCGCTCTGGGCGTCCTACCTCGCCAGGGTCTACGCCTGGCAGTTGATCCTCAACAACAACGGTGTCCTCAACTGGACGCTGCAGAAGGTCGGCCTCCCACCGGCCGACCTCGCCTACACGAACACCGCGGTCTGGATCGTGTTCTCGTACATCTGGCTGCCGTTCATGATCCTGCCGGTCTACGCGGCGCTCGAGCGCATCCCCCACTCCTACATCGAGGCTTCGCGCGACCTCGGAGCGAGCGGAAGCCGAACGCTCCGGACCGTGATCCTCCCACTCGCGCTGCCCGGGATCGTCGCCGGCTCGATCTTCACCTTCTCGCTGACCCTCGGCGACTACATCACCCCGATTCTCGTCGGCGGGCCGTCGTCGCAGTTCATCGGCAACGTCGTCTACGACTCCGTCAACGGCGCCGGAAACCTTCCGTTCGCCGCGGCGTTTGCAGTCGTCCCGGTGCTCGTGATGGGCGCCTACCTCCTGATCGCGCGCCGCCTGGGCGCGTTCGAGGCTCTCTAGTGGAATCCAGGCGAACGCGGATCGCGCTCGGCGTCTGGGTCGCCCTGGTGCTCGCGTTCCTCTACATCCCGATCGGGCTCATCTGCCTGTACGCCTTCAACGAGTCGAACGTCCAGAGCTGGCCGATCCCGGGTCTGACCACGAAATGGTTCTCGCCTGCGATCCACAACGCCGACATGCAGACGGCGCTCTGGCTCTCGCTCAAGGCGGGCGTGCTCGCCACCGTGGTCGCGCTCATCCTCGGATCGATGGCGTCGTTCGGTGTGCACCGCTTCCGCTTCTTCGGCCGCGAGTCGATCTCGTTCCTGCTCGTGCTGCCGATCGCGCTTCCCGGGATCATCACCGGCATGGCGCTGAACTCGTACTTCACGTACTGGAAGCTCAACTTCGGCTTGCTGACGATCGTGATCGGCCATGCGACGTTCTGCGTCGTCGTCGTCTACAACAACGTGATCGCGCGGCTGCGACGCGTCCCCGGCTCGCTCACCGAAGCGTCGATGGACCTTGGCGCCGACGGCATCCAGACGTTCCGCCACATCACGTTCCCGACGATCTCGACGGCGCTGATCTCCGGCGGCGCTGCTGGCATTTGCGCTGTCCTTCGACGAGGTGATCGTGACGACGTTCACCGCCGGCGCCAACAACACGCTCCCGATCTGGATCTTCGGCCAGATCCGCCTCGGCCAGCAACTTCCCGAGGTGAACGTCATTGTCTTCATCATTCTCGCTGTGACGATCATTCCCGTGGCGATCGCCCAGCGGCTCACCCGCGAGAGCGGCATCCTGCGGACCGAATAGGAGGCTCGAATCGATGGCAGCTACGGCAGACAGAACGTCGCTCGAAGTCGTCAACCCCGCGACCGGAGAGTCGATCGGCTCCGTGCCGAACATGTCGGCCGACGAGGTCGACGCAGTCGTCGACCGCGCGCGCGAGTCGCTCACCGACTGGCTCGACGCGACGCCCGGCGAGCGCTCCGAGCTGCTGCACAAGCTCGCCGACGTACTCATCGAGAACGCCGACGAGCTCGCGCAGATCGAATCTCGAAACGTCGGCAAGCCCCTGGGCGGCGCCCGGGACGAGATGATCTTCTCGGCCGACAATCTCCGTTTCTTTGCCGGTGCGGCGCGCCTCCTCGAAGGCAAGAGCGCAGGCGAGTACATCAAGGGCTACACGTCGATGGTCCGCCGCGAGCCGATCGGCATCGTCGCGGGAATCTGCCCGTGGAACTACCCGTTGATGATGGCGATCTGGAAGATGGGGCCCGCTCTCGCCGCGGGCAACGTGCAGATCCTGAAGCCGGCCGAGCAGACACCACTCTCGCTGCTGCGCTTCGTCGAGCTGGCCAAGGACGTTCTGCCCGCGGGTGTGCTTCAGGTCGTGACCGGCGACGGGGTTCCCACAGGCCGGCGGCTCGTCGAGCATCCGGACATCGGCCTCGTCTCGCTGACCGGGTCGGTCGAGACGGGCCAGCTGATCGCGCGGAACGCATCAGACACGTTGAAGCGCGTCCACCTCGAGCTCGGCGGCAAGGCCCCGATGGTCGTCTTCGACGACGCCGACCCGGCCGCAGTTGCCGAGGGCGTCAAGATCGCCGGCTACTGGAACTCCGGGCAGGACTGCACCGCGGGCTCGCGGATCATCGCGGGGCCGAAGATCTACGACAGCCTGCTCGAAGCGCTGGTCCCGACCGTGGAGTCGATCAAGGTCGGCGACCCGGCCGACGGCGACGACATCGAGATGGGGCCGGTCATCTCGCAGGAGCAGCACGAGCGCGTGCTCGGGTTCCTCGACCGCGCGAAGGGAGCCACCGTCCTGACGGGCGGAGGCACGCAAGGCGATCGCGGGTGGTTCGTGGCGCCGACGCTGGTCACCGATGTCGCGCAGGACGACGAGATCGTGCAGGACGAGGTGTTCGGGCCGGTCGTGACGGTGCAGAAGTTCGCCGACGACGCGGAGGCGATCGCGTGGGCGAACGACGTCCGCTACGGCCTGGCCGCGTCCGTCTGGACGCGCGACATCGGCCGGGCGCTGAACGCGGCCCGCAAGCTCCAGTTCGGCTGCGTCTGGATCAACGACCACCTGATCCCGATCGCGTCGGAGATGCCGCACGGCGGCTTCAAGCGCTCCGGCTACGGCAAGGACATGTCGGCGTACTCGATGGAGGAGTACACGCAGATCAAGCACGTCGTCGCGAAGCTCGATTGATCGAGCACGTCGGGCTCTGGACCGATGACCTCGAAGGCCTGCGCGCCTGGTACGAGCGATGGCTCGGCGCGCAGGCCGGCGAGCGCTACGAGAACGCCGCGACGGGATTTGCGTCCTACTTCCTGGCGTTCGGGGGCGGCGCACGGCTCGAGCTGATGCAGATGGCGGGGCAGGAGACGGGGCTGCGGGCGCACGTCGCCTTCTCCCTCGGCTCGCGCGAGCGCGTCGACGAGATCGCGGCTGCGCTCGGAGCGGTCGACGGCCCGCGCGTCACCGGCGACGGCTACTACGAAGCGGTCGTGCTCGATCCGGACGGCAACCGCCTCGAGCTCACGGTCTGAGCGCGACCCCCCTCGTCTGACTCGTGTCTGACTCGTGTCTGACGCGAGGGGTGCGTCGAGACCGTCGACGCGACCTGCCGAGCGGCGATACTTTCCAATTTGCAAATGAGGTAGCCGGCCCAGGCGCGAACCCGGGCCGTCACAGGTCTCGCCGCGCACGCGTCACACTTACGTTTCACTCTCGTATCGGTCCCGTGTGTCAGACGTGAGTCTGACTCGAGTCAGACGCCGGCGACCAGCTCGGCGAGCTCGGCCGGCGTGGGTTCCCAGTCCGAAGCGGACGCGTTCGCCCGGACCTGTTCCGGGCGCGTCGCACCGGCGATCACCGACACGACGGGCGGGACGGCCGCGAGCCCGCCGATCGCGACCTCGAGAAGCGTCCGGCCGTGCGCGTCGGCCCAGGTACGCAGCCGCTCGACTCGGTCGAGCCGCGTCTCGTCGATCTGACGCCCGTACAGGCGGGTGCCCTTCGCCGGTGGGCGGTCGCGCGCCACCTTGCCCGTCAGGAGCCCCGAGGCCAACGGGAAGTACGGGATGAAGCCCAGCCCCAGCTCCCGGCACGCAGGCAGGAGCGCATCCTCCGCATCCCGCGCGAGCCACGAGTACTCACTCTGCTCCGAGACGAAACCCGGGCCGGCGATCTCCCGCGCGCGACGCAGCGTCTCCGGTCCGTAATTCGACGTCCCGTACGCCCGGATCGTTCCTGCTGCGACGAGCTCGTCGAGCGTCCCAAGCGTTTCCTCGAGCGGCGTGTCGGGGTCCTCCTCATGATGCTGGTAGAGATCGATCACGTCGGTCTGGAGTCGACGCAGCGAGGCTTCGAGGGCGGATCGGAGGTAGACGGCCGAGCCACGGCGCTCGGCGCCGTCGCCCATCGGCTTGCCGAACTTCGTCGCGAGCACGACCCGATCTCGACGGCCTGCAAGCGCCCGGCCGAGGATCGACTCGCTGCCTCCGGCGTTCCCGTAGATGTCCGCGGTGTCAAAGAAGGTGACGCCGGCCGCGAGAGCAGCGTCCACGACCGCGACGGTTGCGGCCTCGTCGATCCGTCCGCCGAAATTGTTGCAACCGAGTCCGGTGACGGTCACCGTGAGCGGGCCGAGCGTGCGCGTACGCATCGCGTGACCGTATCGATAGCGTCTCGCCTCATGCGCTACTGGGAGGACTTCGCGGTGGGCGATGTGACCGAGTTCGGACCGGTCACTGTCAGCGCCGCCGAGATCGTCGAGTTCGCGTCGCGCTACGACCCGCAGCCTTTCCACCTCGACGAGGAGGCGGGGAAGGCGAGCCCGTTCGGCGGCCTCATCGCGAGCGGCTGGCACACGACGGCGCTCTTCATGGGCATGTTCGTCCGCGCGGTGCTGCTCGATTCGGCGTCGCTCGGCTCACCGGGCGTCGAGAAGATCCGCTGGACCGCCCCGGTGCGGCCCGGGGACACGCTGACCGGCCGCTCGACGGTCACGGAGGTGCGGCCGTCGTCGACCAACGCGCGCCGCGGCACGGTCTTCACGACGAACGAGGTGTGCAACCAGAACGGCATCGTCGTCATGACGCTCAACGCGCGCGGGCTCTTTGCGCGCCGAACCCGCGCCTAGCGCTGCCAGGTCGCGTCGAGGACGCGGAGCCAGTTACGGTGCGTGATCTTGTCGACTGCTTCCTCGTCGTACCCCGCGTCACGCAGGGCTGCGACCAGCAGCGGAAAGCCGGCGGCCCCGCCGAGCACATCGGGCGCGACGCAGCCGTCGAAGTCCGACCCGAACGCGACATGGTCGATGCCCATGCGCTTTGAGAGGTAGTCGATGTGTCGAACGATCTCGCTGAGCGGAGTCTCGCGGACCTCCATCCCATCCTCACGCAGGAAGGTGACCGCGAAGTTGACGCCGACGAGGCCACCGGAGTCGCGGATCGCGTCGAGCTGCTCGCCGGTCAGGTTGCGGGAGGAAGCGCAGAGCGCGTGCGCATTCGAATGGGTCGCGACGAGCGGCGCCTGCGAGAGCCGCGCCACGTCCCAGAAGCCCGCCCAGTTTAGGTGCGAAAGGTCGACGAGGATGCCGAGGTCGTTGCATGTGCGCACGAGCTCGATTCCGGGCGGCGTCAGCCCGGGACCCGTGTCGGGGCCGGAGGGAAACCGGAACGGCACGCCTTCACCGAATGCGTTTGCCCGCGACCATGTGATGCCGATCGACCGGACGCCGCGCGCATACCAGTCCTCCAGGTTCGAGAGATCCGGTGCGACGGCTTCCGCGCCTTCGAGGTGCACGATCGCGGCGATGTCCCCCGCTCGGAAGTCGGCAGTCGAGGTCGCCCGCCGCACCGGCAGGGCGCAGAGCTCGCCATAGAGCTCGTCCGCGACGCGGCTCGCCTCCTCGAACGGGATCGGGTCCGGCAGCGGTAGCGCGTACGGAATCGAGGTCGGGTCGGGAGGCTTGGGCGACGGCACGAAGAGGGCGAAGAAGCCACCTGCGAAGCCTGCAGTCCGGGCCGCATCGAGATCCATGTGCGTCGTCGGCTCGCCACGCCAACGGTGGAGGACGAGATCGTTGTGCCCGTCGATGATCACGCGGCCCGCATCGTACGGACAGGCGGCGCCCTCAGCCGCCTGCCCGCACGGCGCCCCGTCAGCGGACGACGATCATGAACGCGACATCCCACGCAGCCGTCCAGTGCGGCGCAGGGCTCAAGGCGAGCTTGAGCGTGCGAACCGCGAACGTTCCCGCCGGGCAACCTCCTCCGACGTCAGGCTCAGCGGTCGTGACCCCGGACGTCTGCGATCGCGAGTACTCCGCCGAGACGACCCACGACAGGCTTGCCGGGTCGAGCGACCCGCTCGGCCGCAGGCAGTAGAGGCCGAGCGACGGACTCGTCACGGCTTCGAAGTCGTGCGTTCGTGCCGCTATCAGCATCGGGTCCGTGCTCAGCGAGACCTCCGGAGGGACGACATACGCGTACGCGGTCGCCTTTCCCTTCTGCCCGGGCGGCCCGGGAGGACCCGACTCCCCCGGCGGTCCGGGCTGACCCGTCTTCCCGGTTGCGCCGGCTTGCCCTCCACGACCTGAGCGCTACCGATGCTGTTTCGTGGTCGGCCGTGTCGCAGCGCTGGACTGGAGCACCGCTCCGGCAGTGACCGCCGCTGCCACGTGACAGAAACGGCTAACAACGCCCTAACCGCTCAAAGGCTCAAGCCTGCTCCGATCGGTACCGATGAAGAAGGGTGCTCAGCCTCGCCTTCGGATACACCTTCATCCTCGTCGGCGGTACCGCAATCGGCTACGAGCTGACGAAGGGCATCTCGACGACCGCAGGTTCGTACGCCATGGGCCCGGTCGCCGGAGTCGCCTTCGGCCTTGCGCTGTTCGCAGCCGGCTGGTTGGCTGTGCTGCGGGGCTCGGGCTCCCGCGGCGCCTAACCCGCCGCGAGCCGCTCGCGCTTCACGCGAGACGCCATCGTCTGGCGCTTCGACGCGGACAGCTCGAGCTTCCGAAGCCTGATCGAACGCGGAGTCACCTCGACCGCCTCGTCGTCACGGATGAACTCGAGCGCCTGCTCGAGCGACAGGATCCGTGCCGGGATCAGGCGAACGGAGATGTCGGCGGAGGCGGCTCGGACGTTCGTCAGCTTCTTCGGCTTCGACGCGTTCACGTCGAGATCGTTGTCGCGCGAGTTCTCGCCGACGACCATTCCCTCGTAGAGCTCGTCGCCTGGCTGGACGAACAGCGATCCGCGCTCCTGGAGCGTCTGGATCGCATAGTCCGTCGCCTGGCCGCGGCGGTCGGCGACGAGGCTGCCCGTCGGCCTCGTCCGGAGCTCGCCGTACCACGGCTCCCAGCCTTCGAAGACGTGATGGAGGATGCCCGTGCCGCGCGTCTCGGTCAGGAACTCGGTGCGGAACCCGATCAGGCCGCGCGCCGGCACGAGGTAGTCCATGCGCGCCCAACCGGTGCCGTGGTTGACCATCTGCTGCATCCGTCCCTTGCGCAGTGCGAGCAGCTGGGTGACGACCCCGATGTAGTCCTCGGGGACGTCGATCGCGACCCGCTCGACGGGCTCGGACCGCATTCCTTCGATGTCCTTCGTCAACACCTCTGGCTTGCCGACCGTCAACTCGAAGCCTTCGCGGCGCATCAGCTCGACCAGGACCGCGAGTTGCAACTCTCCGCGGCCCTGCACCTCCCACGCATCCGGCCTGGACGTCGGGAGCACTCGCAGCGAGACGTTGCCGACGAGCTCCTGGTCGAGTCGCGCCTTGATCTGACTCGCAGTCAGACGGTCGCCCTCCGTTCCGGCGAGGACGCTCGTGTTGATGCCGATCGTGATCGACAGGCTCGGCTCGTCCACCGTCGTGACCGGCAGTGGCCGCGGATCGGCCGGGTCGGAGATCGTCTCGCCGATCGTGACCTCCGGGAGGCCGGCCAGCGCGACGATCTCCCCCGGCCCGGCCTCGTCGGCGGGCACCCGGTCGAGCGCCTCGGTCACGTACAGCTCCGTCACGCGAGCGTTCTCGATGGTGCCGTCCGCGCGGCACCAAGCGATCTGCTCGCCCTTGCGGAGCGTGCCGTGGTGGATGCGCAGGAGCGCCAGCCGGCCGACGTACGGGCTCGCGTCGAGATTCGTGACGAGCGCCTGCAGCGGATGGCCCGGGTCGTACGCCGGCGGCGGGATCGTCGCGAGCAGCGTGTCGAAGAGCGGCCCGAGGGTCGGCTCGAGAGCGTCCGGCTGCAGCCCCGCCTGACCGGCGCGAGCGTTCGCATAGACGATCGGGAACTCGATCTGCGACTCGCTCGCGTCGAGGTCGAGGAACAGCTCGTAGACCTCGTCGACGACCTCCTGGGGCCGAGCGTCGGGCCGATCGACCTTGTTTACTACGAGAACCACGGGCAGGCCGGCCTCGAGCGCCTTCCGGAGCACGAACCGTGTTTGCGGCAACGGCCCCTCGGACGCGTCGACGAGCAGGAGCACACCGTCGACCATCGTCAGCCCCCGCTCGACCTCACCGCCGAAGTCCGCGTGGCCCGGCGTGTCGACGATGTTGATCTTCGTGTCGCCGAGGCGAACGGCCGTGTTCTTCGCGAGGATCGTGATCCCCTTCTCGCGCTCGAGGTCGGTCGAGTCCATCACGCGCTCGCCGACATCCTGATTCTCGCGGAACGACCCGGACTGCCAGAGCATCGCGTCGACGAGCGTCGTCTTGCCGTGGTCGACGTGCGCCACGATCGCCACGTTGCGGAGGTCGTTCCGGTAGGAGAGGTCAGACACGGCCCGGGAGGGTAGCCCAGTCGACTACCCGCGAGCCTCCGTGCCTCGCACGACGATCGAGCTCAGTCGTCGTTG
The DNA here is from genome assembly GCA_963846895.1 of uncultured Thermoleophilia bacterium. Taxonomy (GTDB): domain Bacteria; phylum Actinomycetota; class Thermoleophilia; order Gaiellales; family Gaiellaceae; genus PALSA-600. Next base: position 8,733 of record CAWJXR010000021.1, on the reverse strand, counting down.
AACGAGGAACGGGCGCGGCGATCGAAGTACCCGACGACGCCCGCGATCAGCAGGAAGACGACGATCGTGGCGATGAACGCCCCGGAGCGTGTGTAGACCCGGTCGATGATCAGGAACACCAGGAAGCAGGCGACGATCACGCCGACGACGATTGCGAGCATCCGCCCCACAGGCGCCAGTATCGCTGTTCCCACCCGGAACGCAAACCGGGTTGGACTCCCGCACCGGCTCTTGTACGCTCGAGCTGAGCGAGCTCAATCTGCCGACTCCCCGACATGACGCATCGACCGACACGCTTCGTCATCTTTGCGACTCAACGGACCGGTTCGTCGTGGGTGATGCAGATGCTCGACAGTCACCCCGCTGTTCAGACGTACGCCGAGCGGTTCGACCCTCGCGGGAAGGACCCGCTCTATTTCGCGGAGCGCTCCCGCCAAAACGGCACTCGCCGGAACCCGATCTCGCAGACTCGTCTGTGCTTCACATACCTGGACGAGCTCTACGCCCCGGCGCCCGAGCTCGAGGCAGTCGGCTTCAAGCTGATGTACGAGCACGCGAAGGCGAACCCCGCTGTCCTCGCCTACATCGGCTGGCGCCGTGTGCGGGTCGTCCACCTCGTGAGGACGAACCTGCTCGACATTCTCATCTCCGCCGACACGGCACGGGCACGAGGGCGCTTCCATTCAGACGGCGACGAACTCGCTCCGGTCAAGGTTTCGCTCGATCCCACAAGCGTGGTGGCGCGACTCGACACTCTCGACAAGCGTGTCCGCCTGATGCGCCGCGGCCTCGCCGTGACGCAAACGCCGACCATCGAGGTCTCGTATGAGGAACTCGTCGCGGACCCGCGGGGGTTCGACGACATCCTGCGCTTCCTCGGCGTCGCCGAGACGAACCACGATCTGACGTCGACTCTGACCAAGCTGAACAAGCTGGAGCGAAGCCGGCTGGTCGACAACTACGACGAGATCCAGAACGTCCTCGGTCCGACCCGGTACGCCGCGTTCCTGGACTAGTGCAAACACGTCGCGCCGCGCTTTGCGAATAGACGCGCACGCCTCATGTCGGTCGCCGGCGTACGCGGGCCGTACGATCCGATCCGAGCCATGAACATCGTCTGGGCGACCCTCATCACCGTCGCCGTGACCGCGGTGGCGGTTGCGGCGCTCCTGCTCGTGCGCCGTGGCGCACCCGAGGGCGGCTACTTCGAGGACGGGGATCGCGCCGCCGGAGTCTTCGGAGTGCTCGCGACCGGATTCTCGGTGCTGCTCGGGTTCATCGTGTTCCTCGCGTTCACGAGCTACGACCAGTCGCGGAGCGGCGCCGAGCAGGAGGCTCTGATCCTCGTTCAGCAGGTCGAGAACGCCCAGTTCTTCTCCCGTCCCGCTTCCGGCCGGTTGACCGGTGAGCTCGTCTGCTACGGGCGGTCCGTGGTCAACGACGAGTGGGTCCGGATGCGCAACGGCACGCAGGGAGACTCGATCAACCCCTGGAGCGTGAAACTGTTTCGGACGCTCGAAACCGTGCAGCCTCGAACCGCGGCGCAGCAGTCTGCCTACGACAAATGGCTCGACCAGACATCCGCGCGAGAGGAGGCGCGCCGCGATCGCGTCCACGGCGCGGTCGGCGTGATTCCGGCCACTCTCTGGATCGTCTTGTTCTTCATCGCGGCTGTCATCTTCGTGTTCACGCTCTTCTTCGCCGACAGCGGCGAGCGTGCACTCGTTCAGGGCGTGTTGATCGGGTCGATCGTCTCGGTGTTGACCGTCCTGATGCTGCTGCTCTACGGGCTGAACAACCCGTTCCAGTCCGGCGTCGGCGGACTGAAACCGGTCGCGATGGAGAGGTCGTTGCGGATGGTCGACGAGGCCCTCGGCGCAGTGGGAACGCGGGTGCAGCTCCCATGTGACACGTTCGGCAAACCGCTGCCCTCGTAACCACCGCCCGCACCTGCGTCGGGCAAAGCCAGCGAGCTCATTGCTGGGCCGACGTCGGAGGCGGCAGCAGACGAGACTTCACCGGCTCGCCGAGCGTGAGCACGACCACGAGAAGCGATGCGGTCGCAAGCCCGAGCGGCGCAGCATTGTCCACGTGCAGCACGAGCAGGCCGCCGGCAAGGGCGCCGAGCAGCATCGAGGTGATCGCGAGACCGCGCCGGCCGATCTTCGCCCCTTCGCCGCCGGCCAGGCGCGAGTCCGCACCGACACCGGTCAGGGTCAGAGTCAAGACGGTCGTCGTCAGGTCGGAAACCGCGAGCTTCCGTGCCGCCGCGTTCTGGATGCCCATCCCGGCCGCCAGGAGCGCAATCAGGGTGTAACGAGCGCTCGTTCCTAGACCGTCTCCTGCCACGGCGGCAACGACCAATGCGGCGGCGACGAGGACTGTCTGGATGCCGATCGCAATCTGGAGGTGGCGGTCACGATCGTCGGCCTGCGCGCTGGCAACACGGCCACCGACGACGCTGCCGCCGAGAAACGAAGCGAGTGCAGTCAGCGACCCCCAGACCGAGATCCCGCCGGCGCCGGCGATGGCGAAGCCGAGGAAGACGACGTTGCCGGTCATGTTCGCCACGAAGACGTGGCCGAGACTCAGATAGCTGGTCGCGTCGACGACGCCGGAGACGAACGTCAGCACGAGGAACAAGGGAGGCAGCAACCCTTCGTCCGGGTTCGGCTTCACCGTCCTGGCGATGTCTCGGCCGATGCTCACAAGTGCTGCAGGGACCCGGTCTCGCAGAGGGTCAGTTCGCGTTCAAGGCGAGCGACGCTCCGCTCGTCAACTCGTGGTCGTGACCACGGTCGTCGGCGGGAGCTGTTTCTCCACGGCCGCGAGGTTCGCCACCTTGTCCGGCCCGGTCGCCGCGATCACCAGCGGGTAGTGCGGGAGCACCTCTGCGTTCGGCAGCTTGGCCTTGACCGACTGCGTGCCCGAGTTGAAGTCGTCGACGTTCGTAAACTGGAAGACGATCATCGCGTTCGGGGTGACCTTCGCGCCCTTGCAGTCCTTGGCGACGTAGAAGGCGCGGGTGATCCCGAGGCCCGGCAGCGCGGAGAGCTCCGGGGGAACGTCCTGCTGCCCTTGGCTGCAAGCCTCCAACCCCGCCTTCTGGAGGGTGGTCGTGGCGGGATCGTAGGTCGCCGAGCCCGGGTCGGAGCTCGAGTCGGAGCTCGACCCGCCGCCGCAGGCCGTGAGCAGCCCGGCGGCGATCAGGGCTGCCAGGCCGAAACCAACCGCAGAGCGGAGCTGTTTTGACCGGAGCACGGCTCGATTGAATCGCGTGCCTCCCCCACCTCGCATCGTCCCGAGAGGATGAAACCCACAGACCTGCCAAACGTGGCCGACCGGCCATTCGCGCCGCGCGGCGCAGTTGCGGCGAGAGAAAGCGCCGCCCAGTGGGGGTTTTGAGAGCGGATGACGGGCGGTTCCACAGGCAGCTGGACACGACGCGCTTCGCGACGACCCGCAGCCGATCGACGTCAGCGACGCAAGGGCACCGCGCGCCGCCCGAGTCTCAACACGTTCGTGATTAAGCTCCTCGTCGGGTGGTCGCAGGTCTGCGCGTGTCGTCTCAGGTCGGATCGACAGGAGGTAGGGATGTCAGCATCTGAAGCGGGGACGGTTCACCCCGGTCTCATGGTTGGGCCAACGAGCGAGTTCAGCCTGTTTTTCCGAGTCAAGCCTGGTGAGGGTGAAGGTCTACGGACGTCGCTTCGGGAGCTGCAGGAGACACCGGGGTACCGGCCCGGCGACTACGGGATGGCAGTCTCGACGATTCATGAGGCGAGGTTCGTGCTCTTCGACGGCGACACCCGGCTCGCGTTCATCACGAGCTTCGACGGGCCGTGGGACGGCTACATGGAGGACTTCTTCACGTCAGGGCCGACGCTGGCGCTCTTCGACGTCATCTTCCGGCACGTCGAGGGCTATGAGGGCTTGCCTGACCTCGGCGGCGCTGAAGGCGTTGATCCTCGGCGCTGAGGAGACAGCCGCCGCATATCAGCGGAATTACGGCGGGACCGTGAAGGAGATCAGGAAGGCCTTGCGCGTGAATGACGCGTTCCAGCGGGTGCTCGACGATCCGGCCGCCGGCGAGGCGCTCCAGCATCCAGCACTGAAGCCGCTGCTCGACGAAGCAGCCGACTAGCCGGGCGCCGGCGACGGGGAGGTACGACGATGTCGGATCACATCTCGGGACCGCGGGCGCTGTCGGAGCCGATCGCCGACATCACGGACGTGTACGCGTTTCCAAGCCCGGAGAGGCCAGGGCACCTGGTGCTCGTGCAGAACACCCTCCCCTTTGCGCAGCCTTCGGCGCTGTTCTCGGACGGGCTCGTCTACCGCTTCCGTTTGCGTTCGCTCGCTGCCCGAGCACCGGGCGATCCCGCGCCATTCGCTCTCGCCGAGGAGGAGTTCGCGTTCGACTGCGTGTTCTCCGATCCGGCCGCGGGCAACGGCGTGCGAGGACAGGAAGGCGCATGCACGACGCCGTCGGGCGACACCGTCACCTTTCGGGTCAACGACGAGGACGGCAGCTCCGCCCATGGCGTGCGTGTCTTTGCCGGAACGCGCTGGGATCCGTTCATCATGGACGCCCCGGCGGCGCTGAAGACGATTGCGACGGCATGCTCGCGTTCACCGATCCAGGCGCGATCTACATGGACGGCAAGAACGTCCTCAGCCTGGTCGTCGAGGTCGACTGCACGCAGCTCTTGAAGGACGTAGGTCTCGTCGGGCTGGTCGCGGAAACGCTGACGCGAGGCAAGCTCGAGGTCCGGATCGAGCGGGTCGGCAGGCCCGAGGTGAAGAACCTGATGCTCGCGCCGAAGCAGTTCGATCCCGTGAACCGCGACCTCGAGATCCGCGATCTCTACAACATGGAGGACGCCTTCCACCTTGCCGACGGCTACCTGGGCGCATACCGGGCGCGGCTCGACGCCAATCTCGCCTTCTGGGACGGCCTCGACGGCAAGACGGACTGGCCCGTGGACGCAAACGGCACTCACCCGCTCACCGAGCTCGTGCTCGCCGATTACCTCGTTGTCGACCCCGGCAAGCCGTACGCCGAGCAGGGCTCGTTCTTGGAGATCGAGCGCGCCGCGCGCGAAGGACGTGCACACGAGACCTGCGGTGGGCGCGCGCTCAACGACGACGTCATGGACACGATCTTCACGCTGCTGATCAACGCCGGCAACGGGCCGGTGATCCGCGACGGCGTCGACCACTCGACGAGGCCCGGCTCGCACAGCTTCCCCTACCTGGCACCCTCGAATCCGGATCCGCCCGAGCCTCCTGAGCACCATTGATGGCGATGGACGACGGTTCGTCGACCGCCGGGGACGTTGTCAGCCTCGAGCTCGACGACATCCAGAGCGGCGCGCTACACGAGCGTCCCTCGCCCTACGTGGGCAGATATCTGCTGCTCCGTATCGACGACCGAGCGGCGGGACGGGAACTGGTACGTCGCCTGCTCCCGTTCGTCGACTCCGGCCGGCCGTCGGGCGATCCGGCGCGCGACGCCTGGATCACGGTTGCGTTCACCTATCACGGTCTCGTGGCGCTGGGCGTCCCGCAGGACTCGCTCGACAGCTTCTCACCGGAGTTCCGGCAAGGGATGGCGGCCCGTGCCGCCGCACTCGGGCGACGTCGGCGAGAGCAGCCCCGAGCGCTGGGAGAAGCCGCTCGGGACGGGTGAGGTGCACGTCGCGCTGGCGGTGCTCTCGCCTGACGCGGCACGCTTGGAGGCGCTTGCCGAGCGGGCGCGCAGGGCGCACGAGCAGCTACCCGGCGTCGAGGTGATCTGGCGCCAGGACTGCTACCAACTCCCGACCGGCCGCACGTCGTTCGGCTTCAAAGACGGCATCGGCCAGCCCGCGGTCGAAGGGAGCGGCATTGCTCCTACCAACCCGAAGGAGCGGGCGATCAAGGCCGGCGAGATCATCCTCGGCTACCCGGACGAGACGGGACAGTTGCCCCCGATGCCGTCTCCCGAGGTGCTCGGCCGGAACGGCACCTACGTCGTCTTCCGAAAGCTGCACACGCGGGTCGCCGCCTACCGGCAGTACCTCCACGCGAAGGCAGCGAGCCGCGAGGAAGAGGCCCTTTTGGGCGCCAAGATGGTCGGGCGCTGGCAGAGCGGCGCGCCGTTGGCGCTCTCCCCAGAGCGCGACGATCCCCAACTCGGGGCCGACCGTGGCCGCAACAACGATTTCCTTTACGGCGACGACCTAACCGGGTTCAAATGCCCGGCCGGGGCGCATGCCCGCCGCGCCAACCCGCGGGACGCACTCGACCACGAAGGAAGCGTCAACGTTCGCCTCCACCGCATGATCCGCCGCGGCACCAGCTACGGGCCGATGCTGCCCGAGGGAGCGCTCGAGGACGACGGCGAGGACCGCGGGATCATCTTCGTCTTCGCCGGTGCACACCTGAAGCGCCAATTCGAGTTCGTCAAGACACAGTGGCTGAACGACGGCATCTTCATCGGCGCACCAACGGAGAAAGATCCTCTGGTCGGGCCGAATGGAGGATCGAGCAGCTTCACCGTCCCGCAGAAACCCATTCGCCGCCGTCTGCAGGGGCTGCCGCCGTTCGTCGTCACCCGCGGCGGCGAGTACTGCTTCGCCCCGGGCCTGCGAGCCCTGCGGTGGCTCGGGGAGCTCACGACATGACGGAAGGAGAAGACGTGGCAAACACCCAGACGGACCGCTGGAAGGTGCTCGACTTCGGCCCGCCGGAATCCGGCGCGGCCGAGCCCGACCAGCCCGTACTCGCCGACTACGTCGCCGACGGGCGCGTCGCCGTTATCACCCTGAACCGACCGCATGCCGACAACGCGATCACCACGGAGATGGGCGTACGCCTGACCGAGATCCTCGAGACGATCGCGGTCAGCTCTTCGGTTCGGGTCGCGATTCTCACCGGCGCGGGTACGCGCGCGTTCTCCGTGGGGAGCGATCTCCGCCAGCGCAAGAGCATGACGAAAGAGGACTGGCTGCGTCAGCGTCAGGACTTCGATCGCACGCTCTACACGCTGCGGCAGCTGCGCAAGCCGATCTTCGCCGCCGTGAACGGGATCGCCTACGGAGGCGGCTCCGAGATCGCCCAGAGCAGCGACTTCATCATCGCCTCCGAAAACGCCACCTTCGGCCAGCCCGAGGCGATGATCGGCCTCGCCGCCGGCGGCGGCTCACCGGTCTTCCTGCCCCGCGCCCTCCCGCCCGGAAAGGCATTGCAGATGCTGATGACCGGCGATCCGATAACCGCGGAAGAGGCTCATCGCCTGGGGATGGTCAATGAGATCTACCCGCAAGCCGAGTTGATGGAAGCTGCCCACCGGATCGCGGCAAAGATCGCAAGCAACTCGCCGACGGCGGTCCAGTCGGTGAAACGAGCTGTGCGAATGGGCGACGGGCAGCCGATCGAACAAGCGATCGCGATCATGATGGAGGCGCACTGGCGCTCCGCCGTGCACCCCGACCGCATCGAGGGGATCGGGGCCTTCAACGACGACCGCGACCCGACCTTCCAGGACCCCGACTACTAACGCTGCCGCCGCGAGCCCGACAACGACCCACACGAGGAGACTGAGACATGGCAGTACCAGACGAGCTCGAACAAGCGCGTGCCGCGCTCCAGATGATCAACCCGGCGCCTTTCAATGCAGAGGCACCGCCCGAAGCACTCGACGGGGAGATCACTCCGGTCGAGCTCCACTATGTCCGCAGCAACTTCGCGGTGCCGAGCCACGACGGCACGCTCGAAGTCGGTGGCGCCGTCGGCAGCCCGACCAAGCTCACGCTCGACGACCTGCGTGCGATGCCGGCGATCGAGCGAGCCGTCACGCTGGAATGCGCCGGGAACGGGCGCCTCGCGACGCGGCCGCTCCCGGTCGGCGAGCCGTGGGGCGACTACGCGGTCTCGACCGCCCGGTGGAAGGGCGCCCTCCTTCGCGAGGTGCTCGAGCAGGCGGAACCGGCGGCGGACGGCGTCGAGGTCCGCTTCGACGGCGCCGATCACGGCCCGTATCACCTCAAGCCGGTGCTTGCGGACACCAACCGGTCCGACCTGCGCTTCGTGCGCTCCCTCGGCCTCGACCACGCGACCGATCCGACGGCAGATGTCCTGATCGCCTATGAGATGAACGGCCGGCCGCTGACCCCCGACCACGGAGCACCTTTCCGGCTGATCGTGCCCCACTGGTACGCCGTCGCATCCGTGAAATGGCTGAACCGGATCGACGTCCTGACCGAACCGTACGCGGGCGAGTTTCAAACCGGCCACTACATCTACGAGTGGCCGGATCGAGCGCACGAACGCGTCACAGTCATGCGCGTCCGAGCCCGCATCACCGACCCCGCTCCCGGCGCGACGATCGGCACCGGCGAATACACCGTGCGCGGAAAGGCCTGGTCAGGGGCGGGACCAGTCACCGACGTCAGTATCAGCTTCACCGGCGAGGGAGACTGGCACCGAGCGAACCTCGAGCCGCCGAAGGGCCCATACCACTGGCAGGACTGGTCATTCGACTGGCAGGCCACCGACGTCGGCCGGCACTCCCTGCGCGCGCGAGCAACCGACGCCGCCGGCAACGTGCAACCCGACGTCCCGCCTTGGAACCGGCTTGGCTACGGCAACAACGCAATCGAAGTCTCCTACGTCGACGTGCGCTGACGCCTGGGCGTTGGGCACTGTTGGGCACGAGGGGGCACCGACCGCGCCGGTGTTCGATCCCGA
>CAWJXR010000020.1:0-115939 GCA_963846895.1 uncultured Thermoleophilia bacterium | reverse complement strand
GGGGGAAACCCGGTTTCCCCCGCGCAAGAGACCCGGTTTCCCCCTGCTCCGAGGACCCAGTCGCCGCTGCGCAGGATCGCCGTGGCGTTGCCGTCCGCGTCCTCGCCGTCGATCTCGAGCTCGTTCGACCCGATCATGAAATCGGTGTGGACCGACGAGTGGTTCACTCCCCGTGCGTGCCGCTCGTCCGGTGCGAGCGGAACCGCCCAGGGCACGGCGTGGAGGATCGAAGCGCCGAACGCGATGTGCGAGGACGCGTTCTCGTCGAAGAGCGTGTCGTAGAAGACGAGACCCGTCATGCCGACGCGTGAATGTCCGTCGACGAGCGCGACCTCACCGAGGCGTGCCGCGCCGTCGTCGGTGGCGACGTGGTGCGCACGACGTCCCCTGCTCCGAGTCGGCGTGCACCCGCGACTGCCCGACCGTCCGCGAAGCGAACCTCGAGGCCACGGGCCGATCGTCCCCTGGATCTGCAGGGGCAGCGTCGAGCGAACGGTTCCGTCGACAAGGCGCGCATCAGGCGTCGTGAATACCTCTTCGGTCGGCATGTTCGCGATGTGGTCGATCCCTGCGGAGGTGTCGAGCGCGCACTGCCACGCGGAGTCCGCGTGCAGGCCGATTGTCAGGTCAGTTCCGGGCCCGCGGTAGTGAAGGCGGTCGAAGCGGTGTTCGTTCAACGAGTCGGCTCGCTGCTGGAGCCGGGCAAGGTGCTCGCGCCAGGCCGAGATAGGGTCGGGCTCGTCGAGCCGCACGGCTGTCCCGACCGCCTGCCAGAGACGCTCGACGTCCGGCTCGCCGAGGACGGTCCAGGGCCCAGCCTTCGTTCGGGTAGGCGACGATCGACCAGTTGCAGAGGCCGTCGGTGAGTGCGAGCGAGGCTTCGGCAACCTCGCGCATCCGCGCCTTCGCGACGCGTGCGCCGTCGAGGTCGGCGAGCAGCTCGGGCTCCGGGTTGCCGGTGACCGCACACAGCGCGCCGCCTTGCTCGCCGAGTGATCGGTAGCGCTCGACGAGCCAGGGAGGCGAGAAGCCGAGATTCGGCTCCGCGGCCCGTTCGACGTGCGCCCGCCGGACGTGCTGGTCGGTGTAGAGGACGTCGACGTATTTCGCGCCGGCGTCGTACGCCTGCCGCGCGATCGCCCGCACGAACGGTGCGTGTTCGAGGAGCGCGTTGACTACGAGCGTCTGGCCGGGCTGCACGTTGACCCCGACCCGTACGGTCAGGCGCGCGTATTGCTCGAGCCGGTCGGCGGCCGCTGACACGGCGGCTCACGATAGCCGCGGGTCGTAGACTGACGCGCCGTGAAGACCCTCGCCGCGCTGCTGGTCGCGACGAGCCTGCTCGCGGCCTCCTGTGGAGGGAGGAGCGAGCGGCTCTCGACCCCGGCCAAGACCCAGGCCTGCCTCGCCCGAGCGGGCGTGACCTTCGGCGGCCAGCTCGACTTCGTCGCCACGACGGCGACGGGTGGTGCCCTGAAGGCTCATCTGCCGGGCAACGACGTCACCATCGTCTTCGGGGAGACGGTCGCGGACGCCGACAACATCAACGACGCATACCACCGGTTCCACGCAGAGAACATCGGCATCGAGGACGTCCTGCGCCAGGTCGGCAACGCGGTCATGCTCTGGCGCCTGCACCCGTCCGACGCCGATCTCGCGCGCGTGACCGACTGCCTCAAGTAGCGCCTTCCTCGGCGAGGAACCGGCTGAACCAGAACAGGAAGACGACGAAGAGCACGATTGCCTGCTCGGACGCCATCGTGACGCCGCCGAGCTCCTGGTCGGCCAGTGGGCTGAGGCCCCAGACGCGCGTCGGGACGTCGACGTAGAAGTCGTAGATCGGGACGCGGCACCAGCGCCAGGAGCAGTCCGAGCGGGGACGCCAGTACGAACGCCGCGAACGCATACGCTGCGCGCGCCCCCGAGGCGAGGCGTCTCGGCGTGTCGTGCACGAGTGGCCACCACATCAGCAATCCCGTTACGAAGTACGCAGCGTGCTCGACGTGGATGAGCCAGGCCTGGTGGTCGAGCGCCGCGTCGTAGACCGCGGGAACGTGCCACGCGTAGTAGTTGGCGAGCCAGACGGGCAATGCGACCGCCGGATGAACCGCGATGCGCCAGAGGCGTTTGCGCGCCAGCGCCGCGGCCATTGCCGGTGAGAGCCCGAGCACCGCGAGCAGAGGCGCCCATTCGGCGAGGATCACGTTCTGCAGCAGGTGCGCGAGCAGCAGGTAATGCAGCCCGAGGTGGTGGATCGGCGACCAGAAGGCGATCGCGAGCAGTACCATCGCACCGGAGAACGAGAGGATGCGCGCGCGAGAGGCGCCGTAGCGCCCGACGGCGAACAGGTAGAGCAGCGACAGGACCGGGATCACGACGGTCGTGTCGATGTCCGCCTGCCAGGCGTACGTCGAATGCGCGATCGGCACGGCGGCTAACCTAGACGGCGAGCGCGCGGGTGTAGCTCAATGGTAGAGCTCCAGCCTTCCAAGCTGATTACGCGGGTTCGATTCCCGCCACCCGCTTTTGACGGTGGTGCGACGCGTGCGGGCTGCAGACTGGCAGACGCTGCGTGAGGTCCGGTTGAGAGCTCTGGCCGACGCGCCCGATGCGTTCGGAACGGTGCACTCGGAGGCCCTGGCGAGGCCAGACGAGTGGTGGCGCGACTGGGCGGAGCGCTCCGCGTCGAGTGCCGGGCAGGCGATGTTCCTCGCCTGGGACGACGGCGCGGCCGTCGGGATCGCAGGCATCTTCGGCGACGTTGGGCGGTTCGACGTCATCTCGATGTGGACCGATCCTGCGAGCCGCGGTCGAGGCGTCGCGACCTCGCTGTTGGAGGCAGCGTTGGCCTTCGCGGGTGACGCGCCGGTCTTCCTCAGCGTGACTGAGAACAACGACGCGGCGCGGCGCCTCTACGAACGCCGCGGTTTCGTCGCGACCGGACTCGTCGAACCGCTCAGGTCGAACCCCATTCTGTCGATCCACGAGCTGAGGCTCGAGCCATGAACCAGCTCGATGAGCGCCTGACGCGGGCCGTGGGCTCCGCCCCGGTCCACTATCGGCCTGTCGCAGGCGGATACTCGTCGGCCGACCGGTTCGTCGTGACGCTGGCCGATGGTCGCAGCGTCTTCGTCAAATCCGCCGAAGCCGACAATCTGGCCGGCTGGCTCCGGCGGGAGCACGAGGTGTACGGCGCTCTCGCCGGCTCGTTCCTGGCCGAGCTCGTCGGCTGGGACGATGACGGCGAGCGGCCCGTCCTCGTGCTCGAGGACCTGAGCGGCCACGACTGGACGCCGCGCTGGGACGGGAGGCGAATCGGCGCCGTTCGCGAGGCGCTCGCCGAGCTCGCCGCGCAGCCGGCTCCCCCGAACACCGCGGCGGTCGACGAATCGCTGCCCGATCTGTTCGGCCGCTGGCAGATCGTGGCCGAGGAACCGCGGCCGTTCCTCTCGACCGGCCTGCGCGACGCTCGCTGGCTCGAGCGGGCGCTTCCAACGATTCTCGAGGCCGTCGAGCGCGCACCCGTCTTGGGGAGCGCGCTGTGCCACCTCGACGTCCGCAGCGACAACCTGTGCTTTCGCGACGAACGAGCGGTGCTGGTCGATTGGAACTGGGCGTCGTACGCAAACCCCGACGTCGATGTCGCGGCCTGGCTCCCCAGCGTTCGGGTCGAAGGCGGCCCCGAGCCGTGGGAGATCCTCTCCGAGAGCGGCGAGCTCGCCGCCTTCGTGGCCGGCGTCTGGGCCGCGGTCGTCGGCCTCCCGGCGCCCGAGACCGCTCCCTCGGTTCGCGGGGTCCAACGGGCCCAGCTCGCGGTCGCGCTCGACTGGATCGATCGCGAATTGGGTCTAGCGCGCGTCTAGCGAAGCCGGTCGGCGAACGGCTCGAGCTCGCTCGCGTGCAGCCCGATCTCGCCGGCCTCGATCGCCAGCCTGACCTCGCGCGCGAGCTGAACTGCCTCCGAGGTCTGCTCGGGCTCGAGGACGGTCGTCAGGCTGGCGACGACGGAGGAGCCCTCGCGAAGCTGGACGTCGACATTCGTCAACTGCCGCTTGTCGTCGATGTACGGATCGTCGGGGACGCCCACCCAGACCGTGATCGAGCCGCCTCCGGGAGCGACGCGTGCTCGACGACGGGCGCGGCGCGAAGCGTCATGCCTGAACCGTAACAACGTCCGGCGCACGAGGAATCCTCCTTGGGTGGCGAACGAGCAGATCGTCGACCTGCGGCCCCGCACGATCCTGCGCGTCCTCCTGATCGTCGTCGCCGTCGCGGTCGCGCTCGAGGTCGTCTGGATCGCCCGGGACGTGCTGACGTGGATCGTGATCGCTCTCTTCCTCGCGCTCGCGCTCGACCCGCTCGTCGGCTGGATCGAGCGGCGAGCACGACTTCGCCGCGGCGCGGCCATCGGCGTCGCCTACTCATGCTGCTGGTCGTGATCGTCGCGATCGGAGCGTCGTTCGCGCCCAAGCTGGTCGACGAGGTGAACGGGTTCGTCCAGGCGACGCCGAACTACGTCGACGACCTGACGCACGGTCGCGGCCGGCTCGGATTCCTGGAGACGAAGTACCACGTCGTCGAGAAGGTGCGCGAGCAGGTGAAGAACGGCGGCGCCTCGCGGGTGCTCGGGCTCTCGGGCACGGCACTCTCCGTGACGAAGAGCGTGATCTCGATCGTCACTGCGACGGTCACGATCGTCTTCCTGACGTTCTTCATGCTGCTCGAGGGCGGCGCTTGGGTCGAGCGCTTCTACACGCTTCTTCCGGAGCGGTCGCAGCGGCGGTGGCGCAGCGTCGGGCACGACATCCATCGCACCGTCGGCGGCTATGTGACCGGCAACCTCGCTGATCAGCCTGATCGCCGGCACGTCACGACCACGATCGTCCTGCTGATCATGGGAGTGCCGTACGCGGTCGCCCTTGGTCTGCTCGTGGCGATTCTCGACCTGATCCCGCTGGCCGGAGCGACGGTCGCCGGGATCATCGTCGTGGCGGTGGCGTTTCTCCACTCGGTCCCGGCCGGGATCGTGCTGTTGATCTTCGTGATCGCCTATCAGCAGCTCGAGAACCATGTCCTGCAGCCGCGTGGTCTACGGGCGGACCGTGCAGCTCTCGCCGCTCGTCGTCCTCATCTCCGTGCTGGTCGGTGCCGCGCTCGCGGGCATCCTCGGCGCTCTGGCGGCGATCCCGGTCGCCGGCTCGCTCCAGGTGGTCGCGCGGGACGCCCTCGCGGCCCGGCGCGTGACACCAAACCGCGGCTGATCCCCGTTACCCTTGCCGGAACAGGCGCCCGTAGCTCAGTGGAAGAGCGTCGGCCTTCTAAGCCGTTGGTCGGAGGTTCGAATCCTCCCGGGCGCACTTGCAGCACGGCGATGTGTTGCCAGCACAGGCTCTGGTACGGTTTGCAGCACTAGTTGAGCGAGTACCGGTTGTGCGCCGAGCACCACCTCTGCCCGTTCTTGAGTGGCAAGGGAGGTGTTATCGAATATGGCAACTGGAACCGTGAAGTGGTTCAACGACTCGAAGGGGTATGGGTTCATCACCCCGGACGAGGGAACGAAGGATCTCTTTGTGCATCACAGCGCGATCGTTGGCGACGGCTTCAAGTCGCTCCCCGAGGGCGCGAAGGTGCAGTACGACGCCGCGCAGGGCGAGAAAGGCCCTGAGGCGAAGACCGTCACGCTCGTGTCGGCGTAAGGCGTCCGGCCCGCGCGTGCGCAGTAACTGCGTTCGCGCGGGCACTTCTCTGTACGAAGGAGGCCCGACCCGTGGCGATCGAGTGTCTTGGTGAGTGAGCCAAGCTCAGTCGGGAAGCTGGAGACCTGTGCGCGTTGCGCGCGGAGGGCCCGCGACGCCGACGACCGCGACAGCTGGGCGACGATCGAGGAGTCGGAGATCTGTCCCGGCTGCCTGACGCTGACCGAGGTCGAAGCTCTCAGGAACGCGGAGGGCCGATGAGCGGCCGGCCCGGCGATCTGTCCGATGGGGCGATGATCTGGTTCAACGCCAGGAAGCACCACGGGTTCATCCGCACGGACGACGGCGAGCGGCTGTTCGTCGACGAGTCGGGATTCGTCGAGGGGCACGTCCCCGGAGAGCGATGTCGCGGGACGCGCGTGACGTTCCGGCGCGAGGAGGCCACCGAGGACAGCGTCGCCCGGGCTGTCGGCGTCGAGGTCCCGGAGTACTCCGTCCCACGGCGCGCCAGGTTGAGGGGCCGGTAATGGCGACCGGCAGACGGCCCGAGACGATGAACAAGCGCAATCGCGAGCAGGCGGTCAAGGAGAAGCGCGACCGCAAGCGCGCCGCCAAGCAGGCGGCCGCCGCCGCCCGCGCGGCACAGTCCGAAGAGGCGCCGTCCGCGGAGGCGCCGCCCGAGGAAGCGCCCCTCGACACAGCGCCCCCCGAAGAAGCGCCCGAGCAGCCGAACATCGGCTGACGCCTCCTGCGGATACGATGGGCGCCGCGCGGTGGCGGTAGCTCAGTTGGTAGAGCCCCGGGTTGTGGTCCCGGTGGTCGCGGGTTCGAGTCCCGTTCGCCACCCTTCGATGGTGAGCCGCAACCGCTGGCTGCGGGAGGTCGAGGGCCTCGATCCCGAACGGGACGCACAGAGGATCGTCTTCATCGATGCGTCGCTCGAGTTTCCCTGGGACACGCAGCGCTCGCTCGAGCTGGCGTTCTATCGGACCTATGCGATCCCGTCGATCGCCGAGTTGCTCGACTCGACCGGCGAGTTCACGAACCGGCCGCAGAAGCGCTACGACGACACCGCAGATCCTGATCTCGGCGTTCTGCGAGCACGGCTACGACAGTGAGTTCGGCAGGCGTGCGATCCGGCGGATGAACCGGATCCACGGCGGCTTCACGATCGCGAATGACGACTTCCTCTACGTGCTCTCGACGATGGTGTTCGAGCCGATTCGGTGGAACGCACGATTCGGCTGGCGTCCGCTGCTCGAGATCGAGCGGCAGGCGACGTTTTTCTTCTGGCGCCGGGTCGGCGAGCTGATGGGAATTCGCGACCTCCCGGAGAGCTACGCGGACTTCGAGCGCTTCAACCTCGAGTTCGAGCGTGCGCGCTTCGGCTACACCGACGCCGGCCACCGTGTTGCGGCGGCGACCCGGGACATGTTCCTTGCGTGGTTCCCGGGTCTGCCGAAGCGCGTTGGCCGGCCGCTCGTGTACGCGCTGCTCGACGAGCCCTTGCTCGACGCGCTCGGCTTCCCACACGCGAGCCCGGCGCTTCGTCATGTGGCGGAGGCGGCAGTGCGAGCACGGTCGCGCGCGATCGGCGCGCTGCCGGCTCGCTCGCGTCCGCGTCTGCGGACGTCCGAGCGCCACCGGAGCTACCCGAACGGCTTCGCGCTGGAGGCGCTCGGGCCGCTTCCGCCCGATCCGATCGGTTAACGAGGTTTACTAATATCGCGAAGATCTGTAGTCTCGCGCGGTGCGGTGGCTCGCAACTGCGGCGGCGCTGCTTGTCATCCCGGTCGGCGCCGCCAGTGCGTTCGGGCATTCGCAGCCTCAGATCACCGGCTGGTTGAGCTTCGGGAACGGACCCGCCCGCACGGGTGCGAGCGCCACCGCGCTCGACCTCCGGTCACTCGAATCATCCTGGACGCGCTCGGTCGACGGCATGGACACGGTGCAGCCGCTCGTTGCCAGCAACGTCCCTGCGCGCGGCCAGACGACTGCGTACGTCGCGACGGGCGACGGGCACCTCATCGCCTATGCGCCGAACGGCTACGTGCGCTGGCAGAGGAATCTCGGAACGCTCCCCAACCCGTGCCCGCAACTCGACCAGTACGGCATCACCGGCACGCCGGTCATCGATCCACGAACGCGCGCGATCTACGTCGCCGATGCGTTCGGATTCCTGCATGCGCTCGATCTGGTGTCGGGCGCGGAGCGACGAGGCTGGCCCGTGCGCCTCTACGACGACCCGGCGGCTGAGCTCGTCTGGGGTGCGCTGGCCGACGTTCACGGCTCGATCTACGTGGGCACCGGCTCGTTCTGCGACCGGCCGATGGAAGGAAAGCTGATCCGCGTCGGCATCGGCGATCGGCGTGTCGGCACGTTCACGGTCGTGCCCAGGTCGCTCGGCGGCGGCGGGAGCGTCTGGGGGTGGGGCGGCGCTGCGTACAGCGCCAAGCAGGATGCGCTGTTCGTCGTGACCGGTAACGCGTTCGAGGGCGGGGCGAACATCGGGAACGCCTTCTCGGAGTCGGCCGGTTACGGCGAGCACCTGGTCGAGTTGAGCCGTGACCTGCAGGTGCTGGCCGCGAACCACCCGGCCACGGTGCAGGGGACGGACGACTTCGATTTCGCCGGCTCACCGGTCATCTTCACGCCGTCGGGCTGCGACGAGGTCGTCGGCGCCGTGAACAAGGACGGGCGCCTCTTCCTGTGGCACGCGAACGGGATTGCGGACGGGCCGTTCGCCGACGTCCTGCTCCAGAAGCAGTCGGAGGACACGCCCCTTTTGACGCAGCCTGCCTACGACGCCGCCACGCGCTCCGTGTACGTCGCGACGTTCGCCTCGCTGGCCCGGGTCAGCCTCGACGGCTGCTCCGCTGCACACGTTGCGTGGAAGGCGGCGTTCCCGCAGGCGACGCTGCAAGGCTCGCCGACCGTCGCCGGCACCACGGTCTGGATCGCCCTGTCCGGCGCCCCGGCGCGGCTGCGCGGATACGACGCGAAGACCGGGCGGGTCGTCGCCGAGCGGCTGTTCGGCGGGATGTCCTTCGCGCCGCCGAGCATCGTCGGCGGCCGGCTCTACGAGGGCGCCCGTCAAGGCTTCGCCACAGCGACCACGACGTCCTCGCGTCCTCAGGCGCCCGTGTCGGGCTTGCGCGCCTACACGAGCCAGTTCGACAACCGCCACCGCTGGCAGAGCAGGGAGAACGGCGTCTTCGCCACCGACGACGGCGGTCGCAGCTGGCGCCGGATCTACCCGACGTACGCACAGCGCGTCCTTCGCCTCTCCGCGACGCACGGAGTGATCAGCGTCACGTCGGGATCCGCCTGCCACTGCGGCCAGCGGGAGCTCTGGACCGGCGACGGCGGGCGGAGCTGGAACGAGACGAATGCACTGACGCCGTCCTTCACGGGCTCTGGTCGCACCGTCTTCTCCTGGAGCGGGACCACGGTTCGCGCGGCTTCCTGGCCGCCTCGCCATTCGCATCCGTTCGCTTCCTTTCCGGAGCCGCTCGCCGACGTCGCCGCCGTACCCGAAGGCATCGCGGCGCTCCTGACCAGCGCAGGGAAGAGCTGGGACAACGCACCGCGGCTCGCGATCGTACGCGGCAAGAAGATCTCGACAGTGACGCTTCCGGACGAGCCGGGCCAGGTGATCGCACGATCGATTCGCGTCACCTGGCCGACCGTCGTCGTCCGCACGTTCGTGTTCACGGATCACGGACGCGAGACCGTGCACTGGCGGTCGCCGAACGGCGGGCGCTCGTGGGCGGAGGAGTAGCTCGGCGGCCGGCGAGAGGCTCGATGTGGAATTGGGTGTCTGTGGGGATGGCTGAGACCAAGCGGCGAGAGGCGCCGTGCCTCAGCCACCAGCCACAGGCGCTCGGCATTTCACATCGATCCTCTAGGCTTGCTGGCGGCTCGGCCCCGTAGCTCAGAGGACAGAGCGGGAGCCTTCGAAGCTCCGTGCGGTGGTTCGATTCCACCCGGGGCCGCTCGCAGTCTTTCGGCTCTTAACCGTCGGTCAACAACAACCGCGCTGAGCCGGTGTCTCATGGCTCGATGCGCCGCACGCTGTTGCTTCTACTGCCGCTCGTCCTCGCCGCCTGCGGCAGCAAGGCTGCGTCGTCCAAGCCTCCGACGTTCACCGTGCACCAGTACGGACGCGGCGCAGCCCGGACCTGGGTGTTCGCACCGTCGACGCCGCCGCACCTGATCGTGCTCTTCGTTCACGGGCTCGGGAACACGCGCGAGACGACGCCGTACTACCACCGCCCGTGGCTCGCGCATCTCGCGCGCGAGGGCTACGAGGTCGTCTACCCCGGCTACGAGACGTACCCGTACCAGCAGAACGGGCTCAAGCATCTCGTCCAGGGCGTCGCGGCCGCGCTGCCGCATGTCGCGAAGGGCGTCCCGGTCGCTGCGATCGGCTACTCACGGGGCGGGCGCCTGGTCATGGACTACGCGAGCGTCGCATCGGTCACCGGGCTGGTGCCCGGCCGGATCTTCAGCCTCTTCCCGTCCGGGATCATGGATCCGCTGCTGAACCTCGCGCCGCTCAGCGGGCACACGAAGGTGCTGATCCTCGCCGGCGACAAGGACACGACCGTGGGGACGATCGGCGCGGGCCAGCTCGTCACCCAGCTCGCGGCGAGTGGGTTCCCCTACCGGGATGTCCGCTTCGAGGCCGTGCACTCGCACGGTACGTTCGTCGCCGACCACCTGTCGGTGCTCGCCGATACAGCCGGGCGCACGGCGGGCCTACTGGGCCCGTGCCGACCGTTTCTTCACGCCGCTCGCCCGGGCAGCCCCGACCAAGCCCTGAACTACGCTTGCGGCACGCGGGCGTGGCGGAACTGGCAGACGCGCCGGGTTTAGGTCCCGGTGGGCCGCGAGGCCCTTGGAGGTTCGATCCCTCTCGCCCGCATCGGGACGATGTGCCGGACCGAGCCGACGGAACGCCTGACGAACTGGCGCGCCCGTCCCGGACGGAGCTCGACGCAGAGCACGGCCGACGCCGTCCGGCCGCGCTCGCCGTACCGCGCCCCTTCGACGGTCGGTGTCGAGCGCCAGCCGTCGGCGGCGAGCTCGTAGCGCTCCTCCTCGAACACGGCGAAGCCGGCGGTCTTGAAGAGCACATGCCACGCTCGCGGCGTGTGCTGGACGAGCATGCCGAGGTCCTGCTCTTCGCCGCACGGCACCGTCACCAGGGCGCGGCCGCCTCGCCGAAGGACCCGGTGCAGCTCACGAAGCGCCTTCAGCTCACCCTCCGGGTCGGCCTCGGCCGCGAGTCCGTAGGCCCGGTTGTCGCGACCGACGTGCTGGAGCGTGTCGACGCAGAATGCGACGTCGAAGGATCGGTCGGCGAACGGCAGCGACCGCACGTCGCCGACGATGCTCTCCATACCGTCCAGGTCGGTCCCTACCGGATCGACGCCGCGGAGCCGTTCCGCGCCCAGTCGGATCAATGCGGCGACGTGCGCGGGATCGGCGAAGGCGTGGCCGATGTCGAGGACGTCAGGCTCGCCGCGGTAGCGGGCGAGCACCCACGGGACCACGATCACCGTCTCGTCGACGTCCCCCGCAGCACGGAGCTCGCGGGGGCGCTCGTCCGCCGCCCGAGCCCAGACCGCGAAGGCGACGGCGTCGTCGAGCGCGCGAATCCGGCGGGCCTCGCGGCTCGTGATCAGCTCCTCGACCAGCGAGGCGGGTGAGAGGAGCCCGGTCGACAACCGCTCGATCGCCTCCTCCCGGCCGGACGGATCGGGCTCGCGGCGGAGCACGAGCCGGTAGGCACTGTCGACGAACTCGACGGGGGTCCCGTTCGGCAACAGGTGGGCATCCACCTCGGCCGGCGTCACACGCGGATCGATGCGGTGCACTGCCCGGCGGTCGCCGATCAGCGCCCGCCAGTTGCGCCGAGCGTCCTCGACCGTCAGCGTCTCGTCCGCATCTGCGTCGTAGCCCAGCTCTCCAAGCGCGTCCTGGTGGGCGCGCTCGAGCGAGGCCGCGATCTCGGCGGTCAGCAGCCGCCTCCAGTGTCCTGGCTGCCCGCGCCAGAAGTGACCGTTACGCGTTTCGTTCTGCAGCTCGTCGAACGTCACCTCGTCGATCGCGCGGTCGACCTGGTCAGGGCTGGCTCCGCCCAGGGCGACTGTGATCTCGGAGAGGGCCTCGCGGGGGCTTCCGGTCAGCCGCTCGAACCGAACACGTGTGTCGAGGCTCGCCGACCGCCACCACTCGACGGTCACTCCGAGCAGCGCTCGCGCGCGCGGACCGGTGGCATAGGCGCGGAACGCTTCCGAGCCGGGGTCGGCTCCGAGCAGGGGGAGCTCCGTCCCCCCTGCGCCGTTCAGCCAGCGAGCGGTTCGCGGCTCGTTCTGCGCGAACTGCAGGATCGAGACCAGCACGTCGAACGGATGTCGCGCGAGGACGATGGTCGAGAACGACCGGCGCTCGAGCTGCTCGATCAGAGCCGCGGTCGGCGGCCAGTGGAGCTGCAGGGCACAGCGTTCGGGCAGCCGGTCCCAGTCAACGGCCGCCGGGGTGTCGGCGGACAGATCGCTGAGGTCGTACACCGCGCCGAGCAGGCGGCGCAGCCACATGTTCCCCGAGCGGGGTGTACTCAGGATCGCGACGCGCGCGGGCGACGGCTGGAGCGCACGAATTTCTCTCTCGACGGCGGTGGAGATAGTTAATGATGTTAATGATCCGAGCGGAGGACAGGTCGTCACGGACGGAAGCTGAGAATCTCCTCGAGCGGTGCGCGCTCCTTCTCCGGCGGCTCGCTTGCGACCGGTCCGAGGTGGATGAGGGCGACGATCCTCTCGTTCGGCTCCAGCCCGAGCACGGTCCTTGCTGCCGGCTCGTCGAGCGCCAAGGGCGTGCGCCAGTACGACGCGAGGCCTCGATCGGTCGCACCGAGCAGCACCGCGTAGACGGCACAGGCCGTCGCGAGGAGATCCTCGTGGTCCATGTGCGGATCGCCGGACAGCACCGCCGTCGCGACGATGAGCGTCGGGGCGCGGCGCAGCTTGATCGCCTCCTTCTCGCCGCAGGCCGCCTCCAGCCTGGAACGTGCGTCCGGGCCGAGGACGCGGAACCGCCAGGGCTGTGTCAGCTTGTGATTGGGCGCATGGCGCGCCAGGTCGACCAACTCGCGGATGGTCGCGTCGTCGACCGGCTCCGAGCCGTATTGCTTGTGCGTCCGCCGGCGGCGGATGGCGGCGCTCACGTCCACGGCCCGGGACGGTAGCCGGTCGGGGTCTGGTCTAATGACTCAGCTGATGCCGAACACAGTCGAGGCCCTCGGAGAGGACAAGGTCAAGCTCACGGTCGAGGTGCCGGCGCACGACGTGCAGCACGCCGTCGAGCACGCGGCCAACGACCTCGCGGCGTCGGTCCGCATTCCGGGCTTCCGGAAGGGCAAGGTCCCGCGGCCGATCCTGCTCCAGCGCGTCGGAAAGGAGCGGCTCTTCTCGGAGGCGGTCGAGAGCCACATCGGCGGGTGGTTCTGGAGCGCCGTCACCAGGGCGCGCGTCGACCCGATCGCGCAGCCGCAATACGACTACGAGCTGCCGTCGAACGAGCACGACGACTGGCGCTTCTCCGCGACCGTCGAGGTGCAGCCGAAGCCCGAGCCGGCGGACTGGACGCAACTCGAGGTGCCGAAGCACGAGGCCGAGGTGCCCGAGGAAGCCGTCCAGGCCGAGCTCCAGGCCGTGCAGCGGACGGTCGGCGAGCTCGTGCCCGTCGAGGGACGGCCGGCGGCCGAGGGCGACACCGTCGTCGTCGACCTGCTCGCGGAGGACGGCTCGTCTCAGCGCGACTACGTCGTCGAGCTCGGCTCCGAGCGCCTCGTCGAGGAGATCGAGGGCGCCGTGCGCGGTCTTGCTCCGGGTGAGCAGCGCGAGGTCTCGTACGAGCTCGCCGACGGTAGCCGGCGCACCGCCACCGTGGTCCTCAAGGAGATCAAGGAGCACGTCCTGCCTCCGGTCGACGACGAGCTGGCGAGGAGCGCCTCGGAGTTCGACACGCTCGCCGAGCTTCGCTCCGAGATCGAGGGCCGCCTCCGCGGCCAGATCGAGGAGGAGCTCGAAGGCATCTTCCGCGCGGCCGCCGTCGACGAGCTCGTCAAGGCATCGAACGTGCGTCCCGGCGGACCGCTCGTCGAGCTGCGCACGCGCGAGCTTCTCGGAGGTCTGGCCCGAAACCTCGAGGCGCGCGGGCTCGACGCCGGCACCTACCTGCAGCTGACCGGCCAGACCGTCGAGCAGCTCAACGAGCGTCTCTACGCGGAAGCGGCGTTCTCGGTCGCGCGGGAGCAGATCCTCGAGGCGGTCGCCGACAAGCTCGAGCTGCAGGTGACCGACGACGAGATCCGCGACGAGCTCCGCGCGGGCGGCGAGTCGGAGGAGGACATCGAGCGCTTCGTCGCCGACGGCGGTGCCGACCGCGTCCGCGACGACCTCCGCCTGCGGAAGGCGCTCGATCGGATCGCGGCCGAGGTCAAGCCGATCGCGCCCGAACTGCACGAGGCACGCGAATCAATCTGGACGCCGG
The DNA here is from genome assembly GCA_963846895.1 of uncultured Thermoleophilia bacterium. Lineage (GTDB taxonomy): Bacteria > Actinomycetota > Thermoleophilia > Gaiellales > Gaiellaceae > PALSA-600. The sequence goes on along the minus strand of CAWJXR010000020.1, from coordinate 101,681 downwards.
GGCAGGAGCAACCGGCGGAACCCGCGAAGCTATGGACCCCCGGTAGTCAGTAAGGAGATACTGAGACACATGCCACTGATCCCAATGGTCGTAGAGCAGACCTCGCGCGGCGAGCGTGCGTTCGACATCTACTCGCGCCTGCTCGCCGAGCGCATCGTCTTCCTCGGGACGCCGGTCGACGACCAGATCGCGAACCTGATCATCGCCCAGCTGTTGCACCTCGAATCCGAGGATCCGGACAAGGACATCTTCCTCTACATCAACTCTCCCGGCGGCAATGTGTACTCGGGCCTCGCGATCTACGACACGATGCAGTTCATCAAGCCCGACGTGCAGACGATCTGCGTCGGAATCGCGATGAGCATGGGCTCGCTGCTGCTCGCAGGGGGCGCACAAGGGAAGCGCATGTCGCTGCCGAACTCACGGATCCTGATCCACCAGGTGTCCGGCGGGTTCCAGGGGCAGGGCACCGACATCGAGATCCAGGCCCGCGAGGTGATCGGCCTCAAGCGGCGCCTGGAGGAGATCTACGCCGAACACACGGGCAAGTCGCAGGACGTGATCTCGCGCGATATGGAGCGGGATTTCTTCCTCAGCCCGCCTGAAGCCAAGGAGTACGGGATCATCGACACGGTCATCACGCACCGCGAAGCAGGCAAGGCTCAGGCCGCCGCGTAGTTAAGCGGCCTAGCCATTTGGGCCAATCGAGGGTAAAAGGAGTAACGGGATGGCGCGCGCGAGTGAGGGAAACGAGCAGCTTCTCTGCAGCTTCTGCGGCAAGTCGCAGCGGCAGGTCAAGAAGCTCATCGCCGGCCCCGGGGTCTACATTTGCGACGAGTGCATCGATCTCTGCAACGAGATCATCGACGAGGAGCTGACCGCCCCGACCTCGCTCGACCTCGAGAACCTCCCGCGCCCGACCGACCTGTACGCCTCGTTGAACGAGTACGTCGTCTCGCAGGAAGAGGCCAAGCGCTCGCTGTCGGTGGCCGTCTACAACCACTACAAGCGCGTGCAGATGGGCTCCGAGGAAGGCGACGTCGAGCTGCAGAAGTCGAACATCCTGCTGCTCGGGCCGACCGGCTGCGGAAAGACACACCTCGCGCAGACGCTCGCCCGCATCCTGAACGTCCCGTTCGCGATCGCGGATGCGACCGCCCTCACCGAGGCGGGCTACGTCGGCGAGGACGTCGAGAACATCCTCTTGAAGCTGATCCAGGCCGCCGACTTCGACATCAAGAAAGCGGAGACCGGGATCATCTACATCGACGAGGTCGACAAGATCGCCCGCAAGGCGGACAACCCGTCGATCACGCGCGACGTCTCCGGCGAGGGCGTGCAGCAGGCCCTCCTGAAGATCCTCGAGGGAACAGTCGCCTCGGTGCCGCCGCAGGGAGGACGCAAGCATCCGCACCAGGAGTTCCTGTCGATCGACACGACGAACATCCTGTTCATCTGCGGCGGTGCGTTCGCCGGTCTCGACAAGATCATCGCCAAGCGGCTCGGCAAGAACGCCGTCGGCTTCGGGCGCGAGATCTCCGCGAAGCGCGACGCGCAGAGCGCCGAGCTCCTCGGAGAAGTGATGCCCGAGGATCTCCTCAACTTCGGCCTCATCCCGGAGTTCATCGGTCGGCTGCCGGTGCTGTCCGCCGTCCACCAGCTGCGCCGCGAGGATCTCGTGCAGATCCTCACCGAGCCGAAGAATGCGCTCGTCAAGCAGTATCAGCGCTTCTTCAACTACGACAACATCGATCTCGTCTTCACCGAGGATGCGCTCTGGTCGATCGCCGACAAGGGGCTCGAGCGCGAGACAGGCGCACGCGGCCTGCGGTCGATCATCGAGAACGCGCTTCTCGACGTGATGTTCGAGCTCCCGTCACGGAAAGACGTCTCCAAGTGCGTGATCACGAAGGAGACGATCGAGAAGGGCCTGAAGCCGACACTCGTGACGAGCGCCGGCGCGGATGTCGAGCCGGACGAGCTCGCCGAAGAAAGCGCCTGACCCGTCGGTGAAGCCGGGCGACCAGTTCGGCCCTTCGAGCTGGGTCGAGATCCCGCAGGCGACGATCGACGCATTCGCCGAGGCGACGGGCGACCATCAGTGGATCCACGTCGACCCGGAGCGGGCGGCCGCAGGGCCCTTCGGCAGCACGATCGCGCACGGGTATCTGACGCTGTCGCTGCTTCCGGCCGCGTCGTACGAAGTAGTGCCGCGCGCGGGGCGCATGGGGATCAACTACGGCCTCAACCGTGTGCGGTTCCCGGCGCCCGTGCCGGTCGGCTCGCGTGTCAGGGCGGCGTTCGAGGTCGTGTCGCACGACCCGGTCGAGGGCGGGGCACAGGTGACGATGGCCGCGACAGTCGAGCGCGAGGGCACGGAGAAGCCCGTATGCGTCGCCGAGGTCGTCTTTCGCTACTACGACTAGGCGTATGCAGGCCGGAGTCAGAGCCTCGTCGACGTCTGTCCTCTCGCCGGAGGCGCTCGCATTCGTCGACCGCCTCCATCGCGAGCTGAATCCCGAGCGTGAACGGCTCCTGGCGGCGCGCGAGGAGCGCCGGGGGCTGAGACCGGAGTTCGTAACCGCGCCCGAGGACTTCACCGTCGCGCCGGCGCCGGCCGACCTGCAGGACCGGCGCGTCGAGATCACCGGGCCCGTCGACCGCAAGATGATGATCAACGCGCTGAACTCCGGGGCGAAGGTGTTCATGGCGGACTTCGAGGACGCCAACTCGCCGACGTGGGAGAACGTCAGCGACGGCCAGCGGAATGTCTACGACGCCGTTCGCCGCACGATCGAGCTCGACACGGGGGAGAAGCAGTACCGACTGAACGATGAGACCGCGACGCTCGTGATCCGCCCCAGGGGCTGGCACCTGGTCGAGCGGCACCACGAGGTCGACGGGGCTCCGGTCAGCGGCTCGCTGTTCGACTTCGGCCTGGTGGTGTTCTCGAATGCGCGCGAGCAGCTGGAGCGCGGAACTGGCCCGTACTTCTATCTCCCGAAGCTCGAGTCGCACCTCGAGGCGCGGCTCTGGGCGCAGGCCTTTGCGCTCGCCGAGCAGGAGCTCGGACTGCCGCCCGGGTCGATCAAGTGCACCGTCCTGATCGAGACGATCCTCGCCGCCTTCGAGATGGACGCGATCCTCTACGAGCTGCGCGACCACTCCTGCGCGCTCAATGCCGGCCGCTGGGACTACATCTTCAGCTGCATCAAGAAGATGGGCGCGGTTCTTCCAGACCGCGCGCAGGTGACGATGACCGTGCCGTTCATGCGCGCCTACACCAGCTTGCTCGTCCGCACGTGTCATGCACGGGGCGCGCACGCGATCGGGGGCATGGCGGCGTTCATCCCCTCGCGGCGCGATCCAGAGGTGAACGCCGTCGCGCTGGCGAAGGTGGAGGAGGACAAGCGGCGCGAAGCCGGAGGAGGGTTCGACGGGACCTGGGTTGCGCACCCCGACCTCGTCGCTGTCGCGCGTGCGGAGTTCGACGCCGTACTCGGCGGACGGCCGAACCAGGTCGACCGCATCCCGGGCGGCGCCGACGTGAGCGTAGACGACCTGCTCGACTTCGAGGTGCCCGGCGGTGAGATCACCGACGAGGGATTGCGCGTCGAACGTCAGCGTCGGCGTGCGTTACGTCGACGCGTGGCTGCAGGGCGTCGGTGCTGCGGCGATCGACAACCTGATGGAGGACGCCGCGACGGCGGAGATCTCGCGCGCCCAGGTCTGGTCGTGGGTTCAAGCGGGCCGATTCGACGAGGCGCGTGTCCGCGAGGAGATCGCCGCGGTCGAGGCGTCGGACGCGGCGAAAGAGGTGTTCGCAAACGTCGCGCTGGCTGTCCCGCTCGAGGACTTCCTCACCGTTTCGGCGTACGATCGACTGCCGTGACCGAGAGCACGAAGGCCGACGACATCGCGGTGCTGATCGAGGAGGCGATCGTCTCCGGGGAGCTCGAACCGGGGTCGGTCCTGCGCCAGGAGCACCTGTCCGAGCGGTTCGGAGTCTCACGGACGCCCGTCCGCGAAGCGCTGCGCCGCCTGGCCGCACTCGGGCTCGTCTCGTTCGAGCCGAACCGCGGCGTGCGGGTGCGGACGCTGACGCACCACGATCTGCACGAGGCGTTTCTCGTGCGCGCCGAGCTCGAGGCACTCGTCACCGAGGTCGCCGCCCCGAAGTTGACCCCGGAGGCGCTCGCGGAGCTCGAGGAGTGCGAGCGCCGGTTCGCGCGGCTGACGAGAGAGCTTCGCTCGCGCGATCCTGGTGGCGACCGCCGCGGGCTGAGCGCCGAGTGGATGCGCGCGAACCATGCGTTCCACGACGTGCTCTATCGCGCCGCGGAGATGCCGTACGTCGAGTCGGTCGCCAAAGGCGCGCGGCGAACGTTCTCCGGCCCGGCCGTGTGGGCGCCGGTCGACGAGGAGCTCGACCGCCTGTACGAGCGAAACCAGGCAGAGCACCGTGCGATCCGGCAGGCGCTGATCGCCGGGAGCGTCGCCGGCGCGCGCGAGCTCGCGCACGAGCACGTCATGCACTCCTTCGATCTGCTGACGACGATCCTCGCCCACGTGGGCGCCGACTGGGCCCGTGCCTGACCGTTTCGCTACGCTCGGCCTCATAGTCGCTGGCTAGCCCAGCACCCGCCGGTCCGTAGGATGGCGCTCCCATGAGCGAGCAGATGCAGTCGCGGTACGAGCCGGCAGGAGTCGAGGAGCGCTGGCAGCAGACGTGGGAGGCCGAAGGCCTCTACAACGCCGACCCCGACCCGTCGCGTGAGAGCTTCGCGATCGCCCATCCGCCGCCGAATGTGACCGGCGATCTCCATCTCGGCCACGCGCTGCAGCTGTCACTCGCCGACACGATCGTGCGGACGCGGCGGATGCAGGGCTACAACGTCCTCTTCCAGCCGGGCTACGACCACGCAGGCATCTCGACGCAGAACGCCGTCGAGAAGCACCTCGCCACCGAGGGGAAGACGCGCCAGGACCTCGGCCGCGAGGCGTTCGAGGAGCGCGTGTGGGAATGGCTCCGCGAATACGGCGGCAAGATCATGTTCCAGTTCCGGCGAATCGGCGCCTCGCTCGACTACCGGCGCGAGCGGTTCACGATGGACGAGGCCTACGTCCGCTCGGTGATGCGGTTCTTCGTGCACCTGTATCGCAAGGGATGGATCTACCGCGCCAACCGGATCATCAACTGGTGCCCGTTCCATCTCACGTCGCTCTCCGATCTCGAGGTCGCGCACGTCGACGTCGACGACGCGCTGACGTACGTCCGGTATCCCCTTGCGGAGGGTGACGGTCACATCACCATCGCGACCGTGCGGCCGGCGACCATCCTCGCCGATGTCGCCGTCGCGGTTCATCCCGACGACGACCGCTACCGAGACCTCGTCGGCCGAGAGGTGGTCGTGCCGTGGGTCGAGCGGCGCGTACCGGTGATCGCCGATGAGCGCGTCGAGCGGGACTTCGCCACTGGCGCGCTCAAGATCACGCCGGGGCACGACCCGAAGGACTACGAGATCGGGCAGGACCACGGCCTTCCGGAGCTCACCGTGATCGGCCCCGACGGGCGCATGAACGAGGCGGCCGGCGAGCTGGCGGGCCTGACGCAGGAGGAGGCGGGCGAGCGAATCGTCCAGTGGCTGCGCGAACGCGGACAGCTCGAGAAGCGCGAGTCCTACCGGCACACCGTCGGCGTGTGCGACCGCTGCAAGAACCGCATCGAGCCGAGAATCTCGCTCCAGTGGTGGTGCTCGATGGCGGAGCTCAAGCAGCCGGCCCTCGAGGCGCTGCGCTCGGGGCGCGTCCGGTTCCATCCGGAGGCTCAGCACCGCTTTGCAATCGCCTCCCTCGAGGACGCCCCCGATTGGAACATCTCGCGCCAGATCTGGTGGGGGCACCAGCTTCCCCTCTGGGAGTGCCCCGACGGGCACATCATCGTCACCGAGACCGAGCCCGACGCCTGCGCGGAGTGCGGGTCGGGCGAGCTGACGCGCAGCGAGGACGTACTCGACACCTGGTTCTCGTCCGCGCTCTGGCCCTTCGCGACGCTCGGCTGGCCGGACGACACCGAGGATCTCCGGACGTTCTACCCGGGCAACCTGAACACGACGGCGCGCGACATCATCCGCCTCTGGGAGAACCGGATGATCTTCGCCGGCCTCGAGCTGCTGGGCGACGTCCCCTTCACCGACGTCGTCATCCATTCGCTCGTGCACGCACCGACCGGCGGGCGCATGTCGAAGAGCCTCGGCACCGGCATGAACCCGATCGCGCAGATCGAGACCTACGGCGCAGACGCCACGCGCTACGGGCTGATGAAGATGGCGTCGTCCCAGGACGCCGCCTTCTCGGAAGGGGCGATCGAAGAGGGCAGGAAGCTCGCAAACAAGCTCTGGAACGCGAGCCGCCTCCTCATTCAGGCCGGCGTGACGGAGATCGACGAGCGTCCGTCATCGCTCGAGGAGCGCTGGATCCTCGCGCGCCTCTCGGCGACGCAGCGCGCATGCGAGGCGTATCTCGCCGAGTTCGACTTCGCGCACCTCGTCGGCGAGCTCTACCACCTGACGTTCGACGACTTCTGCGACTGGTACCTCGAAGCCGTCAAGGAGCGGCTCCACGCCGGAGACGCCGACGCGCTGGCGACCGCCGGCGCGGCGCTCGAGCGGTTGCTGAAGCTTCTCCATCCGGCCATGCCGCACGTGACGGAGGAGATCTGGTCGTATCTGCCGCGCCGGCAGTCGCGTCTGATCGTCGCGCCCTGGCCCGAGGCCGGTGACGCGGCACACGCGGGCGCGCTGACGCTCGTCCAGGAATACGCGCAGGTTTTCCGCCGCTCCGGTGTCGTGCCGCCGCTCGAAGGCGACGAGCAGCGCATCTTCGAGGCGGTCGTGAAGCCGGAGCGCGCGAAGGGAAACGGCAATGCCGACGCGGAGCGCGACCGGCTGCGGGGCGAGATCGCTCGTGCCGAGAAGATGCTCGCCAACGAGCGTTTCGTCGCCAATGCGCCCGACGACGTCGTCGATGCCGAGCGGGAGAAGCTCGATCGCTACCGGCGCGAGCTCGATGCAATCGGCGGTTGACTGGCTCGCCGGCCTGAGCCCCTGGCCCACGGACGGCTTCGGTACCGGACGAATGCTCGAGCTGCTCGACCGGCTCGACCATCCGCAGCGATCCTTCGACTCGATTCACGTCGTCGGGACGAAGGGCAAGTCGACTGCCGCGCGGCGGCTCGCCGCGACGATCGGCGGGCTCGCCTACACCTCCCCACACGTGTCGGGCTGGCAGGAGCGCCTGCAAACCGACCCGGCCGGGGTCGAGGCGGCGCTCGCCCGGGTCCGCGCAGACGCCGAGGCGGTCTCGGCGACGCAGTTCGAGACACTTACCGCCGCCGCCTTCCTCGACTTCAAGGAGCGCGGCGTCCAGGCGGCCGCGATCGAGGCCGGCCTGGGCGGCCGCCACGACGCAACCAACGTCATCGATGCGCGCGTCGTCCTGCTCACGAACGTGGGCCTCGAGCACACGGAGGTGCTCGGCTCGACGCGCGAGGCGATCGCGGCCGAGAAGCTCGCGGTCGCGCGGCCCGGTGCGACGGTCGTGCTTCCCGACGACGAGTTCGCCTCGCTCGTCCCCGGTGCGGACGTGCGCCTCGGCGGCGCGCGTGAGGCGGCGGAGGCGTTTCTCGGCCGGCCCGTCGAGCTCGCCCACGCGTCACTGCCCGGGCGGCTCGAGCTTCGCGGTTCCGAGGTGCGGGACGGCGCGCACACTCCCGATGCGGCGGACTGGCTGCTGAAGCGGCTCCCGGAGCCCGGCGGGTACGTCGTCGTCGCGTCGATCCTCGAGGACAAGGACGCAGCGGGGATTCTCGAACGGCTCGCCCGTGCAGGCGACACGCTGGTAGCGACGCGTTCGTCGAACGACCGCGCCCTGCCGGCGGCCGTGCTGGCCGAGCGCGGCCGAGCAGTGTTTGCCGGCGTCGCGCAGTTCGACGATCCGGATGAGGCGCTCGACTACGCGCGGGGGCTCGGCCGTCCCGTGCTGGTCACCGGCTCGCTCTATCTCCTCGCCGATCTCGCCGGGAAGCCCTGAAACTGCATACGATGTCGCGCTCCGGTGGACGCATCAGCGTGTTCCTCTTCGCTCTCGGCCTCCTTGCCCTGTTCGTCGGGCTGGCGTTCGCGGCGGGTTATGCGCTAGGCAGGATCCTCTTGTGACCATCGCAACCGTCTTCGCGCTCGGCAGCGTGCACGACTTCTTCCATTCGTCGACGTGGTACGTGATCCGCAACCTCGTCTTCTTCTTCGTGTTCGTGTTCTGGGTCGCGACGGTCTACTGGGTGTACAAGGACGCGCGTCGGCGGATCACCGATTCCCTCCTGGTCTGGGTCTCGACGCTGCTGGGGACGATCCCGTTCATCGGCCCACTCATCTACATGCTCTTCCGGCCGCCGGAATACCTCGACGACGTCCGCGAGCGCGAGCTCGAGATCAAGGCGATCGAACGGCGCCTCGGAGGCCACGACCTGCGGTGCCCGGTCTGCCGTGCCGAGATCGAGGAGGACTTCCTGCTCTGCCCGGTCTGCACGACGAAGCTGCGGCAGTCGTGCGTTCAGTGCCACAAGCCGCTCGAGGCGCTCTGGCAGGTCTGCCCCTACTGCGAGACGCCCATCGAGCACGACCCGACAACGACGACCGTGCTCAGCCAGGCACAGCAGCGGCCGCCGCGCCGCCAGCGATCCCGGTAATCTGGCGCGCCGCATGGCCGTCGAGCAGACACTGATCCTTGCCAAGCCGGACGCCGTCGCGCGCAGCCTCGCCGGCGAGATCCTGGCGCGGTTCGAGCGGCGCGGGCTGACCGTGCGCGCAGCCCGGCTGGTCGTCGCGAGCCGGGAGCTCGGGGAGGCTCACTACGCCGAGCACAAGGAGAAGCCCTTCTTCGGCGAGCTCGTCGACTTCATCACGTCGGGGCCGACGCTCGCGTTCGTCCTCGAGGGCGAAGGCGCGATCGGTACCTGCCGCAAGACGATCGGGGCCACGAACCCGGCGGATGCCGAGCCGGGATCGCTGCGCGGACAGTTCGCGCTAGCGATGCCGAACAACCTCGTGCACGGCTCGGACGCCCCCGAGTCTGCGGCCCGCGAGATCGGGCTCTGGTTCCCGGATGGACTGGCGTAGCGACGCCGCGAAGAACCGCGCGCTCTGGACCGAGACCAACCGCGAGCACACGAACGACACCGCCCCGACGAACTGGGCGCTCGACGAGATCTCCTGGGGTATCTGGGGGATCGACGAATCCGCCCTCGGCGTGCTCGGCGACGTGGCGGGGCTCGATGTTGTGGAGCTCGGCTGCGGCACGGCGTACTTCTCGGCATGGCTCGCCAAGCGCGACGCGCGGCCGGTCGGCGTCGACATCACGCCCGCACAGCTCGAGACGGCGAGGCGCATGATGGCCGAGACCGGGATCGAGTTCCCGCTCGTCGAGGCCGACGCGGCGGAGACGGGCCTTCCTGGCGAGACCTTCGATCTCGCATTGTCGGAGTACGGAGCCTCGATCTGGGTCGACCCGTACCGCTGGGTGCCCGAGGCCGCACGGCTCCTCCGTCCCGGCGGGCGACTCGTCTTCCTCCGCAACTCGACGCTGGTCATCCTCTGTACCGGCGACGAGGACCAGGCCGGCGAGTCGCTGCGGCGGCCCCAGTTCGGCCTGCGCCGGATCGAGTGGCCGGAAGGCGGCGTCGAGTTCCATCTCGGGCACGGCGAGTGGATCGAGCTGCTGCGCTCGAACGGCTTCGAGGTCGAGCGGCTGATCGAGCTCCAGGCGCCTGCCGACGCCGAGACGCATCCGTACTACGCGTATGTCACCGCCGAGTGGGCCCGCAACTGGCCGTGCGAGGAGATCTGGTCCGCTCGCAAGCGCGTCGCGTGACCGCGGCGCCTCTCGTCCTCGCGTCGACGTCGCCGCAGCGCCGCGCGATCCTGACGCAGCTCCGAATCCCATTCGAGGCCGTTGCGCCGTCGTTCGACGAGGAGACCGTTGGCGACCCGCTCGAGCGCGCGGCGGGCAAGGCGCGCTCTGTCGACGGCGGCGATCGTGCCGTGCTGGGCGTCGACACCGAGGTCGTGCTCGACGGCGAGCTGCTCGGGAAGGCGGCCGACGTGCGGGAGGCGACCGCGATGCTGCGCTCGCTCGCCGGCCGGTCGCATGAGGTCGTCTCCGGTCTGTGTCTTCGTACGTCGGAGTGGGAGGAGCTCCATACGTCGTCGACGCTGGTCACGTTCCGCGCGTTGACCGACGCGGCGATCGCGGCGTACGTCGAGTCGGGGGAGTGGGAAGGCCGAGCGGGCGCATACGCGATTCAGGGCTTTGGCGCGGGCCTGGTCGAGCGGATCGAGGGCGACTTCCTGAACGTGGTCGGGCTGCCCGGCGCGGTGCTCGTCCGGACGCTCGACGCGCGCTTCCCCGGCGCCTACCCGTTCTGAACCCTCGTCTGACTCCAGTCAGACTCACGTCTGACGCGAACGACTCGTCAGTCGCCGCCGTGCGAGGGGCCGAAAGCACGTTTCCCGGCTTGTAGGGAGTCAAGGCGTGACCGCGCAAGACTGCATCACGACACGAGAACGGCGAGGGCGTCACACATCCGTGAGCGTTTCGTTCCACTTCCATGTGTCAGACGTGAGTCTGACTCACGTCAGACGCGGGCGGGGTCACGCCGCGAGCAGGGCGATCCCCGCGAAGACGAGTGCAGAGCCTGCGAGACGTCCGCGCGAGACATGCTCCGAGAGAACGCGTCGCGCGAGCAGCGTTGCGATCACGACGGACGACGACCGCACCGCGAGGACCGAGGCTGCACTCGCGTGCCGCAGCGCGAGGAGCCCGAGCGTGAACGAGCCGAGATTGGCGAGCGCAGCCACTCCGATCGAACCGTCGACCGCACGCCGGATCGACCTGAACCCGACGAGCGGCGGATAGATCAGGCACGGTCCCGCCAACGTCAGCACGAAGTACGTCAGGGCCCCCGCGTGCTGGATCCCGACGCGGTCGACGAGCGTGTACGCCGCGATGGTGGCCGCGAGCGTCACGGCGAGGATCAGTGCCCGACCGTGGAAGTCGAGGGAGCTCGAACGCACCATTGACGCGCCGACCCCGATCATCACCACACCCGCCAGCTCGTTCGCCGTCACCTGATGCGACAGCGCCAGCACCGACACGCCGAGCACGATCACCGGCGCGAGTCCGCGTGAGAGCGGGTACGCGACCGAGACGTCCGTCAGCCGGTAGCTCGCGGCGAGCACCAGCACGTAGACCGTCTCGAGGAGCGTCGACGCGAGCGCCCACGGCCACACCGACGCGTCGGCGTGCCACCACGCCACCGCGAACGGCAGCGCGATCGCCACCGAGAGCAGGAATGTCGCCGCGGTCGCCGCTTCGATATCGCGCGCGCGGCCGAGCAGCAGATTCCACAGCGCGTGGAGGACCGCGCTTCCGAGCGCCAGGGCCAGTGCAAAGAGCGGCAAGCTAGATCATCTACAGTGCGCGGGCCTCACGATGAGCATCTTCACGTACCTCACCGGCTTCGGCGGCCGCGACATGGCCGTCGACCTCGGCACCGCGAACACGCTCGTCTACGTCCGCGGCCGGGGGATCGTCCTCTCCGAGCCGTCGGTCGTCGCGATCGACCAGCGGTCGGGCGAGGTGCACGCCGTCGGGCTCGAGGCGAAGCGCATGCTCGGCCGCACGCCGGGGACGATCAGCGCGATCCGCCCGCTCAAGGACGGCGTGATCGCCGACTTCGACGTCACCGAGCAGATGCTCAGGCACTTCATCCAGAAGGTGCACCAGCACCGCTTCGCGCACCCGCGCGTCGTCGTCTGCGTCCCGTCGGGCGTCACCGGCGTCGAGAAGCGCGCGGTCGAGGAGGCGACGCTGTCCGCCGGCGCGCGCAAGGCGTACCTGATCGAGGAGCCGATGGCCGCCGCGATCGGCGCCGGGCTTCCCGTCGCGGAGCCGACCGGGAACATGATCGTGGACATCGGCGGCGGCACCACCGAGGTTGCTGTCATCTCGCTCGGCGGCATCGTCGTCTCGCAATCGCTGCGCGTCGGCGGCGACGAGATGGACGAGGCGATCATCAATCACATCAAGCGGGAGTACAAACTGCTGATCGGCCAGCAGACCGCCGAGGAGATCAAGCTCGAGGTCGGGTCCGCGCACCCGCTGAAGGAAGAGGTCCAGGCCGAGGTTCGCGGCCGCGACATGCTCACCGGCCTCCCGAAGACGGTGATCCTGTCGAGCGAGGAAGTGCGCCACGCGCTCGAGGAGCCGGTCAACCAGATCGTCGACGCAATCAAGTCGACGCTCGACAAGACGCCCCCCGAGCTGGCCGCGGACATCATGGACCGCGGCATCGTCCTCGCCGGCGGCGGCGCTCTGCTGCAGGCTCTCGACGAGCGCCTTCGTCACGAGACGCACATGCCGGTGCACCTCGCGGAGTCGCCGCTCACGTGCGTGGCTGTGGGCTCCGGCCGCAGTCTCGAGGAGTTCGACGCGATCCACCGCAGCTCCCGCGCCCGCGCGCGCTCCCGCAACGGCCGCGGCCGTTACTCTTAACCGGAACGGCGATTCCGGTTCTGGTAGCGTAAGCGGAACGGTAATTCCGCTTACTTGGGGGTGTGTGTCTTGGAGGTAGCTGTTCGCACGTCGCGGGAGACGAACCGCTGGGTCGTCCTCGTGCTCGTCTGCATCGCGCAGTTCATGGTCATTCTCGACGCGACGATCGTCAACGTCGCCCTGCCGTCGATCCAGACGGGCCTGCACTTCAGCCCAACGAGCCTGCAGTGGGTCGTCAACGCCTATGCGCTCGTGTTCGGCGGCTTTCTCCTGCTCGGAGGGCGCGCGTCCGACCTGCTCGGACGGCAGCGTCTCTTCGTCGCGGGCGTGGTCCTGTTCACCGTTGCGTCACTCGTCAACGGTCTCGCGACGTCGTCGGGCGTCCTCGTCGCCGGCCGGGCACTGCAGGGCCTCGGTGCGGCTCTCGTCTCGCCTGCCGCGCTCTCGATCGTCACGACGACCTTTGCTGAAGGGGCGGAGCGCACGAAGGCGCTCAGCATCTGGAGCGCGATCGCGGCTGGAGGAGGCGCGGTCGGGCTCGTGCTCGGAGGCCTGCTGACCGAGACGCTGTCCTGGCGCTGGGTCTTCTTCATCAACCTGCCGATCGGCATCGCCGCGGCGCTCCTGTCCCTGCGCTTGATCCCGAACTCGCGGGCGGAGAACAGGCCAGAAACGGCAGATGTTGCAGGCGCGGTGTCCGTCACGGCCGGCCTGCTCGTGCTCGTTTACGGCATCGTCAAGGCCGAGTCCTACGGCTGGGCCTCGCTGCGCACGATCGGCCTCGGCCTCCTGGCGGCGGCGCTGCTCACCGCGTTCGTCGTGATCGAGAACCGGTCGAAGGCGCCGTTGATCCGGCTCGGCATCTTCCGGCTCCGCTCCCTGAGCGCGAGCAACATCGCGATGCTGTTCGTCGCCTCGGGGCTCTTCTCGATGTTCTACTTCGCGGGTATCTACCTGCAGGAGATCCTCGGCTACAGCCCGCTCAAGGCCGGCCTCGCGTTCCTGCCCTTCACGTTCGGGATCGTGATCGGCGCGATTGCATCGCAACAGCTGATCAAGCGAATCGGTATCCGCGCTGTCGTCTTCGGCGGCCTGACGCTCGGCGCGCTCGGGCTCGCGTACTTCACGCAGCTGACGACGACGAGCACGTATCTCGCCGACGTATTCCCGAGCATCGCCGTGATGTCGGTCGGGATGGGCATGACGTTCGTCCCGCTGACGCTGCTCGCGACGACCAACATCGACGCGGACGACGCCGGCCTCGCGTCGGGGCTGTTCAACACGTCGCAGCAGATCGGCGGCGCGCTCGGGCTGGCGGTGCTCTCGACACTCGCGGCGTCGCGCACGTCGCACCTCCTGGGCACCGGGACCGGCCACGCGGAGGCCTTGACTCAGGGGTTCCAGGTCGCGTTCGGAGTCGGCGCCGCTCTGCTCGTCGCAGCCATCGTCGTGATTGCCATGTTCATCAGGCCGCGCGATGTCGCGCTCATCAATGCCAACCCGGAGCCCGTGCCCGCGGGATGACCGTCGAGACCCACCCACTGCGTGCAGACGCCCAGCGCAACCTGACGCGCATCGTCGAGACGGCGCACGAGGTGTTCGCCGAGCACGGGATCGACGCACCGCTCGCGGTGATCGCCGAACGCGCGGACGTCGGCGTCGGAACGATCTTCCGTCGCTTCCCGTCGAAGGACGAGTTGCTCGTCGCGGTGCTTCTGCACCGCGGCGAGCAACTGGTGGCTGCCGTCGACAAGGCGCGCGAGAGCCCCGACGCCGGAGCTGCGTTCCGGCACCTGCTCGAGACGGCCATCGCTGCACAGATCGACGATCGCTGCTTCTGCGACGCGATCGGCACGGACCTGCTCGCCCGCCCGGAGTTGACGACGCTCTTCGACGCAGCCCACACCGGGCTGGCATCGCTGCTCGAGCGAGCACAGGCCGAGGGAGCGATCCGGGCCGACGTGACCGCCGAGGACCTCCTGTTCGTGGTTCACGGGGTCGCCCACGCCGGGCTGATGCTCGAGGACGTCGCCCCGGGCGCCTGGCGGCGCCATCTGGGCCTCGCGCTCGACGGCCTGAGGCCGGATGCTGCGACGCCGCTCCCGCGCCGGCCCATCTCGCGCCGCCAGTTCCTGGCCGCGCGCTGCGGTTCCTGAGAGAACCCCCGCTAGACTGGGTCGGTCTGTGCCTCGCAACCGGACCGTCCGTTTTGCGGTCCTGGGCAATTCCGTCCAGCGCACCGCCGCCTCCGGCTACCCCTCGAGTCGCTCCAGTGCCCTCAAGCGCCGGATCGTCATGGGCGGCCTGATTGCCCTTTCGCTCGTACTGATCACCGTTTCATTCCGCTCGAGCGCGCTCGACGGGGTCCAGGGCACCGCCGCCGGGATCCTCCGGCCCTTCGAGGTCGCCGCCGATCGGGTCTCGGCGCCGTTCCGCGACACGATCAGCTGGTTCCAGGGGCTCGCCGACGCCAAGTCCGAGAACGCGAAGCTCCGGAAGCAGGTCGACACCCTGCAGGAGAAGCTCGTCCTCGACGAGGGTGCCCTGCAGGAGAACGTCCAGCTCCGCAAGGCGCTGGAGTTCCTCGGCCCGCCGTCACTCGCGAACTTCGACCGGCGGCACGCGTCGGTCCTGACGAACCCGCAGAGCGCTCTCGACGAGAGCATCACGATCGCCGGCGGAACCCACGACGGCATCCGTGCAGGCGATCCGGTCATCGACGACTCCGGCGGCCTGGTCGGCACGATCGACCGCGCGTGGGCGAGCGTCGCGCGCGTCACGCTGCTCACCCAGGGTCAGAACGTCACCGCGACGGATCTCACCAACCCGGCGGCCGTCGGAGTGATCCGCAGCGGGAGCGGCGGCGCGCTCATCTTCGACCGCGTGCCGAAGGCTCCGAGCGTCCAGGTCGGGAACATCGTGATCACCGCCGGTTCGCTGGGCAAGGGCGCGCTGCCGTCCATCTTCCCGAGGGGGCTACGGATCGGGACGGTCTCGAGCGTGAGCAACAACGACGTCAACACGTTCAAGACGATCCAGGTCGACCCGTTCGTCGACTTCTCGTCGATGCAGTCGGTGATCGTCCTCGTGCCGCGAGCGCAACGAGGCGGAGGATGATCGACGCTTTCAAGGCCGCCTGTGTGTTGTTCGTCGCATGCCTGCTGCAACTTTCCGTCCTGACCGAGTACCGGGCGTTCCGGACCTCGAGCATCGTCATCGTCGCCCTGCTCTCGATCGCGCTCCTGCGCGGCTCGATCTTCGGCGCCGCCGCGGGCTTCGGGACCGGGCTGCTCCTCGATACGGCGACCCTCGGCACGCTGGGCGTGACGTCGCTGCTGATGACGATCGCCGGGTTCTGGATCGGCCGCTACGGCGAGACGACCGCGCGCGATCGCTTTCACGCGCCGTACGTCTCGGTCGCCGTCGTGACGGTTCTCTATTCGTTCGGCCAGCTGTTCCTGCAATTCGTGCTCGGCCAGCCTGCGCCCGCGAGCGAGATGGTTCGTGCGCTTCCGCTCGGGCTCCTCATCAACCTGCTCCTGACGCTGCCCGTGTACGCGCTGATCCGGAGGCTCTTCCCGCCGCAGCAGATCGGCGACCGCATCCGCGAGGTGCGGCTCCTTGGCTAGCAGCACCGGCCCGCTCGGCCGGCGAGGGCGGTTCCTGCCCGGCGACCCGAGGGTCGAGGAGCCGTACCGGCTGACGCCGCAGATGGCGCTGCGGGTGGCAGTGCTCGGCTTTCTCGCGCTGGCGATCTTCGCGGTGCTGTTCCTGCGGCTCTGGGCCCTGCAGGTCCTCTCGGGCGACCGGTACCTCTCGGTCGCGAACGACAACCGCGTCCGGACGATTCGCCTCGAGGCCCCGCGCGGGCCGATTCTCGACCGGAACGGCCATGTGCTGGTCGGGAACGTCGCGGGCACGCGCGTCGAGCTGTGGCCGGCCGACCTGCCGAAGACCTGGGCCGCTCGCCGCACCGAGTTGCGGCGGCTCTCCGAGGTCACCGGCGCGACCGTCAAGGACATGCTCGCGCAGCTGGACGAGCACGGCAACGACCCGCTGTCGCCGGTCGTCGTGCAGCGGGGCTTGAAACGCGACCAGATCTACTACCTCTCTGAGCACTCGGCGCAGTTCCCGGGTGTCCAGATGCACAACAGCTTCCTGCGGAGCTACCGCTTCCAGTCGCTCGCCGCTCAGGTGCTCGGGTATGTCGGGCCGATCTCGCCCGAGCAGTACAAGAAACTGCGGCGGAAAGGTCTTCAGCCGAGCGATGCCATCGGGCAGGCGGGCGTCGAGTCGACGTACGACACGTACCTGCGGGGGAAGGACGGCAAGGCCCAGCTGACGGTCGACTCACGTGGGCGCCCGAAGGGCGCCGCGGTCTTCGAGACCAACCCGATGCCCGGCGAGGCGCTGCGCCTGACCATCGACATCGGCCTGCAGCGTGCGGCCGAGCGGGCCCTGCGCTACGGCGTCCACCTGGCTCACTCGAGCTTCGAGGGACAGCACGCGAACGGCGGAGCGATCGTCGCCCTGAGTCCCAGGGACGGCGCCGTGCTCGCGATGGCGTCTTACCCGACTTACCAGCCGTCGATCTTCGTCGGGCGCAAGGACGCGCAGAAGCTCGCGCCGTTGCTCAACGCAAACGTCGCGGATGCAGACAACCATCCGGGCTTCAACCGCGCGATCAGCGTCGCCTATCCGCCGGGGTCGACGTTCAAGCCCGTCACGGCGCTCGCCGCGATGCAAGAGAACCTGATGCATCCGTACGACGTGATCCCGTGCACGCCGACGTTCAAGGACCACGGCTCGACGTTCCACAACTGGACGCCGCTGATCAACACCGGGATGGTCTTGACGACCGCGCTCGCCGAGTCGTGCGACACGTACTTCTACGAGCTCGGCAGGCGCTTCTACAACCTTCCCCCGGACCGCGGCCACCCCCTACAGGCGTGGGCGAACCGGTTCGGGCTCGGCGAGGTCTCCGGCCTGGACGTCGGGCCCGAGAACCCCGGCCTGATCGCGACGCCCGAGTGGCGGCGCAAGGCTTTCCCGGCCAGCGCGGGGTACGGCGAGCTCGACCGCACGTGGAAGCCGGGTTACTCGATCCAGATGGCGATCGGCCAGAACCAGGTGCTCGTGACGCCGCTCCAGATGGCGCGCTTCTACGCGATGGTCGCCAACGGCGGCAAGCTCGTGACGCCGCACATCGCCGACGACGTCGAGACCACCAGCACGAGCGGCCAACCGGAGCGCGTCCTGCGGCGCTTCGGCGGTGAGACGCCCCAGCCGACCGGCGTCGACCCCACCGCGCTGACCTATGTCCAGCGCGGGCTCGACGAGGCGACGCATTCGGCGCTCGGCACATCCTCGGGCGTCTTCGGCTCGTTCAAGTACGACATCGCAGGCAAGACGGGGAGCGCCGAGAAGCTCGTCAAGCTGCCGGGCTACTCGACGCCCCAGAACCTGACGCAGTCCTGGTGGTGCGGGTACGGCCCGTTCGACTCGCCGGAGATCGTCGTCTGCGCCGTGATCGAGAACGGCGGGCACGGCGGCACCGCAGCGGCGCCCGCCGCGCTCAAGGTGTTCGAGCAGTACTTCCACACGTCCGCGACGATGACGACCCACCCCTCTGACTGATGGCGATCGAAGCGGTCGACACACGCTCGCGCGGCCTCCGGGGTCGCGCCCAGTCGGAGGTCCTGGGGTTCGCGGGCCGCCTGCGCCGCCTCGACTGGCTCCTGGTCGCGGCCCAGGCGGCGATCGTCGTGTACGGCCTCTGGGCCATCGACGGGATCACGATGCACGACGCGGGCGGGTCCGCCCTCACGCGGCAGGCGCTCTACGCATTCGTTGGCGCGCTCGTGTTCGGTGCCGTGATACTCGTCGACCCCGACCGGTACCGGCGTCTGCGCAGGCCGATCTACTTCGGGACCCTCGCGGTGATGATCTTCGTGCTCGCCGCGGGCGCCGCGACCCGAGGGTCGCGGCGGTGGATCGACGTCGGGTTCTTCACGTTCCAGCCCTCGGAGTTCGGAAAGGTCGTCTTCGTGCTCGCGCTCGCGGGCTTCGTCGTCGAGCGTTCCCGGTCGCTTCAGAGTGCGTCGACGCCGATCGCGCTGATCGCCTACGGGCTCGGCCCGATCCTGCTCGTCTTCCTGCAGCCCGACATCGGCACCGCGCTTGTCTACACGGCGGCGCTCGCCGCGGTGCTGTTCGTCTCGGGCATCCGCTGGCTGCATCTCGGCGTTCTGGCGGGCCTCGCGACCTTGTTCGCGCTCTCCGTGCTCTGGCTGTTGCCGGCAGCCGGGGTGAACGTGCTCAAGCCGTACCAGACCGCCCGGCTCACGGGCTTCACGCATCCCGACAACGATCCGAAGGGCGCGACGTACAACCTGACGCAGTCGATCACCGCTGTTGGCGCGGGAGGGTTGCGCGGGCGCGGCGTGCAGGGTGCGACGCAGACCCGGCTCGACTATCTCCCCGAGCATGCGACGGACTTTGCGTTCGCCTCGCTCTCCGAGGAGCACGGGTTCTTCGGCGCCTCGATTCTGCTCCTGCTGTACCTGCTCGTCGTGTGGCGCGCCCTCAAGATCGTCGCGAGCGCACGTGATCTCTACTGCGCCGTCGTCGCGGGCGCGATCGCGGCCATGTTCCTGTTCCAGGTGTTCGTGAACAGCGCGATGACGATGGGGATCGCGCCGATCACCGGCATCCCGCTGCCGTTCGTCTCGGTCGGTGGCTCGTCGATGATCACCAACTTCCTGGCACTCGGAATCCTCCAGGCGATCTACATGCGCCGGCCGCTCCGGCGTCGCGGAGGCGGCAGGTGAAGCTGGGCGCGCGGTCGCTCGTGATGACCGCGCGGGAGTTCCGATCCGGCGTCGGCGACCCTCGCCCGGCCGGTATCGCGGGCGCGAGCGAGCTGGTCCCCGTCCTCGCCCGCCAGCTGCGCGCGCGCGGTCAGGCCGACGCCGTGGTCGAGCAGCAGACCGAAGGGATCTCCGTTCTGATCTGGGTCGGTGCTCCGGACGAGGCCCAGCTTCGCGCCGCCTCGCGGGCGGGTGTGCCGATCGTCGCGGTCACCGATGCGCGGTCCGTGCCGTACGTGCTCGCCGAGAACCTCGTCCACGTTCCCGCAGGGCAAGGCTTCCCGGTCGAGGCGATCGCGACGGCGGTGGCCCGCCGTCTTGGCGACAAGGCGACAACTCTCGCAGCGCGCCTTCCCGTCCTGCGGCCGGCAGTCTGCAGTCGTCTGATCGATCTGTACGCGAAGCAGAACGGCAAGATCGCCGTCGCCGTCTTCGTCCCCGGCGTCGACATGCCGATCCTCACGCTCAATCAGACGAGGCTCGTCTTCCGGATCGCGCTCGCCTACGGCATCGACGTCGACCGGAACCGTGCGGGAGAGCTCATCGGGCTCGTGGGGATCGTCGGCGCGGGCTTCAGCTTCCGGGCCGTGGCGCGCGGGCTGCTCGACTTCGTCCCGGTCGGCGGCTGGGCGGTCAAGGGCGCGATCGCCTACACGGGCACGCGCACCATCGGCGAGGCCGCTGTGCGCTTCTTCGAAGCACGCCTGTAGCGCCGTCCGGTCCAGGTCCTAGGCTCTTCTCCAATCGACGGGAGGTGACGTGCATGGGCCTGACGGGACATCAGGAGGCGATGGAGCTCTTGCTGATCGAAGAGGCGGATGCCTGGTTCGAGTACCTCGAGGTGACCCGAGCCCAATCCGCCACCCGGTACGTCGAGGTCGAGCCCTGGGCGTGGGCCCGGCTCTCGCAGCGACTGCGCGCGATCCGCGCCCGCCGGGGCAAGCTCCGGCCGGCCGTCGAAGCGGCCTAGCCCAGGCCCGTCCGGGCGGCGGCTCGGGCCGCTGATACCCTGCGGGTAGGCCTATGCCAAGGCTTTTCCCACACACCCGCGCCGCGCGCCCGTCGACAGACTCGACGTGGCTGCGCGCACGCACACCTCAGGAGAGATCGTTTGCCACTGCCCTGGTTCCGACGCAAGAGTCCGTCGGTCGTTACGGAGGCGCCGTCCCCGGCTGCCTCGGAGCACCTAGAACTTGAACCACTGACCGTTGATCCGCCTGCCGCCCCCGAGGGCGAAGGCGCCGACGGAGAATCCACCTCGACCCCGAAGAAGCGTCGGCGCGGCACACGCGGCGGCCGTAATCGCAAGCGCAAGCCTGCCGAGGGTACGCCGGCGGCCGTCGCTGTCGAAGCGCCCGCGGAGGAGAAGAAAGCACCCGAGCGGAAGCCGCGCGAGCGGTCGGGCGCACAGACCCGGCGGCGCGCGCCACGCCGTGCGCCGTTGCCGAAGGCGAAGCGCGAGCTCCTCATCTCGGTCGACGCCGGCGAGAAGCGCGTCGCCGTGCTCGAGGACGATAAGGTCGCCGAGGTCTACCTCGAGCGGCCCGAGCGGCGTTCGATCGCCGGCAACATCTACCTCGGCGTCGTCGACAACGTGCTGCCGGGGATGGAGGCTGCCTTCGTCGAGATCGGCCTCGAGAAGAACGGCTTCCTCTACGTCGACGAGATCGTCGGCCCCGAGCTCGAAGGCCGTAAGGGCGCACGGAAGATCCAGGATCTGATCCAGCGCGGCCAGACCGTGCTCGTCCAGGCGGTCAAGGATCCGATGAAGACGAAGGGCGCGCGGCTGACGACCGAGATCTCGCTTCCCGGTCGCTTCGTCGTGTTCGTCCCGCACGGTGACGGGCTCGGCGTCTCGCGCCGGATCGAGGACGAGGAGCGCAATCGCCTCAAGGCGATCATCAAGGAGATCGCGCCGAAGAACGGGGGCGTGATCGTCAGGACCGCCGCCGAGGGCGCCTCGGCCGAGGACATCGGCCGCGACCTCGAGTTCCTCCAGCGGCTCTGGAAGTCGATCGAGGCGCAGGCGAAGGACGCAAAGGCGCCGGCGCTCATCTACCAGGAGGCCGAGTTGCCGCTGCGGGTCGTCCGCGACCTGTTCACCGGCGACTTCGAGCGCCTGATCGTCGATCACGACCGCACCTACAAGCGCATCGTCGGCTACCTCAAGAAGACGTCGCCGCACATGGCCGAGCGCGTCACGCGCTACCGCGAGCGCGAGCCGCTGATGGACGCGTTCGGCGTCGAGCAGGAGATCCGCTCGACCCTGAGCCGCCGCGTCGACCTCCCGTCGGGCGGCTACCTCATCTTCGACTACGCCGAGGCGTTCACCGTCATCGACGTCAATACGGGCCGGTTCGTCGGCTCGCGCTCGAAGAAGTCGGCCGGACGCCTCGAGGACACGATCACGAAGAACAACCTCGAAGCCGTCAAGGAGGTCGTACGCCAGCTACGGCTGCGCGACATCGGCGGCATCATCGTCATCGACTTCATCGACATGGCGAGCCCCAAGAACCGTGCGGCGGTCGAGAAGGCGCTGGGCGAAGAGCTGGAGCGCGATCGTACGAAGACCTACGTCGTCGAGATCTCGCCGCTCGGCCTCGTCGAGATGACACGCCAGAACGTCACCGACGGTCCGCGCGAGGTGATGACGAAGAAGTGCCCGACCTGCGGCGGCGACGGCATCGTCGTCTCCGAGCACACGGCCGCCGTCGACATCGAACGGAGGCTCCGTGCCCTCGTCACTCCCGGCTCGCGGGAAAAGGCGTTCAAGGTCGAGGTCGCGGCCCGCATCGCATCTCTCGTCGTCGGCCCGGGCGGCACGCGCCTGCAGGAGCTGGAGGAGACGACCCGCCGCCGGTTCTTCCTGGTCGGCAAGGAGGGAGAGCATCTCGACCACTTCCGCGTGCTCGACCGCGGCCCGCTCGAGAAGGTCGCCCCGGTGCTGCCGGTCGACGTCGGCCAGGAGCTCGAGCTGAAGCTCGGCGAGGTCGATCTCCACGACGCCCATGCAGGCGCCGGCAAGGTCGACGGCGTCGACGTGGTCGTCGCGGACGCAGCGAAGCTCGTCGGCAAGAAGGTCAAGGTCCGGATCACGGCCGTCACGGAGGGTCTGGCCTGGGCCGAGCTGCTCGCGCCGATCGATGCCGCGCACGAGCCGCTGACCGCCGAGTCCGAGGCAGAGCGGCCCACACGGTCGCGCCGCACGCCCACGCCGAAGGGCGCAGGCGCCGGGGTGGCGGTCGAGCTGACCCGAGGACGAGGACCTCGAGGAGGACGAGCCGGCGGCGGAGGCCGAGGAGCCGGCCGAGGACGGAGCGGAGCCGGCCCCGGCGAAGAAGCGCACCAGGCGCGGCTCCCGCGGCGGCCGGAACCGCAAGAAGAAGACCGCCACGGCCTCAGTCGTCGCAACGCCCGACGGCGAGGCGCCCGCCGACGAGGTGGTTGTGATCGCGCCGGTGATCCACATCCCCGAGCGGGGTCTCGGTGAGGCAGAGGACGGCTCTACGCCACCGGCGAAGAAGCGCACACGCCGCGGGTCCCGAGGCGGTCGCAACCGCAAGAAGTCGGCGGCGGTGACCACCGGCGCCGCAGCGGCGATCGAGGTCGCCGAGCCGGCCACCGAGCCCGCGGTCCAGCCCGTTCAGGTCGCCGAGCCGTCCGAGAACGGCTCGGGCGGCCCGGAGGACGACTGGACGTATACGCCGATGAGCGAGTGGGGGATGGACGAGCGCTAGCCGGGCGCGCTACACTTCCGACCGCTTCGCGCCGGGCGATCCCGCCCGCGCAGCGCTTTCACTCATGGATTACGCGATCATCCGTCTTGGCGGCAAGCAGTACCGCGTCTCGGAGGGCGAGACCCTCGTCGTCGACCGTGTTCGCACGGACGAGGGCGAGACGTTCAGCCCGGACGTCCTGCTCGGCAGCGCGACCGTGACGGCGAAGGTGCTGGCGCACGAGCGCGGGCCGAAGATCATCATCGGCAAGTACAAGAAGCGCACCGGCTACAAGCGCCACACCGGGTTCCGAGCCGCCACGTCGCGCCTCGAGATCTCCCTCGGAGGCGCCCCGAAGCGCGCGCCGGCGAAGAAGGCCGAGTCCGCACCGGCGCCGCCGGCGCCCAAGGATGAAGCAGCCCCGGTCGACGAGCACGTCAAGGGCATGCCGAGCGGGTACGAGGAAATGACGGTCGCCCAGATCTCGGACGGCTCGAAGACGTGGAACCGCCCGATGCTCGAGGCGGCGCACACGTACGAGCAGGCGCATGCCGCGCGCAAGGGCGCGCTCGCCGCGCTCGAGTCGGCGCTCAAGGCGAAGGACGAGGAGGCGTAGATGGCACACAAAAAGGGACTCGGCTCCTCCAAGAACGGCCGCGACTCGAACCCCAAGTACCTCGGGGTGAAGATGTTCGCCGGCCAGACTGCGGAGTCCGGCAACATCATCGTCCGCCAGCGCGGCACGAGGTTCAGGCCCGGTCCGGGAACGCTGATCGGGCGTGACGACACGATCTTCGCAGTCCGGTCCGGCATCGTCTCGTTCCGGACGAGCGGCGAGCGCCGCACCGTCTCGGTCGAGCCTGCCGAGTCGCAGAGCTAAGCCGCTCCGGCGACCGCGTCGTGTTCAGCGACCGCGCGACGATCCACGTTCAGGCGGGCAAGGGCGGCGACGGCGGGCTCAGCTTCCGCCGCGAGAAGTACGTGCCGAAAGGCGGCCCAGACGGCGGCGACGGCGGCGACGGCGGCGATGTCGTCCTGATTGCGGACCCGTCACTTCGCGACCTCTCGGCGTTGCAGCGGCGAAACCGCGTCAAGGCGGCGCGCGGCGAGAACGGACGCGGGACCAGGAAGCACGGCGCCAACGGCGCCGACGCCGAGTTGCGCGTGCCCGTCGGCACGCAGGTCTTCGTCGACGGTGACCTGCTCGCCGACCTCGCGCACCCCGGCGCCCGCGTGGTGCTCGCCGAGGGCGGCCAGGGTGGTCGAGGCAACGCCCGCTTCGTCTCGTCGACCCGGCAGGTGCCGCGGTTCGCCGAGGTCGGCCCTCCCGGCGATGAGCACGACGTCGAGCTGCGGCTGAAGCTGCTCGCCGACGCGGCGCTCGTCGGCCTGCCGAACGCCGGCAAGTCGTCACTCCTCGCCCGGATCTCGAACGCGAAGCCGAAGGTCGCCGACTATCCGTTCACGACGCTCCAGCCGGTCCTCGGCACCTTCGAGTCGCCCGACGGCCGCCAGCTCGTCATCGCCGACGTGCCCGGTCTGATCGAGGGCGCGAGCGAAGGAGTGGGGCTCGGGCACGAGTTCCTGGCGCACCTCGAGCGGGCGCGGACGCTGATCCACGTCATCGATGCCTCTCACGACGTGGAGAAGCGAGTGGCGCACGATCGACGCGGAGCTCGCCGCCTACGGCGCGGGCCTCGCCGAGCTGCCGCAGATCGTCGTCCTGAACAAGCTCGACCTCGCACCGGATGTCGAATGGCGGCTCGACGACCCGCGGATCCGCGCCGTCTTTCGCCTCTCCTGCGCGACGGGCGAAGGGCTCGACGACTTCCGCCGGCAGCTGCATGCTCTCGTGCCCGAGCCGGTGCTGCCCGAGCGGGGCGAAGACGAGCTCGCCGACTTCCTCGTCTACCGGCCGCAGCCGAAGGCGCGCTCGTGGCGCCTGCTCCGCATCGACGGCGGCTTTCGCGTGCTCGGCACGCCGCCGTCGGACGAAGAGCTGGAGCGCGCGCTCCGTGCCGCCGGCGCCAAGCGCGGTGCGACGGTCGAGGTCGGCGACGAGGAGTTCGAGCTCGCGTGAGCGTCGGGCTGTACGGCGGATCGTTCGATCCGCCGCATCGAGGGCACGTCGCGCTGGCCCGCCGCGCGAAGGAGGCGCTTGGTCTCGAGCGGCTGCTCGTGCTCGTCTCCGAGGACCCCGGGCACAAGCACGTCGACACACCGGCCGCGATCCGGCTCGAGCTCGCCCGCGCGGCCTTCCCGGACGACGACGTGCGAGCTCGACCCGGCCGCACGCACCGTCGACACGCTCCGCGATCACCCGGAGTGGCGCGATCCGGTCTTCTTGATCGGCGCGGACGAGTTCTGCGATTTCCCATTCTGGAAGGAGCCCGAGGAAGTGCTGCGACTGGCCCGCGTGGCGGTCGCGACCCGGCCCGGGTTTCCGCCGGAACGGCTCGAGGGCGTGCTGCAGGCGCTCGGGCAGCGCGACCGGGTCTCGTTCTTCGAGCTCGAGCCCTTCCCGATCTCCTCCCGCGACCTGAGGGAGCGGCTCGCGGCAGGTGAGGACGTCTCCGGGGACCTGCCGGACGCCGTCGCGGAGCTGATCCGGGCCCGTCGCCTCTACGCCCGTCCCGCGGGCTACACTGGCCGAGCTTGAGCCCAATCGACCAGGCACGCCGGATCGCGGCGCTCGCGCAGGACAAGCTGGCGCGCGACGTGGTCATCCTCGATATGCGACCCGTCTGTGCGTACACGGACTTCTTCGTCGTGTGCACCGGGAACAACCCGCGCCAGGTCAAGGCGATCTGGGACGAGGTGCACGAGCGGCTCAAGGCGGAGCACGGCGTCGCACCGCGCTCGACCGAGGGCGTCACCGAGGCGACGTGGATCGTCGGCGACTACGTGGACGTCGTTCTCCACGTCTTCGCACCCGAGGCGCGCGAGTTCTACCGGCTCGAAGATCTGTGGGACGACGTCCCGCACGAGACGCTCGAAGCAGCCACGGCCTGAGGCTACACTGCCTCCGCTGCCTGGGCCCATAGCTCAGTTGGGAGAGCGTTTGGCTGGCAGCCAAAAGGTCGCCGGTTCGAGCCCGGCTGGGTCCATCGGTTCGCGCGTCACCCGCTCACGAGGCCCCGAGAGGGCCTCGTGACTCGCTCGAGGCTCAGCGCTTTGGGACGACCGGAGCCCTGCTGCGGCAGGCGTGCCCCAGGGCGGAGTTCGCGCGGACGCGGATCATCGTGTAGCCGCGGTCCCGCACCTTGAGGCGGAGCTTCGAGCTCTGCTTCAGCTTCACGGTGGTCACGCTCGAGCCATTTGGCGCCACGCTGACCGTCGACGACGACTGCCGTCTTCTTCGACTTGGTGACGACGGCGAAGCTGAGGTTGAAGAAGCCCAGGTGGGGCTTCGGCGTGAAGACTCCGACGTTGAGCACGACCTTGCCCTTCGAGCGCACGACCGACGGCACGGTGCACACCTTCGCCTTCGGCGGTTTCGAGCCGCCGCCGCCGCCGCTGCTGCCGCCTCCCGTCGTCCCGGTGCCTCCGCCACCGCCACCGCGAGGAGCCGCCGCTCTGGTTCGCGGCGGCAGTCAGCGCCTGATACGACGGCTTGTGGCTGCCGTCGCTCCGGATCAGTCCGAGCCCGCGCTCCCACGTCGACGGCGAGTTGCCGTCTTTGGCCTCGAACCAGAACATCACGTCGACCCACGGCAGGTAGCGCCGTTCGTAGCGTCCAGGCGCGGGAGAGGTAGTCCGCCTGCGTCGCCTCGTCGGTGCCGTTGACCAGGTTCTGCTGGCAACCGCTGCAGGTCGACCAGCCGAACTCGGTGATCCAGACATGCTTCCCGGGGTCGTTGGCCTGGATCAGGCTGTGGACGTAGAGCTGGCCCGGGAACGATCCCGCGTACGGCCTGCCCGCGCTGTCGGGGAAGGCGTCCTCGGGCGCTCCCGGCGGATAGAGATTCCACGCGATGGCGTCGTAGTAGCCGCGGATGCCGTTGTCGTACAGGCTCTGGAGATAGTTGTACGGATTGATCGAGCCGGAACCCGGGTTCCCGTACAAGCCGGGCCCGGTCGGCGCGATCGGCGCGAGCAGCACGGTCGAGCGTCGGGTCGGCCGCCTTGATCGCCGGATAGGCGGCCTGCTGCAGGTGCGCGTATGCGACCGGGTCGGGTGTCGACCAGTAGTTCGGATGGTTCGGCTCGTTCCAGGCGACCCACGCGTCGACCTTGGGGCCGAGTGCGCTGCGCGAGATCGCCGAGGAACTGCGCATAGCGGCCGTAGAAGGCGGGTCGCGGAGGAACGCCGGTGCCCGTCGCTCCGGTCGCCCAGTCGGGCGCACCGGTCAGCCTCAGCTCGACGTGGAGCCCCAGCGACTTCGCGTGGCTGACCAATGCGTCCAGCGCAGTCCCAGCGCAGCATCGGCGTACGTCGCCGTTCACCGGCTCGAGGCGGGCCCACGACGAGGTCAGCTCGACCCAGCCGGCGCCGGTCGCGGCAACCTGCGTCGACCTCGCTCGCCGACGTGAGCCACGACACCGACGTCGCCGCCGCTCGCGCCCTGACCCGACGCGCTCAGAGCGAAGCCGGCCAGCCCGACCGCCGCCAGCAGTCCCACCGACAAGAAGGTGCGACGAAGCAGCACAACCCACGCCTGTACGCCGTGACGGATCATCGGCCCAACTCCCCCTGTCGCTTTCGTCGCTCGCAGGCCGAATAGCGCTGCTTTGGACCGTCCCAGACATAGGATACTCGGTACCGTGAAGATGTCTACGCACCGGCTTCTTGCTGCAATTGCAGCGCTTGCGGCCTCTGCTGGCCGCACCCGGCCTCGCGAGGGCGACCGAGTCTCCACCGGACAAGGCGGTCCGCCAGTGCATCGAGCGGAACGGCGCGCGCTATGCGACTCCCGACAAGGCGTGGATCAGTCAATACGTCTCGCTCGAGGACGCCTGCCGGGCCCGCTTCGGCAAGGAGGGGGACGTGACGCTGGTCGTGACGCCGCTCGCCACGGCCGTCACCGCGAAGGGAACCGCCACTTCGCCGCCGCGCGGCGGGCCAGGGAAGCGGTGGCGCCGCGCCTCCGCCGGGGCCGACCAAGCCTGCGCGGAGCCTCGAAGGGCCATGCGACTCTGGCCGAGGTGCGTTCGGCGGCGCCCGCCGTCAAGGCGGCCCTCGCTGAATCTCAGGTACGCGAATCCGCGAGCTGACGGGCTGGCGCCGGCCTGGCTGATCGCGATCGTGCTCGGCGCACTCGTTTCTGCGGCCGCTGTCCGGATCGTCCGGCGAAGCTGAGGTGGAGAGGCCGGCCGCCTCTGCGGTCGTCTCAGCCGCTGCAAGTGCTCTTCCGCTTGCGGTTGCGGGCGTGCTCGTCTTCCGGTCGGGCGGCTACTACCCGCCGGCATTCGGTACCGCCGCGATCGTCCTGCTGGTCGCGGCAGCGGCCGCGTGCGATCGCCATCTCGGGCTCGTGGAAGAGCTGGCAGTTCGTCGCGCTCTTCGGACTGCTCGGGCTCTCGGCGTGGCAGTTCGTCGCCGCGGGTCACGCCGACGATGCCGCTCTCGCCCGCCAAGCCGCGACTCTGAGCGCTCTCTATGCCGCCGCCGGCGGACTGACGCTGCTCGGGATGCGTCGATCGTGGCTGCCGCGCCTGGTCGACGGCGCGCTGCTCGTCGCGGTCGCGACCGGGCTCGGCGGCCTGCTCTCCCGGCTCTTCCCATCCTTCGGCGCCGACACCGAGTCACGTCTCTCGTGGCCGCTGACGTACTGGAACGGGCTCGGCGCCGCGGCCGGCTTCGGCGTCGTGCTCGCGGTCGGGACGGCCGGTGCGCCGTCGCGGTCGCCGCTCGTCCGGTCGGCGGCTGCCGCCGCGGTTCCGCCCCTCGTGCTGACGCTCGCCATGACGTTCTCGCGCGGCGGCGCGCTGGTCGTGCTCGTCGGGAGCGTCGTCGTCCTCGCGCTGGCTCCGGGCCGGCTCGAGACGGTGGCGGCGATGGCCGCCTGTGCAGCGCCCGCAGCCGTGCTCGTCTGGCTCGCGACCAGAGAGGACGGGCTCGTCCAGGTCTCGGGCGTCCTCCCGCCGCACGCGGCCGCCGGCCACCGGATCGCACTCGCCGCCCTGTGCGCCGGTCTCGCGGCCGCCGGCCTCTGCGCCCTGGCGACGAAAGGTGTCGCGCTGCTCTCTCCGGACTGCCCGGCGCGGGACCGGTGTCGGCCTCGTGGCCGTCGCTGCCGCTTGCGCCGTCGTGGGACTCGTCGTCTGGTCGCCGGCAGGCGGCTACTCGCACGTCGTGTCGAAGACCGCGCACAAGTTCACCAGTCAGCCGAGGCCGTTCAAGGGCTCACGGACCAGCGCCTACCTGACCGCCAGCGGGACCCACCGCTGGGGCATCTGGCAGGTCGCGGACGCCGAATGGCGATCGGCGCGCATCACGGGCACCGGACCGGGTGACTTCCGCTTCTGGTGGGACGAGCGGCGGCGGGAGAACATCGCCGTCGTCAATGCCCACAACCTCTACCTCGAGACGCTGGCCGAGTCCGGCATCGTGGGTCTCGCCCTCTTGTTGCTCGTGCCGCTCGGCCTGGTCGCCGGGTGGATCTCGGTCCGGCGCAAGGCGGGAACCGCGGATCATCCGCGAGTCGACCGTGGCCGCCGGCGCCGCTCTCGGCATCTTCGCCCACTCCGCGCTCGACTGGGATTGGCAGCTGCCCGCGGTGATGCTGCCCGCGCTCATCCTCGTCTTCGGCGTGATCCGGGCCGCCGACGGAGGAACCGGACGACCGACGAGATGGGTGCCGGTCCTGGCGGTGCCGTTCGCGGCGCTCGCGCTGCTCCTCGCCGGCGGCGTGCTCGCCGTCGTCGACGTCGACCGGGGGAAGCACGCAGCCTCGAACGGCGACCTGGCGAAGGCGTTGACGCTGGCGCAGGTCGGCGATCGACCACGATCCCGGCGCGTCGGAGCCGCGCCGCCTCGAGGCGAACGTGCTCGCCGACCTCGGCCGCGAACAGGCGAGCAACGCGGCCTTCGCCGCAGCGGCTGGCTCGTTCGCCGCGACAATTTCGTGATCTACGCGGACTGGGCTTCGGTCCTCCTGGCGCGCGGGGACGACCGTGCCGCCCGTCCGCTTCTGAGGCGCGCGCTGAAGCTGAATCCCAAAGACCGCCGCACGAGGCTGCTCGCGCGTATCGCCGGGCTTCCGGTCACGACGCCGTAGACGGGTCCTGCTCTCGATCTTCGATCGGGCACACGCTCCATCGGCATCAACCGTTTCGCGTTTTGCGCGTTTCACCTGTCGACACCACTCGACAGCGAAGGCGTTGCGTCAGGCGAGCGCCTTCCGGCGAAAGGAAGGTTGCATGCGTTCCACGATTGGAGCCGCGCTTGTCGTGCTGCTCGCAGCCCTGGTCGTCGCAGGGTCCGCGAGCGCTACGCACAACAAGACCGGCGGCACGCTCAACGTCGATCTCACGACCGACGTCGACTACACCGACCCGGCGCTCAGCTACCTCTCGACCGGCTGGGAGCTCGAGTATGCGACGTGTCTCAAGCTCGTCAACTACCCCGACGCGAACGGCCCACGCGCGAGCCAGCTCGTGCCCGAGGCGGCCTCGGGGTTCCCCAAGGTCTCGAACGACGGCAAGACCTACGACTTCACGGTCAACGCGAGCTTCACGAAGTTCTCGAACGGCCAGCCGGTGACGGCGGGGTCGTTCAAGGCGGCGCTCGATCGTGACGCCGACCCGGCGATGCAGTCGCCGTCGGGCGCGTTCATCAGCGACATCGTCGGCGCGGACAAGAGCCCGATCTCGGGAGTTCGCGTGAAGGGCAATCACCTGTTGATCACGACGCAGCACGCCTCGCCGGATCTGTTGGCGCGGCTCGCGATGCCGTTCTTCTGCGCGATCCCGGCGTCGCTGCCGCACGATCCGAACGGAGTGGCGACGCCCCCGTCGGCGGGCCCGTACTACGTGGCCAGCCGCACCGTGAACAAGTCGATCGTGCTCAAGCGAAACCCGTACTACAAGGGCAAGCGGCCGCACAACGCCGATCAGATCGTGTACACGGTCGGGAACTCGCTCGACGCGACGTACCTGCGCGTGCAGCAGGGAGCGACGGACTACGCCGCCGGCGGCATCCCGCCCGCGTCGTATGCCGAGGCTGCGCAGAAATACGGGATCAACAAGGGGCAGTTCTGGGTCAAGCCCCTGCTCTCGACCGCGTACCTGGCGTTCAACACGTCCCGCGGTGTGTTCAAGAACAACATCGCGCTGCGGAAGGCCGTCAACGAGGCGGTCGACCGGAAGGCGATGCTCGTGCAGTCGGGCTTCCTGGCCGGCAAGCGCACGGATCAGATCCTGCCTCCTGGCATGGCCGGCTTCCGCGACGCGGATCTCTACCCGCTCAAGGCACCGAACCTGAAGGCGGCTCAGAAGCTGGCTCAGGGTCACACCGGTGACGGCAACGTGGTCCTCTACGAGGGGAACCGCGGAGCCTCGCCGCTACGGGCTCAGATCATCCAGTTCAACCTGAAGCAGATCGGGCTGAACGTCGACGTCCAGCTCTTCCCGCGCGCCGTTCAGATCGAGAAGGAAGGCACACGCGGGGAGCCGTTCGACATCGCAGACGAGTCGTGGGGGGCGGACTACGCCGACCCGTACGACTTCGTCAATGTGCTGCTCAGCGGCGACAACATCCAGAACTCGAACAACAACAACTTCGCGTACTTCAACGATCCGAAGTTCAACCAGCAGATGACGCAAGCGTCGCTGTTGAGCGGAGACGCGCGCTACAGCGCGTACGGAAACCTCGACGTGGCGATCATGCAGCAGGCGGTGCCGTGGGCGCCGCGCTCGAACGCGAACAACCGGATGCTCGTCAGCAAGCGCTTCGGTTGCTTCACCTACAGCGCGATCTACACGGTCGATCTCGCGGCAGCCTGCCTCAAGTAGGAGCGACAAGGGGGCGAGGCGCTTCGGCGCCTCGCCCGCTCCTTCGGCGCGCCGTTTTCTTCCGACCGATGTGTTAAGGCCCTGTTAGGAGGGTCTGAGCGCACTGTCAAGGCGCCCGTGGTCGACGTCAGACCCTTCATGGCAGGCGAGTGGTGGTCCGGGATCGAGATGCGCCATCTGGTCGCGCTCGACGCCGTCGCGCGCGAAGGGTCGTTTCGGCGCGCAGCCACCCGGCTCGGGTACGTGCAGTCGGCGATCAGCCATCAGATTGCAGCTCTCGAGGCGCTGATCGGCAAGCGGCTGATCGACCGGTCGCGCGGAACGCGCCCGCTGGCGCTCACGCCCGCCGGCGAGATCCTTCTCTCGCACGCCGACGCGCTGATCGCACGTGTTCGCGCTGCGCAGGCCGACCTGGCGGCGCTCGACGGCGTCGGGGCTGCCGCGCTGCGCGTCGGCGCGACACCGGATCTGCTGACGCATCTCGTCCCGTCGCTCCTGCGTGCGTACGGCGCCCCGGTCACGCTCAACGAGGCACCGACGGGCCGGTCGCTGCTCGCGGCTTTGATCCGGGGCGAGCTCGACCTCGCGCTCGCCGAGACGCCGTTGCCGAAGGGGCCGCTCGACGCGGTCCTCCTCTGCAGCGACTCGTTCGTCGCCGTCATCCAGGCCGGAGCCCCGCTCGCGAAGCGCCGGCGTGCTGTCTCGTCCTGCGAGCTGGCACGGCTGCCGCTCGTCGCGCATGCACCGAGTCGCGACCACGTGGAGGAGCAGCTGCGCGTCCACGGCGTCGAACCACGCTTCGTCCTCGAGGCAGGAACCGGTGCGGCCGTCCAGGGACTCGTCGCGGCGGGTCTCGGCGCTGCCGTCCTGCCTCGCCTCGCGGTCGACGAGCGCCGAGCCGAGACCGTCGTCCTCGAGCTCGAGGACGACGTGGTCGCGAACCGGATGGTCGCTGCGGTCTGGTCGCGCATGCAGCCTCCGCGCGACGATGCGACGGCGTTCGTCGAGGCTGCGCGAGCGGCCTGCGCGGCAGAGCGGCTGCGCGAGCCGCTGATCGCCTGAACACGCGCTTAATCGTGTAGTTCGTCGACTGCGATCAACCAAAGCGTCCCGCCGCGCGTCTCGTACGCCATGGGTCGCTACTTCATCCGCCGTGTGCTCTGGGCCTGCATGCTCTTCGTGGCGGTCACGCTCGTCACGTTCGTGATCTTCTACGTGATCCCGGCAGACCCGGCGCGACAGGCGTGCGGGCAGCGCGCGACGCAGCAATGCATCGTGCGGGCGCGTCACTTCCTCGGCACTGATCGGCCCGTCCTCGTCCAGTACGGCAAGTTCCTCGACCGTCTGGTCGTGCACCGTTCGCTCGGGCGCTCGTTCACGAACCGCCAGGACGTGACGCAGCAGATCCTCGTGGCTGCAGCGCCCGTGACGGCTTCGCTCGTATTCGGCGGCGCCGTGCTCTGGCTGCTGATCTCGATCCCGGTCGGGATCCTGTCGGCGCTCCGGCCACGGTCGCTGCTCGACCGGTCGACGATGGTGATCGTTCTCGTCGGGATCTCGGCGCATCCCGTCTGGATCGGGTTGCTCGCCGCGTACTTCGCCGGCTTCAAGCTGCAGCTCTTCCCCATCACGGGGTACTGCGACTTCTTCCCGTCGGGAGGAAGTTGCGGCGGGCCCGTCGACTGGGCCTATCACCTCGTGCTGCCGTGGGCGACGTTCGCCGTGCTGTTCGCTGCGACCTACGTGCGGATGATCCGCGCCTACGTGATGGAGACGCTGACGGAGGACTACGTGCGCACCGCGCGCGCCGAAGGGCGCGTCGGAGACGCGCGTTCTGCGCAGGCATGTCGTCCGCAACGCGCTGCTCCCCGTCGTGACGATCCTGGGAATGGACGTCGGGCTCGCACTCGGGGGAGCGTTCTTCACGGAGACCGTCTTCGGGCTGCCGGGGCTGGGCAGGCTCCTCGTCGGCTCGATCGACAGCTTCGATCTCGCGACGACGGCAGGGCGTGGTCGTCTTCGCAACGCTCTGCATCCTCGTGTTCAATCTCGTCGTCGACACGCTCTACGCGTGGGTCGACCCGCGGATCAGACTCACCTAGACCTAGACGACCTGGTCGGACACGTCGGCCTGCGGACGCTCGCCCGCGCGCCCGCGCGGCGTCACGCTCTTGCGACAGAGATGGCACAGACACGTGCGACTTGCCTCCGTACCGTTGGCCTCGTCGGCAACGAAAGGAGGAGCACATGTGGAAGGTCATTCTCGGGATCGTGCTCGCGGCGGCGTTCGTCATCCCCGGCGTCGCGGCCGCAAAGGACGGACGTCCCGACATCATCTGCGCGACCTGCGGCGACACCGGCACCGGCTGGACGGGATGTACCCAGGTCTCGGCTTCGGACTCGGGCGGCGTCCCGTACCTCGCGCACTACAAGCACTACCTCGTCGTGAACTACTGCAAGCAGCGCGGGACGATCACGAGCCTCTCGATTGCGGCGCACGGCTGCGACGCCAGGGGGCTGTCGGCTGTGACACCGGGCCGGCCTGGGTGACGAGCGGCGGCACCGGGTACGGCTGGGCTTCTCTCGAAGGACGGGCGACGTACACCGGCACGCTCGCGGGTTCCCCGTTCGCCTCGACGAGCGTCGTCCACGTCGACATCCCGATCGGCTGATGGCCCGCTGGCTCGTGATCGCCGTGCTTCTTTGGCTCGCACTGCTCAGCGTGTTGACGCTGATCGCCATCTTCCGGCACTCGAGCAGCCACCACGCGAGCAGCGAAGGCACAGCGCGGCTGGGGGTCATCGCACTGCGCTGAGGCTCATGCGGCGGTCGTCTGCTTCGCCACGACCGTCGCCTGCAGGATCTATTCGGTCGAGGCGGCCGGGCGGGGACCTGCGTCGACCAGGAGCAGCCGCGCCGCCGGCCGCGGGAAGTACCAGTTCCAGTCGCCGAGCAGCTTCATCAACGACGGCACGAGCAGCGCCCTGATCACCGTCGCGTCGAAGAGCACGCCCGCCGAGAGGCCGATCCCGAACTGCTTGATGTCGGTGCCCGGGCTCGTCGACAGCACGAAGAACGCGAGGCAGAGGACGAGCGCGGCGCTCGTCACGAGCTTGCCCGTCTTGGCGAGCCCGAGAGCGATCGCGGCGTCCGTGTCGCCGAGATCGTCGTAGGCCTCGCGGATGCGCGTGAGCATGAAGACCTCGTAGTCCATCGAGAGCCCGAAGAGGAACGCGAAGATCATCAGCGGGATCCAGGGAATGATCGCGTTCGTCGCCGGGCGTGTTCCAGATCGCCTCGGAGCCGTGGCCCCACTGGAAGATGAAGACGATGATCCCGTAGGCGGCCCCGAGCGAGACGAGGTTCAGGATCACCGCCTTGAGCGCGAGCACGAGCGAGCGGAACGCGCGCATCGAGCAAGAGGTAGGTGAGGAGGATGACGAACAGCAGGACGTAGACGAAGTTCCCGTACACGGCGTGGACGAAGTCGCGGTCCTCGGCCGCCACTCCACCGAGCGTGGCCCTCAGGCCGTCCGCCGCGGCGGCCGGGAGGACGTCCTGCTGGAGCGGCGAGATCGTGCTGCTCGTCGAGCTCGACGCCCCGTCGTGCGACGGGATCGCCTCGATGATCGCGTCGCCGTTCGCGCGCCACTCAGCGGGCGCGACGGCACCGTCGACACCGGGCGTCGAGGCGACGCGCCGCACGATCCCCTGCAGCCTCGACTGGGTGGCGCCGCCCTCGACGAGAATCTCGAACGGCTTGTAGATGCCCGGCGAGATGCTCGCCGGTCGACAGCGCTGCGCGACCCTCGATCGCCGGCGCCTCCGCCCGGCAGGTCCTTCGCGTGCGCCTCGCTCGGGTTCAGCTGCAGGCCGGGAAGAGCGAGCGCGGCGACGATGGCGAGCCCGATCGCGGCCGATCGGCCGGGCTGCCTCGTGACGAAGTCGCGCCCAGCGGCCCCAGAAGCCGCTCGCGTCGTCGCTGCCCTCGACGATGCGCTCGGCATCACGCGCACGCTGTTGATCCGCGGCCCGAGCAGCGACAGCATCGCCGGCAGCAGCGTGATCGACGTGACCACCGAGACGGCCGGGAATCAGCATGCCGCCGATCCCGATCGAGCGGATGAACGGCAGCGGCAGCAGGACCATGCTCAGCAGGCCGACGGCGACAGTGGAACCGGAGACGATCACCGAGCGGCCCGCGTGCTGCATCGTCTCGACGATCGCCTCTTCTCGGTCGTCGCCGTGTCGCAGTTCCTCGCGGAACCGGAAGATGATCAGCAGCGCGTAGTCGATCGCGACCCCGAGCCCGACGAGCGCGATCAGGTACTGCACGATCACCGAGACGTCGGTGATGTACGTCAGCAGCCCAGACGAGGGTGAACGTGTTCAGGATCGACGCGACCGCGGTCAGCAGCGGCATCGCCACGGCGGGGAGCGTCCCGAAGACGAACAGCAGGATGATGAGCGCGCCGAAGCCGCCGAGCAGCGTCTCCCCGAGGACCGACGGGCCGGAGTTGTCGCCTTTGGCGGCGGCGTTGATCAGCGGGTCGCGTCCCGTCACCCAGCCGTGGACGCCGGGCGGAAGCACCGAGGTGAGCGCACGTTGTGTCTGCGTGGCGCCGGTCTCCGAACCGAAGCTCTGCTGGCCGGGGCGGAAGATCTCGACGAACGTCGTGTGGCCGTCCTTCGAGACGTACATCTTGTTGCCGGTCGAGAAGTCGGAACTGGAGCGGGCTCCTGGGTTCGCGGCGACCGCGATGTCGACCGCCTGGCGCACGCCGTCGGTCTGGAGGATGTTCCCCTTCGACCTCAGGACGACGACGAGCGGCGCGTTCTCGCCCGAGCCAAACGCCTTGGTCGTGCGCTGGTTCGCCTCGTAGCCGGAGTAGCCCGGAATCGAGAAGGACTCGAACCACCGGTGGGAGAGCTGACCGGCTGCAAACACGCCGAACCCGGTGAACACCACCCAGAAAGCGACTACCAGCCACCGGCGGCGGTAGACGACACCTGCCAGAGCACGCATCGCTCCCGACCCTACCGTCCCGAACGCGGCGAAGACCTCGCAGACACCCGCGATCCCCGAAATCCGCAGCGGGCCCAGCGTCTCGTAGACTTCGTTACATGTCGCGTGCAGCCTGGGAGCTGATCTTCATGATGCTGGTCCTGAAGATCCCGCTCGTCTACCTCGGTTACGTCGTCTGGTACGCGATCCAGGCCGAGCCGGAGCCCGGTGTCGATCCGCACGACTCGTCCGCCTGGCGTCCGTGGCAGCGCCCCGACGGGCCGCGGCCACGCCGCGGCGGGCCGCACGGCACGCGCGAGGCCGCCCGTCGCGCGCGCCGCGCTAGAGTCACGCCGTGACCTCGACGGCCCGCGAATCCTGGCGCCAGGCCGAGGCCGTGGCGGGGCTGCTGGCTGCGAGCGCGCTCTTCCTCGGCGTTCATGCAGCTCTTCTACCGGCCGTTCCGACTCGCCCCGGTGGCGGTGATCCTGCTGCTCGTCGCGACCGTGATGAGCACGCGCCAGCAGCGTCTGATCGGTCTCGGGTTCGCGGTGGTCGGCGATCTGCTTCGTCGTCGGCGCGGCGCTGCAGCTGCTCACGCACCACCCGCTGTTCTAGACGCCTGTGCGCGGGAGGGCTTCGGCAGCCGCCCTGGTACAACACAGGCGATGGGCAGAAGCGACGTGGACGGGCTGAACGCCGGATACGCGCGCGCGCTCCTCGACGACTACCTCGACAATCCCGAGGCGGTGCCGCCTGAGTGGCGCGAGCTCTTCGAGAGCGGCGATTCGGAGCTCGTCGCGACCCATCCGGGCGTCGCCCGGCTGCTCGAGCGGCTCCCGGCGAGCGGCAACGGCCGCGCCGAGGAGGCCCCCGCCGCCGCTTCGGCGCCGGCCCCGCCGCCCGGGCCCGCCGTCGCACCGGACGCACAGCTGCTCGGCGGCGTCGCGGCCGCGATGGCGCTCGTCAAGGCCCACCGCACGCACGGCCACCTCGCCGCCCGCCTCGACCCGCTCGGCTCGGAGCCGGTCGGAGACCCGTCGCTCGAGCCTCTTCGGCTCGAGCCGAAGCTGACGCCCGAGCTCCAGGCGCGGATCCCCGCCTCCGTCCTCCGGGTCGCGGCCCCTGGCGCGACGCTCGCCGAGGTGCTGCCCGAGCTCGCCGAGACCTACTGCGGCACGATCGCGTACGAGCTCGAGCACCTCTCCGACCACCAGCAGCGCGTCTGGCTGCGGCAGGCGATCGAGTCGAACCGGTACCGCCAGCCGCTCAGCCCCGACGTCAAGAAGGCGCTCTTCCGTCGGCTCTGCGAGGTCGAAGGGATGGAGCGCTTCCTGCGCAAGCGCTTCCTCGGCCAGAAGCAGTTCTCGGTCGAAGGCCTCGACGTGATGATCCCGATGCTCGACGAGACGCTCGAGCTCGCGGCCGAATCCGGCGCGCACGAAGTCGTCATGGGCATGGCGCACCGCGGCCGCCTGAACGTGCTCGCGCACACGATCGGCATGCCGTACGAGTACATCCTCAGGGAGTTCGAGGGCGAGCGGACGATCGACGCCGTCACGGCGGATCCCGAGGGCGGGACCGGCGACGTCAAGTACCACCTCGCCGCGCACGGGACGCGCACGACGTCGAACGGCAAGGTCGGCGTTCGGCTCGTTGCGAACCCGAGCCACCTCGAGGCGGTCAACCCGGTCGTCGAGGGCCGCACGCGAGCCGAGCAGACCGACCGCTCGACGCCCAACGGCGCCCACGACCCGTCGGTCGCGCTGGCCGTGCTGCTGCACGGCGACGCCGCGTTCGCAGGGCCAGGGCGTCGTCGCCGAGACGCTGAACCTCCAGGATCTCGAGGGCTACGCCACCGGCGGCACGTTGCACCTGATCACGAACAACCAGATCGGGTTCACGACGGATCCGAGCGAGGGCCGCTCGACGCGCTACTCGTCCGACCTGGCCAAGGGCTTCGACGTGCCGATCATCCATGTGAACGCCGACGATCCCGAGGCGGCCGTCGCGGCGGTGCGGCTGGCGATGGCCTACCGCAAGCAGTTCGCCCAGGACGTCGTCATCGACCTCGTCGGCTATCGGCGCTTCGGGCACAACGAGCAGGACGAGGCGGCGTACACACAGCCGCTGATGGTCGAGCAGATCAACGCGCATCCGAGCGTCCGCGAGCTCTATCAGGCGCAGCTCGTGGCGGAGGGCGTGCTGACGAGCGAGGAGGCCGAGGCGTTCGTGGCCGAGGTCGAATCGGTGCTGCGCGCGGCGCACGAGCGGCTGCGCGCGTCGATCGGCGACGCCGCGAAGAGCGAGCACGACGGCGCGATCCCGCGCGGGACGGGCGTCGAGGTGGCGACCGCGGTCGCGGGCGACCGGCTGACGGCGCTCAACGAGGAGCTGCTCGCGGACCCCGGAGGACTTCACCGTGCACCCGAAGCTCGCGCGCCAGCTCGAGCGCCGCCGCGTCGCGATCGACGAGGGCGGCATCGACTGGGGCCAGGCCGAAGCGCTCGCCTACGCGTCGCTGCTCGTCGACGGGATCCCCGATCCGGCTGACCGGCCAGGACACCGCAGCGAGGGACGTTCGCCCAGCGCCATCTCGTCCTCCACGACTCCGTGACGGGAGAGACGCTACACGCCGATGCAGCACCTCGAGGGTGCGCAGGCGTCGTTCGAGGTGTTCAACTCGCCGCTCTCCGAGTACGCCTGCGTCGGCTTCGAGTACGGCTACTCGGCGGCCGCGCCGGAGGCGCTCGTGCTCTGGGAGGCGCAGTACGGCGACTTCGCCAACGGGGCGCAGATCGTGATCGACCAGTTCATCTCGTCGGGCCTGTCGAAGTGGCGCGAGACGTCGCGGCTGACGCTCCTCTTGCCGCACGGCTACGAGGGGAACGGGCCCGAGCACTCGAGCGCGCGCCTCGAGCGGTTCCTGCAGCTCGCCGCGCAGGAGAACATCCGGGTCGCCAACTGCACGACGTCCGCGCAGTACTTCCACCTGCTCCGGCTCCAGGCGCTCGACCCGACCGCGCGCCCGCTCGTCGTGGTGACGCCCAAGGGCCTGCTGCGGCTCAAGGATGCCTCCTCGACGCTCGCCGACCTCTCGGACGGCAGCTTCCAGCCTGTCCTCGACGACCCGGGCGCCGACAAGGAGGCCGTGCGGCGGCTCGTCCTCTGCTCCGGGAAGGTCTACTACGACCTCGTCGGACACGAGGCGCACGGCAGCGCGCAGGTCGCGCTCGCGCGCATCGAGCAGCTCTATCCGTTCCCGACGCCAGGCCCTGACGGCGCTGATCTCCTCGTACCCGCAGCTCCTCGAGGTCGTGTGGGCGCAAGAGGAGCCCCAGAACATGGGCCCGTGGCGCTCGATCCGCCACCGGCTCGAGGAGGCGGCCGCCGGTCGTCCGCTCCGCTACATCGGCCGTCCCTGGCGGGCCAGCCCGAGCGAGGGCTATCCGACGGCGCACGGGATCGAGCAGGACCGGATCGCCCGCGCGGCGCTCGTGCTCTAGCCGGCGGCCGCTTCGGCTCTAGCGGCGCCGGGAGGCGGCGTACTGCTTCACGAGCCTCGGCCCGTGCTGCCGTGCCATCGCGATCGCCCAGCGGCGCTGACGCGGCGGGAGCCGCCGCCAGAGCTCCCAGAGCATGAACGCGGTCGCGACCGGGCCGACGCCGCGGGACGGGGAGCGGAAGCGGGGCACAGGCCCATCATGCCGACTTATTTGTCGTGCCCGCATGCCTTACCGCGTGGCTCGTGGTCGCCGTCATGCTCGTGGCCGCGGCCGCTGTGGCTGGCATCCGGGCACGGGGGCTTCTGATGCTCGGTCTCGGCCGGCTCGCTCGGGGCCGCGGGGGCGGCCGGCGGCGTAGGCGCGGGAGCCGTGGTGGGCGTCGCCGGTGCGGCTGCCGGTGCGGCTGTCGGCGTGGGCGCCGGTGCCGGCGCGGGGACCGGAACGGGAGCAGGAGCGGGAGGAGGAGCAGGAGCCGGGGCCGGCGCTCGGGGCGGTGCGGCCTCATCCGGAGGGGGCGGCAGGTGGCGTGCGCCGCCGAGCGCGATCACGAGCGAAGGGGCGTGCGGGGCGGGCGCCACGTGCGGCACGGGCTGCGGCGGCGGTTGCGGGGCGGTGTGCGCGACCGGGAGGCGCGGGGCGATCGGGCGTGTGGCTGCCGGCGGCGGGGGGGCCGCAGGGGGCCGAATCGTGATCACGCGCGGTGCGGCCGGCCTCGCGACCACGACCGACGGAGACAGCGATTGAGGCAGGTTGATCGGCGCCTGGAGCGCGCCTGCCGGCCCGAGAACGCGTGAGGGCAGCTGGAGCATCCCGACGGCGACGACGAGCGTGATCGCGGTGATCGCACCCTGCCCCCAGGAAAGCCTCATGTGATCCCCCGATCTAGCCGACAAAGACTGCTAGATGCTCTATCGGCAGTCCCGTGGTCGGCCTTGAGGGCGATGGGCAGCTTCAAGCTGAAACTCGTTGTCTGGTTCGCGCTGCTCGCGCTCTTACCGCTTGGAATCGCGTTCTACGGCTACGACGCGCTGGCCAAGCGCAGCGAGACGAGAAGGGTCGACGCCGGGCTGGAGTCGGCCCTGCGAGGGGTCGTCGCCGGCTATGCGACGCGGCTCGACAGCGCTTCGGCCCAGGCGACCCAGCTCGCGCGGGACCCGCGTCTGCAGCGCGCCCTGCGCGGCCGCGACGTCGCGACGTTGCTGCAGCTCGTCGGGCGCGTCCCGGGCGGCAGCGTGCGGGCTCCCGGACTGGCTGTCGGGCGCATGCCGGCCGAGGCTGCCTCCCGGTCGGTGACCGTGGTCGACGGCAACACCGTCCTCGGCCGCGTCTCCGTCAGCGTCCCGATCGACCCGCAGCTCCTGTC
This sequence comes from uncultured Thermoleophilia bacterium, assembly GCA_963846895.1. GTDB lineage: Bacteria > Actinomycetota > Thermoleophilia > Gaiellales > Gaiellaceae > PALSA-600. Next base: position 59,658 of record CAWJXR010000020.1, on the reverse strand, counting down.
GCGACTGTCCGCGGGCCTCGACCCCGGCGACAAGCTCGTCGCCGTCCGCGCCGGGCGGATCGTCGCCGGCCCGGGCCTCGGCGGCCCGTTCGGTCTCCGCGCCGGCCGGACCGGGCGCGTCCGCGTGGGCGGTGTCGGGTATCGCGGCCTCGCGACCGCGCCCCTCTCGGAGCCCGAAGGGCTGTCGTTCGCCGCGCTCGCGCCGCACGCCGCGGTTCAGGCGGACGCCCGGTCGTCGGAGCACGGAGTGTTCGCGGCGCTGATCGGCTCGCTGATCCTCTTCGCGGCCGTGATGTACCTCCTCGGCCGCTCCGTCGTCGCGACGCTCCGGCGCCTCAGCGACGCGGCAGGTGCGATCGCGAGCGGGCAATTCGACCGGCGCGTCGAGGTGCGCGGACGCGACGAGTTTGCGCAGCTCGGAAACGCATTCAACGACATGGCCGCCCAGCTCGAGCAGCGGCATGCAGATCTCGAGACCGAGCGGGAGCGGGTCCGGCAGGCGACCGGCCGGCTCGGGGAGGCGCTCGTCGCCACGCACGATCCTCGGCAGCTGCTGCGCGTCGTCGTCGAGTCGGCCGTCGAGGCGACCGGCGCCGCCGGCGGGATCGTGATCGGCCGGGACGGCGAGGTCGCCCGGGTCGGCGAGCCGGACGGGGAGGGCGAACGGATCGCGTTCCCGCTCCGGGCGGGCGCGTCGGACTTCGGGCATCTCGTGATCGTCTCCCGGTCGTTCGACGTCAGCCCAGATCGAGGTTGCGCGCGCGCTCGCCACCCAGGCGGTCGTCGCACTCGACAACGCGCAGCTGCATCGCCTCGTCCAGTACCAGGCTCTCGTCGACAGTCTCACGGGGCTCGCGAACCGGCGGAGCCTCGAGGACACGCTCCGGTTCGAGCTGGCTCGCTCGACGAGGTTCGGCGGCGACGTCTGCCTCGTGGTCGCCGACCTCGACGACTTCAAGCGCGTCAACGACCGCTACGGCCATCCGTTCGGCGACGTGGTCTTGCAGGAGTTCGCGAACGTCCTGCGCGCGACCGCGCGCGAGGCCGACGCTGCGGCCCGCTGGGGCGGCGAGGAGTTTGCGCTCGTCCTGCCCGCGACCGATTCCGATGGTGGCGTGCTGCTCGCCGAGCGCGCTCGGCAGATCTTCGAGGCGCAGGCGATCCGGGCGCCCGACGGCATCGACCTGCAGGTGACCGCCAGCTTCGGCGTCGCTTCTTTCCCCGAGGAAATCGACTTCGAGGCGCTCATCGAAGCCGCGGACGCCGCGCTGTACGCGGCGAAGCGCGCCGGCAAGAACCTCGTCGGCGTGGGTGTCGACCGTGTTGCGCCGAGGCCCATGAAGGCCCCGATCGTCTAAACTGCTGACCGCCCGGGACGAAACGAACTGCCGTCAGAGCAGGAGGAATTCATGGCTGTAGACACGTCGTCGATGTTCGCCCAGGTCATCCAGGAGCATCTGGAGCTGAAGCGGCGCAACTCGGCGCTCGAGCACGAAATGCCGCTCGGCAAGTACATGAACGAGGATCCGTTCGAAAACCACCCGCTCTTCAAGACCGAGGAGCAGGCGAGGATCGAGGACACGATGGACGGCGTCGTCGGCATCGAGTCGCACGAGACCTCACTCGACTGGCCGACGACGGATGACACGTTCATCGACCAGGCGACGGTCGAGAGCATCGAGCAGCCGACGGAGCCGCACGAGTCGGTCGAGAGCACCGACGAGCGCTCCGACGAGACGCTCTGGACGCGGTCCCGCGATTTCGACTGGGGCGATTAGCGCCCGGACGCACGAGCCTCAGGGCTGGCTCAGCCGGGCCCAGAGGTTGTCGAGGATCTGCTTCACCGGCCAGAAGGTCGCAGAGCCCCCGAAGTCGAGGGTCCCGGCCGCGAACACCTTCGCGCCACCGGCCGTCTCGTAGTACGCCATCTGCGCCGTCACCCCGGGCCCGAACAGGTCCGGGATCTGCGCCACGACCAGCGTGCCCGGAGGGGACTGCGGCGACGTCGCGTCGATCTCGATGCCGTAGCCGCCGACGAACTGGCCGAACGACGCGCCGTCAACGAGCCCCGTGCCCGCCCACAGCCACGGCGCCAGGGCGCTGTTCGCGACGGTGAAGAGCCCTTGCTTCTGGCCGTCGTCGTTCGCCCGATACTGCACGCCGATCAGCGCCGCCTCGGGACGGCCTGCGTCGCGCCACTTGCCGATCTTGCGAAGCACCTGGCCGTGCTTCTCGACCTTCCAGAAGAAGTTGTTGGCCGACAGGAACATCAGGTTGCCGCCGAGGTCGCGGAACCGCTGCACGATGTCGTACTCGTGTGCCGTCACGTACTCCGTATGTCCCTCGAAGACGACGAAGTCGTATGCGCGGGCGAGAGTGTCGCCGTTTGCGATCTGGTCGAAGTCCGAGTCGGAGATGAACTCAGCGGTCTTGCCAGACCAGAACAGCCAATGCAGGAACGGCAGGTCGTACCGGTAGAAGCGGGGCGGAGCGCCCCGCGCGGTGTACGCCCTTGAGAGGTTGACGCTGCCGTTCGGCGGGCCGGCGTACCACGTGTCGCCGTAGCCGTTCCCGTCGACGTCCTCGAAGTTGTAGGCCTGCCAGGTATTCGTCGGGAGGACGACGAGCACGCGTCCCGTCGCCCCGAGGACCGCCGGCCGCACGACGAAGGGTGCGTAGCCGACGCGGCCGTCGGGGCCGGTGAACTGGACGAAGTAGAGACCGCTCGGAACGTTCGGGATCTGGACCACGAGCGTGTGCGGCCTGTTCCGCCATTTACTCCAGTCGGTCGTCACGGGCGCGAGGCCGATGTCGACGCCGGCGAGCTGATTGTCCGCATACGTCACGACCGGCTCGGGGCCGACGTGGAAGACGCGCGTCGTGAAGCTCGGCTCGTCCGTCGCGATGCGCAGGCGCGCCCACTGCGCAGGCGCATAGCTCGGTTGCCCGAACGCGGCGTCGACGCCCTGCAGGCGCACGACCGGCCCTCGCGGATATCGCCCGACGAAGGCGTTCGGTGCCCCGTAGACGATCGAGTTGCCGGCTTCGTCGACCGACGTGAGTCTGATCAGATAGGTGCGCGGGTTGAGCGTGTACGTCGGCGACCACGTCATCGTGTGCGTGCCGGGCTTGAAGGTCGCCGCCAGCGTGAAGACGGGGTGCGGGGCCTTGACGGTGCGTGTGACCTCCATCGTCACCGTGGCCGTCTCGCCGAGGCTGAAGCGGACGTTCGCGTCGTCGCGGAACTTGTCGCCGTTCGGGCTGATCGTGGTGAGCAGAGGGCCGTCGCCTGCGAAGCGGCCCGACCCGTTGTCGACGTGCAGATACCGGAGCCGCGGCGGCTTGCTGTCGATGCGAAGGGCGGACGTCGCGAGCACGGCGGACCGGTAGACGAGCCGCACGATGTAGCGCCCGTCGGCGACGCGTTGTCCGCCGATCCGACCGTCCCAGCCGGTGGCGAGGGTGCTTCGCCGTGCGGGCGGGATGATCCATCCCACGCGCTTCCCCCGGAGGGTGACGAGGCTCACCCCGACCTGGCGGGGAACGGTGAGGTGCACCTGCACCCGGAGCGTCGCCCGCTCGGGCGAGAAGAGACTCGGAGAGACCTGCAGCGTCGCGGCATGCGCGGCGGGCGCCAGGGCAAGCGCCGCCACGATCACGAGCCCCCGCCAGCGCATCGTCTGCAACGGTAACCCGAGGCCCGGTCGGTGTCGTCAACGGTGAGGCGCCGAGTACCCTAGATCGCTGTGCCAGCGCTTCGGACCTCGTCGTCTTACGTTCCGACCGGCGACCAGCCGGAGGCGATCGCCACGATCGCGGACGGGCTTCGCGCGGGTGAGCGGTACCAGACGCTGCTCGGCGCGACCGGCACCGGCAAGACCGCGACGATGGCCTGGATCATCGAGCAGGTCCAGAAGCCCGCGCTCGTGATCGCGCACAACAAGACGCTGGCCGCTCAGCTTTGCAACGAGTTCCGCGAGTTCTTCCCGTCGAACGCGGTCGAGTACTTCGTCTCGTACTACGACTACTACCAGCCCGAGGCGTACGTCCCGCAGGCCGACCTGTACATCGAGAAGGACTCGTCGCGGAACGACGACATCTCCCGCCTCCGCCTGTCGGCGACCTCGTCACTCTTCACGCGCAGGGATGTCGTCGTGGTTGCGTCCGTCTCGTGCATCTATGGGCTCGGGTCGCCTGAGGAGTGGCGCGATCGGCTGCTCTACCTCGAGGTGGGGGCCGAGCACGATCGCGACAGCGTCCTGCGCAAGCTGATCGACTCGCAGTACGTGCGCAACGACACGGTTCTCGGCCGTGGGCGCTTTCGCGTCAAGGGAGACATCCTCGAGGTGCAGCCCGCGAACGCCGAGACGGCGTACCGCATCTCGTTCTTCGGCGACGAGGTGGAGCAGATCTCGCACTTCGACCCGCTCTCGGGCGAGGTCTACGCGAAGCTCGACAACATCGCGATCTGGCCCGCGACCGAGTACGTCACGTCGAAGCCGACGATCGAGCGCGCGGTCTCCGACATCCGCGCGGAGCTCGAGAGCCAGGTCAAGCAGTTCGAGCGCGAGGGACGCATGCTCGAGGCGCACCGCATCAGGCAGCGCACCGAGTACGACCTCGAGATGATGCAGGAGCTCGGCTTCTGCAACGGGATCGAGAACTACTCGCGGATCCTCGAAGGAAGGCCGGCCGGGTCGCACCCGTTCACGCTGCTCGACTACTTCCCGGACGACTTCGTCATCTTCGCCGACGAGTCGCATCAGACGGTCCCGCAGATCGGCGGGATGTACGAGGGCGATCGCTCGCGCAAGCAGACGCTCGTCGACTACGGGTTCCGCCTTCCTTCCGCGCTCGACAACCGGCCGCTTCGCTTCGACGAGTTCCTGCGCAAGGTGCCGCAGATGGTCTTCGTCTCGGCGACGCCGGGCGCGTGGGAGCTGCGCCAGTCCGGGCGCGTGGCCGAGCAGCTGATCCGGCCGACGTACCTCGTCGATCCCGAGGTGGAGCTGCGGCCGACGAAGAACCAGATCGACGATCTGCTCAACGAGATCAGGCGGCGCGAGGATGTCGGCGAGCGCGTCCTCGTGACGACGCTGACGAAGAAGATGTCCGAGGACCTGACGGACTACCTCCTCGAGGCGGGCGTCAAGGCGCGCTACCTGCACTCGGAGATCGACACGCTCGAGCGCATCCAGATCATCCGCGAGCTGCGTCTCGGCGACTACGACGTCCTGGTCGGCGTCAACCTGCTGCGCGAAGGGCTCGACCTGCCCGAGGTCTCGCTCGTCGCGATTCTCGACGCCGACAAGGAAGGATTCCTGCGTGGGCGCACCGCGCTCGTGCAGACGATCGGGCGCGCAGCGCGGCATGTCAACGGGCGGGTGCTCATGTACGCGGACAAGCTGACGGAGGCGATCAAGGGGGCGATCGACGAGACGACGCGTCGCCGCAACGTGCAGCTCGCCTACAACGAGGAGCACGGGACGAAGCCGCTCTCGATCATCAAGGGCGTCTCCGACATCGCCGAGTTTCTCGCCCTCGAGCAGCCGCACGTCCCGAGCTCGCGCCGGCGGCGGGGCGGCGACAAGGTCGAGGGCATGTCGCGCGACGAGCTCGAGAAGCTCGTGATCACGCTCGAGGAGGAGATGTTCCAGGCCGCCGACGAGCTTCGCTTCGAGTACGCAGCAAAGCTGCGTGACGAGCTGAAGGAGCTGCGTCGCGATCTCACGGCTCTGGCCGAGGTTTCTGCATGAGCCTGGGGTTCGTCCTCGCGATCCTGTTCTCGGGGTTCATCACCGGCGCGCTGGCGCGGCTGGCGATCCCGGGCCCCGACCCGATGCCGATCTGGCTGACGCTTTCGATCGGGCTGACGGGCTCGATCGTCGGCGCCGTCATCGGCAAGGCGATCTCGAACGACAACGCGTACGTGATCTCGTTCCTCTCGTTCGCCATCGCGATCTCGCTCGTCGCTGCCTACCGGAGGTTCGTCCAGCAGCGGCCCGTGTTCGGGCCCGGCGCGTTCGCCTTCCCGAAGCGCGGCGTCGGCGTCGAGCAGCAGCGGTCGCGGCTGCAGAAGCTCGGTCTCAATCCCGATGAGCTCCGACCCGACCCCCGCATCGTCGAGCGCGCTCGGCTCGAGGCGATGCTGCAGGAGCTGCACCGGGCGGGTCTGCTGGACGACGACGAACTGGCGGCGAAGCGCGCGGCGCTCGACGAGCGCTCCCGGTCCTCCTCGTCCTGAAGCCGGCGTACCGTCAGGGACGCGGTTCGACGGCGAGAGAGCCGGGGCCGCGCGAAAAGGTCCGTACGGCCGTCAGCCCCCAGTCGTCCTCGCGCCAGATGTACGTCTCGGCCGTGACGGTGCTGCCGTTCGAGCGGTAGACCATCGCCCCACGCGCCTCGCCGCGGCGCTGCGGCCGTGGCTGCCCGAGCCCGGGCGCGATCGAGACGACGCCGCCCCGCGTCCCGGGTCCGACGACCTCGAACTCGTGGCGCTCGGCGACCGAGGCCTGGTGGATGTGGCCGCCGAGGATCAACTCGGCGCCAGCGTCGATCAAGGCCTCGAGCACGTGGTTCCGGTGCGCGACGGGCTTCTTCCGCGAGCGCCAGGGCGCGCCGATGAGCTGGTGGTGAAGGACGGCGACGCGCAGCGCGCCTGCTGGGGCTTCCGCCAGCCTCACGGCAGCACGCCGCAGGCCGCCCTCGTCGACGCCGCCCGACTGATGGCGCCAGGGACGCACCGAATTGATGCCGACGACGTGCAGCCCGTCGGCGCTGTACGTCGGCTCGACCGTCTCCCAGGCTCGTTCGAACTCCTGCCACGGCGAGGCGATACGGGCCGGCAGCGCGTACGGGATGTCGTGATTCCCCGGGACGGCCAGGACCGGCGTGCCGAGCCTGCGGAGGAGCCCGGCTGCCTGCGCATGCTGGTCACGGCGCCCGCGGTGCGTCAGATCCCCGCTGGCAATCACGAGCGCGGGCGCGATCCGGCCGGCCAACTCACCCAGTGCGCGCTCGAGGACGTCGTCGTCGCGGGCCCCGATGTGAAGGTCCGAAACGTGGAGGATGCTGGTTTCCACCGGCGAAGCAAGCTATACAGTGACTGAGATGGCCGACGAGCAATCGACGGAGATCTTCGACGACCTCTATCTCGGTCTGCGCGCGGGCGGCGCGATGCGCAAGCAGCGCCGCGGTGAGCCCCTCACGGCCGATGAGGAAGAGGCGCTAGGCCGCTGGCAGCGGCTGTCGACCTGGCGTAAGGGAATCGCGATCGGCGGCTTCGCCGTCGGGACGTTCGGACTGGGCTTCACCCTCGGCGGCCTGATCTTCGGCCGCTGGCGCAAGGCTTGACGGTTCAGGTCGTTCTCGGCGACATCACGGAACAGTCCGTCGACGCGATCGTCAACGCGGCGAACTCGAGCCTGCTCGGCGGCGGAGGCGTTGACGGGGCCATCCACCGTGCGGGCGGTCACGCGATTCTCGAGGAGTGCCGGCTCCTCGGCGGCTGCGACGTCGGCGACGCGAAGGCGACGACCGGTGGAAGCCTGGCGGCGCGGTGGGTCATCCACACGGTCGGGCCGGTCTGGCGCGGGGGCGGTGAGGGCGAGCCCGAGCTGCTCGCGTCGTGCCACCGACGCTCGCTCGAGGTGGCCCGGGAGATCGGTGCGCGGACGCTCGCCTTTCCGGCAATCTCATGCGGTATCTACGGCTATCCGCCCGAGCTTGCGGCTGAGGTCGCGGTCGGCGCCGTTCGCGGCCACGAGCTTGACGTCGTTCGGTTCGTGCTCTTCAACGAGCTCGTCTACGAGGCGTTCGCACGCGCCTCTGCCGGTTGACCTTCGCCGATCGGCGACAAGGCGGTTGCGGCTGCGACGAGGCTGAGCCTCCACGGAACGAGCAGCGAATGACCCCTGTACGAACGTACGTTCGGGAGCTAGAATGGCTGTTCGATGGCTGCCGACGAGTTGATCGTCCACGGCGCCCGGGAGCACAACCTGAAGGACATCACGGTGCGCCTCCCGCGGAATGCCCTGATCTGCATCACCGGGCTCTCGGGCTCCGGGAAGTCGAGCCTTGCCTTCGACACGATCTACGCCGAGGGCCAGCGCCGCTACGTCGAGTCGCTCTCGGCCTATGCGCGGCAGTTCCTGCAGATGATGGAGAAGCCCGACGTCGACTCGATCGAGGGTCTCAGCCCGGCGATCTCGATCGACCAGAAGACGACGTCGCGCAACCCACGGTCGACCGTGGGCACCGTCACGGAGATCTACGACTACCTTCGGTTGCTCTACGCGCGCGTCGGACGGCCGCATTGCCCGGTCTGCGGCCGGCCGATCTCCGGGCAGTCGATCGACTCGATCGTCGAGCAGATCCTCGTGCTGCCCGAGGGCACCCGCTTCACCGTCAACGCGCCCGTCGTCCGCGATCGCAAGGGCGAGTTCCGCGACCTGTTCGAAGAGCTCCGCAACGAGGGCTTCTCCCGCGTCAAGGTCGACGGCGAGCAGCACACGCTCGACGAGCCGCCGACACTCGACAAGAAGTTCAAGCACACGATCGAGGTGGTGGTCGACCGGCTCGTGATGAAGGACGACCTGCGCACGCGTCTCACGCAGTCGGTCGAGACGGCGCTCGCCCTCGCGGAGGGGCTCGTCGTCGTCGATCTCGTCGATACGGCCGAGGCGACGACGTACTCGCAGAACTTCGCCTGCCCCGAGCACGGGGTGTCGCTGCCCGAGTTGCAGCCGCGCATCTTCTCGTTCAACTCACCGCACGGCGCGTGCCCGCGCTGCACGGGGCTCGGCGCCCAGCAGGAGATCGACCCCGACCTGCTGGTCCCGGACGCGTCGCTCTCGATCGACGACGGCGCCCTCGTCCCGTGGGCCGTCGGAGGGTCGGGGTTCTACGAGTCGGTGATCCAGGCGATCGCAGACCGGTACGAGATTCGCACCGACGTCCCGTGGCGCGACCTGCCGGCCGAGCAGCAGAACCTGTTCCTGTCGGGCACCGACGGCGACAAGGTGTACGTGCAGTACCGCAACAGAATGGGACGGCGGCGTTCGTACATGGTCGACTTCGAGGGCATCGTCTCGTCGCTCGAGCGGCGCTACCGCGAGACCGATTCGTCGACGCAGCGCGAGCGCATCGAGGAGTACATGTCGTTCCGGCCCTGCCCGGTGTGCAAGGGCGCGCGGCTCAAGCCCGAGGTGCTCGCGGTCACAGTCGGCGGCAAGAACATCCACGAGTTCACGAGGCTCTCGATCACGCGTGCGCTCGAGTTCCTCGACGGGCTCGAGCTCACCCAGACCGAGCAGCTGATCGGCGTGCGCGTCGTCAAGGAGATCCGCGAGCGGCTCACGTTCCTCGACGACGTCGGCGTCGGCTACCTGAACCTCGACCGCGCGTCCGCGACGCTGTCCGGCGGAGAGGCGCAGCGGCTGCGGCTCGCGACCCAGATCGGCTCGCAGCTCGTCGGCGTGCTCTACATCCTCGACGAGCCCTCGATCGGACTGCACCAGCGCGACAACAACAAGCTCATCGGCACGCTCGAGCGGCTGCGGAACCTCGGCAACACCGTGATCGTGGTCGAGCACGACGAGCAGATGATGCGCAGCTCGGACTGGCTCGTCGACATGGGGCCAGGGGCCGGTGAGCACGGCGGGCACGTCGTCGCCGAGGGGACGGCTCCCAAGGTGCAGCGGGTCAAGCGGTCGGTGACCGGTCAGTTCCTGTCAGGCACGCGCGGGATTGCGGTGCCCGAGCGCCGCGACGACGATCTCGGCTGGTTCACCGTGCTCGGAGCTTCCGAGCACAACCTGAAAGGCATCGACGTCGACTTCCCGATCGGCAAGTTCATCGCGGTCACCGGAGTCTCGGGCTCCGGCAAGTCGACCCTGGTCAACGAGATCGTCTACAAGTCGCTCGCCAACGTCCTCTCGAAGACGAGGGTGCGACCCGGAGCGCACGCGGGCGTCGAAGGGATCGACGCGTTCGACAAGGTGATCGAGATCGACCAGCGCCCGATCGGCCGAACCCCGCGCTCGAACCCCGCGACGTACACGGATCTGTTCACGCACATCCGCGAGCTGTACTCGTTGACGCCCGACTCGAAGGTGCGCGGGTACAAGCCCGGCCGGTTCTCGTTCAACGTCAAGGGCGGCCGGTGCGAGACGTGCAAGGGCGACGGTCAGATCAAGATCGAGATGCACTTCCTGCCCGATGTGTACGTGCCGTGCGAGACGTGCAAGGGCAAGCGGTACAACCGCGAGACGCTCGAGGTGCGGTTCAAGGGCAAGACGATCGCCGACGTGCTCGAGATGTCGGTCGAGGAGGCCCTCGACTTCTTCTCACGCATCCCGAAGATTCACCGAAGGCTCCAGACGCTCCACGACGTCGGGCTCGACTACATGACGCTCGGGCAGCCGGCGACGACGCTGTCCGGGGGCGAGGCGCAGCGGGTGAAGCTCGCCGCCGAGCTCTCGAAGGTCGCGACCGGGAAGACGCTGTACATCCTCGACGAGCCGACGACCGGGCTCCACTTCGCCGACATCGAGAAGCTGCTCGAGGTGCTGCAGCGGCTCGTCGACGGCGGCAACACCGTGCTCGTGATCGAGCACAATCTCGATGTGATCAAGCAGGCCGACTACCTCGTCGACCTCGGCCCGGAGGGCGGCGAGGCCGGCGGCGAGATCGTCGCGGTTGGCACGCCCGAGGAGGTCGCGGCCGTCGACGGGTCGTACACAGGCAAGTTCCTGCAGCCGCTGCTCGCAACGAGCGCGGTCGTCGCAGCGTGAACTGGCGCAACCGCCGGAGCGTCGTGCTGCTGGTCATCGCCGTCTGCGGGGCGCTCTTCGTCGCGGGCGTGGCGACCGCATTCCTGAACCGGCACGACAAGATCTGCTCCGACGGGAAGGCCCCGGTCGCCCAGCGTGGTGGCATCCTCGGCCAGGTGATCGTCCGCTGCCACGACGGCCAGCTCGTCACACTGAACAACTAGACCCCTGTCAGACGCCTTCCAGGTGTCTGACACCATGGGGCGCATGCGGGACTGGTGGCTGCGGACGCTGCTCGTGCTCCAGCGGCCGCGGCCGGTGTTCGTCGCGCTTCGCGAGACCGACTCCGAGTCCGTCGCCGACCGCGCCGAGCCCGTGCTTGCAATCGTCCTGCTTGCAGGGATCGCGCTCGTCCTCCAAACGCAGACCGCCGCACACCTCCTCGACACGAACGACTACGACGGACTGCTCGTCGCGATCTGGGCCTTTCTCGCCGGCAGCCTCTACGGCGGGTTCGGCTACTGGGTCGCCGGAGCGTTCCTCTACGGCGGGGTGCGCCTGCTCGGCTCGGAAGGGAGCTTCAGGCGCTCGCGGCACGTCCTCGCTTTCGCCGTCGTTCCGATCGCGCTCTCGCTCGTGCTCTGGCCGGTCAAGCTCGCCGTCTACGGCGAGGATTGGTTCCGGAGCGGCGGCCGCGACACGGGCGCCGGTGCCGACGTCTTTGCCGCGCTCGACCTCGCGTTTCTCCTCTGGGCGGGCGTTCTGCTCGTGATCGGCGTGCGTGCGGTGCACGGCTGGACGTGGGGACGCTCGCTCGCCGGGTGCGCGCTCGGCCTCGGCGGTCCTGTTCTGCTCGGGCTTCTGCTCAGCTACGCGTAAGCGAGCGCTCGAACTCCGCGAGTTCGTCCTCGGAGATGCCATACGTGTGCTTGCCCTCCGGGAACGTCCCGCTCCTGACGTCGGCCGCGTACTGCGCGACCGCGTCGCCGATCTCGTCGGCGATCTCGGCGTAGCGCTTGACGAAGCGCGGTGTGCGGCCCTCGTACATGCCGAGCATGTCGTGCCAGACGAGCACCTGGCCGTCCGTGTCGGCACCGGCCCCGATGCCGATCGTCGGTACGTCGAGCGCCGAGGAGACGCGCGCCGCCACGGGCGCGGGAACCGCTTCGAGGACGACTGCGAACGCGCCCGCACCCTGGAGCGCGAGTGCGTCGTCGAAAAGCCGCTTCGCCGCCTCCGCCGTCCTGCCCTGCGCCTTGAAGCCCCCGAGCCTGGTCGCGGACTGAGGTGTCAGTCCGACGTGACCCATCACCCCGATGTTCGACTCGGCGATCGCGCGCACGCGCGAGACCATGCGGCCTGCGCCCTCGAGCTTGACGACGTCGGCGCCGCCCTCCTTGATCATCCGGATCGCGCTCGAGACGGCCTGCTCGTCGGACACCTCGTAGGTGCCGAAGGGCAGGTCACCGACCACGAGCGGCCGGCGCGCCGCGCGCGTGACCGCGCGCGTCAGGAAGATCATCTCGTCGAGCGTGACCGGGATCGTCGACGAGTGACCGAGCATCACCATCGCGGCGGTGTCGCCGACGAGGATCAGCTCGACGCCGGCCTCGTCGGCCAGCCTCGCGGCCGGAGCGTCGTAGGCGGTGATCATCACGATCTTGTCGCCGCGCCGCTTCATCTCGGCCAACTCGGGCAGCGGCAGCTTGCCGGGCGCCGGAGTCGCCGGGGCAGGTGTGTGGGGCCGGGTGCTCATGACGCTCCTTTCAGCAGGACGTTGTCGATCAGGCGTGTGTCGCCGACGCGCGTCGCGACGGCGAGAGTGAGGCCGTCGAGATCGGCGACCGTGACGTAGTCGGGATCGAGCCCGGCGGCCGCCAGCACCGCGCGAGCCTTCGCCTCGTCGCGCGTCGCGAGCGCCTGTGGGATTGCGAGCGCCTGTGCCCTCTCGCTCGGGGTCAGTCGTCCGTTCCGCGAGGAGAGCGCGAGCCCGTCCGCATCCCGAACGGTCTCGACGACGCGGATCTCCAGGGCGAGGTTGAGATCGCGGACCAGCTGCTTGAGGACTGCGACCTGCTGAGCGTCCTTGCGGCCGAACCAGGCCACCTGCGGGCGCACGATGTTGAACAGCTTCAGGCACACGGTCGCGACTCCGCGGAAGTGGCCGGGGCGGAACGTGCCCTCCAGTCCCTCGGCCGCGCCGAGCGGCTCGACCCAGGTCGCAAACCCGGGCGGATACAGCTCCTCGGCGGACGGGGCGAACAGGACGTCGACACCGCCGGCTTCCGCGCGCGCGGCGTCGGCCTCGAAGCCCCGCGGATAGGAGGCGAGGTCGCCGTTGTCCGAAAACTGCGTCGGGTTGACGAACAGGCTGGCAACCAGGACATCGCAGCCCCCTCTCGCGGCCTCGAAGAGCGCGTCGTGGCCGTCGTGCAGCGCGCCCATCGTCGGCACCAGTCCGACGGATCCGTGCCGCGGCAGGTCGAGCCCGGCGATCGTGTGGACGACGATCACGCGCGCGTCGCCTCCGCGAGCGCGGCGTAGAGCGGCTCCAGATCGGTGCCTCGCAGCGCCGCAACGTGTCGGTCGACCGTCTCCCGGTCGCCGCGCGCGATGGGCCCGGTCAGGTCGAACCCGTTCTCGATCGTCCGCTCCATCAGCGGGATCAGCGCCGCCGGCGGCGCGCCGGCCTCGTCGAAGAGCCGCTCGGCGGCCCGGTAGAGCGTGACCAGGAAGTTCGAGGCCATCGAGGCACCCGCGTGGTAGAGGGCGCGCTTGTCGTCGGCGAGCACGAACGGCCGCAGGCCGAGCGTCTCGGCGAGCCAGATCGCCCGCTCGTGTGCCTCGGGCGTCTCCGCGGTGACCGCACCCCAGGCGCCGTCGAGCTGGCCGGTGCCGCGCGCGGCCGTGAGCGTCTGCAGCGGATGCACCGAGAAGCGCCGCACATGGGGCGCGAGCGCAGCAAGCGGTGTCGCGCCGGAGACGTGCGCGACCCAGGGGCCGGGCTCGATCGACGCCGCGACCTCGGAGATCGCTCGATCCGGAACGCAGAGGAGCCTGAGAGCGCCGTCGTCGGCCAGGCGGACGCCGCGCTCGCGCAGGCGCGCTGCGATCGTCGAGCCGGCGCGTCCAGCGCCGATCACCGTCACGGTTTCGATCATCTCGTTGCTCCAGCTCCGCTGTGGATGCCGGGCACGCATAGCGTAACCCAGTTGGTGGAGCCTGTGAGCGACGCCCCAGGCGATCCGTCCGGCCAGACCGCCAGACTGCCTGCGCTAGGGTTACCACGATGCCGATCTACGAGTACGTCTGCATGAGCTGCGAGTCGCATTTCGAGGAGCTGATCGGGATGTCAGATCCCGATCCGGCGTGCCCGGACTGCGGCAACGTGAAGGTCGCGAAGCAGTTCTCGACGTCGTTCGCAGCGCACGGTGTCGCCGGGCAGCCCTCCTTCGGCGGCGGGTGTTGCGGTGGCGGCTGTGGCAGCTGCGGCTGACCTCTCCCTGATCGCGTACGGCGACCAGGTCGCCGGCTGCGAGCGCTGCGCGCTGGCCCAGACTCGAACGCAGGTCGTCTTCGGCTCGGGCTCACCGACCGCCGAGTTGATGTTCGTCGGCGAGGCGCCCGGGTTCCACGAGGACAAGCAAGGCGTCCCGTTCGTCGGCGCAGCCGGCAAGCTGCTCGGCAAGCTCCTCGAAGGGATCGGGCTGACCCGGGAGGACGTGTACGTGGCGAACGTGCTGAAATGCCGACCTCCGGGCAACCGCGACCCGCAGCCCGAGGAGATCCAGGCCTGCGAATCGCATCTCTTCCGGCAGATCGAGCTTATCCAGCCGACCCTGGTGGCGACGCTCGGCAACTTCGCCACGAAGCTCCTTTCGGGCAAGCCGACCGGGATCACGCAGGTCCACGGACGCGAGCAGCCCGTCGTCCTCGGCGGCAACGAGGTGACGCTCTATCCGATCTTCCACCCCGCGGCCGCGCTCTACACGCCGCGGATGCTGCAGGTGCTCGAGCAGGACTTCGCGCGGATCCCCGAGCTGCTCGGCCGCGGGCGCTACGAGCCCGAGCCGCCGGCTGAGCCGGAGCCGCCGGACACGGTCGCCGAGCCGCAGGTCCAACTCGGCCTCTTCTGACACGCTCGTGTCTGGCGCCCGCGCAGGTGTCGGACACCATGTGGGCGTGCAGGAGGTGACGGCATCCGCAGCCGAGACCGAGGCGATCGGGGCCCGGCTCGCGGCGAAGCTACGGCCGGGAGACGTCGTTGCGGTCGCGGGGGAGCTCGGGGCCGGCAAGACGACCTTCGTCCGCGGAGCTGCCCGCGCGCTCGGGGTGACAGGGCCGGTCTCGAGCCCGACGTTCACGATCGGCCACCGGTACGAGGCCCCGACCCCGGTCGCCCATCTCGACCTGTACCGGCTCTCGGGGCTCGATCCCGAGGGTTGGGGTGACCTCGAGCCGTACTTCGACGGGACGATCGCCTTCATCGAGTGGGCCGAGCACGGCGGCACCTGGCTCCCGCGGGCGCGCGTCCTCGTTACCCTGACCCACGTCGACGAGTCGCACCGCGGCATCCGGATCACGAGTGATGACGACCTTGGCCTTTGATACTGCGACGTCGTTCGGTGCCGTTTGCGGGACCGCATCGGGCGGCCGCGCGGGGAGGGATCGGGCCGGCGACCTGCTGGCGGCGATCGCCGACCTCGTCGACGACCCGCGGTCGATCGAGCGGATCGTGGTCGGACGCGGACCGGGCAGCTTCACGAGCATCCGCATCGGCCTGGCAATGGCCCGGTCCCTCGCGCTGACGCTCGACGTGCCGGTCGCGGGTGTCTCCACCCTCGACGGTTACCGCGACGCGGTGCCCGTGCTCGACGCGCGCCGCGGCGAGGTGTTCACGGTCGGCCCACGCGCCTGCAAGCCGGAGGAACTGGACGTCGGCGGCCGGGTGCTCGTCGGGGACGGCGCTCTCCGCTACCGCGCCCTGCTCGAGCGGGCGGGGGCAACGGTCGCGCCGGACGACGACCCCGTGCATCGGCCGGATCCGCTCCTGCTCATCGAGCGCGCCGGCCCCTTCGGCGACGCCGAGCTTGTCGAACCTCTCTACGGCCGCGAGCCGGATGCGAAGGTACCGGCATGACCGCCGTCGCGCTCGAGGTCCGCGGCCTGAAGCTCACCGACCTCAACGCGATCGAGGCGATCGAACAGGTCGCGTATCCGACGCCGTGGTCGCGGTCCATGTTCGCGTCGGAGCTCGCGAAACCGACGTCGATCTGCCTCGGTGCCTTCGAGGGCCTCGAGCTGATCGGCTATGTGATCAACTCGCGCTACGTCGACGCCTGGCACGTGATGAACGTCGCCGTCGATCCGGAGCACAAGCGTCGCGGCGTCGCTACGCAGCTGCTCGAGCGTCTGTTCGAGCTGACGCGCGACGACGAACGGCGCGGCTATACGCTCGAGGTGCGAGTCTCGAACGAGGCCGCGATCCGGCTCTACGAGCAGCTGGGCTTCGAGGCGCGGGGCATCAGACGCGGTTACTACACGGACAACCGTGAGGACGCGTTGATCATGTGGCGCGACGCGCGCGGCTAGATGATTCTGGGCATCGAGACGTCGTGCGACGAGACTGCCGCGGCTCTCGTCACGAGCGAGGGCGACATCCGCAGCAGCATCGTCGCCTCGCAGGACGAGCTGCACGCCCGCTTCGGCGGCGTCGTGCCGGAAGTCGCATCGCGGCGCCACCTCGAGCTCGTCGTGCCGGTGGTTCGCGAAGCGTTGGCAGACGCAGGGGCCGAGCTCGGCGACGTGACGGCGATCGCCGTCACGTCGAAGCCGGGACTGATCGGGGCGCTCCTCGTCGGGGTGTCGGCCGCCAAGGCGCTCGCCTGGTCGCTGCGCTTGCCGCTGCATGCCGTCGACCACCTGCACGGCCATGTCGCCTCGCTCTACCTCAGGCCGCTCGACCTCGAGCCGCCGTTCACCTGCCTGCTCGCGAGCGGGGGTCACACGATGGTCCTGGACGTGCGCGAGCGCGGTGGGTTCCGCGTGCTCGGGACGACGCTCGACGACGCCGCGGGCGAGGCCTTCGACAAGGGCGCGCGGCTGCTCGGGCTCGGGTATCCGGGCGGCAGGGCGATCGACGCGCTCGCCCGTCACGGCGACCCGACGGCGTACGACTTCCCGGTTGCGCGCGTGCCGGGGCTCGACTTCTCGTTCTCAGGGCTCAAGACGGCGCTGCTCTATCGCGTGCGCGAGCTCGCGCCGGCCGAGCTCGAACGACGGCGCGCCGACCTCGCCGCCTCGTACCAGCGCGCGATCGTCCGGGCGCTCGTCGAGCGTGTGCGGGCTGCCGCCTCGGGCCGGATCGCGGTCGTCGGAGGCGTCGCGGCGAACTCCGAGCTGCGCGCGGCGCTGCCGGACGCCGCGCTGGCACCGCTCGAGCTCTGCACGGACAACGCCGCGATGATCGCCTCGGCGGCGCGGTACACACTGCCCGTCCCGTACCCCGACTACCTTGTTCTGGATGCGCATGCCGCCGCGTAGCATCCCCGCGCTCATCGTCCTGGTAGGCGCCGTTGCGATCGCGCTCGTCGTCAGCATGGCCGCCCACGGGCGTGAGCCGGCGGCCGGCGGCACGGCCGACCAGTGGAGAGGCCTGGTCGGCGGCGAACGGGCGCCGGTGCTCATCGGGCAGCGCTCGATCGTCGTCCTGCGGACCCCGTCCGTTGCGCAGCGGCTCCAGCACGTGCGTTACGCCACCGAGGCCCAGGAGCGTGCCTGGACCTCACAGGCCGCAGCCGCGCAGCAGCAGGTGCTGACGATCCTCAGCATCCACGGCATCTCCGTGCAGCCCGAGTACAGCTATCAGCGGGTCCTCGACGGCTTCGCCGCGGCTCTCGACCCAAGGGCCGTCGCGCTGCTCGACCAGATGCCCGACGTCGTCGGCGTGTTCCCGGTTCGGGCGGCGTTCCCGGCCTCCGTGTCGGACAAGCTGCTCCAGTCGAAGTCGTTCGGCCCCGACAGCGGGCACCGGCCCAGCGCGGGCGTGCCCGGGTACAACGGCAGGGGCGTCACGGTCGCCCTCCTCGACACGGGCGTCGACCTCGCCCATCCGTATCTCCGAGGGAAGGTTCTGCCGGGGTTCGACATCGTCAACGGCAACGACGAGGCAGCTGCCGTCCGTAATCCGCAGGACACGGGTGAGATCGAGCGGCACGGCACCGAGCTCGCCGGGCTCGTCGCCGGCGCCGGCGGCCCCGGCGGCCTCGAGGGCGCCGCCCCAGGCGCCACGATCCTGCCGATTCGCGTCGCCGGGTGGCAGCCGACGGCAGGCGGGAGGCTGCTCGTCTACGCGCGGACCGACCAGCTGATCGCCGGGCTCGAGCGCGCGGTCGACCCGAACGGCGACGGCGACACGCACGACGCCGTCCGGGTGGCGCTCGTCGGCGTGGCCGAGCCGTACGCCGCATTCACCGACGGCCCGGAGGCGCGCGCCGCCAAGGGCGCGCTGACGATCGGGACGCTCGTCGTCGCGCCGGCCGGCAACGACGGCGCCGCCGGCCCCGCGTTCGGGTCGGTCGCAGGCCCGGCGGCGGGCGCCGCTGCGCTCGCGGTCGGCGCCACCGATTCCCGCGCCGCGACGCCGAGCGTCCGGGTCGTGCTGCGCCAGGGGCTCGACGTGATCCTCGACAGCCGCCTGCCGCTGGTGGGTGCCGTCGAGCCGTCGCACTCGGTCAACCTGCGGGTCGTCTCGTCGAGCGGCCTGGGGTCGAGGGTTCGCTTCTTCAACCGGAAGGGCTTCAGCCTCGTCGCCGGCCGGGCGGTCGTCGTGCCGGTCGGCTCGGATCCGCAGGCCACGGTCGCTGCCGCCGCCCGGGCGGGAGCCGCCGCCGTCGTCCTGGCAGGCAGCTCGCTGCCGCCGGGCGGGCTCGAGGGCGTCGAGGACGGGACGACGCCTGTCGTCGCTGTGCCGGCAGCGGAGGCCGCAGAGCTCCTCGCCGCGCAGCGCGCAGGGATAGACGTCGGCGTCTCGATCGGCCCGGTTGGCAACGACCGGAACGCCGAACGCGGCCACGTCGCGGGCTTCTCGTCCCAGGGCCTTGCCTTCGACGGCAGCGTCAAGCCGGACCTTGTTGCCCCGGGCGTCTCGCTCGCCACCGCCGAGCCGGGCACAGCACCCGACGGGTCGCCGCTCTACGGGACGATCAACGGCACGAGCGCGTCGGCGGCGACGGTCGCTGCCGCCGCGGCGGTGCTCGCGCAGATGCGCCCGTCGGTCGACGCCGCCGGCCTGCGCAGCCTGGTCGCCGGGTACGCCCAACAGGGCCGAGCCTCACCGTTCGCGGTGGGCGCCGGCGCGCTCCGGCTCGGGGCGAGCGCCGTGGGTGAGGTCGCGACGGATCCCGCCACGCTCGGCTTCGGCATCTGGCGCGGTCCGCACTGGCATGCCACGCGGATCGTGACCGTGCGCAACGTCTCGACGCGCCGCCTGGAGCTGTCGCTGAGCGCGGTCAGCCGTGGGGATTCCGAGGCGCTCAACTTCACGGTTCGTCCGAGCCAGCTCGTGCTCGGTCCGGGCCGGGCGCGGCGCGTGAAGATCACCGTGCGGGCTCCTGCAGCGCCCGGAGCGTCGGTGGTGACGGGAACGATCCGGGTCGCGGCGGCGGGCAGCGAGACGCTCCATGTTCCATGGGCGCTTCAGTTCGTCCAGCCGACGTCGAATCTGCTCGCGCGGGTCTCGATCGACCAGGCGTCCTTTGCGCCTTCGGACACGTCGCCGGCACTGCTCTCGGTCCAGGCCGGCGCGCTCACCCGTGACCACGGCGTCGTCCAGATCGAGGCCGTGGCGCGGCTCGACGTGCTCCTCTACACCTCGGCGGGCCGCTTCGTGGGAGTCCTGGCGCGGCTCCGCGACCTGCTCCCGGGCACGTACAGCTTCGGGATCACCGGGCGGGGGCCGTCGAGCGTCCGCCTTCCAGCCGGAGGATACGAGCTGCGCCTCGCAGCATGGCCGACGCTGCCGAAGGACGCGCCGCCGAGCCGCGCGCAGGTCCGGTTCACGATCGAGTAGATTCGCTTCCGATGGCTGCTGCGCCGCCGCCGGAAACGCATCTGCGTGAAAATCCGTTCGACCTCGCACGCGAGCAGCTGCACAAGGTCGCCGACACGTTCGGCATCGACGACCGCCTGGTCAACGTCCTGCAGGAGTGCAAGAAGGCCGTCGAAGTCTCGATCCCGACGTCGCTCGACGACGGCTCCGTGCGCGCGTTCACCGGCTACCGCGTCACGCACAACATCGCGCGCGGCCCGTCGAAGGGCGGGATCCGCTACCACCCCGACGTCACGCTCGACGAGGTCAAGTCGCTCGCAATGTGGATGACGTGGAAGTGCGCGCTGATGGGCCTCCCGTTCGGCGGCGCGAAGGGCGGAGTCGCATGCGACCCGAAGGCGATGTCGCGCGGCGAGCTCGAGCGCATGACGCGCCGGTTCACCTCGGAGATCATCAACGAGATCGGGCCGGAGAAGGACATCCCGGCGCCGGACGTGGGCACGACTGCGGCGACGATGGCCTGGATCTTCGACACGTTCTCGATGAACAAGGGCCACTCGGTGCTCGGCGTCGTCACCGGCAAGCCGCTGACGATCGGCGGCTCGCTTGGGCGCGAGGAGGCGACGTCGCGCGGCGCGCTGTTCTGTCTCGCGTCGGCTCTGGGCGGACAGGAAAAGTCGCTCGCCGGCGCCCGCGTCGCCGTCCAGGGATTCGGAAACGTCGGCTCGTACTTCGCGAAGCTCGTGGCCGAGCAGGGCGCGATCGTCGTCGCGGTATCCGATTCGAGCGGGGGCATCCACAACGCGAAGGGCGTCGACGTGGCGGCGGCGTTCGCCCACAAGCGCGCCGGCGGGTCGCTCGTCGATCTGAAGGGCGGCGAGGTCGTGACGAACGACGAGATCCTTCTCGTCGACTGCGACGCGCTCGCGCCGTGCGCGCTCGAACAGGTGATCACCACCGACAACGCGGATCAGGTGAAGGCGAAGCTGATCGTCGAGGGCGCGAACGGTCCGGTTACGCCCGCGGCTGACGACATCCTCGAGGCGAACGGCGTGCTCGTCCTGCCCGACGTCCTCGCGAACGCGGGCGGGGTCGTCGTCTCCTACTTCGAATGGGTGCAGGGCCTCCAGGAGTACTTCTGGAAGGAGGACGAGGTCAACGCGCGGCTGAACGAGATCGTCACGCGCGCGTTCGACGAGACCTGGGCCACGATGCAGGAGCGGGGGATCTCGATGCGCCTCGCGGCCTACGGCCTCGCGGTGCACAGGGTCGCCGAGGCGACGATCACGCGCGGGCTCTATCCCTAGGGTCGTTCTCTTCGCGGGGCAGGGCTGCGGCCTGTGCGAGGGGGCGAAGGAGCAGCTGGAGCGGCTCGCGATCCCGTACGAGCTGGTCGACATCACGGGCGATCCGGGCCTGGAGGCGCGCTATCGCGAGTGGCTCCCGGTCGTCGAGATCGACGGCGAACGGGCCTTCGTGTACTACATCGACGAGGCCGCGCTGAGGCGAAAGCTGCAGCCGACCTAGACGCGAATGACATTTCCACGGTTCGCTCAGAGCCTTCGGGCACAATGCCCGGAATGTTGCAAGCACCCGTTTCCGCCGGCGGAACCGATCGTCTCGCCGTCGGTGTCGCAGCGAGGCTCTCTCGCTACCTGCAGGTTCTGACGCAGGCGAAGAAGATGGGGAAGGACCGCATCTCGTCGCAGGAGATCGCCGACTACACCAACATCAACGCGACGCAGATCCGGCGCGACCTCTCGAACTTCGGCAAGTTCGGCAAGCGCGGCGTCGGCTATTCGATCGAGTCGCTGCTCGCCGAGATCCGAAAGATCCTGCGGACGCAGGGTCAGCACAACATCGCACTCGTCGGAGCCGGCCGGCTCGGTCAGGCGATCGCGAGCTCGCCGATCTTCGCCGAGCACGGGATCACGATTGCCGCGGTCTTCGACGCGGACGCCGCGAAGATCGGGCAGGAGCTCGGCCTTTCCATGATCGACGACGAGCGGCGGCTCAAGGACGTCGTCCGCGAGAAGAACATCGTCGTCGGAGTGCTCGCGGTGCCTGCGTCGGCAGCGCAGAAGGTGGCCGACGACCTCGTCGATGCGGGCGTGCGCATCATCTTCAATTACTCGGAAGCCCTCCTCGACGTTCCCGCCGACGTCACGGTGCACACCTCGAACCCCGCGGTCGAGTTGCTGCACGCCTTGTATTTCCATCTGACGTAGCGTCCGCCGGGTGCGGATCCTCCTCTGGCACGGCTACCTGCTCGGCGGAACCGGGTCGAACGTCTACACGCGGGCGCTCGCTCGGGAGTGGAGCCGCGCCGGGCACGACGTGGTCGTCGTCTGCCAGGACCGTGAGCCTGATCGGTACGACCTCGGCGGCGCGACCGTTATCAACCCGGAGCTTCCGGGCCGGATCCTGCCCACGTTCGTGCTCGACCGGTACGCGGGTCTCGAGCCTCGGCTGCTGCAGGACTGCACGGTCGCCGAACGGCAGGCCTACGTCGAGGCGAACGCGACCGCCCTGCGCGAGTTGCTGCCCGCCGACCTCGTGTTCGCGAATCACGTCCTGCTGGGCGGCGCTGTCGGAGCTGCGGTTGACGGCGTGCCGTTTCGCGTCAAGGCGCACGGCTCGGAACTCGAGTACTCGATGCGCGGTCGGCCGGACCTCGAGCGCTGGGGTGCCGAGGTGCTTGTGCACGCCGATGCGACGTTCGTCGGCTCCGACCATATCCGGACCGTGCTCGAGGAGGTCGTCGGCCACGTCGACCGCGTGGTCGAGGTGCCGCCGGGCGTCGACGTCGACGAGTTCATCCTGGAGGACCGCTACGCCGCGCTCGCTGCGCTGATCGATGAGGCGGCCGCCGATCCGCCCAATCCGGGGAACGCCGAGGAACGCCTGCCGGACGACGGCAACGCGAGGCGCCTGGCCGAGTTCTTCGCGACCGAGGCGCCGACGGTCGTCTACTTCGGCAAGCTGATCGAGCAGAAAGGCGTGCAGGTCCTGCTCGAGGCGATGGCGCACGTCGACGCCCGGCTCGTCGTCGTGGGGTTCGGGCCCTACCGCGGGACGCTCGAGGCGCTTGCGCCGCCCGGGACGCTCTTCACCGGCCCGCTCGAGCATCGGCATCTCGTGCATCTGCTGCCGCTCGCAGACGTCACCGTCGTGCCGTCGATCTTTCCCGAAGCGTTCGGGATGGTCGCGGCCGAGGCAGCCGCGGCGGGCTCGCCCCCGCTCGTCGCACGACACTCCGGCCTCGCCGAGGTCGCGGCCGGGCTCGAGGAGCACTATCCGGCGCACCTGCGCGGGCTCACCTCGTTCGCAACCGGCGACGCCTCCGACCTGGCCGGGAAGGTGAACCGCATCCTGTCGCTCTCAGCGGCCGAGCACGAAGAGCTCCGAGTCGCGGGCCGTCAGGCGGTCGTCGACCGCTGGTCGTGGGCGAGCGTCGCGCAGCGGCTGCTCGACGGTGTCTGACGCCTTCAAGGTGCCGGACACTGGCTACGCTCTTGCAGGATGGGCGACGAGCAACGGGTTTCCTGGCAGAAGCTGCTCGCGCAGTCGCGTGAGTCGTTCGACGCCGGGACCGACCTGACTGTCGCCGTCGAGGAGGAGTTCGCGCTCCTCGATCCGGAGACTTTGGAGCTGACGAACCGATTCGAGGACGTCTATGCGGCCGCGGTCGAGACCGACCTCGCGCCGAATGTCGTCGGCGAGCTGATCGCGTCCGAGATCGAGGTGCGAACCGGCAAATGCTCGGGGTTCGGCGAGGTCGCGGCCGCGATGGCAGAGCGCCGCGGGCAGATCCACTCGGTCGCGCGCGAGCTCTCGATCGGCCTCGGCGGTACCGCGACGCATCCGTGGAGCCGCTGGCAGGACCAACGGATCATCGACACGCCTCATTACCGGCGGAACGACGAGCTCCTCCGATATGTCGTCTGGCGGAACAACACCTTCGGGCTGCACGTGCACGTGGGGATCGCGGGCGCAGATCGCGCGATCGCCGTGCACGACGCGCTCCGTCACTTCCTGCCCGAGCTCCTGGCGCTCTCGGCCAGCTCGCCGTTCGTCGAGAACGTCAATTCGGGGCTCCACTCGGTTCGGACGGAGATCTTCACGCGCATGTTTCCGCGCTGCGGCATCCCGGATCCGTACCGCGACTGGCAGGGCTGGCACGACTACATCGCGTTTCTCTACACGACCGGGTCGATCACCGAGCACACGCAGGTCTGGTGGAGCATCAGACCCCATCTCGCGTATCCGACCGTCGAGATCCGCATCTGCGACGGCCAGCCCGACCTCGCCGAGGCCCAGTCGCTGGCCGCGCTCTGCTACGCCCTAGCCGCCCGCTGTGCGAGGGCGTACGACGAGGGGGAGGCGCTGCCCGATCTGCCGCACCGGCTGCTCGAGGAGAACATGTGGCGCGCGATCCGCTACGGCCTGTCCGGCGAGCTGATCGACTTCCAGCGCGGCGAGCCGGTCGCAGCCCGCCGCCGCCTCGAGCAGCTGCTCGACTGGGTCGCCCCGGTGGCCGACGAGATCGGAGCTTCCCCGTATCTGGCCATCCCAGAACGCAACGCCGCCGAACGCCAGATCGCCCGCTACGAAGAAGGCGCCGGCCTCCGAGAGATCTACGCAGAACAAGTCCGAGCCGGCGAACCGGTTCTCTGACCCTGGTCTGGCCAAACCTGAACCAAGTGCCAAAGTTGCACAAGGTGGCGTCCGACTCGCCGCTTCCGGGCCGTAGCCACCAAGCGGGTCACGAACATCCCGCCGCCGGAGCCGGGCTTTGCCCGGCGGGAGGCGACGAGCGGTCCCGCGGGCGGCGATCCCGGAAGGGAGGGTTCGGGAGGGAAACCTGTGGTTTCCCTCCCGATAAAGCTTGTGATACAAGATTGCCCGCGCCGAAGCCCTTCGGCGCTTGACTTTGTGAGGGAGCAAAACTGATGGATTGGTTCATGCACCACGCGGTGCTCCTCGGCCTCGTCGGCGCCGGCGTGGCCGTGGCGTATGGGCTGTACTTGATCTGGTGGCTGCTGCAGCAGCCGGCCGGCAACGAGCGGATGCAGGAGATCTCGCGCGCCGTCCAGGAGGGCGCCGCCGCGTACCTGAAGAAGCAGTACACGACGATCGCGATCGTCGCGATCGTCCCGTTCATCCTGCTCGGGGTCTACGACAAGCTCGGCTGGGGGACCGCGTTCGGGTTTCTGATCGGCGCCACACTCTCGGCTGCGGCCGGGTTCATCGGGATGAACGTCGCCGTCCGCGCGAATAGCCGCACCGCGGAGGCGGCGCGCAAGGGCCTGGCGCCCGCACTGAATGTCGCCTTCCGCGCCGGCTCGGTGACCGGGCTGCTGGTCGTCGGTCTGGCCCTGTTCGGCGTCGCCGGCTACTACTGGTTCCTCACGGGCGCGCTCCACAACTCGCCGCAGTCCGCGATCGACGATCTCGTCGGCCTCGCGTTCGGTGGCTCGCTCATCTCCGTCTTCGCCCGTCTCGGGGGCGGCATCTTCACGAAGGCCGCCGACGTCGGCGCCGACCTGGTCGGGAAGATCGAAGCCGGCATCCCCGAAGACGACCCGCGCAACCCGGCCGTGATCGCCGACAACGTCGGCGACAACGTCGGCGACTGCGCCGGGATGGCCGCCGACCTGTTCGAGACGTATGCCGTCACGGCTGTCGCCGTGATGCTCCTCGGCACGTTCGCAGGCCTGGCCGAGACGCAGCTCTATCTCTACCCGCTGGCGATCGGCGGCGTCTCTGCGATCACGTCGGTGATCGGAACGTTCTTCGCCCGGCTCGGCCGTGGCGACAACGCCGTCATCAACGCGCTCTACAAGGCAGTCCTCGTCGCGACGATTCTCTCCGCGATCGGATTCATCCCGATCACGATGGCCTTCGACGGGGGCAAGTACGGGTTCGGCGACCTCTACGGCTCCGCTGTCGTCGGCCTCGTGGTCACGTTCCTGCTCGTCGCGATCACCGAGTACTACACCGGCACGCGGTGGCACCCGGTCAAGGCGATCGCCAGGGCGTCGCAGACGGGCCACGCGACGAACATCATCGAAGGGCTCGCCGTCGGCATGCAGGCGACCGCGTTCCCGGTGATCGTGCTCGTCGCCGGGATCCTCGTCGCGCACCACTTCGCCGGGCTCTTCGGGATCGGCGTCGCCGTGATGGCGCAGCTGTCGATGACGGGCCTGATCGTCGCCCTCGACGCATATGGACCGGTGACTGACAACGCGGGCGGGATCGCCGAGATGGCCGACCTGCCCGAAGAGGTCCGCGGCATCACCGATCCGCTCGACGCGGTCGGCAACACGACGAAGGCGGTCACGAAGGGCTACGCGATCGGCTCGGCTGCGCTTGCTGCGCTGGTGCTCTTCGACTCGTACACGAAGGGTCTGGCGGACAACGGCCTGCCGACGCTCTTCAGCCTCTCGGACGCCTGGGTGATCGCCGGACTGTTCATCGGCGGTCTCATGCCCTTCCTGTTCGCGTCCCTCGCGATGCAGGCCGTCGGCCGGGTCGGCGGCGAGGTCGTCCAGGAGGTGCGCCGCCAGTTCCGCGAGCACCCCGGGATCATGGAGTACACCGAGCGGCCCGACTACAGCCGCGCGGTCGGCATCGTCACCGCGTCGGCGATCCGCTCGATGCTGGCGCCGGCGCTCATCCCGATCGGGTTCCCGATCATCGTCGGGATCATCAGCGTCAAGATGCTGGGCGGCCTGCTGATCGGAACGATCGTGACCGGGCTGTTCCTCGCGATCGCGATGACCTCGGGCGGCGGCGCCTGGGACAACGCGAAGAAGTCCATCGAGGACGGCCTGTACGGCGGGAAGGGCTCCGAGGCTCACGCCGCGTCGGTCACCGGCGACACCGTCGGCGACCCGTACAAGGACACGGCCGGCCCCGCGATCAACCCGATGATCAAGATCGCCAACCTCGTCGCGATCCTGATCATCCCGTTGCTTGTCTCGATCCACGGCTAGGAGCATGGGGGAAACCATGTTTCCCCCACGAGCCCCCTTCTTCTTCGCGATCAGCCGACAGCGTCGCTTCGCCTCCCGCCGGGCAAAGCCCGGCTCCGGCGGCCGGTCGGCGGACACCAAAGAACGAAAAGAGGCTAGAAGCTTCGGCGGAGTGTCGGAGACCGAAACGTGTCTGACACCATGCGCTTCATGACGCGAACCCTGACCCGCGTCGCGGGCTCGATCGCCGCGGTCGCGGCGGCCACCCTCCTCGTCTGGGCACTGGACTCGTTCGCGCCCGTGCTCAGCCTCGGCGTGCTCTACGTGTTCGCAGTGCTGCCCGTGGCCGTGTTCGCCGGACTGCGCTACGCGCTGCCCGTGGCGGTCGCGAGCATGCTCGCATTCAACTTCTTCTTCCTGCCGCCGACGCACACGTTCTCGCTGTCGGACTCGGAGAACTGGTTCGCACTTGCCGTCTACTCGGTCACGGCGGTCGTGGTGAGCGAGTTGGCCGCCCGGGGGAGACGCCGCGCGGCCGACGCGGAGCAGCGCGAGCGTGAGGCCTCGCTGCTCGCCGACATCGCGACTCACCTCCTCGCAGGGCGCGACCTCGAGGAGGAGCGGCCCTGGCTCGACACCGCTGCGGCGCAGGTGCTCGGCGTCGAGTCGGCCGAGATCGACCTGACCGAGGCCGGCGGCCGAGCGGAGGGCGCGTCGAGCCCGCTCGAGGTCGACGGCCGGCGTATCGGGACGATTCACCTGCCACGCGGGGCGACGCCGAGGGCCGACGTGCGCGACCGTTTCCTGCCTGCGCTGTCGGCCCTGCTCGCCGTCGCCATCGATCGCGGCCGGCTCGAGCGCGAAGCCCTCGAGGCCGAGACCCTTCGTCGCAGCGACCTGGTGAAGACGGCCCTGCTGCGGGCGGTCTCGCACGACCTCCGCTCGCCGCTCACCGGTATCACGACGGCAGTCGGGACGCTGCGGAACGCGAGTCTCTCCCTCACCGACTCCGACCGGCAGGAGCTCCTGACGACGATCTCGGTCGACGCGGAGCGGCTCGGGCGGCTCGTCGGCGACCTGCTAGATCTGTCGCGACTCGAAGCCGGCAGCGCCGAGCCCGAGGCCGACGTCTGGGCGCTCGCCGACCTCGTCCGCGAGGCCGTCGACGCCGCCGGCGCACGCGACCTCGTCGACGTCGCGGAGATCAACGCCTTCGTCCACGTCGACGCGGTGCAGATCGAGCGCGCCCTCGCGAATCTCGTCGAGAACGCAGTCAAGTTCTCGCCCCCTGGCGGCCGCGTGCACGTGCGCGTCGCCAGCACGAGCGACGATGCGATCGTTCGCGTGGTCGACCAGGGCGCCGGCCTACCCGCCGGTGAGCTCGAACGCGTCTTCGAGCCCTTCTACCGGCGGGACAACGACCCGCGTGGCGGCGCCGGGCTCGGCCTGGCGATCGCCCGAGGCTTCGTCGCGGCGAACGGCGGACGCGTCTGGGCCGAATCGCGGCCCGGCCAGGGAGCCACGTTCGCGCTGGCGCTGCCCAAGGCGCACGTTCCGGCGGAGCTCGAACGCGCATGACGGGAGGTCAGAGAGTGCTCGTCGTCGACGACGAGCCGCAGATCCTCCGTGCTCTGCAGACGATGCTGCGCGCCGCGGGATACGAGGTGGAGACGGCCGACACCGCCGCGACCGCGCTCGCGGCGGCCGCGGCCCACCCTCCGGCTGCCGTGATCCTCGACCTCGTGCTGCCCGACGGCAGCGGCACCGACGTGTGCCGCGAGCTCAGGACCTGGAGCGATGCCCCGATCATCGTCCTCTCGGCCGTAGGGGAGGAGCGGGAAAAGATCGCCGCTCTCGACGCGGGCGCCGACGACTACGTCACGAAGCCGTTCAGCGTCGACGAGCTGCTCGCACGGTTGCGAGCGGTCCTGCGACGGAACACGCCGTCGAATGGAACGCGGCTGACGGTCGGGGAGATCGAGATCGATGTGCCCGAGCGATCGGTGACGGTGGGAGGCGAGCGGGTCAAGCTGACGCCGCACGAGTTCGACCTGCTGCGCGTGCTCGCGCAGAACGAAGGCAAGCTGCTGACGCATCGGATGCTGCTTCGTGAGGTCTGGGGGCCGGCGTACCAGCAGGAAGCGCACTACGTGCACGTCTACGTCTCCCACCTCCGTGCGAAGATCGAGCCCGACCCTGCGCGTCCGAGCTACGTGCTGACGGAGCCGGGCGCGGGGTACCGCCTCGTCGATCCGGCGGAGCGCGACCGCAGCTGATCGGTGATCTCGCCGATGCCGGCCGGGATCGGCGGTGCCAGGCTGCACGCATGTTTCTTAAGACACCTTTGAGGCATCGCAGTCGAGTTTTGAGGCCGCATGTACGCGGCGCTCTCTAGCTTCCGGACAGATATGTACGACCTAGCTGCACTTGCGATCGCGGCCGCGTGCTTCGCCTTCATCTTTGTCCTTCTCTACGCACTCGAGAAGGTCTGATGTCGGCCTCCGACATCTTCGGCCTCGTCGTCGCGCTCGCCGTTTTCGTGTATCTCGTCTACGCGTTGCTGCGTGGGGAGCGCTTCTAGGTGAGCGGTCAGGGAATCGCGCAGATCGTCGTCTATGCACTCGTGCTCGTGGCCCTCGGCTACCCGCTCGGCCTCTACATGGCGCGCATCTACGCGGGCCGCGCGGGCACGAGCGTCCTCGGGCGCATCGAGACTGGCTTCTACCGGGTCATCGGGACCGACTCGCGCCGCGAGCAGGACTGGCGCGCCTACGCGAAGTCGGTGCTCGTCTTCAGCATCGTCGCGTCGCTGCTCCTGTACGCGATCCAGCGGCTGCAGCACCACATCTTCCTGAACCCCGACCACCTGCCGGCGGTCGCGCCCCACATCGCGCTCAACACGACCGCGAGCTTCGTCACGAACACGAACTGGCAGTTCTACGGCGGCGAGTACACGATGTCGTACTTCACGCAGATGGCCGGTCTCGCGGTCGAGCAGTACGTCTCTGCCGCGGTTGGGATGGCCGTACTCGTAGCTGTCGTGCGCGGGATCGCGCGCCGCAACTCCAAGGAGCTCGGCAACTTCTGGGTCGATCTCTATCGCTCGCTCGTCTACATCCTCCTGCCCCTGTCGCTGATCCTCGCGGTGCTGCTCGTCTCGCAGGGTGTGCCGCAGACGTTCTCGGGTCATGCGACGGCCACCACGCTCGAAGGCGCGACACAGACGATCGCCCGAGGCCCGGTGGCGCTGATGATCGCCATCAAGCAGCTCGGGACGAACGGCGGCGGCTTCTACAACTCGAACTCGGCTGTGCCCTTCGAGAACCCGAACGGCTTCACGAACTTCCTCGAGGTGCTCGCGATCCTGCTCATCCCGGCTGGACAGGTGTTCATGTTCGGGAAGATGGTCCTTGCGCGGCGACATGCCTGGATGGTGTTCGCCGCGATGTTCGCGGTCTTTGCGATCGGCGTCGCAATTGCGCTTCCGTCGGAGCAGCACGGCTCGCAGGTTCTGCGCGCGTCCGGCGTGAACATCACGCAGGGACACGGCCAGAGCGGGGGGAACATGTCGGACAAGGAGGTCCGGTTCGGCATCGCCAACACCGCGCTTTGGGCGACCGCGACCACGGACGCGTCGAACGGATCGGTGAACGGCGGTCACGATGCCTTCACCGCGTACGGAGGCGCCGTCCCGCTCGTCAACATCTTCTTCGGCGAGGTGATCTTCGGCGGCGTCGGCTCCGGCCTGTACGGGATGTTCTTCTACATCGTCATCGCAGTGTTCATCGCGGGGCTGATGGTCGGCCGAACGCCGGAATACCTCGGAAAGAAGATCGAGGCGCGAGAGATCAAGTACGCCGCCATCGGGGCGCTGTTCGTCCCGACGATGGTGCTGACCCTCACCGCGATCTCGGTCGTGACGAAGTCCGGCCTCGCGTCGATCTTCAACCCCGGGGCGCACGGCTTCACGGAAGCCCTGTACGCCTTCACGTCCCAGTCGAACAACAACGGCAGCGCGTTCGCGGGCTACGGCGCGACGAACTTCTCCGCCGAGCTCGGCACGATCGCGTTGTACCTCGGCCGGTTCGCACCGGCACTGGCCGCCCTCGCGCTCGGCGGCGCGTTCGCTGCGAAGAAGACCGTCCCCGCGTCGGTCGGAACCTTCCGGACCGACGGTCCGACGTTCGTCGTACTCCTCGTCGGCGTGATCTTTCTCACCGCCGGCCTGATGCTCTTCCCCGCGCTCACGCTCGGGCCGCTCGTCGAGGGGTTGTCGCACTGATGCTGCGCGACCTCAGGGCGACGGTCATCGTGCTCGTCGTCGTGACCCTCGTCTTCGGACTGGGCTTTCCGGCGCTGATGACCGGCTTCGCTCAGGCCGCGTTCTCGAACAAGGCGAATGGCAGCCTCATCAAGCAGAACGGGAAGGTGGTCGGCTCACGTCTGGCCGCACAGGGATTCACGAAGCCGAAGTACTTCCACGAGCGGCCGTCGGCGACCGCCCCGGCATACAACGCCGGCGCGACCACGTTCGCGAACCTCGGCCCGACCAACCCGGACCTGGCGAAGAACATCGGCGCCCAGGTCAAGACGATCCTCAAGCTCGAGTCGCCGTTCAACCCGGGCCTCACCGTCCGCGACATTCCCGTCGATGCCGTCACGACCTCGGCCTCGGGGATCGACCCGGACATCTCGCAGGCCAATGCCGCGCTCCAGTCGCGCCGCATCGCGGCCGTGCGCCATCTCCCGCTGAAGACGGTCCAGGACCTGATCAAGAGCAATACCGACGGGCGCAGTCTCGGCTTTCTCGGTGAGCCGGGAGTGAACGTGCTCAAGCTCAACCTCGCACTCGACAAGACGTCAGGCAGCTGATGGCCCGCAAGTCGACCAGCATCTTCTCGCGCGAGCTCGTGCTCGCTGCGGTGCTCGGCTCGTTCCCGAAGCTCGATCCGCGCTCGCAGGTGAAGAACCCGGTCATGTTCATCGTCGAGCTCGGCAGCGTGATCACCACGGGCATCCTCGTGCTCAACCTCGTCCGGGGAGACACGAGCGGTCTGTGGTTCGTCGCCTCGATCGCAGTCTGGCTGTGGCTCACCGTCCTCTTCGCGAACTTCGCCGAGGCGATCGCCGAGGGCCGAGGCAAGGCGCAGGCAAATGCTCTCCGTGCGACCCGGACGACGACCAACGCAACCCTTCGCGACGGCCGCAGCGTCCCTGCGGGGGAGCTCCAGCGCGGAGACGTCGTCGTCGTCGTGGCGGGCGAGGTGATTCCCGCCGACGGCGAGATCATCGAGGGCGTCGGCTCGGTCGACGAGTCGGCGATCACCGGCGAGTCGGCACCTGTCATCCGCGAGGCGGGCGGAGACCGCTCGGCCGTCACCGGCGGGACGAAGCTGCTTTCGGACAGGCTCGTCGTCGAGGTCACGCAGGAGCCAGGCAAGTCGTTCCTCGACCGGATGATCGCGCTCGTCGAGGGCGCCGAGCGCCGGAAGACGCCGAACGAGATCGCGCTCAACATCCTGCTCTCGGGCCTGACGATCACCTTCGTCGCGGCAGTCGTGACGTTGCGCCCCTTCGCGATCTACGCGGGCACGCCCACGTCACAGACGGTGCTGATCGCACTGCTCGTCGCGCTGATCCCGACCACCATCGGCGCCCTGCTGTCGGCGATCGGGATCGCTGGCATGGACCGGCTCGTGCAGCGAAACGTGCTCGCGGTGTCGGGCCGAGCGGTCGAGGCCTCGGGCGACGTCGATGTGCTGTTGCTGGACAAGACGGGCACGATCACGCTGGGCAACCGCCAGGCGACCGAGTTCCTGCCCGTCGGCGGCGTCGCCGAGCGCGAGCTTGCCGAGGTCGCGCAGCTCGCGTCGCTGGCCGACGAGACGCCCGAAGGGCGCTCGATCGTCGTACTTGCCAAAGAGCGGTTCGGCCTGCGCGAGCAGGTGCTCGGAGAGCACGAGTTCGTCCCGTTCAGCGCCACCACGCGGATGAGCGGCGTCAACCTGAACGGCACCGTCATCCGCAAGGGCGCCGGCGACGCGGTCAAGCGGTTCATCGCCGAACAGGGCGGGAACCCGCCGGCCGAGCTCGACCAGCTCGTGCAGGGCGTCGCCGAGCAGGGCGGCACGCCCCTCGTCGTCTCACGCGACAACTGGGCGCTCGGCGTCGTCCATCTGAAGGACGTCGTCAAGGGCGGGATGGAGGAGCGCTTCGACGAGCTGCGGCGGATGGGGATCCGCACCGTGATGATCACCGGCGACAACAGCGTCACCGCGTCCGTGATCGCCCAGGAGGCAGGCGTCGACGACTTCCTCGCCGAGGCCACGCCGGAGGCGAAGATGGCGCTGATCAAGGAGGAACAGGCGCAGGGGCGCATGGTCGCGATGACCGGTGACGGCACGAACGACGCACCCGCGCTCGCGCAGGCGGATGTCGGCGTCGCGATGAACACGGGCACCTCGGCCGCGAAGGAAGCCGGCAACATGGTCGACCTCGACTCGAACCCGACGAAGCTGATCGAGATCGTCGAGGTCGGCAAGCAGCTGCTGATTACGCGCGGTGCGCTGACGACGTTCTCGATCGCGAACGACGTCGCGAAGTACTTCGCGATCCTTCCGGCGTTGTTCGCGTTCACCTATGCCGAGAAGCCGGGCGAGCGCGGGCCGTTGAACTCCCTGAACGTGATGCACCTCGGTGATCCGAAGAGCGCGATTCTCTCGGCGATCATCTTCAACGCCCTGATCATCCCCGGGCTCATCCCGCTCGCACTTCGCGGTGTGCGTTTTCGCGCGATCGGGGCGACAGCCCTGCTACGGCGGAACCTGTTGATCTACGGTCTCGGCGGCGTCATCCTGCCGTTCGTCGGGATCAAGCTGATCGACCTGATCATCCACAACGTGCTTGGAGCATGAGACGTGCGGGGTCACCACCGGATTCTCCTCGGCATGGCGGCGGGCGTCGGCAAGACGTACCGGATGCTGCTGGAAGGGCAGGCCGCGCAGGCAGAGGGGCGCGACGTCGTGATCGGCTATCTCGAAGCACACGACAGGCCGGAGACGACGGCGCTGGCCGAAGGGCTCGAGGTCATTCCGCATCTGCGCTCGCAGCACGGCGGCGTCGAGCTGAACGAGCTCGATGTGGCGGCCACGATCGCACGGGAGCCGGAGCTGGCCTTGATCGACGAGCTCGCGCACACGAACGCGATGGGCATGCGCAACGAGAAGCGTTGGCAGGACATCGAGGACGTGCTGGCCACCGGGATCGACGTCATCTCGACGGTCAACATCCAGCATCTCGAGAGCCTGAACGACGAGATCGCGGAACTGACCGAAGTCCGCGTCCGCGAGACTTTTCCCGACCATGTCCTCGAGGAGGCCGACGAGGTCGTGCTGGTCGACCTGACGCCCGAGGCCCTCCAGGCGCGGCTGCGCGCCGGCAAGGTCTACGCGGCGGACCGGGCCGACATCGCGTTGACGAACTTTTTCCGCTCCGACCGCCTCTCCGCGCTGCGCGAGCTGGCATTGCGAGAGGTGGCCGACGAGGTCGGTGCGAAGCGCCAGTCGGCGCTGCTCGACCCGCTGAGCGCGCAGGCGGTCGCCGAACGGGTGCTGGCCCTGGTGACTCCCGAGCCGCGCTCGCAGCGGATCCTCCGCCGCGCATGGCGCTCGGCCGAACGACTCGGCGCGCCGCTCGACGCGCTCTGGGTGCACAGGCACGGCCGCACTCCGAGCCCCGAGCAGCAGGTCCAGCTGGCGGCTCTCCGCCGGCTCGCCGGCGTCCTCGGCGCACACTTCCTCGAGGTCGAGGGCGACAACCTGGTCGAGACCGTTCGCCGCGTGGTCTCCGAGCGGGGCTCGACCTACGTCCTCGTCGGGACGCCGGACGAGAGCCGCAGGCGCGAGATCCTGCGCGGTTCCCTCGTCTCGGCGCTCGTGCGGGAGCTCCCCGGCGTCGACATCCGCGTGATCGCAAACCGTGCCGACCGGGCGGCCGAATCGTGACCGGCGGGCTCGTCGTCCTGGGCGTTCTCGGAGGTGCGGTGATCGTCGTCGCCGCCATGTGGCTCGCCCTCCGCCGCGCGCGCCGCGTGATGCCGCGGGCCGGGGCTCCCCGCATCCTCGTGCCCTTCTCGGGCCAGCTCGACCCCGTGGTGCTCGAGGCGGCGATCCGGATCGCAAAGGCGCAGGAGGCGGTGCTCGTCGCGGCCTACCTGCTCGTCGTGCCTCTGCAGTACCCGGAGGACTCCGCTCGCAAGGAGGAGGTGGGCGTTGCACTCCCGCTCCTCGAGGCCGTCGAGCACGCCGCCCTGCGCAAGGGGGTCGCGGTCGACGCGCGGATCGAGAAAGGGAGGTCGGCGACGCACGCCCTGCAGCGGCTCTGGGAGGTCGAGCACTTCGATCGCATCGTCGCCCCGGCCGCGAGCGGCAACTGCCACGGCGGGTTCTCGGTCAAGGAGCTGACCTGGATCCTGGACCACGCGCCGGCCGAGACGATCGTCCTGCGCCCCGCCCCCGAGAGCAAGGCGGCCTGACCCCGGAGTACCCTTGTGGCGTGCGCGCTGTGGCCGTCGCCGCGCTTCTCGCCCTCTTCGCGCCCGTCGCCTCGAACTCGTCGGTCGTCACCGGGCTCCGGGGCCATGCCACCATCGGGCCCCTGACCCCGGTTTGCCGCGCGGACACGCCCTGTCGCGGGCCCGCCAGACATGTGACGCTCTCGTTTACGCGCGGGTCCGTCGTCCATCGCACGAGCACCGACGGCTCGGGCGACTACCGGATCGCGCTTCGCAGCGGCGCGTACATCGTCACCGCCGTCCGACTGAGGTCGGTTCGCCCAGCTTCCGTCAACGTCGTGGCCGGACGAATGCGGCTCGTCAACCTGGCGATCGACTCCGGCATCCGCTGACGTGCAGAACCGTGTCCTCGTCTATGTCGAGGCCGTCGATGTGGCCGCCGAAGGGGCAGTCTGGTACGCGCGGCGGATCGGCGGCGGCGCGTTCAGCGCGCTCCACGTGCCGGGGTCGCACACGGACTCCGGCATCAGCGCCCGCTGGTTCGACTTGACCGGCGGCGAGCCCCGCCTCGACGTTCGTCCCCCGGGCACGGACGCGACGAGTGCGGTCCTCGATGCAATCGCCGCGCTTCGCCGCGACCCGGATGACGTCGTGACGGTCGTGCTGCCCGAGCAGTTCAAGAAGCGGTCGCTGATGGCCGCCGCCCAGCGGGCGCAGTTCCGCCTCAAGCTGCGTCTGCTCGTCGAGCCCGGGGTCGTCGTGGCGGACGTGCCGACCGTGACGTCCGGGCGCCGGCCCGAAGGGAAGGTGCCGGAGCGGCTCCACGTGCGGGTGCTCGCGGACGAGCTCGACGCCGCGACCGGTCGCGCGGTCGACTACGCGCGGTCGCTGGGGGAGGCCGACTTGCGCCTCGTGCACTTCGGCGAGCCCGCCTGGGAAGGCGACGGTCTCGGCTTGCCGGTGGACGCCGAGCCGCAGCAGGGGCGCCTCGGAGAGGCGGTGCTGTCGTACGTCCGGCGGCTGACGGAAGATCCGGCTGCGACGGTGAACGTGATCCTCCCAGAGCGCCTGAACGAGAACCTCCCACGGCTGCGAGGCCGGCGGGCGATTGCGGTCAAGCGCTGCCTGCTCTTCGAGCCGCACGTGATCCTGAGCAGCGTCCCGACTCAGGCATCCGCGTAGCATCCCGCCGTGCTCAGATGGTCAACCGGGGGTTGCCGCCACCGCGGTTGAGGCTGGCGCAGATCCTCCCCGAGATGACATGACGTCAACCACCGGTCAACCATCCAGGCGCCGGCGCCAGAGTCACGGCCTGGAGCGGGTCCTCGGGGCACCGGCGCTCTTCGCGACAGCCTACGGCAACGTGGGCTCGTCGATCTACTACGCCCTCGGACTGACCGCAGGGATCGCGCTCGGCCTGACTCCGATCGTCTTCATCATCAGCGGCCTTATCTTCGCCGCGACGGCGGCGACCTACGCGGAGGGCACGGTCCGCTACCCGGAGGCGGGCGGCTCGTCGAGCTTCGCACGGCACGCGTTCAACGAGCTCGTCTCGTTCTTCGCGGCCTGGGCCCAGATGCTGAACTACGTGATCACGGTCGCGATCTCCGTGATCTTCGTCCCTCACTACCTCTCGATCTTCTGGGAGCCGCTGCGGACGAACCCGTGGGACATCGTGATCGGGATCGCCCTGACGTGGCTGCTCGTCGGCATCAACGTCATCGGGATCCAGGAGGCGGCGAGGTTGAACATCGTGCTCGCCGTCATCGACTTCGCGACGCAGCTCCTGCTCGTGGGACTCGGGTTCGTCCTGATCTTCCATCCGCAGGTGCTCGCGAACAACATCCATCTCGGCGTTGCCCCGACGTGGAGCGCGTTCCTGCTCGCGATCCCGATTGCGATGATCGCGTACACCGGGATCGAGACGGTCTCGAATCTCGCCGAGGAGGCGCGCGACCCGGTCCGATCGATCCCGCGCGCTATCTCGTGGGTGGCGATCGCCGTCTTCGCCATCTACTTCACGCTCCCCTGGATCGCGCTGTCCGCGATGCCGGTCGTCCACGAGGGAACGCATTACGTGACTCAGCTGGGGCAGCCACCACCGCACGGCTTCAAGAACGATCCTGTGCTCGGACTCGTCGAGAACCTCGGCCTGCACGGGCCGACCCTCTCGGTGGCGAAGGTCTACGTCGGCATTCTCGCCGCGACGATTCTCTTCATCGCGACGAATGCAGGGGTCATCGGCGCGTCGCGCATCACGTATGCGATGGCGAGCCATCGCCAGCTGCCGTCCGCGTTTCGGCGCCTGCATCCGAAGCTGAAGACGCCGTGGCTCTCGCTCGTCGTCTTCGCGGGCCTCGCGCCGACCATCTTCCTGCTCGCCGGCCAGGTCGACTTCCTCGGCCGCATGTACGCGTTCGGGGCGATGCTCTCCTTCACGATCGCGCACGCCTCGGTGACCGCGCTGCGCGTTCGACACCGCGATCACGAGCTCGAATGGCGTGCCCGGCCGAACATCCGGATCGGGGGCATCGACTGGCCCGTCTTCGCAGTCGTCGGCGGTCTCGGCACCAGCATCGCGTGGCTCGTCGTGGTCGAGCAGGACGCCCCGACCCGGTACGCGGGGCTTGTCTGGCTGGCCGCCGGCTTCGTCTTCTATGCGATCTACCGTCGCCGGCTCGGCCTCTCGCTGACGCAGACGTCGCGAGCTCCCGTGCCGCTCGGACCGGCCGTGGCGCTCGAGTACCGATCGATCCTGGTTCCCGTCGTGGTCGGCGACCAGTCGCGTGAGGCGGTCGAGGTCGCGGCGAGGCTCGCGACCGAGCGCGCGGGCCGGATCGCGCTGTTGAGAGTGATCGTCGTTCCGCTGGAGTTGCCGCTCGATGCGGACCTGGCGGAGGAGCTCGAGGAGGCCGACCGGCTGCTCGACGAGGCCCGCTCGATCGCAGCGCCGTACGGCGTGCGTACGGTCGAGCGCGTCGTGCGGGCGCGGAACGCCGGACGCGCCATCGTCGACGAGGCCGAGCGGCGCGGGACGGAGATCATCGTTCTCGGCGCTCCGCGGGGACGCCATCGGAACCTCTTCGGCCACACAGTCGACTACGTCCTGAAGAACGCGCCGTCGCGCGTGATGGTCGCGACGGGCCGGAAAGCGGCGTAGATGCTGTCGGATACCGCCGGTCTCAGACACGATGTGAGCCGGTGATGTACCGGAGCATGGTTCTCTCGCTGGCCGGGCTGATGGTCGCGCTCGGCGCGGTCCTGGTGGTCGAGACCGTGGCGACGGCAGGCTTCGGGGTCGGGATCGTCCTCGGCCTGCTGTTCATCGCTGCCGGCTCACTCCGGATCTGGATGCTGCGGCGGAGGTCGAGATAGCCCGGAAGCTCCCAGGCCTGAAGCGCGAGCTCGATGCGCGCGCTCTCTACTCCGTCGCCTACGGCGAGATCGCGTCGTCCATCTACTTCGCGCTCGGCGTCCTCGCCGCCAACGCGCTCGGCTTCACGCCGCTCGTGCTGCTCGGCGTCGGACTGCTGTTCCTCGTCGTCTCGCTGTCGTACGCCGAGGGCACTGCGGCGCTGCCGGAGACCGGGGGAGCAGCGACCTTTGTCCGCCGGGCGACCAACGACCTGACCGGGTTCATGACGGGCTGGGCATTGTTCCTCGACTACCTGATCGTGATCGCGTTGTCGGCGCTGTTCCTGCCGCACTACCTCGCGGGCGCGATCCAGGTCTCTGCGCTCGAGCGGAATCCGTGGGACGTGATCGTCGGCGTCGGAGTGATCGTGCTCGTCGCGCTCGTTCGCGTCGTCCGGCGGCCGTCGCTCTACGGGCTCGGGATCATCGTGCCGGCGCTCGATCTGCTGACCCAGCTGCTCCTCGTCGTGCTCGGGCTCATCTTCGTCTTCTCGCCGCATGCACTGACGCATGGGACGTCGCTCGGCACGCATCCGACCTGGCATGCCCTGGCGTTCTCGCTTCCCCTCGCGATGCTCGCGTTCACCGGGCTCGAGACCGTTGCGAACCTGGCCGAGGAGGCACGCCGGCCCGGTGTCGACCTGCCGCGCTCGGTGTTCGGCGGGATCGCGACCGTCGTCACGTTGTACGTCGGCATCGCCGTCGTCGGGCTCTCCGCGTTCCCGGGGCCGGAGACCGAGCTCGGGACGACGTGGATCAGAGCGCCGCTGCTCGGGATCGCCGATCGCATCCGCAGCGAGCTGCCGTTCCCACTCGGCGACGTGTTGCGCAGCTATGTCGGCCTCACCGGTGCGCTGATCCTGCTCGCGGCGGTCACGACGTCCATCTCGGGGTTCTCGCGGCTGGCCTACTCGTTGGGGGAGCACGGGCAGCTGCCCCGCAGCTTCGGCCGTCTCAGCCGTCGCGCGCACGTCTCGCCGCACGCGATCGCCTCCGCCGCCGTCATCTCGTCGGTCATCGTCATCGCGACTTCGTTCTTCAAGCGCGACGTCCAGTTCCTCGCCAGCCTGTTCTCGTTCGGCGTTCTGCTTGCGTTCACGGCCGCGCAGCTGGCGGTGATCAAGCTCCGGGTCACCGAACCCGACCTCGAGCGGCCGTACCGGACGCCGTTCAACGTGCGGGTCAGGGGCGCCGAGATCCCGATCCCGGCGGTCGTCGGCTCGATCCTGACGTTCGCGGTCTGGATCCTCGCGCTGATCACCCACCCGGCCGCCCGTTATGCCGGCCCGGCGTGGCTCCTCGCGGGGTTCGTCGTCTTCGTCGTCGTCCGGCGCCTGCACGGCGAGGGGCTCATGGAACGCGTCGCCTCCGACGACGAGCGCCATCTGGCCTCGGCCGTGCGCTTCAAGCGCATCCTGGTGCCGATGAAGATCGGCCTGATCGGCGAGGAGATGCTCGCGACCGCCGTGCGGCTCGCCTCCGACCACGAGGCGGAGGTGCAGGCGCTGCACGTCGTCCGCGTGCCCCTCGAGCAGCCGC
This sequence comes from uncultured Thermoleophilia bacterium, assembly GCA_963846895.1. Taxonomy (GTDB): domain Bacteria; phylum Actinomycetota; class Thermoleophilia; order Gaiellales; family Gaiellaceae; genus PALSA-600. The sequence goes on along the minus strand of CAWJXR010000020.1, from coordinate 19,395 downwards.
TGGACGTGCCGCTCACCGAGCAGGACCGCCAGGCCGAGGAGGCGATCGAAGAGGCGAAGGCGCTCGGCGCCGACCACGACGTCGTCGTCGAAGGCACCACGATCCGTGCCAGGGCGATCGGGCCGGCGATCGTCGAGCACGCACTGGAGGTCGACGCAGACCTGATCGTGCTCGGCTCGGCGCCGCGGTGGCGGCGCCAGGCGCGCTTCTTCTCGCCCACGGTCGACTACGTGCTCCGCAAGGCCCCCTGCGAGGTGCTGATCGTCGCCTTCCCGCAATCCGTGGTGGACGAGGAGCTGGCCGAGGTCTGAAACCGACGGCGGTGGCCCGTCAGGGAGTACGCTGCGCCGTCGTGAAAGCGATCGTGATCGGCTCCGGACGCGTCGGCTCCTCCGTCGCACTTCAGCTCGACGCCTCGGGCTGGGACGTGACCGTCGTCGACGAGAACGAGGACGCTCTCGGGCGACTCGGCGACAACTGGACCGGCGGCTTCCTCGTCGGCCACGGCATGGATCTGACGCTTCTCCGCGAGGCCGGAATCGAGGAGGCCGACGCCGTGGTGGTCACCACCAACGGCGACAACACGAACCTCGTGGTCGCGCAGGGCGCCCAGAAGCACTTCCAGGTGCCGACCGTCGTCGTCCGCATCCTCGATCCCGCCCGGGCGCAGTTCTACGCAACGCGCGGCCTGCGGATCGTCTGCCCGACGTCCGCGGCGATCGAGTCCCTGGTCGAGGCCGTTCGCGCCACCGAGCAGGCGACCGTCTGATGTACGTCCTCATCGCAGGCGGAGGCCAGGTCGGCGCCAACCTGACTCGCTCGCTGCTGCGCAGCGGGAACGAGGTGACGCTGATCGAGCAGAAGCCGTATCGGTTCGACAAGCTCGAGGCCGAGTTCGAGCACCAGGTGATCCGCGGTGACGCGACGGAGCTGTACGTCCTCGAGCGCGCTGGGATCAAGCGCCCGCCCGACCTGCTCGTCGCCGCCACGGGCGACGACGAGGACAACATCGTCATCTGCCAGCTTGCGCGCGAGCGCTACGGCGTCTCGAAGGTGATCGCCCGCATCAACGACCCGCGCAACCAGCCGTACTTCGACCTGCTCGGCATCTCGCCGACCGTCTCGGCGACCGGCTCGATCATGGCGCTGATCGAGCACGAAGTCCCCGAGCACGGCCTGATCCAGCTGCTCGAGCTGCGCAAGGAGAACCTCGAGATCGTCGAGGTCTCGATCGACAAGACCGCCAACTGCAAGGGCAAGCGCGTCCGTGCGCTCAAGCTGCCCGAGGGGGCGCGCCTGATCTCGGTCGTCAGGAACGGCAAGGCCGAGGTCCCGGACGACGAGACGCTGCTCGAGGCGGGCGACCAGGTGCTGGCGATCCTGGAGCCAGGCAAGGAAGACGAGCTCCGCCGCATCCTCCTGAAGAATTAACAGCGTCTTCCGAAGGCGGCGCTACCGTGTGACAGTGCGTCGCCCGGCCACCCCGGTGCTGTTGGCGTGGTTCGCCACGGCGGCAGGCTTTCTTTCGATCGTTTCCGCCCTCACACCCGAGATGGCGGACCGCGTGCACGTCATCGGCGGCGTCCTGCCGCCCGGCGTGCCCGGCGCCGCACGGACGCTCGCTCTCGCACTCGGGCTCGGGCTGATCTGGGTCTCGCGCGGCCTCGCGCGGCGCAAGCGGCGCGCCTGGTGGCTCGGCCTCGCGCTCGTCTCGGCCTCGGCAATCGCCCATCTCGCGAAGGGCCTGGACTTCGAGGAGGCGACGGCTCACCTGCTGCTCCTTGCCGCGCTCCTGCGTGCGCGCCGTCAGTTCGTCGCACCTGGCGACCCGGCGACGATCATGCCGCTCGCTCAGGTCGGTCTGGCGCTCGTCGTCTGCGTGCCGCTCGCGACGATCTATGCGCTCGACAACGACGCGTTCTCCGAGCGGATCGAGGAGGCGCTGCTGATCGTGATCGCCGGCCTCGGCGTCCGCGCCCTCTGGCTCCTGTTCCGGCCGTTCCGGGTCGAGCCGACCGAGCCCGGCGAGCGGGAACGCGTCGAGGAGCTGGTCCACCAGCGTGGCGCGGACAGCCTCGCGTACTTCGCGCTTCGCCGTGACAAGAGCTACTTCTTCTCGGCGAGCGGGAAGTCGTTCCTCGCCTATCGCGTCGTCGCCGGTACGGCGCTCATCGCCGGTGACCCGATCGGCGATGCCGGCGAGCGGCACGAGCTCGTCGCCGAGTTTCGCCGCGTCGCGCACACCAAGGGCTGGCGGGTCGCCGTCGCGGGCGCCTCGAACGACGCGCTCGCGGACTACGTCGCGCTCGGCTTCAAGTCGATCTATCTCGGCGACGAGGCAGTGGTGAAGCCGTCCGAGTTCTCGCTCGACGGCCGGGCGATCCGCAAGGTTCGCCAGTCCGTGTCGCGGCTCGAGAAGAGCGGCTACGAGGTGCACGTGCTCTCGACGTCGGATACGAGCTCCAACCTGCGCGACGAGCTCTGCGCCGTCTCGCGTGAGTGGCGGGGAAGCTGGCCGGAGCGCGGGTTCACGATGGCGATGGATGCCATGTTCGCCTACCCCGACACCGTCCTCGCGGTCGCGGTCGGGCCCGACGGCTCGGTGGGGGGCTTCCTCCAGCTCGTCCCTTCGCCCGCCAGCGAGGGCTACTCGCTCGCCTCGATGCGCCGCCGGCGCGACACGCCGAACGGCCTGATGGAGTACCTGATCACCGAGACGCTCGACTGGGCGAAAACGCGGGGGGTGACCGAGGTCTCGCTCAACTTCGCGGTTTTCGCGGACTTCCTGCGCGAGGACGGCGACGCGGGGTTGACGACGCGCGCCGTCCGTCAGGTGCTGCTGAAGGCCGACCGCCTGTTCCAGATCGAGCGGCTCCACAGCTTCAACCGCAAGTTCTTCCCGCACTGGCGGCGGCGGTACTTCTGCTTCGAGCGTTGGGGCGACCTACCGCTCGCCGGCCTCGCGTACCTGCACGCAGAGTCGTTGCTCACTCCGCCCGGTCCGTGGGTGAAGACGCCGGACCTGGCCGCGCATTGAGACGCATCGCCCTGCTCTGCCTCGTCCTGGCGGCCGCGGCGGTCGTGTCGACGGCGCTCGCACGCCCGGGAGCCGGCGCCGGCATGGACTGGCCGCGCTTCGGCTACGACGCCGCACGCCACAACGCCGCTCCGGGAAGCGGGCTCACCGCTGCGAACGTCGGCAAGCTAAAGCGGCTGTCGGTCGCGCTCGACGGCACCGTCGACTCCTCGCCGATCTACCTGCACGCCGTGACCGTGAACGGCGCGTCCCACGACGTGTTCTTCGTGACGACCACGTACGGCAAGACCGAGGCAATCGACGCGGCGAAGGGGACGGTCCTCTGGCGGTTCACGCCACCGACGTACGCCAGCCTCGCCGGGACGGCGCAGATCACGAACTCGACGCCCGCTGCCTCGACGGATCGGACCGCGATCTATGCGTCCGCTCCGGACGGGCGCGTCCGGAAGCTCAGGGTCTCCGACGGCAAGATGCTGTGGGCGACCGCGCTTACGCGGGATCCGACGCACGAGAAGCTGACGTCGTCGATCAACGTTTCGCGCGGGCTCGTCGTGATGACGACGGGCGGTTACATCGGCGACGCTCCGCCGTACCAGGGCCATGTCGTGACGATGTCCGAGCGGACCGGCAGGATCGTCCACGCGTGGAACTCACTGTGCAGCGACCGATCCGGGGTGATCGTGCCGAGCACGTGCCACTCGAGCGATTCGGCGATCTGGTCGCGGAACGGCGCCGCGGTCGACCCCGACAACGGGACGCTGGTCGTTGCCACCGGCAACGCACCGTACGACGGTCACAAGGACTGGGGAGACAGCGTGCTCGTGCTCTCGCCCGACGCCTCGCATCTGGTCCGGCACTGGACGCCTGCCAATCAGGCGCAGCTGAACAGCGCCGACGTCGATCTTGGCTCGACGAGCCCGGCACTGCTCCCGAACGGCTTCGCTGTGCAGGGCGGGAAGGACGGCATCCTGCGGCTCCTGCAGCTGCATCGGCTGCCCGGCGTGAACGCGACGACCGGCGGGGAGCTGCAGACGACGCCTGCTCCCGGCCCGACCGATGTCTTCTCGGAGCCGGCGGTCTGGAACGGGAAGTGGGTGTTCGTCGCGACCGGCGGCGGGACGGAGGCGCTGCTGTTCAAGGGTGAGCGGCTGCATCCGGTGTGGTCGAACCGGACCGACGGGACGTCACCGGTCGCCGCCGGGTCGCTCCTGTACGTCGCGGGGTCGGGCGCCATCCACGTGTACATCCCGACGAGCGGACGGGAGGTGGCAACGCTGCCGACCGGCTCGGTGCACTGGCAGAGCCCGATCGTCGCCGACGGCAGGGTTGCGATCCCACTCGGCAACGCGAACGATCACGTGACCAGCGGACAACTCCTCATCTTCGGCCGTGGCTAGGTCGAGGGTGAGACAGCTCGTGGGAGCAACCGTTCTCGTGATCTGCGTGAGTGCGCTCGTCCTGTCCGGCGCGGCGGCGCGTGGTGACGCACTGCGTCTCACTCGCGTCGCCCATTTCACAGCACCCGTGTACGCGACCGCGGCACCGGGCGAGCCCGGCAACCTCTACGTGGTCGAGCAGGCCGGCGTGATTCGCGTCCTCACCGCCGGCCGCATCAGACCGACGCCGTTCCTCGACATCAGGCCGCTCGTCCTGAGCGGCGGCGAGCAGGGGCTCCTCTCCGTGGCCTTCGATCCCGAGTACGCCAAGACACATCGATTCTACGTCGACTACACCGACCGAAACGGGGACACACACGTCGTGCAGTACCGCTCGAACGGCACGGTCGCGATCCCGGCCTCGGCGAAGCAGCTGCAGTTCGTCAAGGACTTCGCCTCGAATCACAACGGCGGTCAGCTGCAGTTCGGGCCCGACGGTCGCCTGTATTGGGGGAACGGCGACGGCGGCGGTGGAGGCGACCCACAGCACAACGGCCAGAGTCTGGCCCGGCCGTTCGCCAAGATCGAGCGCCTCAACGTCAACGCGAGCGGCAAGCCGAGCTGGAAGCTCGTCGCCTACGGACTCCGGAACCCGTGGCGGTTCTCGTTCGACCGCGCGAACGGCGATCTCTACATCGGCGACGTCGGCCAGGGCAACTGGGAGGAGATCGACTATCTGCAGGCCGGCACGAAGGCGATCGCCAACTTCGGGTGGAACCGCTACGAGGGGAAGCACAGCTACGACCCGTCGACCGCGCTGCTCTCCGTCGGCAGCTACCGCGCGCCAGTGGCCGAGTACTCGCACGGCGAGGGCTGCTCCGTCAGCGGCGGCTACGTCTACCGCGGCACCAAGATCCCCTCGGCGGCCGGCCGCTACTTCTACGGCGACTACTGCTCCGGGAAGGTCTGGAGCTTCACGGTCGCGGGCGGCGCCGCTCGCGGGCTCCGCACCGAGCCGTTCACGCTCAACGGCCTCTCGTCGTTCGGGCAGGACTCGGCGGGCGAGCTCTTCCTGATGTCGGTCGACTCGGGCTGGCTCTACCGGCTCGTCGGCTAGGGCTCTCAGCCCGTCCGGCGGCGGCGCACCTGCGGGCCCTGCGTCCCGAGCGCCGCGTAGGTGATCGCCTGGAGCGACTCGTTCAGGTTCCGCAGCTCGTGGGCGATCACGGTCAGCTCCTCGCGCCGCTCCTCGCGGCGGTTCAGCCGCTGCAGTTCCTCGGCGATCCGGTCGAGGCGGCCGAGGAGCGCCTCGAGCTGGCGATCGGTGACCTCTCCGTGTTCCATGGGACGTAGGTTAGTTCCACCGTCGTACGGCAGCGAGCGGGAGATCCTCGGCCGGCGCTGCTAGATTCGCGGTGCTAACGGGCGAGCGGTAAGGGAACCCGGTGTGAGTCCGGGACGGTCCCGCCGCTGTGAGGGGAGATGCCCTCCGCCGAACGCCACTGGGCCACGGCCTGGGAAGGCGGCGGAGGGGGAGCCCCGAGTCAGAAGACCTGCCGGTCGCCCTCCATACCGATCCCCTCGCGGAAGGAGGAATCGTGGCCCAGCGCCTGATTCTCGTACTCGTTCTCCTGTTCGTGCTGCCTGCGGTGGCAACAGCGGCGACCGTCAAGGTGCGTGTCGAAGGCAAGACGCAGACCCTCTTCGCCCCGCAGGAGGTGACCGTCACCGCGACCAACGCACTCGACGCGCTCGAACAGGCGTCGCTGCTCGGCGAGTTCTACTACCACGTGACGACGACCAGCTTCGGTCCGTATATCGACCAGGTCGGCCGCTACGGGGCCGGCGGCTCGAGCGGCTGGGTCTTCAAGGTCGACGACAAGTCCCCGCCCGTCGGCGCCGACCAGGTGCAGCTTGCCGATGGCGACCACGTGCTCTGGTACTACGCCGACTTCGGCGCGACCGGCGGTCCTCCGACGCTCGTGGTGAAGGCTTCGAAGCAGGGGTGCTACACGGTCCACGCCTACGACGACAACGGCGGCACCGCAACCGTCAGCGGTCTCCAGCTGCACATCGGCTCGAAGCGGACGGTCAAGACGACGCCCGATACCTCGGTCTGTCCCGGACCGCACCCGGGCGTGCTCGTGCGCGCGACGGCGACCGGCGCCGTTCGCTCGAACGCGGTGAAGTGAGAGCTGCGCTCGTCCTTCTGCTCGCGCTCGCCGTCACGGGCTGTGGCGGCGAGCGCGAGCACGGCGCAGCGACGCTCTGGGTGACGCGCGATCGTGGCGCGAACGTCCTCTATACCGGCACCGTCCCGGCCGGGCTGACCGCGATGCAGGCGCTGACCCGAGTCCGGAAGGTGAAGACGCGATACGGCGGGCGGTTCGTGCAGTCGATCGAGGGACTCGACGGCTCCGCGACGCGCCAGCAGGACTGGTTCTTCTTCGTCGACGGCATCGAAGGCGACCGAAGCGCCGCCGAGGTGAGGTTGCGGCCGGGTGACGTCGAGTGGTGGGACTACCGGCACTGGACGGGCGCGACCATGAGCGTGCCGGTCGTCGCGGGAGCCTACCCGCAGCCCTTCCTGCGCGGCTCGACGAGCGTGGTTCCGGTCGGCGTCCCCCGGTCGGTTGCGACCTCGATCGCCGCGCAGGTGCACGGCAGCGTCGCCTCGCGGGCCAAGGTCGCCAACTCCATCGTGATCAGCTCGCGGTTCCCGCCGGAGCACGTGCGGATCGGGCGGTTCAAGGACGGGGTGCAGTTGGAGCTCGGCGCAGCGATCGCGCGGCGGCTGGCCGCGAATCCGGCGGCGCTTCGCTTCCGGTTCGGAGTCGCTCAGTGAGCCCGGCGCCCGCAGCCCTCGTACTTGCGGCGCTGACGGTCGCGGCGCTGCTCGTGCACGAGACATGGCAGGTCGCCGTGATCGCCGGTGTGCTCCTGGCTGCGGCGTGGCGGGCGCCGGCGGCGCGGCGCTGGCCGTATCTTGTCGGGACGCTGACGAGCGCGCTCTTCGTCGTGATCGTGACGCCGTTCGTCGAGGAGATCGGCTCCCATCCATTGTGGACCGGCCCCACGATCCCGGTGCTCGGCACCCTCGACGTGACGCGCGAGGAGCTCGCGAACGGGCTCTTCCAGGGGATGCGGCTCGCAGCCGTCGGGCTCGCATTCGCGGTCTATGCGCTACGGCTCGATCACGACCGTCTGCTTGCCGGCGCAGGCTGGGCCCGCCGCTCGACGGTGGCCGTCGCGCTCGCGACCCGTTTGCTTCCGCTGCTCGAGCGCGATGCGCGCGATCTCCGTGTCGCTCTGCGTGGCCGCGGCGTCGAGCTCAAGCCGGCGCGACTGTTGTCGCCGCTGCTGGCCGGCTCGCTCGAACGAGGGCTCAACGTCGCCGAGGCGATGGAGGCGCGGGGCTACGGCCGGCCCGACCGGACGCGGGCGCCGCGCCCTGCGTGGACGGGGCTCGACCGTGTGGCCGTGCTCGGCGCGGCGGCGATCGTGGTGGTGGCGTGGTCGCTCTAGTCGCCGTGCACGACCTCCGCTTCGCCTACGTCCCGGGCTCGCCGGTGCTCGACGGCGTCTCGCTCGAGCTCGCCGAGGGCGAGCACGTCGCGCTGTTCGGCCCGTCGGGCTCCGGGAAGTCGACGCTCCTGCGGGCGATCGCGGGGCTCGTCCCGCACTTCCACGGAGGCGTCTTCGCCGGTCGGGTCGTCGTCGGCGGTGCCGACACGCGCGAGACGGAGCCCGCCCGGCTCGTCGGCACCGTGGCCTCGGTCTTCCAGGATCCGGAGGACCAGGCCGTGATGGCCAAGGTCGCGAACGAGGTCGCCTTCGGGCTCGAGAACACGGGCGTCGATCCGGCCGAGATCTGGCCCCGGGTCGACGAGGCGCTCGCCACCGTCGGCGTCGCACAGCTCGCAGAGCGTCCGATCGCCGAGCTCTCGGCGGGGGAGCTGCAGCGGGTGTGCCTCGCCTCGGCGCTGGCGCTTCGACCGAAGCTGCTGCTGCTGGACGAGCCGACGTCCCAGCTCGATCCCGACGCAGCGGAGGCGTTCTTCGATCTGATCGAGCGGCTGCCGTGTGCGGTGCTCGTCTCGGAGCAGCGACCGGCGCGGCCGCTCGACCGGGCCGACCGGGTGCTCTTCATGGAGGACGGCCGCGTGACGCTCGATGCGCCGCGCGATGAGGCGATCGGCTGGCTCGCGGCGAACCGGCCTCTCTACCTGCCGCCGGTCCGGGATGTGGTCTGCTCCCTGCGCGGCGTCTCGTTCGCCTACGGCGAGGCCCCGGTGCTCGAGGACGTGTCGCTGGAGGTGCGGCGCGGCGAGATCGTCGCCCTCGCGGGGCCGAACGGCGCGGGCAAGACGACTCTGGCGAAGCTCGCCGCCGGGCTGCTGGAGCCGGACTCGGGTCAGGTCGTGCACGCCCGCGCGGCGTTTCTGACCCAGGACCCCGGACGGCATCTCGTCACCGAGCGGGTGCTGGACGAGGTTGCGCTCGGCTCCGACCCGGCCCGCGCGCGGGCCGAGCTGGCGCGTTTGGGTCTGGTCGATCTCGTCGACCGGCATCCGCGCGACCTGTCGGTCGGCGAGCGAGAGCGGCTCGTGCTCGCGGCGGTGCTCGCGACCGACCCGGACTTGCTGGTGCTCGACGAGCCGACGCGTGGCGTCGACCCTGAGCGCAAGGCGGAGCTCGCGGCGCTGCTGCGGTCCGACGCGCCGCGGCGTGGGACGATCGTCGTCACGCACGATCTGCCCTGGGCGTCGCTCGTCGCAGACAGGGTGGTCGCGCTGCCGTCGCGTGAGGGCGTGCGTGTCTAAGCTCCTCGCCGTCGGCGCGGCGCTCTTCGCCGTGGCGCTGCTCGCGCCCAACGGTGCTCTGGCGACGCTGCTCGCGGGGGCGGCACTTGTCGCGGCGGGCGTGGCCTGGTTCGAGTCCGGCCCCGATTCGACGCGCGAACTCGCTCTCGTGGCGACGCTCGGCGCCGCTGCGGCCGCAGGACGCGTGCTCTTCGCGGCGATCCCGGGTGTCCAGCCGGTGACGGTCGTGACGGTCGTCGCCGGCGTCGCGCTCGGCCTGCGCGCCGGCGTGGCGGTCGGGGCGCTGGCGGCGTTCGTCTCGAACCTGTTCCTCGGCCAGGGCGTCTGGACGCCGCAGCAGATGCTCGGCTGGGCGGCGTGCGGTGCGGTCGGCGCGCTGTTCGCGCCGGCGCTTCGCTCGCGCTATTCGCTCGCCGCCGCGACGTTCGTGCTCGGGCTCGCCTTCAGCGCGATGATGGACGTCTGGCTCTGGTACGGGTTCTTCCCGCATACGGGCGCCGCGCTCGCCGCCACCTTGGCGCGCGGCTTCTGGTTCGACGTGTCGCACGCCCTCGGCAACGTCGTGCTGGCGCTGGCGATCGGGCCCGAGCTGCTGCGGATGCTCGAACGCTACGGCACCAAGCTGCGGGCGGTGATCGTGTGGGCGGCCTGACGGGCGTCGTCGCCGCGCTCCTCCTCGCCGTCTCGCCGGTGCAGTTCCTGCAGGGGCACGCTACGGACGGGGCGTTCTCCGAGCCGCACGGCACCGCCGGCGCGTCGCTCACGTCGTGGGCGGTGCTCGGTCTGTCTGCCGCCGGGGCAACTGCGCCGGGCTCGCTGGCGTACCTGCAGGCGCAGGAATCGACGCTCGCGGCGACGACCGACGTCGCGCTCGTTGCGCTGGCGGAGGAGGCGCTGGGCGCGGCAGCCCACGGCTCTGCTCGATCGGCTGCGGTCCGCTGCCCGTCCGAGCGGCCAGATCGGCCCGACCGTCAACTCCACGTGCTGGGCCGTGCTGGCCCTCGGCCGTTCGACGCCGTCGACGAAGCGGTGGCTCTTGGCGCAGCAGGCGCGGAGCGGAGGGTTCGCGTGGGCGATCCGCGGGCAGCCGGACTCGAACGACACCGCGGCGGCGCTGGAGGCGCTGCGGGTCGCGGGTGTGCACGGAGCGCCGGTCGCCCGCGCCGTGCGTTTCCTGCTGACGTTCCAGAACCGCGATGGCGGCTTCGAGCTGACGCAGGGCCGCGGCTCGGATGCGCAATCGACGGCGTGGGCGATCCAGGGCCTGGTCGCCGCCGGCCGCACGCCGCCGCGAACCGCGTTCGCGTACCTGGCCAAGCTGCGGCAGGCGGACGGCAGCTACCGCTACTCAGCGAAGTACGCAGCCACCCCCGTCTGGGTCACCTCGCAGGTCCTCGCAGCGCTCGCCAAGAAGCCCTTTCCGCTCTCTTGACGAAACCCCCGCGTCTGACGTGAGTCAGACTCGAGTCTGACGCGGCCGTTGGGTCCAGAGTGCGCTCGCGAGGGGGCGGGTCAATGCCTCGATCGGACGGGAAGCACCTGCGCCGCCAGCCCGCACCACTCTCCGGTCACGTCACACTTTCGTCGCGCTTTCGTTCCAGAGCCGTGTGTCAGACGTGAGTCTGACTCACGTCAGACGAAGGGGGTAGACGCTCCGGGTCGCAGCGACTTCTCGTGTTCGTCGTCGATCCTGTTCGCCGTCGCGGCGATCGACGGAGCATCGTCGGGCAGCGCTGTGCGGATGGTCATACTCGGCATGTGCTCGCGGCAATCCTGACGATCGGGAACGAGCTCGTCTCGGGCGACACCGAGAACACGAATGCGTCCTGGCTCGCCCGCCGGCTCGAGTCGCTCGGCGTCCGGGTCGCCGTCAGCGCCGCGGTGCCGGACGAGGCGGAGCGGATCGTCGACTTCGTCCGCCGGGAGGGCGCGCGCGTCGATCACCTGATCGTCACCGGCGGCCTCGGAGGCACGCCCGACGACATCACCCGCGAGTCCCTCGCCATCGCCTACGGCGCTCCGCAGGAGGTCGTGCCGTCGCTCGCCGACGACCTCCGGACGCGGTTCCACGGCGATCCGGAGTACGCCGCCCGCTGGGCCGCGCTTCCCCGCGGCTCGCGGCCGCTCGACAACCCGCTCGGCGGCGCGCCCGGATTCCAGATCGGGAACACGTGGGTGCTGCCCGGCCTCCCGAGCGAGATGGAGGCGATGTTCGACCTCTATGCCGGCGAGCTCGCCGCTGACCGTCCGATCGGGACGTGGCGCCGCCGCTATGCGACGCGCGAGTCCCGGATCGCAAGCGCGCTCGAGCATGCGACGAGGAACTGGCCGGACGTGTCCCTCGGGTCCTACCCGACCTTCCCGGAGACCGGGCCGGAGGTGGAGGTCGTGCTCAAGTCGGCCGACGCCGAGGCGCTCGCCGAGGCGTCGGCGTGGCTCGCAGGGGCGCTCGATACCCTGGCCTAGGTGGCTGCGACCTCCCCCGAGACCTACCTGACCGACCTGAACCCCGCCCAGCGGGAAGCGGTGCTGACAACCGAAGGCCCGCTGCTCGTGATCGCCGGCGCGGGCTCGGGCAAGACGCGCGTGCTCACCTATCGCGTCGCCCACCTGCTCACCGCGGTCGGCGTGAAGCCGAACGAGATCCTCGCGATCACGTTCACGAACAAGGCGGCGCAGGAGATGAAGGAGCGCGTCGAGCAGCAGCTCGGGCCGGTCGCCCGCGCGATCTGGATCATGACGTTTCACTCCGCGTGCGGCCGCATCCTGCGCCGAGAGGCGGAGCGCCTCGGCTTCCGCTCGAACTTCACGATCTACGACTCGGCAGACCAGGTCCGCGTCGTCAAGATGTGCCTCGAGGAGCTCGAACGCGACCCGAAGCGGTTCGTCCCGCGCGGCATCCACTCGCAGATCTCGAACGCGAAGAACCAGCTGATCGGGCCGGACGAGTACGCGTCGCGCGTCTCGAGCTTCTACGACCAGACGGTCGCCGACGTCTACTCGCTCTACCAGCGCAAGCTTTTTGCGTCGAACGCCGTCGACTTCGACGACATGCTGATGCTGACCGTCGACGTGCTTCGGCGGTTCCCCGAGGCGCGCGAGCGCTGGTCGAAGGCGTTCCGCTACGTGCTCGTCGACGAGTACCAGGACACGAACCACGCGCAGTACGTCCTGCTCCAGCTGCTCGCCGGCGAGCACCAGAACCTGATGGCGGTGGGGGACCCGGACCAGTCGATCTACGCGTTCCGGGGAGCCGACATCCGCAACATCATGGAGTTCGAGCGCGACTTCCCGAACACGAAGGTGATCCCGCTCGAGCAGAACTACCGCTCGACGAACTCGATCCTCCAGGCGGCGAACGAGCTCATCTCGCACAACCGCGAGCGCAAGGAGAAGAACCTCTGGTCGGACCTCGGCGAGGGCGATGCGGTGCGGATCGTCGAGACCGAGGACGAGCACTCCGAGGCACGGTTCGTCGCCGCCGAGATCGCCGCGCTGATCGACGGCGGCTACAGCGCGGCCGAGATCGCCGTCGTCTACCGCACGAACGCCCAGAGCCGCGTGCTGGAGGACGTGCTCGTCCGCCAGGGGGTCGCCTATCAGGTGATCGGCGGCCCGAAGTTCTACGAGCGGGCGGAGATCAAGGACGTGGTCGCCTACCTGCAGGTGCTCGACAATCCGGCCGATGCCGTCTCGCTGGCGCGCATCGCCAACCGGCCTCGGCGCGGCATCGGCGACACCTCGTTCTCCCGCCTCGTGAGTCACGCAGACGGGCTCGGCGAGACCCTCTGGGAGGCGACCGCCCAACCCGAGGAGGCTGGCCTGGCACCGGCTGCGACCCGCGCTGTGAAGAGCTTCCGGACGGCGATGGAGAGCCTGATGGCGACCGCGACCGACGCGAACGTCGCCGACATCGTCCAGGCGGTCCTCGAGCGCACCGGATACCTCGACGCACTCGAGGCGGAGCGGACGATCGAGGCACGCGGTCGCATCGAGAACCTGGAGGAGCTCGTCGGCGTCGCGCGCGAATACGACCAGACGGCGCCCGAGCCGACCCTGAGCGGGTTCTTGCAGGAGATCTCGCTCTACTCGGATCAGGACGCGATCGACGACGGTGACAATGGCGGCGGAGCGGTCACGTTGATGACGCTCCACAACGCGAAGGGCCTCGAGTTCCGCGCCGTCTTCATGATCGGGCTCGAGGAAGGGATCTTCCCGCACGTCCGCTCGATCGAGGAGAACAGCCTCGAGGAGGAGCGTCGTCTGGCCTACGTCGGCATGACGCGCGCGAAGGAGCGCCTGACGTTGACGCACGCGATGCGCCGGAACCTGTTCGGGCGGAGCGAGTCGAACCTGCCGTCGCGGTTCCTCGACGAGATCCCGGGCCTGACGGTCGAGCGCGAGCGCCTTCGGCCGACGTCGTGGTCGGACTACGGCAACCGCGTGCAGCGCGAGTTCGTGCCGCGCACCGACCTCCCGGACCTCTCGACCGGTGATGGAGTCCGTCACCAGACGCTCGGCACCGGGATCGTCACCCGCATCGAGCCGGGCGGCGTCGTCACGGTGCGCTTCGAGGACGGGAGCGAGCGGCGCCTGATGCTCGAATACGCTCCGCTGGAGCGCGTATGACGATCGAGATCCGGCCTTGCACCTCCGTGGAGGAACTGCGCGACGCGATCAACGCGATCTCCCACTACTTCGGGTCGGAAGAGACCGAGGAGGAGGCCGAGCGGTTCGCGCAGTGGATCGACGTCGAGCGCATGCACGCCGCGTGGGACGGCGATCGAATCGTCGGCGGAGCCGGGGCGTTCGACTACTCGATGTCGGTTCCCGGCGGCGGGTCGGTTCCCGACCGCGGGAGTGACCGTGGTCGGCGTGCTGCCGACACACCGCCGCCGCGGAGCGCTGGCGGCGCTGATGGCGGCGCAGCTCGAGGACAGCCGCTCGCGCGGAGACGTGGCCGCGTACCTCTGGGCGTCCGAGGCGACGATCTACGGCCGCTTCGGCTACGGGCTGGCCTCGCGGATGGGATCGATCGACGCTCGCGCGGGATCGCACGCGGTTTGCCGTCCCGCTCGAGGCACGCGGAACGGTGAGCCTGGTCGGCCTCGACGAAGCGGCGGCCGTCTTCCCGCAGCTCTACGAGCAGCTCCGTGCGCAGCGGCCGGGCATGTTCACGAGAAGCGAGGCCTGGTGGACGACACGCCGGCTCTTCGACGACCCGGCGCGGCGGCGCGGGGCCGGACCGCTCAACCGGGCGCTGCTCGAGCTCGACGGCGAGCCGGCCGGCTACGCCCTCTACCGCGTCAAGCAGGACTGGGAAGCCGGCTCGAGCAAGGGGACCGTCTCGATCGTCGAGGTCGTCACGCCGACGGCCGACGCGACGCGTGAGCTCTGGCGCTGGCTCTTCGACTTCGACTGGACGTGGCAGTTCACCGCCGACCTGCTCCCGCTCGACCATCCGCTCGCTCTGCTGGTTGCCGAGCCGCGCCGCCTGCGCTTCACGATCAACGACGGAGTCTGGGTCCGCCTGCTCGACGTCGAGGCGGCTCTGTCGGCGCGCACGTACAAGGGCGACGGAGAGATCGTCCTGGACGTCGTCGATTCGTTCCGGCCGGAGACAGCCGGGCGCTACCGCATCACGGCCGCCGGCACCGAGCGTACGAAGGCTCCTGCCGATCTGCGGCTCGGCATCGCCGAGCTCGGCTCGGTCTACCTCGGCGGCTTCCGCTTCGCCGACCTCGAGCGCGCGGCACGGCTCGATGAGCTCGAGCCGGGAGCGGTCGCGCGCGCAGATGCGCTCTTCCGCACCGACGTCGACCCCTGGTGCGCCGAGATCTTCTGACCGTCTGAGCGCTACTCGGTGCTCTGCGACTTGAGCGCGTCGATCTGGCGCCCCAGCTCGAGCACCGCCTCGCGCAGCCCCTCGAGCCGGCCGCGAACCCGCAGCAGGTCGGCGGTCGTCAGGACGCCCTTCGTGACCCCATCGACCTGCGCGTCCGGATCGAACCGCGTTGCCTCGGCGAGCCGCTCTGCGAGATCGATGTCGGCCGCAGCCACGTTCTCCATCAGGTCGCGCAACTCGGATTCGAGACTCATGGCCCGATCGTAGTCCGGTGACGGTAGCCTCGCGCGGATGGCATTCAGGCCGCTCGAAGGCATGCGCGTCGTGGACCTGACTTCATCACTCGCCGGACCGACGTGCACGGAGATCCTCGGTGGGCTCGGAGCGGAGGTCGTGAAGGTCGAGCACCCGGCGCGGGGAGACGAGTCGCGCGCCTGGGGGCCCTCGTTCTTCGGCGGCGGCAGCGTGATCTTTTTCGCCGCGAACCGCTCCAAGCGGTCGCTGGCGCTCGACTTCAAGGATCCGGAGGGGATGGCGGCGCTGCTGCGCCTCGTCGACTCGGCGGATGTCTTCGTGCAGTCGCTGCGAGCCGGCGCGGTCGACCGGCTCGGCCTTGGGAGCGACGACCTGCGGGCGCGGAACGACCAGCTCGTGTACTGCTCGATCCGTGCCTTCGGGCGCGACGGGCCGCTTGCGTCGGAGGCCGGATACGACCCTCTGATGCAGGCGTTCGCGGGCCTGATCAGCATCACGGGTGAGCCGGACCGGCCCGGTGTCAGGGTCGGCACGTCGCTGATCGACACGGGCACCGGCGTCTGGGCGGCGCTCGGCATCGTGGCGGCTCTGCTCGAGCGGCGTACGACAGGCCGAGGTCGTGAGGTCGACGTCTCGCTGTTCGACACGGCGCTCTCGCTCGTCGGCTACCAGCTCACCGCTGCGCTCCGGACCGGCGAGACGCCAGGCCGACACGGAACGGCCTTTCCGCTCATCGCGCCGTACGAGGTGTTCGAGACGGCTGACGGCGAGCTCATGATCGCGGCGGCGAACGACCGCCTCTTCCGCCTTCTCTGCGAGCGAATCGGAGCCCCCGAGCTCGCGAACGACCCGCGCTTCGGGACGAACCCCGATCGCCTCCTGCATCGCGACGAGCTCCTTGGCCCGATCCGCGAGCGTCTCCGCGCGCAGCCCTCGGCGCACTGGCTCGAAGCGCTGCAGGGCATCCCGGTCGCTCCCGTGCAGGACCTGGCGCAGGTCGCGGCCCACCCGCAGACCCGCGCCGGCGGGATGGTGCAGAGCTCGGCCGGCATCGAGTCCGTTGCTTCGCCACTCCAGCTCGACGGCACCAGGCTCGAGCACACGCGTCCGGCGCCGCTGCTCGGTGAGCACACCGATGAGATCCTCTCGGAGCTCGGGTACTCCGCCGACGACGTGGCGCGGTTGAGACGGAGCGGCGTAGTAGGGTCGAAGCGATGATCGCGTTGCCCCAGAAGATCGTCTGCGTCGGCCTCAACTACCGCGATCACGCCGAGGAGCAGGGCGTCGACCTGCCGGAACGGCCGCTGCTCTTCGCCAAGTGGCCGAACACGCTGATCGGGCCGGGCGAGCTGATCCGCATCCCTGCGATCTCGCAGCAGGTCGACTACGAGGCCGAGCTCGGCGTGGTCATCGGCCGCCGGGCGAGCGGTGTCTCGGTCGACGACGCGCTCGGCTTCGTCGAGGGCTACGTCGTCGCGAACGACGTCTCGGGCCGCGACCTGCAGTTCTCGGACGGCCAGTGGGTGCGCGGCAAGTCACTCGACACATTCCTGCCGGTCGGCGACCTCGTCCCCGCCTCCCAGATCGAAGACGTCCAGGCGCTGCCGGTACGCGCGGTCCTCAACGGCGAGGCGATGCAGGACTCGAACACCTCCAACATGATCTTCGGCGTCGCCGAGATCGTCTCGTTCGTCTCCCAGGCGATCACGCTCGAGCCGGGCGACCTGATCATCACCGGGACGCCGGCAGGAGTCGGGGCGTTTCGCAAGCCACCCGTGTGGCTGAAGCCGGGAGACGAGATCACGATCGAGATCGATGGCGTCGGATCGATCACGAACCCCGTCGCCGCCGCCTGAGACAGGAAACGCGTCTAGCTCGCCGTCACGGGTCGACGTAGACGGTGACCACCTCGGTGTAGAACTCGATCGCCGCGCGTCCCTGCTCGTGCGGGCCGAAGCCGCTCGACTTGATCCCGCCGAACGGCACATGCACCTCGGCGCCGGCCGTCTGCGAGTTGACGTGGATGAGCCCGGCCTGAGCCTCGCGCTGGAACCGCGTTGCCGTGGCCAGGCTCGAGGTGAAGATCGCAGTCGAGAGGCCGAACGGCACGGCGTTGGCGCGCGCCAGCGCGTCGTCGAGCTCAGTGAAGCGATAGAGCGCGGTGACCGGGCCGAACACCTCCTCGCAGGAGAGGAATGCGTCGTCCTCCACGTCCTCGAAGACCGTCGGCGCGATGAGATATGCCTCGTCGTCGGCCCGCTCGCCGCCCGCGATCACCGTTCCACCCTCGTCCCGGCCGCGTTGGATTGCGGCGACGATCTCGTCGAACTGAGACTCGTTGACGATCGGCCCGACTTCGACGTCGTCCTCGAGCGGGTCGCCGACCCGGCCTCGCTCGATCCGCGCGAGCAGCCGGGAACGGAACTCGTCGTACGCGCCGTCCTGAACGAGGATCCTGCGAGTCGCGGTGCACTTCTGCCCGGCCGACCAGAACGCGCCCGCATAGGCAGCCTCGACGGCGCGGGGCAGGTCCGCGTCGTCCATCACGATCAGCGGGTTCTGGCCGCCGAGCTCGAGCTGGACGCGCTTGCCGGCCTTCGTCGCCTCGTCGCGTACCCAGTGGCCGGTGGCGACCGAGCCGGTGAACGAGATCGCACGGACGCGCGGATCGTGGACGAGAGCGGCCCCGACCGTCGACCCGCGGCCGGTGAGCACGTTCAGCACGCCTGGCGGCAGCTCTGCCTCGGCGAACGCCTCCGCGACGTGCAGGCCGGTGAGCGGCGCCTCGTAGGCGAGCTTGAGCACGACGGCGTTGCCGTACATCAACGCCGGCGCCAGCTTCCAGACGGGGATCGCGATCGGGAAGTTCCAGGGCGTGATCAGCGCGACGACGCCGACGGGCCGCCTGTGTGTGGAGACCTGGGCGCCCGTTGCGGCCTGCTCGAAGTGCTCGCCGACCGGCCTGAACGCCTCGCTCGCCGCGAAGCGCAGGATCTGCGCCGCGCGCCCGGTCTCGAGCCGCGCCTCGCGAAGCGGTTTCCCCATCTCCGTCGACATGTCGCGCGCGATCTCCTCGAGGCGCGCCTCGAGCGACGCGGCCGCCGCGACGAGGTACGCGCCGCGGCGCGCCAGCGGGAGTGCCGCCCACGCGTCGAAGGCGCCCGCCGCGGCGGCGACCGCTGCGGCTGCGTCGTCCTCGGTCGAGGCCGAGAACTCGCCGACCGTCTCGGACGGGCGCATCGGGTTCAGCTTGGCGTACGTCGCGCCCGACGAGGAAGCGCGCCACTCGCCACCGACGTAGTTGCGCCCGGTCGGGCGCGCAGGAGCATCGATCACTTCACTCACCCTTTCAATTGGTCGCAACAGTGTTGACGAGTGTGCCAATCCCTTCGATCGTGACCGAGATCTCGTGGCCCGGCTCGAGGGTGTAGTCGTCAGGGGGGACGAGGCCGGTACCGGTCAGGAGGACCGAGCCGGCCGGAAGCGGATTGTCGCGGACGACCCACTCGGCGAGCTCGATCGGGTGCCGTTTCATCTTGGAGGTAGACGTCTCGCCGGCGAACAGCTCGCGCCCGTCGCCGTCGGCGATCTGCAGGCGGATCGTCCAGCTCGCGTCCCAGTCGTCGGGCACCGCCAGCGCCGGGCCGATCGCGCAGGCGCCTGCGTAGACCTTCGCCTGCGGGATGTAGAGCGGGTTCGCGCCTTCGATGTCGCGACTCGAGACGTCGTTGCCCGCCGTCACGGCTACAGGGCGACCGCGCTCGCCGAGCACGACGCCGAGCTCCGGCTCGGGGACCGTCCAGCTCGAGTCGCTCCGGGCGTGGATGTGTCCGCCAGGCCCGACGGTCCGGCGCATGCCGGCGTCCTTGAAGAAGAGCTCGGGCCGGTCGGCGTCGTAGACGAGTGCATAGACGTCGCGAGCCTCGGTCTGCGCCTCTTCGAGCCGCGCGTCGCGGCTGCGCTCGTACGTCACTCCTGCGCACCAGATCTCCGGGGCGTGCACGGGTGGCAGCATCCTGTGGCCGGTGAGCTCGACCATCTCACCGGCTGGGCTCGTGT
>CAWJXR010000019.1:0-117517 GCA_963846895.1 uncultured Thermoleophilia bacterium | reverse complement strand
GTCCTCCGCGAGGGCCACGTGCACGAAGCTGCGGCGGCCGCGAACGGCCCGAGTCCCTTCCGCGACCCACGGCTGTGGACGCTCTCGCTCGGCAGCGCGCTCGTGCTCGCGCCGCAGCTCTGCGTCGGCGGGTTCACGGTCATCTATCTCCATGAGGAGCACGGTCTCTCGACCGGTGCCGCGGCCGCCGTCCTCGCAGTCACGCAGCTGCTGGCGGTCGGAGGGCGCATCGCGGCCGGCCGCTGGTCCGATCTCGTGTCCAGCCGGATCGGGCCCTTGCGGCGCATCGCGCTCCTCGCCGCGATCTTCGTCGCCCTGACCGCGGCTCTGACAGCGGCGCCGCTCGGCGTGCTCATTCCCGTGCTCATCGCCGCGGGGGTCTTCTCGATGAGCTGGAACAGCCTCTCGTTCGCAGCAGCCGTCGAGCTCGCCGGCCACGGACGGAGCGGGGTCGCGATCGGGCTGCAGCAAACGTTTCTCAACATTCCCGGAGCCGCCTACCCCGCGCTCTTCGGCGCGCTCGTCGCGGTGTCCTCGTGGCGCGCTGCGTTCTTCGTCGTCGCGCTCTTCCCGCTCGCGGGCCGGCGAGTGCTGCGACCATTGGCGGCGTGACGGTCTCGGAGCGCCTCGACGAGATCTACGCGATCGCGCAGCACCGGGCCGGGTACTCGGCCGAGGAGGACGCAGCGCACGACCTCGTCGCGGGCTGGATGCGCGAGGCAGGGCTCGAGGTCGCGCGCGACCGCGTCGGCAATCTCTTCGGGCGGCGAGGTGCAGGACGTGTGTGGGCCGGCTCGCATCTCGATTCGGTCCCGACAGCCGGCCGGTTCGACGGGACGCTCGGCGTCGTCGCAGCGATCGAGGCGGCGCAACGGCTTCCCGACGCGCCCATGACGGTCGTGGCGTTTCGCTCCGAGGAGAGCGGCGAGATGGGCAGCCGCAGGCTCGAGTCGCTGCCCGATGCCTATCTCGAGCTGCACATCGAGCAAGGCCCCGTGCTCGAGCGTCTCGGCGAGCCCGTCGGCGTCGTCTCCGCGATCGCGGGTCAGGCGCGGGGCGTCAAGACCTTCGAGGGGCGCGCCGATCACGCGGGCACGACGCCGATGGACGCACGTGCCGACGCGCTGGTCGAGGCGGCTCGCTTCGTCCTGCACGTGCGGGAGTCGGCTCATCATGGCGCCGTGGCAACGGTGGGTGCGATCGAGGTCGAGCCGAACGCGGCCAACGTCGTGCCTGCCCGCGTTTCGGTCTCGGTCGACGCGCGCTCGCCCGAGCCGGCGGAGCTCCAGGCGCTGATCGCCGAGATCGGCTTCGAGCCGACCTGGCGCCTCGACCCCGTCGCGATGAGCGGCGCCCCACTCGAGGCCCTCCGCGCCTCGGCGCCGGGCGCACCGGAGCTCGTGTCCGGCGCCGGGCACGACGCGATGTTCATCGCGGCCGCGGGCGTCGCCACCGGGATGCTCTTCGTCCGGAGCCTGAACGGCGGGATCAGCCACCACCCCGACGAGCTCTCGAGCGAGGAGGACATCGCGGGCGCCGTCGACGTGCTCACCGCCGCGCTTAGTAGGCTCGCCTCATGACCGAGAAGGAAGTCATGTCCTGGGTCGACCTCGGCGCCGGCGCCCGCGACCTGGCCCAGGCCGTCTCCGACGACGGCTATCGCCCCGACCTGATCCTCGGCATCGCGCGCGGGGGCCTGCTGATCGCCGGCGCGCTCGGCTACGCCCTGGGCGTCAAGAACACCTTCACGATGAACGTCGAGTTCTACACCGGGATCGACGAGCGGCTCGAGATGCCGATGATCCTTCCCCCGGTGCCCGATCTCGTCGACTTTGCGGACTTCAAGGTCCTGATCGCCGACGACGTGGCCGACACCGGGGCGACGCTCGAGCTCGTCAAGGAGTTCTGCGAGGGCAAGGTAGCCGAGGTGCGGTGCGCCGTGCTCTACGAGAAGCCGCGCTCGGCGGTCAAGTGCGAGTACGTCTGGCGGCGCACGGAGCGGTGGATCACGTTCCCGTGGAGCGCCGACGAAGCCGTGCTCCAACCCGTCTCGTAGACGGTCGCGTCGCGCCGGGGTCTCGGCTATCGTCGCCCTACCCCCAGGCATCCGCGGTAAGGAGAGGAGCACTTTGACCCAGAGGAAGCTCGCGCTCGGCGCGATTCTGCTCGTGATCTCGGCAGCTGCCGTCGTGCTCGCAGTCGGCACATCGGCCGGTTCGGCGAAGTCGAACGCGACGATCAAGGCGGCATGGATCTACGTCGGCCCCCACAACGACGGCGGCTGGTCGCAGGCACACGACCAGGGCCGGCTGTACGTTCAGAAGTCGCTCGGCTCAAGCGTGCAGACGACCTTCAAGGAGAACGTCCCCGAAGGCCCGCAGGTCTCGACCGTGCTCGACCAGCTCGTTCGCGACGGCAACAAGATCATCTTCGCGACGTCGTTCGGCTATCAGGACGCGGTCGCCAAGGCGGCGGCCAAGTACCCGGACGTGAAGTTCGAGATGGCCACGGGCTACATCGTGAAGAAGAACATGGCCGAGTACTACGGCGCTGGTGAGGACGCGATCTACCTCTCCGGCATCGCCGCCGGCGCGGCGACGAAGTCCGGCACCGTCGGCTACGTCGTCCCGTTCGCGATCCCCGAGGTGATCCGGCACACGAACGCCTTCGCGCTCGGCGTGCAGAAGGCGCACCCCGGCGCCAAGGTGAAGATCATCTGGACGAACTCCTGGTTCGCGCCGGACAAGGAGAAGAAGGCGGCCGAGAACCTGAAGGCTGCCGGCGCCGACGTGATCGGGCAGAACGTCGACAGCCCGTCCGCCGGACAGTACGCCGAATCCGTCAAGCTTCCGTGGGTCGGCTACGACTCGAACTCGCAGAAGTTCGCGCCGACCTCGTGGCTGACGGGCGCGGTCTACAACTGGGGCCCGTACTACCTGTCGCGTACCAAGGCGGCGATGAACGGCACCTGGAAGACCGGCAACTACTACGGCAGCCTGAAGGACGGCTTCACGCTGCTCGCGCCGTACGGCAAGAACGTCTCGGCGAAGACCAAGGCGCTGATCGCGCAGCAGAAGGCACTGATCGTGAGCGGGAAGTGGAACGAGTTCACCGGCCCGATCTACGACCAGAGCGGCAAGCTCCGCGTCAAGCAGGGTCAGCGGCTGACGCTTCCTCAGCTGCTCTCCATCGACTGGCTCGTCAAGGGCGTCATCGGGAGCCCCAAGGGCTAGAGGCTCGAACCGCCGGGCGGGGCCGATCGGCTCCGCCCGGCACTCTTCTCCATGCCGGCGGCCGTCACCCTGCGCGGGATCACGAAGCGCTTCCCGGGCGTCGTCGCCAACGACCACGTCGACTTCGAGGTCGCCGAGGGCGAGGTGCATGCGCTGCTCGGCGAGAACGGCGCGGGCAAATCGACGCTCTCCAACATCCTGACCGGGCTCTACCACCCCGACGAGGGCGTGATCCTCCTCGGCGAGCGGCAGGTGACGTTCGCGTCGCCGCGTGACGCGCTCGACGCGGGGATCTGCATGGTGCACCAGCACTTCCGGCTCGTTGCGCCGTTCACGGTGGCCGAGAACGTGATGCTCGGCGACCACCGGGGTGAGGGCAAGAAGTTCCTCGTGCACCCGCGCCGGATCGAACGGCACGTTGCGGAGCTCGGCGAGCGGTACCGGATCGCCGTCGACCCGCGGGCGCGAATCTGGCAGTTGTCACTCGGCGAGCAGCAGCGCGTCGAGATCCTGAAGGCGCTCTACCGCCAGGCGCAGATCCTGATCCTCGACGAGCCCACGGCGGTGCTGACGCCGCAGGAGGCCGACTCGCTCTTCGAGACGCTGCGCGTGATGGCGCTCGAGGGCCGCACGATCGTCTTCATCTCGCACAAGCTGCACGAGGTGAAGGCGGTCTCGGACCGGGTCACGGTCCTGCGCGCCGGCAAGAACGTCGCCACCGTCGAGACCGCGGACTCGACGGCTCGCTCGCTCGCATCGCTGATGGTCGGGCGCGACCTGGACGCCGCCCCGCGTGTCGCGCGCCAGACGGCTGTCGGGGAGCCCGTCCTCGAAGTCCACGATCTCTGGGCGGCGGGCGACCGCGGCGGCGATGCGGTTCGCGGCGTCACGCTGACGGTGGGCGGAGGGGAGATCGTCGCGATTGCGGGCGTCGCCGGCAACGGCCAGCGGGAACTGGCCGAGACCGTCACCGGCATGCGCGCCGCGACCCGCGGCCGGGTGACGGTCGACGGGCGGGCACTGCGGCTCGGTGACCCGCGCGCGGCGATCAAGGCCGGCGTCGCACACGTGCCGGAGGACAGGCTGCACACTGGCGTCGCTCCTTCGCTGCCGATCGCGTCGAACGTCGTCCTCAAGAGCTATCGAGGCCGTGAGGCCTCCCGCGGCCCGCTCCTTCGCCTCCGCGCGATCCGTGAGCTTGCCGTGGCGTTGATCGAGCGGTACGACGTGCGGGGCGGCGGCCCCGAGCTGCCGGCGCGGCAGCTGTCCGGCGGGAACCTGCAGAAGGTCGTGCTGGCGCGGGAGTTTCACGGCCGCCCGCGCCTGCTCGTGGTCGCGTCGCCCACGCGCGGCCTGGACGTCGCCGCGATCGAGACCGTGCACGGCTACCTCCGGCAGGCGGCTGCCGAGGGCGTCGGCGTGCTGCTGATCTCCGAGGATCTCGACGAGATCCTGGCCCTCGCCGACCGGATCGCGGTTCTCTATGAAGGAGCGGTCGCCGGAGAGACGGACGCGGCGAGCGCCACCGTCGACGAGCTCGGCCTGCTGATGGCGGGAGGCTCGACCGGGTGATCCGTATCGAACGGCGCCTCGAGCAGCCGCGGTGGCTGTCGGTCGCGGTCCCGGTCGGCTCCGTGCTGTTCGCGTTCGTCGTCATGACGGTCGTCCTGCTGGCCACGCACCATCCGCCGCTCGAGACGTTCCGCAAGCTGTTCGACAACGCGTTTCTCGGGGCCGACGCGCTGAACGCGACGTTCGTCGCCGCGACGCCGCTCGTCTTCACGGGGCTCGCCGCGGCAGTCGCCTTCCGGATGCAGCTCTTCAACATCGGCGGCGAAGGTCAGCTCTACACCGGTGCGATCCTCGGTGCCGCTGCCGGCATCGCCGTCGGCAATCACTCCGGATGGGTCTCGATCCCGGCGATGGTCGCCGCCGGGATGGTCGGCGGCGCTGCGCTCGCGCTCATCCCGGCCGTGCTGCGGGCTTACCTCAGGACCAACGAGATCATCACGTCGCTGATGCTCAACTACGTCGCCGCGCTCTTTCTCAACTACCTCATCTTCGATTCGCTCTCGTACTGGCGTGACACGTCGAGCGCGACGGCGAAGGTGTTTCCGCAGGGCAAGAACCTGCCGCCGGCGGCGAACTGGCCGACGACGAGCCTGGGGCAGCTCGTGCTGCCGCTCGGGCTGCTGATCGGCGTCGCGGTCGCAGTTCTCGTCTGGGTGCTCTATACGCGCACGCGCTTCGGGTTCGAGGTGCAGGTGATCGGTGACTCGCCGCGTGCCGCGAGCTATGCCGGCATGCGTACGCGCCGGAAGATCCTCGCCGTGATGGCGCTCTCCGGTGCGATCGCCGGTATCGGAGGCGCGAGCCAGGACGGCGACTTCCGCCACACGCTCGATCCGCGCGGCCTGACGGCCGCCGGCTACGGCTACGCCGGGATCGTGGTCGCGGCGCTCGCCCGCTACAACCCGTTCGCCGTCTGCGTGATCGCCGTGCTGCTCGGCGGCCTGCAGAACGCCGGCTACGCGCTGCAGGGAGCCGACTTCCCGTCGGGCCTCGTCGGCGTCATGCAGGGCCTCATCCTCTTCTGCGCGCTTGGCGGCGAGGTGCTCGTGCGCAATCGCATCCGCATCGACCTGCACCGCTCGGCAGCGGCAGCGGCAGAGGCGGAGGCGGCCGCGTGATCGTCGCTGCCGGCGTCAACGACTCGATCGTCGTCGTGGTGCTTGCGTCCGCCGTCGTGTACGGGACGCCGCTTCTCTACGCAGCGCTCGGCGAGTTGCTCGCGGAGCGCTCCGGCGTGCTGAACCTCGGAGTCGAGGGGATGATGCTCGTCGGCGCCGTGCTGGGCTTCTGGGGCGTACAGCGCACGGGGTCGCTCGCGGTCGCGGTCCTCGTCGCCGCCCTCGCCGGTGCTGCCATGGCTTTGATCCATGCCTTTCTCGTCATCACCTTGCGTGCGAACCAGATCGTCTCGGGCCTTGCGCTGACGCTCTTCGCCGGTGCGGTCGGCCTTTCGTCGTACCTCGGCAACGACCTCAACCTCGCCGATCAGCCTGCCCGGCACTCGTTCGCCTCCGTGCTGCCCGATTCGTGGCGCCACGCGCGCGTGCTCGGTCCCGTGCTGTTCGACCAGTCGGTGCTCGTCTACGCGTCGTGGATCTTCGTGATCCTCATCGCCCTGTACCTGGGCCGAACGCGCGCCGGCCTGAACCTGCGGGCCGTCGGCGAGTCACCGGCGGCCGCTGACGCGATGGGAATCAATGTCGCGCGGTACCGCTACGTGCACACCATCGTCGGGGGTGCGTTCGCGGGCATCGGCGGCGCGTGCTTCTCGCTCGCGATCACTCCGCAGTGGGTCGACGGGCTCACCGCCGGAGCGGGTTGGATCGCGATCGCGCTCGTCATCTTCGCCTTCTGGCGTCCCGGGCTCTGCCTCGTCGGCGCGTACTTCTTCGGTGCGTTCTCGGGCATCCCGTTCACGTTCCAGGCGCGCGGGATCCTGACGGGCATCCCGCCGGAGCTGTTCCAGGCGCTGCCATACGTGATGACGATCATCGTGCTCGTGCTCGTCTCGACAGCAGGTGCGCGACGCCGGCTCGGCGCTCCTGCGGCGCTCGGCACGCCGTACGTGCGCGAAGACCGATGAGCAGCGGCCGAGCCGCCATCCCGTTCGAGTACCTGCACCACCTCGTCACGGTCCCGGTTCGTCTCGGCGAGGTCGAGACGCGCTTCGTGCTCGACACCGGCATGGGGCTCGTCCTGGTCACCCAGGAGCTGGCGAGCTCTGCCCGGCTCGTGCCCGACGGCTCGACGTACACGGGCAGGCGCATGTCGGGCCAGGAGGTGACGGTGCCGGTCGGTCGCGCCGAGTCGCTCTCCTTTGCGGGGCTGACGCGCCACGACGTGCCCGTCGGCATCCTCGATCTCGACCAGGCCGCGCTGGCTGCGGTCGGGGGGTTCCTCTCGCTTGCCTTCTTCCGCGACCGCGCCGTCAGCTTCGACTATCCGCAGCGCCAGATCGTGCTCGAGGACGAGGCTTCGCTCGAGGCTCGTGCGCGCGGCGGCGCGAGTGTCGAGGTGCGCGTCGAGCAGGACGAGTTGAGCGCCGAGGTATTCCTGCGCCTCGAGGTGCCCGGCGCCGGGGCGGTCGACGTCGAGGTCGACACGGGCAGCGATGTCCTGATCCTCGACCAGGCGCTCGCCTCAACGGTCGGAGTCGATCTCGACGCGCCGGACGTGCGCGTCGTCGAAGCGACGGACGAGACCGGGCACGCCTACCGGCGGTCGTTCACGACCCTGGCCGGGTCGATCAATCCGGCGGGCGCGCCGCACATCGCGCAGCGCGACCCACCCGTGATGTTCCAGGAGATCATCTACGACGGGCTCGTCGGCGACTCGTTCCTGCGGGAGTTCGTCGTCACGTACGACCTGGCGCGGTCTCGGATGATCTTCGGTTACTGAGGTCGCGCCGCCGGCTCCGTGGCCGGAGCGTCGGCCGACCGGCGAAACAGCGTCGCGGCAAGCCAGCCATAGAGACCGAGCACGAGGATCGCGTTCAGTGGGTGGAGTGCTCCACCCCAGCGGCCCACCGCCCGCGAGGACAAGCTGCAGAAACGTGAGGAACGGGACGACGATCGAGACGATTCGCACGCGCTTGTCCGGGAACCAGGCCAGCAGAGCCACGATCAGGAAGAGCAGTGCACCCGGCATCGTCAGGAAGAAGCCGAGCACTCGGTGCGGATCGAGCGTGTCCGAATTCCCGTTACACAGCGCCGGCGTTCTTGTCGCAGTCGTCGGCGTTCTTGATGTTGTTCAGGCCGAAGATCCCTTCGCCGGCCAGGAAGACCTGCACGATGATCGCCACCACGTAGAGCGCTGAAAACCATTTCAGGGTTGCTCTCGCGCCACGCCGCACGCCGCTCATCTCTCTCTCCTTCGGTTCGGAAACCGGAGGAACCTACAACGCACCGACCGAAATCACAACCGGGGGCCTCGCTCGTCAGGCCTCGCGGAAGGTGATCTGCTGCGCGCCTTCCCAGAGGGTCAGGCGGCCGAGCTCCGGCAGCTGCTCCTGGCCCTCGACGAGCGTCGCAAAGTGGTTGGCCCACAGGTGGCCGGCTTTCGACGCGAACGAGCAGTAGCCGTAGGGGAACAGCAGCTCCGTCTCGCTCTGCCCTCCAGGGTAAAGCGCGAGCTCGCCCGGGTGCGGATACGACGTCGCGTTCTCCGGCCCGATCCCGAAATCGCGGTCGCCCCACGGGATCCAGTTCGACTCGCCGCTCCAGCGGCAGTGGATGATCCGGTCGTCGAGCGGAAGGCTCGCCTTGAACGCGGCGACCGTCTTCGGCGCGAGCTCCTCCTCCCAGCGCGCGACGAACTGCATGCCGGCTGCGACGATCTCGAGCATCGGGCTGACCTTACCCGACGACGATCATCTGATCAGCAATGCCACCGCGAGCATGCCTGCGCCCGCGACGCCGAGGATCGGCCAGGCGTTGAGACCGCGCTGCCGCAGGTTGAAGTAGTGCCGGGTCAGCGCGCCGAGGGCCATGATCGCGACGAGCGCGAGCCAGCCTCGCGAGTATCCGTACACGAACGGGAAGTGGCCCGAGAGCATCGCGAACACGACCGGCAGCGTCAGGTAGTTGTTGTGCACCGACCGCGTCTTGCCGTCGCGGTTCCAGCGCGGGTCGGGCTCGATGCCGGCCTCCTTGGCGCGCACGAGCTTCCAGTGCGCCGGGATGATGACGAAGAAGACGTTGCCCACCATCATCGTCCCGATCATCGCGCCGACCTGCAGGAATGCGGCGCGCGGCGCAAACAGGTTCCAGGCTGCCCAGGACGAGCCGGCGATGAACAAGAAGACGAGAACTGCGAGCACGCCCTCGTCGTTCGGAAACGCACGGCAGAGGCCGTCGTAGACGAGCCACGCGATCGACGAGGCCGGCGATCGAGATCGTGATCGCCTCCCAGGCGGTCAGGTCCGCCACCGAGGTGTCGATCAGGAAGCTCGAGGCGTGCGAGTAGTAGACGGCGATGAAGAGCGCGAAGCCCGAGAGCCAGGTCGTGTACGCCTCCCACTTGAACCAGTGCAGAGGCTCGGGCAGCCGCTCCGGCGCGACGCGAAACTTCTCGACGCGATAGAAGCCTCCGCCGTGCACCTCCCATGCCTCGCCGCCCACGCCGCGCTTCGCGTCGTCCGGGTCCCTCGGCGGCTCGAGGTGGTTGTCGAGCGCGATGAAGTAGAACGATGCCCCGATCCACGCCATCGCCGCGATCACGTGCAGCCAGCGGAAGAGCAGGCCGAGCCAGGCCCACCAGTAGTCGCTGAGCGCTAGGACGTTGACCATCGGTCGATCGCAATCTGCACCAGTTCGTCCACTCCTGTCGACGAGCTCTTCCTCGCGTGACCGCTCGAGCCGCGCGCGCAGCACCGGGATGAGCTCGCGTCGCGGCCGCCGGTTCACGAAGACGACGAACCGGAAGCCGAACTTCTCCTCGTAGGCACGATTCAGCTCGGCCTAGCTCCGCGAGCACCTGTGGATCGTCGTCCGTCCCTTGCTCGGCGCGAGAGCGCTCCGAGCGCGCCTGTCGCGCCGATCGCCGGGTGGGCGTCCAGGATCGCCTGCTTGTCGACGTCGGGCAGCGCTCCTGCTACTTCCCGGGCGCGATCGAGGGGATCGTCGACGGCGGCCAGCTCCTCGACGAGGCGCGTGCGGCCCTCGAAGAGCTCGGCCAGCTGCTCGACCGTCAGCTGCCGCGGTAGCTCGCGCATCCGTACGACGAGATCAGCAACGGCACGTGGAAGTGACCTTCGACGAGCGCGAGCTCGAGCTCGACCCGCGTGAAGAACGGCGACGGCGGATGGAAGACGATGCGGTACGACCCTGGCTCCCCCTCGGCCAGTGCCGCTATGCGTCCGTTGCCGTCGGTGACTCCTTCCCCGGCGAGCCGGCCGCCGGCGTCGTACAGCTCGACGCGCACGCCTGCCGCCGGCTGTCCTCGCTCGGTATCGAGCACGTGTGTGGACACGGTCACTCCTGCCATAGCCGCCTCGCCTGGATGCGATGCTCGCGGGCGATCTCCTGCTCGCTCGCGCGCGGACGAGGGCGCCGCCGCGGACGACATCCTCGCCTCCCACGAGCAGGCGGTCGACGCGATGCGGCCCGCTGAGCACGAGGTTCGCGACCAGATCCTCGGCGCCGCCGAACTCGAGCCCGTCGGTGCGCCAGACCGCGACGTCGGCGCGCTTGCCGGGCTCGAGCGAGCCCAGGTCGCCGCGGCGGAGGACGGACGCGCCGCCCCGTGTCCCCAGGCGGAGAGCATCGCGTGCCGTCATCGCCTCGCCGCCGCCACGGCCCCGCGCGACGAGGAGCGCCTGCTTCACCTCTGCGAAGAGGTCGCCGCGCTCGTTCGAGGCGGAGCCGTCGACACCCAGCCCGACCCGCACGCCTGCGTCCAGCAGTTGGCGGACCGGTGCGACGCCCGCGCCGAGCCGGAGGTTCGACGTCGGGCAATGCGCGACGCCGACGCCCTGCTCGCCGAACGTCTGCACGTCCGCGTCGGACAGATGCACGCAGTGCGCGCACCAGACGTCGTCGGCGGTCCAGCCGACGCGTTCGAGGTACTCCACCGGCGAGCATCCGAAGAGCTCGCGACAGTACGCGTCCTCCTCGAGCGTCTCGGCGAGGTGCGTGTGGAGCTGCAGCCCGAGCTTCCGGGCCAGGGCGGCGGACTCCTCCATCAGGCGGCTCGTGACCGAGAACGGCGAGCACGGCGCGACGGCGATCCCGACCCGGTCCCCGTCAGCGCGGGCGGCGAGCCGCTCGGTGTCGGCAAGGATCTCGTCGATCGTCTCGACGAGCGAATCGGGCGGCAGCCCGCCGTCGGACTGGCCGAGGTCCATCGAGCCGCGCGAGGCGACGATGCGCACGCCGAGGTCTTCCGCCGCCTGCAGCTCGGCGTCGATCAGCCCCGAGACTCCCTGCGGGAACACGTAGTGATGGTCGAAGACCGTCGTGCAGCCCGACAGAGCGAGCTCGGCGATTCCGGCCCTCGCCGCTGCGTAGAGCATCTCGTCGTCGATGCGCGCCCAGGTCGGATACAGCGTTCGGAGCCAGGTGAAGAGGTCTGCCTGCTGCGCTCGCGCGCGCGTCAGCGTCTGGTACAGGTGATGGTGGGTGTTGACGAGGCCCGGTGTGACCACCGCGCCGTCGAGATCCTCGGCGCCCGCCGGCGCAGCTCCCGCTCCGGTCTCGGCGACGAGCCCGTCTTCGATCCGGAGCCAGCCGTGCTCGCATTCGGTGCCGTCGTCGTCGCATGTGACGACCCAGGCATTGCCGAGGATCACGAAGCTTCCAGGGGAACGAGCTCGAACCGGTCGACGTCGACCAGGCCGCGGTCGGTGAGCTTGAGCGAGGGGATCACCGAGAGTGCGAGGAAGGCGAGGTGCTGGAACGGCGACTCGAGCTCGCAGCCGAGTGTTCTCGCCGCCTCGGTCACGGCGCGTGACCCGGCGACCACTTCCTCGAGCGGCGCGTCGGAGAGCAGGCCCGCAACGGGAAGCGCGAGCTCCGCCAACACGTCGGCGCCGTCGACGACGACGATCCCTCCGCCACGGTTCGCCAGCCGCCGGACGGCCGCGGCCATCGACGCGTCGTTCGTCCCGACGACGACGACGTTGTGTGCGTCGTGCGCGACCGTCGAGGCGAGCGCGCCGCGCTCGAGCCCGAAGCCGCGCACGAAGCCGAGCCCGACCCGGCCAGTGCCGAGGTGCCGCTCGACCACGGCGATCTTGGCGAGGTCTCGTTCCGGATCCGCAAGCGCCTCGCCGGCGTGCGGCTCGATCGTCTCGACGAGCGAGTCCGTGACGATCTGCCCGGGGATGATCCCGATCACGCGCGCCTTCCCTCCCGACCACGGGATCCGGAACATCTCCGGCCCGAAGGCGCCGATCCTGACCGTGTGCCGCACCCAGTCGGGCACCGTCGCGCGGGGGATCTCGGCCGCGGGCTTGCCCGCCTTCAGCACCGTCTCGGGAACGAACCGTTCGAGATCGGGCAGCACGAGGAGGTCGGCCTGATACCCGGGGGCGACGGCGCCGAGGTGCGACAGGCCGTGCCAGAGCGACGGGCTGAGCGTCGCGCACACGAGCGCGTCCGCCGGTGTGATCCCGTAGGCGACGGCGTCGCGCACCATGCCGTTGATGTGGCCGTCGTCGGCGATGTGCTCGGGCTCGCGGTCGTCGGTGCAGAAGGCGATGCGCGACGGCCCGTACTCGGCGAGGAGCGGCAGCAGCGCCTGCAGGTTTCGCGCAGCCGAGGCCTCGCGGATCAGCAGCCAGAGCCCGGCGCGCAGGCGCTGCCGGCCCTCGTCCGCCGTGTAGGCCTCGTGATCCGACCGGATGCCGGCGGCCGCGTACGCATTCAGCGACCGTCCCAGGACGCCGGGCGCGTGGCCGTCGACGTGCTCGGCGAGCGCGAGCTTCGCGAGCTCCGTCGGCGCACCGCTGATCACGCCCGGGAAGTTCATCATCTCCGCCAGCCCGATCACGCGCCGGCGCCGTAGGAGCGCATCGAGGTCGCCGGGTGTCAGCTCGCGGCGAGGCGACTCGAACTGCGACGCCGGCACGCACGATGAGGCCATGAAGTAGAAGTCGAGCGGCAGTCCCGCCGTCGCGTCGAGCAGCCAATGGACGCCGTCGGTCCCGAGCACATTGGCGACCTCGTGCGGATCGGCGACGACCGCGGTCGTCCCGAACGGGAGCACGAGTCGCGCGAACTCGTCGACGAGCAGCTTCGACGTCTCGACGTGCATGTGCGCGTCGATGAAACCGGGCACGACGAACCGCCCCGTCGCGTCGATCGTCTCGCGGCCCTCGTAGGAGCCGAGGCCCGCGATCCACCCGTCGACGACCGCAACGTCCGTGTCGAGCCACTCGCGCGTGAAGACGGACAGCACCTTGCCACCCCGGATGACGAGGTCTGCAGGCTCGTCGCCGCGGGCGACGGCGAGCCGTTTCGACAGGGGTGCGTCCACCGTTCGAGAACCGTACCCTTGCCGCTGTGGACGTCCTAACGCCAAGGTCGCTCGACGAGGCGCTCCGGCTGAGGGCGGAGCACCCCGGCGCGCTTCCGATTCAGGGCGGCACGGACGTCATGGTGGCCCTCAACTTCGACCGCGACCGCCCGCAGACGATGCTCAATCTGAACGAGGTCTCAGAGCTTCGGGGCTGGTCGCGCTCGAACGGGACGCTTCGGCTCGGCTCCGGCGTGACCTACGCCGAGATCGAGCATGGCGAGCTTCGCGACGTCCTGCCGGCGCTGGCGGAGGCATCGCGCACCGTCGGCTCGCCGCAGATCCGAAACCGGGGCACGATTGGTGGCAATCTCGGCACAGCGTCGCCGGCGGGCGATGCGCTCCCGCCGCTGGTCATCGACGGCGCCGAGGTCGAATGCGCGTCGACGCGCGGCGTGCGCACCATTCCGGTGGTCGAGTTCATCACGGGCGTGAAGCGAAACGCGCTCGAGCCAGACGAGCTGATCACAGCCGTCCGGTTGGCGCCGACGGGTCGTCCGCAGACGTTCATGAAGGTCGGCCCGCGCAACGCGATGGTGATCGCCGTCGTCTCGCTCGCCGTCTCGGCCGGTGACGAATTGCGGGCGTGCTTCGGATCGGCCTCGCCGAGGCCGGTCCTGGTGACCGCCCCCCGCGAGGAGGCTGATTCCTTCGCCGAACGCGTCGCGGCCGCTGCCTCGCCGATCGACGACGTGCGCGGGTCGGAGCGGTACCGCAGCCATGCGCTGCAGGTGTTGACCGCGCGGGCGCTGAAGCGGGTGCTGGTATGAGGATCGCCGTCAGGATCAACGGCGAGGAGCATCAGGCTGACTGCTGGGAAGGCGAGTCGCTGCTCTTTGCGCTGCGCGAGAAGCTCGGGTTTCCAGGCGCGAAAAACGCCTGTGAGCAGGGAGAATGTGGCTCGTGCTCGGTCCTGCTGGACGGGACGCTCGTCTGCGCGTGCCTCGTGCTCGCGGCACAGGCCGACGGCCATGACGTGACGACCGTCGAGGCGCTTGCCGACGGCGAGGTGCTGCATCCCGTGCAGCAGGCGTTCGTCGAGGCGGGCGCAGTGCAGTGCGGCTTCTGCACGCCGGGGCTCGTCGTCGCGACCGTCGACCTGCTCCGGCGCACTCCGAATCCGTCGGACGACGAGATCCGCGAGGCTCTCTCGGGCAACCTCTGCCGCTGCACCGGTTACGCGAAGATCTTCGACGCCGTTCGGCTGGCCGCGGTGCACGTGTGACTCGGACCGCAGGCAGGCAGCTGCAGGCCGGGAAGGTCGGCGAGCTCGTTCCACGGGTCGACGCGCCGCCGAAGGTGAAGGGCGAGTTCGCGTATGCAAGCGACCTGATCGTGCCGGGGATGCTCTGGGGCCACACCCTGCGCAGCCCGCATGCGCACGCGCGCATTCGTGAGATCGACATCTCTCGGGCAGTCTCGATGCCGGGAGTCCACGCCGTTCTCACGCACGCCGACGTCCCCGGCCAGAAGACGTACGGGCTCGAGTTCACAGACCAACCGGTGCTCGCGGCCGACCGCGTCCTCTACTACGGCGAGCCGGTCGCGCTCGTCGCAGCCGAGCATCCCGAGCAGGCACGACGCGCAGCCGAGGAGATTCGCGTCGACTACGAGCCGCTCGAGCCGGTGGCCGACATGGAGCGCGCGACCGAGCTGGCCGATCTCCACCCGGACCGGCCGACCAGGGGGCACGGCTACCTCGAAGACGACCGTCCGAACGTCGTGCGGCACATGGTGATCAGGCACGGCGACCCCGAGGCGCCCGGCGACGTCAGCGTCGAGGGCGTCTACGAGATCGGCATCCAGGATCAGGCCTTCCTCGGGCCCGAGTCGGGTCTCGCGGTGCCCGATGCCGAAGGCGGCGTCGACATCTACGTCGCCACGCAGTGGCTGCACGTCGACCGGGCGCAGGTCGCACCGTGCCTCGGTCTGCCCGTCGAGCAGGTGCGGATCCATCTCGCCGGTGTCGGCGGGGCGTTCGGCGGCCGCGAGGACCTGTCGATGCAGGTGCACGGTGCGCTGCTCGCGCTGCACACGAACCGCCCGGTCAAGATCGTCTACAACCGCGAGGAGTCGTTCACGGGTCATGTGCACAGGCATCCGGCCAAGATCTGGTGCGAGCACCGCGCGACACGCGAAGGGAAGCTCGTGAACGTGCGGATGCGGATCCTGCTCGACGGCGGGGCCTACGCCTCGAGCTCGACGGCCGTCACGTCGAACGCCGCCTCGTTCGCGGCCGGCCCGTACGAGACGCCGAACGCCCTGATCGACTCGACCTGCGTCTACTCGAACAATCCGCCCTGCGGCGCGATGCGCGGATTCGGCGCCGTCCAGACGTGCTTCGCCTCCGAGGCGCAGATGGACAAGCTCGCCGCCGCTCTCGACATCGACCCGATCGAGCTGCGGCTCCTCAACGCGCTCGAGCCCGGCGACGTCCTGCCGACGGGCCAGCCGATCACGGGCTCGCTGCCGATCGCCGAGACGATCCGCGCGGCCGCCGCGCTCGAGCCACCGCCGCCCGAGCAACTGCCCCGCGATCCGCTGCGGCTGCCCGGCGGCGCCGGGAACACGACGCATGGCGAAGGGGTGCGGCGCGGAGTCGGCTTCGCCGTCGGCTACAAGAACATCGCGTACTCGGAGGGCTTCGACGACTACTGCGCCGCGCGCGTCCGGCTGCTGGACGACGGCTCGGCCGAGGTGCACTGCGCGGCGGCCGAGGTCGGTCAGGGCGTCACGGGCGTCATCCTCCAGGTGGCGCGCACCGAGCTCGGGCTCGACGACGTGAGGCTCGCGCCGGGCCAGACGGCGACGGTCGATTCGGCCGGTTCGGCGTCCGCGTCGCGCATGACGTGGATGGCCGCCGGGGCCGTCCGCGACGCCTGCCGTGCTGCGATCGAGGAGCAGGCGCGCCGGCCGGGCGAGGAGATCGACGTCGAGCGGATCTATCGCCATCCCCGCACGACGCCGCTCGACCCGGAGACGGGGCAGATCACCGGAGAGCGGGCGCATGTCGCGTTCGCCGCGTGCGCGATGAAAGTGGTCGTCGAGGTCGACGTCGATCTGGGACTGACGCGCGTCGTCTGGATCGGCGCGGCGCAGGACGTCGGCAAGGCGGTCAACCCGCAGCAGGTCGAGGGGCAGATCGAGGGCGGCACGGCGCAGGGCCTCGGCTTGGCGTTGATGGAGGAGATCCAGACGCGTGACGGCCTGATCACGAACGCGAGCTTCACCGACTACCTGATCCCGACGGCGCTCGACATGCCCCCGGTGGAATCGGTGCTGATCGAGGATCCGGAGCCCGACGCGCCGTACGGCGTCAAGGGCGTGGGCGAGCCGCCGACCGTCGTCTCGACGGCGGCAATCGTCGCTGCTCTGCGGGCTGCGACGGGGCGCCCGCTCGTCCGGGTGCCCGTCAGCCCCGACGACATCTGTCTCTAGGACTAGCGCACCCCTTCCTCCGGATGCGTGGCGGACGGTGGCTCCTGCCGCACGACGAGCGCGACGGCGACCACGACGATCGCGGCGCCCCCGACGAGTCTCCAGGTCAGCTGCTCACCGCGGAACAGCACGCCGAGCGCGATCGCCACGACCGGGTTCACGTACGCGTACGTCGACACGAGCCCGAGCGGCGCGTTCTGGAGCAGCCAGACGTAGGCGGTGTAGCCGACGATCGAGCCGGCGATCACGAGGTAGATCCAACCGAGGATCGAGGTCGTCGACGGCGAGAAATCGTGAACGGTCAAGAGCGAGAGCGGGAACAGCAGCAGGCCGCCGGCGAGCATCTCGTAGGCCGTGGCGGAGAACGTGTCCGCAGGCATCTCGATCCGTGCCGACAGGACCGACCCAGTGGCCCACATCACGGCCGACAGGAGGCACAGGGCTATGCCCCAGAGCTTCGCGCCGCCGGATGGCTGCGCCAGGATCGCGACACCGGCGAATCCGACGCCGACTCCAGCGAGCGCGGGCCACGGCAACCGCTCATGCCCGGCGAGGCGGAGCACCACGACCCAGAGCGGGACGGACGCGATGATCAGCGAGGCGAGCCCCGTCGGGACGTTGCGCTCGGCGACGAAGAGGACCGCGTTCGCGCCCGGGAGCAACGCGCCGATCAGGATGCACGAGAGCAGTGCCCGCCGAGTGATGCGCAGCGAGCCGCCGCGCAGTCGGACGACGCCGAACATCAGCACGCCGGCGGTGATGAAGCGCGTCGAGGCCGCGAAGAGCGGCGGGATCGTCTCGCCGGCGTACGCGATCCCGAGGTACGTGGACCCCCAGATCACGTAGACCGTGACCAGCGCGGCCCAGACCTTGCCCTGTTGACTCACCCGCTAACGAACGAGCGAGAGGCCTGCGCCGATTCCCAGCAGCAGGATGCCGGCGGCCCGCGCCGCCGAGATGAGCTGGCCCGCGATCAGGACCCGATCGTCGCCGTCGCTCCGATGCGCGGCTGGGCGAACGTGATCGTGCCGACGACCGTAGCCCCATCACGCCGCCCAGCCACATCCACGCCGGTGTGCGGAACGCACCGCCGAGAGTCGACGTCACGCTGCGTTCGGATCCGCCTGCCAGAGGCTGAAGCTGTTGCCTTCGGTGTCCTTGCACGAGGCGAACCAGCCGTGCGTCGGCACCGGCTGCTTGTCCTCTGCGGATCCCCCGAGCTCGCGCACCTTCGCGACCGATGCGTCGATGTCGTCGGTGTCCAGGTAGACGATCAGCCCGGAGCCCGCGCTCTCCGACGGCATGATCGCGCCTCCCTGGTCCTCTGCGGACTGGAACATGCGGTAGTCGATCCCCTCCATCCCGCTGCCGCCGATCTCGTAGCCGAACAGGCCGCTGTAGAAGCCGCTTGCGCGGTCGGCGTCCCCCGCGGGCACCTCGAAGTGAACGATCTTCCCGGCCATGGTTACGCTCCTCTCCTCGACAGAGTTCTTCCGACCGAAAGGGGACAAGGTGGTCAGAGTGGTCGTACTGTACGGCGAGGCGCCTGACGGCCGGGAGTATGAGGAGCACGCGGAGCTGTGCCGGCTCGTCCCCGGTGCGACCTTCCGCCACGGCCCGGTGTTCGGAGCCCCGATGGGCGAGCCCGCGCATCGGTACTTCGCCGAATGGGAGTTCGCGGACGACGAGTCGTTCAAGGCCGCCGCGCGAAGCGACGAGTTCATGGCGACCGGCAAGGACGCCTACAAGCGGGGCTTCCCGCAGCCGACGGTCGAGTTCGTCTCGCTCGCCTAGAAGCGCGGCGGGCGCTTCTCGCGCACCGCGGCTACGCCCTCGCGGACGTCGGGGCCTGTCATGTCGAGGAACTCGAGCGCGAGGGACGCGTCGAACGCCGGCCCGGCGACGCGGAGCCAGTTGTTCAGCGCCAGCTTCGTGTGGCGGATCGCCGGTTGCGAAGCCTCGGTGAGACGCACGGCGATCGCCAGCGCACGCTCCTCGAGCTCGTCCTCGGGCACGCAGAGCGACACGAGGCCGAGCCGCTCCGCCTCGACACCGTCGACCGGTTCACACAGGAGCAGGTGGTACTTGGCCTTCGCCATCCCGCACAGAAGCGGCCACACGATCGCGGCGTGGTCGCCGGCGGTCACGCCGAGCTTCGTGTGTCCGTCGACGATGCGTGCGTTCGGGGTCGCGATCGAGATGTCGGCGAGCAGGCCGACGGCGAGCCCTGCACCGACGGCGGGCCCGGTGATCGCGGAGACGATCGGCTTCGGGCAGTCGAGCACGTTGTAGACGAGGTCGCGCGCCTCGTGAAAGACGCGCCGGCGGGTCTCGAAGTCGGAGGCGATCTCGAGCACGAGGTCGAGGTCGCCGCCCGCGCTGAACGCGCCGTCGGCGCCGCGCACGAGGACGGCGCGGGTCTCGTCGTCCTCGCCGATCGCGCGCCAGACGGCGGCAAGCTCGCGGTGCATCGTCCCGCTGACGGCGTTCAACCGCCCGGGCGCGGACAGGGTCAGCCGAAGCACGTGCGGCGCCGGGCGGTCGAGCGCAAGGCTCGGAAAGGCGTCGTAGCGGCTCTCCATCGTCGCGACTCTACGGGAGCGCGCAGGCCGTGTCTGACACCGGACGTGTCCAGACCGCCGTCCAGGCGCCGCAATGGTTTGCGCCGACCGCGTTGCACTTTCGTTCGTCTTCCGTTGCACTTCTGTTTCGGTGTCTGACACCGGACGTGGCTCGGCGAGGCGTGTCCCGTCGGAAGACGTCGTTATGGTGCGACCGTGGCCGACGTTGAGGTGACCCGCGAGGGCCCGGTCTTGACGATCACGCTCAACCGGCCGGAGGTCCTGAACGCGCTCAACCGCTCCGTGCACGCAGGGCTTGCCGCCGGGCTCGAGCGGGCGAAGGACCCGACGATCCGCGCTGTCGTGATCACCGGGGCCGGACGCGGCTTCTGCGTCGGGCAGGACCTGCAGGAGTTCTCGGCGGGCGCGGGTGACGTCGCCGACAACCTGCGCCGGAACTATCACCGCAACGTGCTCGCGATCCGCGCCCTCGAGAAGCCCGTGATCGCGGCGGTCAATGGCCCTGCAGCGGGGGCCGGCCTGTCGCTGGCGCTCGCCTGCGACATCCGGATCGCCGCCGACTCGGCGAGCTTCGTGCCGGCGTTCATCAACATCGGCCTCGTGCCCGACTCGGGCTCAACCTGGCTCGCGCGCCGCCTGCTCGGCACGACTCGAGCGTTCGAGTGGCTCACGACCGGGCGCCGGCTACCGGCGGTCGAGGCGCGCGAGTGGGGCGTCGTCAACGAGGTCGTTCCCGCCGACGAGCTGATGCACCGTGCGAACGAGGTGGCGGCGCTCTACGCGGCGATGCCGACGAGAGCCGTGTGGCGCACGAAGGAGCTGCTCGACGAGGCCGAGACCGCATCGTTCGCCGAGCAGCTCGAGCGTGAGGCCGCCACGCAGTCCGAGCTGACCCAGACACACGACTTCCGCGAGGGCGTCGCCGCCTTTCTCGAGAAGCGGGAGCCGGCCTTCACGGGCGCCGACGTCGAACGCCCGCACCCGATCACACTCGTCAACGACGACGACCGAGATCGCTGGCGACTGACCGTCCTGCTCCGGTGGGTGCTCGCCATCCCGCACGTGTACCTGATGTATCTGTGGACGCTCCTCGCCCTGGTCGTCGCGATCGTCAACTGGTTCATCGCGCTCGTTCGCGGCCAGACGCCGCGGCCGTTGCGCGCCTGGTTCGAGCGCTATCTGCGGTACGTGGTCCACGTGACCGCGTACACCTATCTGCTCGCCGACCCGTTTCCCAAGTTCCGCGGTTGGGCCGGAACGTACCCGGTCGACCTGCGAATCGACCCGCCGGCTCCGCAGCGGCGGTGGACGATCCTGCTGCGCCTCGTGCTGGCGGTGCCCGCGCTGATCTTCACCTACGTGCTGAACACGGTCATCTCGGTCGTCGCTCTCCTCGCCTGGTTCGTCGGGTTGGCGACCGGGCGCATCCCCGCCGGGCTCCAGCGCCTGGGCGCCTACTGCCTGCGCTTCCAGGTGCAGACGCTCGGCTACCTCCTGCTGGTCACCGACCGCTACCCGACCCTGGCGAACGAGTACGTCTCGACGGTTACGCCGGCCAGTTCGTCAGCGACTGCTGACAGAACGTGAGCCCGGCGTTCTTGGCGAACTCGTGCACCTTGTCCTGAAGCTGGGCCGCCGCGAACTGCGCCGCCGCGGCGGTGTCGATGTTGTGCTTGACGAGCGCGTCGTGCACTTCCTGTACCGAGAGGGCCAGGGCGCTTGCATAGTGGATCATCTGCTCGAACGACTGCCGCCGCGCCGCCGGCGGGGTCACCTGGCGCATCTCCCCGATCGCCGTGCGCGCGGCGACGGCGGTCCGGGCCCAGCCCTTGGGGTCGCGTGAGAGGCGGCCGAGCTTGACGATGCGCCGGTCGGCCGCCATGCAGACGTTGTTGCCGGCGGTGACGTAAGCCTGCATCGACACCCCGGATGCGACCGTCGAGGTGGTGCGCTTCGACGAGGAGTCCGAGGAGCCGCCGCACGCCGAGACGGCGAGCGCGAAGAGAACGACGATTGGAAGGCGGCGCATCGTGCGCGAGGGTAGCGCCGCTCACGTTGAGTCTGCGTTAGGCGAGTGCTGTGAGAATCTCGGCCAGCTCTGGGAAGCGTCCCTCTCGCTGTTTGGAGAACGTGAGCTCGTCGTCGATCAGGACGTCGAACTGGCTCTTTGCACCTTCGCGCATCTCCGCCGTGTGAGCGGTGCCGTTCAACTCGGCCACGAGACTCGCGGCCCGCTCGTCGTAGCCGTGTCAGACGGGGCAGTAGAGGATGCGAATGTGCGCCACGGCGGGAGCTTACTCGCCGTCCGTCGACCCGAGGCGTAACTACTCGACCCCGAACGACTGCTCCTGCTGCGAGTCGCTGAGTTCGAGCCCTTTGGCCCATGCGATCAGGTGGGCGTCGTCGTCGAACAGAAGATCGAGGAAGAAGTTGAACCGCCATGTGTCGTTCCCGTCCGGACCGATCTTGAGCGTGACGTTGCCGCCCTTCAACTCGCCGCGCGTCCTCGGGTCGACGAGTTCGAGATCGAACGGGCCGTCCTCGTTGTTGTCGTGGAACGTGCCGAAGAAGTCCGACACCTGCGCCACGACAGTCCCGTCCATCAGCGCGACGGTGACGTCCAGCAGCGTGGAGTCGTCCTTGTCCTCGTCGTTCGTCTGGAATGTGACACTCGCTCTCGTCAGGACTGCGCTGTCGGGCATCTCGACCTCCTGCCGCTACTCGACCGCGAACTCGTGGCTCCGATTCCAGGTCGAGACCTCGAGCCGGCTCGCTTTGCAGAGCTGATGGCTCCCGTCCTCGAACAGGAAGTCGAGCACGAAGTTGAACCGCCAGGTATCCCCGGCCCCGCCGATCGGTCCCATGACGGGATCGATCCCGACGACGACCTTCGCCTGCCGAATCGCGTGCCGCGGCAGCCTGTGCATGAGCAGAAGCGTGTACGGGCCTGAGTCGCTCTGGTCTGGGAAGTGCCCGAACTCGTCGTAGATGTAGGCGATCGTCTCGTCACGGAGAACGACATAGACGCCGACCGCGGTGTCGTGGTCCTTGTCGTCGTCGTTCGTGTGGAACGTGACGCTCGCTCGCGCCAGCATCGGGTTGTCCGGCGGTGGATCCTCCGGCGGCGGCTCGAACACCGGGTTGATCGGCCACTGAAACTCAGGTGGGCGCCTGGGCACAGGCCTTCGTCCTTCCTGCTGAGACTGGGTGCGACTCTACCGCTTCCGCGGCGGTGTCACTCCGACAGGACCGGCGGCTAGATCGTCTTGAACTGCTCGAACGGCTGGCGGCAGCTTTCGCACCAGCGGATTGAGCGGCACGGGGTCGGGCCGAAGATGTTCTCGAGCCTCGTCTCGGTCGAGCCGCAGTAGGGGCAGCGGAACGCCTTCGACTGGAGCTGCACGAGCGTCGTCGTCCCCGCAGCCCGCGGTGCCGGCGGCGCGAACCCGGCGGCGCGCAGCTTCTCCCGGCCGGCTGCGGTGATTCGGTCGGTCGACCAGGAGTCGTCGCGGATGATGGCCACCTCCGGCTCGCCGCCGAGTGCCGCGACCTTCTCCTCGAGCGCGCGCTGCATCGCCTCCAGCGCGGGGCAGCCGAGGAACGTCGGCGTCAGCTCGATCCGCACCCGGCGGCCGTCGACGTCGACGGTGCGGATGACCCCGAGATCGACCAGCGAGATGACCGGGATCTCGGGATCGGGGATCTCGTCGATCGCCGCCCAGACCGCGTCGGCGGTCACCATTGCGCGCCCGGGATGGAGCGCCGCACCTCGGTCATCTCCTCCCACAGCGACTCGAGCTCGGCCGTATGCGAGCCGCGCTCGTGAGCTTGTGCCAAGTTGGCACCAAGACCGACCCGCCGCGCCAACTCGTCCCGCTGTTCGAGCTCCAACACGCCGAGCGCATACGGCCAGAGCTCCTCGACGGCCGCGGTGAACCGCGGCTCGTCGTGCAGCCGCGCCGCCCAGAGCTCGGCGTGCAGCCGGTGGTAGACCTCCTCGCGGTCGATCTTCGCCGCGAGGCCGGCCAGCTCGGCATCGTCGGATTCCTTCAGCGCCTCGATCCGGACCCGGTCGGCCTCCTCGTACAGATAGCGGCGCGCGATCGTGTGCGCCCAGTCGTCGAGCAGGCGCAGCTCGACGAGCGGCGCGCAGCGGTAGTCGGCGGGCGCGCGGTCGAACGCGAGCGCGTCGGCCTCGGCGCCGAGCTCATCGGCGGCGAGCTCGTACAGTGCGCGCGCGTGTCCGATCTCGTTCTGTGCGATCGACGAGAACGCGACATCCTCCTCGAGGGTCGGCGCGATTCCCGTCCACTCCGAGTCGCGCCAGCCGAGAATCAGCTCGTCGTCAGCGAGGCTCAGGATCAGCGACGCCCGCGCGTTCACGTGCCTCCTTCAATCGCGTCTTGATCGAGTAGCCGTCGACGCGGCGGTACTTGAGGTCGAACTCGTCGGCCCATTCGGTGATCGCATGGATCGTCTCGCGCGGGACGAGCCAGAGCGCCTCCGACTCGCCGCGGCGCCCGTACTGCTCGCGCGCCCACGTCTCGGCGAATGCCGGGTCGGGCGCCTCGACCGACCCCGCATGCGCGAACGGCTGGCCCTTCCTCTCCTGCCGGAAGACCTCGAAAATGGTCATGCGGCGAGCGCGTCGCGGACCCACTGTTCCTGCTCGAGGAAGCGGCGGCGAAGGGCGAGCCTGTCCTGCGAGCGCGGCCCGTGGCCGGTCACGACCGACTTGAGCTCGTCCCAGTCCGGCTCCGAGTACTCCCAGACGCCCTCGTCGGTGCGGTGGAGGTTCGGATCGGGAACCGTCAGCCCGAGCTCCCAGATCTGCGGGACATAGCCCTCGAGGAACTGCTGCCGCGCCTCTTCGTTGCCCTGGGACTTGATCCGCCAGACGTACATCGGATCCTCGTCGCGCGGAATCGGGTTGCCGTGGAACTGCATCAGCGGGCCCCACCACCGGGTGACCGCCTCCTGCACGAGCTCGCGCTGGACGTCGGTGCCGGTCATCATCGCGAGGATCACGTCGCGGCCGTGGAGGATGTGGAACGACTCCTCCCAGCAGATCTTCTTCATGATCCGCGCGTACGGCGCGTACGAGCACTTGAGCAGCGCCTTCTGCGAGATGATCGCCGCCGCGTCGACGAGCCAGGCGATGACCCCCACGTCTCCCCAGGTGGAGGTCGGGTAGTGGAAGACGTTGTGGAACTTCGCCTTGCCCGAGATAAGGTCCTCGAACATCGCGTCGCGCGGCTTCCCGAGGTCCTCGGCGACCCGGTAGATGAGCTGGGCGTGGCCGACCTCGTCCTGAACCTTCGCGGTCAGCGCGAGCTTCCGCTGGAGCGTCGGCGCCTTGAGAATCCACTCGCGCTCCGGCAGCACGCCCATCAGCTCGCTGTTGGCGTGCATCTCGATGAACTTGACGAGCTTCTGCCGGTACTCGGCCGGCAGCCAGTCCGTCGCCTCGACCTGCCCGCCCTCCTGGACGTAGGCGAGAAACTCCTGCGTACGAGCGTCCACGTGACCTCCCTACCGACCGATCGTTAGTCTGGTCACTATAGATGTCCGCGAGGCGCGAGGAGCTGACCCGCATCGCCGCCCGGCTCTTCGCCGAGCGCGGCTACCTGGGCACGTCGCTCGCCGACCTGGCGGGCGAGCTCGGCGTCCAGAAGCCCTCCCTCTACCACCACATCGCCTCGAAGGAAGACCTGCTCTGGGAGGTCGCGAACGAGGGAGCCGACGCGTTCCACGCCGCGCTCGACACCGTCCCGGCCGAGGCCCCGGCCGCCGAGCGGATCCGGCTCGCGCTGCGCGCGCATCTCGCCGTCGTCTCCGGCCAGCTCGATGTGGCAACGGTGTTCGTACGG
Organism: uncultured Thermoleophilia bacterium; assembly: GCA_963846895.1. Taxonomy (GTDB): domain Bacteria; phylum Actinomycetota; class Thermoleophilia; order Gaiellales; family Gaiellaceae; genus PALSA-600. Next base: position 92,308 of record CAWJXR010000019.1, on the reverse strand, counting down.
GAGTGGCGCTACCTCGAGGGCGAGCGGCGCGAACGGTTCGTCGCAGAGCGCCGGCGCTACGAGGAGCGCGTGCGCGACCTCTTCCGTGACGGCGTCGAACGCAGCGAGCTGCGCACCGACCTCGACGTCGCGACGGCCGCGCTCCTCTTCCTCTCGGCGGCGAACTGGGCGTACACGTGGCTCCGTCCGGGCGCCGATACCGACGCCCTCGGCGACCGGCTCCTCGCCGCGCTGCTCGACGGCATGCGCGGCTACTCGACGCGGTAGGCGCTCCCGGCTCGAGCGCGTGGCATGCTCGTGCCGGTGAAGCGTGCGGCCCTCATCGTCAATCCGTACTCGACGCACGTCACGGGTGAGCGGATCGGCGCCGTCGAGCGCGCGCTCCGCGAGCGCGTCGAGCTGCAGACGGCGTTCACGCAGCGCAGCGGCCACGCGACCGAGCTGGCGAAGGAGCTTGCCGCGGACGCCGACGCGATCCTCGTCTTCTCCGGTGACGGCACGTACAACGAGGCGCTGAACGGCGCGGACGGGCGCGTCCCGTTCGGCTTCCTGCCCGGCGGCGGGACGAGCGTCCTGCCGCGGGCGCTCGGCGTCCCGCGCGACCCGGTCGAAGCCGCGCGGACGCTCGCCCGGGCTCTCGCCGACGGGCGCACGCGCAGAATCACGCTCGGCTCGGTGAACGGCCGCCGCTTCTGCTTCTCGGCCGGCCTCGGCTTCGACGGCGAGGCGGTGCGGCGGCTCGACCAGCTCGGCCGTGACGCCGGGGGCGCGCGTCCCGGCGACCTGGCCTTTGCGCGAACGGTCGCCAAGATGCTGCTCGAGCGCCGCGGCCGGTGGGGCCCGCAGATCGAGATCGAAGACTTCGGACGAGCTGCCTTCATCCTCGTCGCGAACGGCGATCCGTACTCCTACGCCGGCTCCGTCGCGCTGCACGTCGCCCCGACCGTAACGTTCGAAGGCAGGCATCGACTTCATTGCTCCGCGAAGGTGTTCGCGCTCGCGATGTGCCGCGCCTCGCCGGATACATGTTGCGCGGGCGTGGGCAGATGGAGGCGGCGGACATCGTCTCGGGCCACGACCTCGACCGGATCGTCGTCCGCGCCGACCGCCCGCTGCCGCTGCAGGCCGACGGCGAGGACCTCGGCGACGTCGCCGAGGCCGTGTTCGAGGCGAGGCGCGATGCGGTCTCTGTTCTGGTGTAGCGCGGCCGTCGTACTCCTGGCCGGGTGCGGCGGCAAGCCCGCGCCGGATCCGTTCGCCTACGACTCCGCCCGCCCGCTCGCCGTCCGCGATTCCGGCGTCGCGCTCTCGGGGCCGAAGATGGCAGTGCACGTCGTGTCCTACGTGGGCGCCGGCCGGGTCAACGCCTTCGTGATCGTCCCGCGAAGCGGCGGCCGCCATCCCGCGGTCCTGTTCCTGCACGGGAGCGGCGGCAACCGCGAGGACCTGCTCCTGACGGCAGCCGAGCTCGCGGGCCGCGGGTTCGTGACGATGACGATCTCGCAGCCGAACGACGCGCAGACGTTCAGGCCGCTCGTCGTCAATGCGCGCCGCGCACTCGATGTGCTCGCCGCCCGGGCGGACGTCGACCCCAAGCGACTCGGAGTCGTCGGCTTCTCGCTGGGCGCGCAGACCGCCGCGATCCTGGCCGGCGACGACCCGCGCCTGAAGGCGGTCGGGATCGTCTCCGGGCGCGGCTCGGCCGTCCCGACCTACTGGATCCGCAAGGCGCATGCGCCCCTCTTCTTCCAGGCCGGCACCGAGGACGAGGTCGTGCCCCACGCTCAGCTACTCGCGCTGATCGCCGCCGCGCCCGATCATCCGCGCGTCCGCTGGTACGAGACAGGCCACGGGATGAGCCGCCGCTCGTTCGACGACCAGATTGCGTGGCAGGCCCGGGAACTCCGGTAGCTTTCCGGCCGCATGGCGGCCACTGACGCCCTCCGGCGCTTGGATGCCGACGCTGCCCCCGACGGCCTCACCGAGCTCGACCTGCTCGAGCTCTATCGCCGCATGGTGCTGCTCCGCACCTACGACGAGCGGTCCGTCGTCTATCACCGGCAAGGGCGCATCGGCACGTACGCGATCTTCTGGAATCACGAGGCGATCCAGGCCGGCGCGACCTTCGCGCTGCGTGACTCCGACTGGATCTTCCCGTCGTATCGCGAGTCGGCGATCGGCCTCGTGCGCGGCATGCCCGTCGAGACGATCCTGCAGTGGTGGCGCGGCCACCCGTCGGGCTGGTGGAGCCCGGCCGACTGGAACGTCGCCTCGATCTGCGTCCCGATCGCGACGCACCTTCCGCACGCGACCGGCCTCGCGTGGGGGAAGAAGCTCCGCGGCGAGGACACGGTGGCGATGGCGTTCTTCGGCGACGGCGCGACCAGCGAGGGCGCGTTCCACGAGGGCGTGAACTTCGCAGCTGTGATGGACGCTCCCGTCGTCTTCGTCTGCAACAACAACGGCTGGGCGATCTCGACGCCGGTCGAGGCGCAGACGCGCGCCGAGACGCTCGCAGACAAGGCAGCCGGGTACGGCATCCCCGGCGTTCGGGTCGACGGGCTCGACGTCCTCGCGGTCCACGAGGCCGCGCGAACCGCCGTCGAGCGCGCCCGGGCCGGCGGCGGACCGACGCTGATCGAGGCCGTCCACTACCGCGCTGCGCCGCATGCGACGGCTGACGATCCGCGCGCCTACATCGACCAGGAACGCGTCGAGCAGGAGCGCGCACGCGAATGCCTCGGCCAGTACGAGCGTTTCCTGCGGCGGCTCGGCCTCCTCGGCGACGAGCTCGCCGCGTCGACGCGGGCGGAGGCCGAGGCCGCGCTCCGCGCCGGAATCACGGCGGCCGAGGCCGAGCCTCCCGGAGACCCCGAGCTGCTCTTCACGCACGCCTACGTCGACCCGCCCGGGAACATTCGCAATGGCTGAGCTGACCCTGGTCGAAGCCGTCAACGACGCGTTGCACGTCGAGCTCGAGCGCGACCCGGACGTGCTCGTGCTGGGCGAGGACGTCGGCCGCGCAGGCGGCGTCTTTCGCGCGACGGCCGGACTGCTCGACCGCTTCGGCCCGAACCGCTGCGTCGACACGCCGCTGGCCGAGGCCGGCATCCTCGGCTCCGCGGTGGGCCTGTGCATGGCCGGCTGGCGGCCGGTCTGCGAGATGCAGTACGACGCGTTCTCCTATCCCTGCCTGGACCAGCTGATCACGCACGTGGGCCGCTATCGCTGGCGCACCGGCGGACGCATGGAGTTCCCGATCACGATTCGCATGCCCTACGGCGGAGGCGTCCGCGCGCCCGAGCTGCACGACGACTCGCCCGAGGCGTACTACGTCCACACGCCGGGCATCAAGGTCGCGATTCCATCGACGCCGGCGGACGCGAAGGGTTTGCTGGCCGCCGCGATTCGCGATCCCGACCCGGTGGTCATCTTCGAGCCGAAGCTCGTCTACCGCACGTCGCGCGGCGAGGTGCCGGAAGGCGACTACGTCGTGCCGCTCGGCCAGGCTCGCATCGCGCGGCCGGGGGACGACGTGACGCTGATCGCGTACGGCGCCATGGTCGCGGTCTGCGAGCGCGCGACCGAGCAGGTCGACGCATCGTGCGAGATCCTCGATGTGCGATCGCTCCGGCCGCTCGACGAGGAGACGATCCTCGCCTCGGTCCGCAAGACCGGCCGCGTCGTGATCGTCCACGAAGCACCACGCACCGCAGGGTTCGGGGCCGAGCTCGCGGCGCTCATCGCCGAGAAGTCGATCTTCGACCTGCAGGGCCCGGTGCTGCGCGTCACCGGCTACGACGTCCCGTATCCGTACTGGACGATCGAGGACTATTACGTGCCGTCGGCCGAGCGCGTCGCCGCTGCGGTGCGGTCGCTCCTCGCCTGACGGCGTGAGCGAGCGGCTCAGGCTCTGGCTCGAGCGCGACCGGCGTGGGGCGGGCTACCACCTTCGTGACGCCGAGACCGGCCTCGCGGTGAGCTGGGAGGACCCGCGGATCGTGGTCATCGCGGTTGCCGGCGTCTCGTTCCGACCCGAGGCGGTCGCCGACCGCTCGTTCGATCCGGGTCTGCGCGTGGCGCTCGTCGCCGAGCCCGAGAACGAGCACGATCCGCAGGCCGTCGCGATCTGGAATGCCGACCGGACGCTGCAGGCGGGCTACGTTCCGCGCGAGATCGCCGCCACGCTGGGCGGCGACGAGCAGGCGGTCTCGCTCTGGCGCGCGGGTGAGGGCCTGCGGGTCCTGATCGTCCCGGCCGGCTCGTGGGTCGGCCGTCCACGTGTTCGATGATTCGTCCCGCTTGGCGGCAATCCGGGCGGGACGAATCATCTACCTTCCAGCAGGTGGCCTATGAGTTCAAATTGCCGGACCTGGGCGAGGGCCTGACGGAGGGCGAGGTCGCGCGGTGGCTCGTCGCGGAGGGCGACGAGATCGTCGAGGACGCGCCGCTCGTCGAGATCCAGACCGACAAGACGACGGTCGAGATCCCGTCGCCCGCCGCCGGGAAGGTCACGCGGATCCTGGTCGCCGAAGGCGAGGTGGCGCCGGTCGGTGCGGTGCTCGTCGTGATCGGGGACGGCGCGGTCGCCGCTGCGCCGTCGGCTCCCGACCGGGTGCAGGCGACACCGCTCGTCCGTCGCATCGCGCAGGAGCTCGGGGTCGACCTCGCGTCGGTCTCGGCGAGCGGCCCGGGCGGACGAATTACCGAGGACGACGTGCGGGCGGCGTGCGGCTCCGCACGCGTCGGAAGGTCGTCGCGAGCCCGTGCGCGGAGTGCGCCGCCAGATCGTCGAGCACCTCACCCGTGCGCACCGCGAGATCCCGGCGGTCACGTATGTCGAGGAGTGCGATTTCTCGGCCGTCGACCTCGCGTTGCTTCTGCCGACCGTGCTGCAAGCTGCCGCCCTGACGCTGCGCGAGTTCCCGGAGCTCAACGCGCGGCTCGAGGGAAACGACATCGTCTATCTCGAGCGCTACGACCTCGGCGTCGCAGTGCAGACCGACCAGGGGCTCGTCGTTCCCGTCGTTCGCGGCTGCGACACCCGCGCTGTCGCGGAGCTTCGAGCGGACGTCGACGAGCTGGCAGCGAAGGCGCGCGAGGGGAGACTCGCGCCCGAAGAACTTCGCGGCTCGACCTTCACGGTCACGAGCGCCGGCAAGCTCGCGGGGCTCTTCGTGACGCCGCTGATCAACTATCCGGAGGTCGCGATCCTCGGCGTGCACCGCATCGGGCCGCGCCCGGTCGTCCGAGACGGCGAGATCGCCGTGCGCCCGATGGGCAATCTCAGCCTCACGTTCGACCATCGCGTGGTCGACGGCGCCCGGGCGGCAGCCTTCACACTTGCGTTGATGGATCGGCTCGGGAGCTAGATGGGCACCTGGTACACGGTCGGGATCCTCGTCGGCGTCGGAACGTCGCTCGGCGTGCTCGCGGTGGCGCTCACCCGGCGGCTCGCTCGTCGGTGCGGCGCTCGCGGCGGTGGCCGCCGCAGCGCTCGGATTCTTCGTGTGGGGCTGGCCCGAAGCCGTAGGCGGCGCGGTCGGCTGCGCTCTGCGGGGCGATCGGTGCGATGCCGCTCGTCACGGGTGCGCTCAGGCGCGGAGGCACGCGCGGCGGGACCGCCACGCTGCTCGGGCTGGCGTCTCTGGCGGGCGTCGCGCTCGCCTTCGTCCCGGTCGTCGGCTATCTCGAGGCGCTCGCGGTCCCGCTGCTCGGCCTGCGCCTGCGCCGCCGTGCGCCGGATCGTCATGCCGGGCTCCGATCGCTCGCCCGCGACTAGATGGTTGATCGGCAATTCAACGCCGCCGCGGCTGGGGGCCTGCGCGCGGCGCATTGCGGCCCCCTCGCCCGGCACCAAGGCTCACCGGCCTTGGCACCGGTCGAGTTGACCACACTGCTTGGCGCAGACCCTCCCCGCGACGACGGCAATTACCGATCAACCATCAGCGCTTGGCGCTACCGAAGCCCGTCGTCCTGATCGTCATCGACGGCCTCACGCCGTCGATGTTCGAGGCGGCCGATACGCCGGCCCTGCGCTACCTGCTCGAGCACGGAACGTACGCGCGCGCAGTCTCGACGTTCCCTTCGCTCACGCCCGTGTGCCTGTCGTCGATCGCGACCGGCGGGCATCCCGACGTCCATCACATTCCCCATCTCGTCTGGTGGTATCGCGACGAGCAGCGCCTCGTCGAATACGGCTCGTCGTTCGGGGCGGTCCGCGCGGCAGGGATCACCCGCTCCCTGCGCGACACGGTCATCGACCTGAACGCGCGCCACCTGAACCGGGACGCCGAGACGGTCTACGAAGCGCTGGAAGGCGACGGCCTCATTGCAGGCGCGATCAACATCACGTGCTATCGCGGGCGCCACCGGCACCTCGCGACGATTCCGGGCGTGCCGGCGGTCAACGGGCCGACTCGGTTCTTCTTCTACTCGCTGTACGAGAGCGACCGCACCGGCGCGCCCATTGCCGTCCGCAATCGTGCGCTCGGCTCGATCGACGCCTACGCGGCGTGGGTCGGGCGCTGGCTCGTCACACGCGCCGGCTTCGACTTCCTCGTCTACTACCTGCCCGACTACGACTACGCCTCGCATGCGAGCGGCCCGGACGCGTCGCACGAGGCGCTCCTGCGAAGCGACGCAGCCGTGGCCGCGCTGATGGAGGCGGCCGGCGGGCCGGACGCGTTTCTCGATCGCTACGCCGTGGTCGTCTGTTCCGACCACGGGCAGTCGAAGGTCGAGCGCACCGCGAGGCTCGACGCCGGCGACGATCTCGTGACGGCCTCGAATCGCGCAGCCATGGTCTACACCTCGGCTCCCCGTGCGGTCGCCGAGCGGTTCGACGCCGAGCCGTCGGCGGGCATCGTCCTGTTCGAGGAGGACGGGCGAGTCGTCGCCCGGCGAGACGGCGATGAAGACGACTCGCTGCTCGACGAGGTCCCCGACGGACGCGCGCGTGCGGCAGCCGCCCTCCGGAACCCGAATGCAGGCGAGGTGCTCGTCTCGGCAGCACCGGGCTGGGAGTTCTTCGATCTGGCAGGCGCGAGCCACCTCGGCGGCGGCAGCCACGGCTCGCTCGAGGCTGCCGACTCCGAGGTGCCGATGCTCACCGTCGGCCTGGGCGCCCCGCCGGCGTCGATCGTGGGGATCAAGCAGCTCGTCGTCGAGCACTTCCGCGCAGGCGAGGCCGACAAGACCGTGCGCTAGCCTGCCGCAGCCGTGTCAGCCCTCTCGACTCGCGCCGTCCAGGCCCTGACCCACGCGCCCAACTGGGTCCAGCTCGCGAAGTTCGGGGCGGTCGGCGCCACCGGGTACATCATCAACCTCGCCGTCTATTCGGCCTTGCTCGGCATCGGTGCGCACAAGGCCGCGCTCATCTCCTTCGTCGTCTCGGCGTCGTCCAACTACTGGTGGAACCGCCACTGGACGTTCGCAGAGCAAAAGGGGCACTTCGCGCAGCAGGGGATGCGGTTCTTCGTCGTCGCACTCGTCGCGCTGGCGGTCAACCAGCTGTGGCTGCTCATCTTCCTCGACTGGCTCGGCTGGGGGAAGATCGTCTCGCAGGCCGTCGCGGTGATCCTCGTCATGCCGCTCAACTTTCTCGGCAACAAGCTCTGGAGCTTCCGGCGCTGAAACTCGTCGGCGGCCGTTCTCGTCGCTCTCGCTCTCGCGCCGGCGGCCTTTGCGGGGACGGGGACGGCGAGCACGACCACCGTCACCGTGACGACGCCGCTCGCGCCGGGCGTCCTCGCCGGCACGTCGAAGGCCCTGTCGACGAAGCAGCAGGTGATCTCCGTGTTCCTGGACTACCCGAAGGTGGCGCACTGGCTGAAGCGCTACCCGCCGAACCCGACCACCGACGCAACGTTCAAGGACGGGCAGTGGACGGTCCACGTCTGGTCCGGAGCTGCCGGCGAGATCGCCACCGGCATCGTCGACGACGCGACCGTCGGAGTCGTCGAGGCGTGGACGGGGCCGCAGGTCGCCTGGCGCATGGCGCGTGGATCCCCCGGCGCGTTCGGCGGCCGGAAGCTGAACAGCTACGGCATCTGGCTCTCCCTGTCCGCGCTTTTCCTGGTCGGCCTCGTCGACTGGCGGCGGCTGCGGTCGATTCGCAACCTGGATCTGGTCGCGCTGCTCTCGTTCTCCGTCTCACTCTGGTTCTTCAACCGGGGCCACATCTTCGCCGCCATGTCGCTCGTCTATCCGCCGCTCCTCTGGATCCTCCTCCGCTGCCTCTGGATCGCCCGCGGGGACCGGCCGTCCCGCGGCGCATCGGTCTGGCCCGTCTGGCTCCTCGCCGCGGCGACGGTGTTCGTCGCCGGATTCCGGATCGGCCTGAACGTCCGCTCCTCGAACGTGATCGACGTCGGCTACTCCGGGGTGATCGGCGCCGACCGGATCATGCACGGGCAGTCGCCGTACGGTCACTTCCCCGTCGAGGACAACCAGCCGAAATGCGGGTTGCCCGACGCGAGCGGCGAGGTTCGCGACCGGGTGCAGACGAACGGCCGATGCGAGACCGCGAACCCGCTCGGCGACACGTACGGGCCTGTCTCCTATCTCGCGTACATCCCGGGCTACGAGCTCTTCGGCTGGAGCCACAAGTGGGACACGCTGCCGGCCGTGCACTTCACGTCGATCCTGTTCGACTCGATCTGCCTGCTCGGATTGGCGCTCGTCGGCCGCCGGTTCGGCGGCGCGGAGCTCGCCGCGGCACTGGCGTTTGCGTGGGTCGCGTGGCCGTTCAGCCAATACGCGTCGAACTCGAACACGAACGACGCGATCGCGCCGGCGCTGCTGGTGTGGGGATTCCTCGGCGTCACCCGTGCCCCTGTGCGCGCGGCGGCAGTCGCCCTTTCCGGGCTGGACCAAGTTCGCCTCGCTCCTGCTCGTCCCCCTCTGGTCGGGCTACCCCGATGCGCGCCGCGGACGCTCGGCGCTCGTCTTCGTTCTCTGGTTTCTCTTCTTCACGGCGCTCGTCTTCTTCGTGCTGCTGCTCGAGCCGTCGCCCCTCCACGCCGCGCGCGTCTTCTACGACCGGACGGTCGACTTCCAGCTCGGGCGGGCCTCACCGTTCTCGATCTGGGACTGGCGCCAGTACCACGCCAAGGGCCTGCCCGACCTCCATTTCATCCAGCGTGCGCTCGAGGTCCTGCTCGTGGTCGGCGCGGTCCTCCTCGGCCGCTACCCGCGCCGTCGCTCGCCTCTCAGGCTCGCCGCGCTGACCGGGGCGCTGCTCGTCGGGTTTGAGCTCGTCCTGACCCACTGGTTCTATCTCTATCTGCCGTGGTTCTTCCCGTTCGTCGCGCTCGCGCTCGTGGCCCCGCTTCCCGGGTCGCCGGAACCGCCCGCCGATGAGCAGCCCGCCGCCGCTACCTGACCGGGCCGTCGTCGCGACACTTGCGGCGGCCGTGTTCCTCGTTTCGTGGGGCCTCGTGCATCGCTTCTTCTGGGCTCACGGCACGCTCGTCGACTGGCCGGTCTACGAGCAGTACGCCAGGGCGATCAAGGCCGGCAGCGTTCCCTACCGCGATTTCGCGGTCGAGTATCCGCCGGGCGCGCTCCCCGTCTTCGTCCTGCCGTCGCTCATCGGCGGCGGGTATGCGGAGACGTTCGCGTGGTTGATGGCCCTGTGCGGCGTGCTGCTCGTCGGCGTCGTCGCGTTCGTCCGTCCCTTCGCCGCGGTCTACGTCGCGTTCGCACCGGTGCTCTGCGGCTCGTTCATCCTCTCCCGCTTCGATCTCTGGCCGGCGCTGCTCGCGACGACGGCCGTCGTGCTGCTCTTCTACGACAGGCACAACGCGGGATGGGCGTTCGTCGGCGCGGCCGTGGCGGCGAAGCTCTGGCCGGTCGTGCTCGTGCCCCTGGCGATCGTCTGGTCGGTGCGGCGGGGACGCCCCTGGGCGCCTCTCGTCGGCGGGGCCGTCCTGGCCGTCATCGTGCTGCCGTTCGCCGTGCTGTCGCCAAGCGGGTTCTGGTCGAGCATTCATGGGCAGGCAGCCCGGCCGCTGCAGATCGAGTCGCTGGCCGCGTCGGTGCTGCGGTGGCTCGGGTCTCCCCACGTCGTCGACTCGCACGGGTCGCAGGGGATCGCCGGGCACTCGGCGCTGGAGACGGGGATCGTGGTCGTGCAGGCCGCGGTGCTCGTCGCGCTTTGGATCGCGTTTGCCCGTGGCCCCGCGTCGGGCGATCGCTTCCTGCGCTACGTGGCCGCCTGCGTGTGCGCCTTCGTCGCGCTCGGGAAGGTTCTCTCGCCGCAGTTCCTGATCTGGCTGATCCCACTCGTTCCGCTCGTCCGTGGGAGGCGAGGCCTCGCGGCAACGTGCCTGCTCACCGCCGCGCTCATCCTGACGCAGGTCTGGTTCCCTCAGCGCTACTTCGACTACGCCCTCGACGGCCGCCTTGCGGGAGTCGTCGTGCTGCGCGATCTCGTGCTCGTTGCGCTGCTCGGCGTCCTGGCGCTGCCGGCTATTCGACTGCGACCCGGATAGCCGTACATGCGGTCGCACGGCCGGCGCCGTCGCACTCGACGAGGACGCCTTCGATGCGCACGTCGCCCGTCGCCGGCTCGAGCCGCGTCGGCATTCCCGTCAGGAAGCGCTTGATCGCACCGTGGTCATCGCTCCCGATCACCGAGTCGTGCGGGCCGGTCATGCCCGCGTCCGTGATCGCGGCGGTTCCGCCGGCGAGCACGCGTGCGTCGTTCGTCTGAACGTGCGTGTGCGTGCCGAGGACGGCCGTGACCCGACCGTCGAGGTACCGCGCCAGCGCGACCTTCTCGCTCGTCGCCTCCGCATGGAAGTCGACCACGACGACGGGTGTGCGCGCCTGTGCCTCTGCGACGAGCCGGTCGGCGGCGAGGAACGGCGATTCGAACGGGTTGAGCGAAAAGACTCCGAGCAGGTTGATCACAGCGACGCCGTCGTGAATCGCCAGGCCCGTACCAGGGGTCTGAGGGGAAAGGTTCGCGGGACGGATGACCCGGTCGGTCCCCGACAGGTAGGGGGCGAACCCTGCCTGGCCCCAGACCCAGTTTCCCAGGGTGACGACGTCGGCGCCGCTCGCGAGGAGCTTGTCCGCGAGCTTCGCGGTGATGCCGCGACCGGCCGCTGCGTTCTCGCCGTTGACGATGCAGAAGTCGGCGCCCAGCTCTGCGCGGAGCGACGGCAGCCGCGTCTCGACCGCCCGTCGACCGGGCGCGCCGAACACGTCGGCGACGAACAGGATCTTCATCGAGCCCTCTCTAGCCGAGTGCCACGACCGCCGCCGGGTGAACCTCGACGACGACGTGGTTCCCGGAGTCGTTCGTGTAGTGCGCGAGCGACTGCTTCTCGGCGCCCGAGAAGTCGACGACCGAGCCGAGCTTCGATCCACTCGCGGTCACGGGTGAGCCGACGACGAGCGACGGATCGACGTGCACGTGCGAGACCGAGACGATCAACGACGGCGAGCCAGTCGGCTGGAGGTCGATCCGCGAGCCGTAGTTGCGGTCGTTGAGCACGACGTCGCCGATCGACAGCACCGTGCCGTCGACGGGCGAGTACACATCGGTGCCGGCCGCAGCCCCGACTTCGAGCGCGGACGTCGACGGGCCCTGGCCGCCGGGAAGCTCATACCAGCCCGGCCCCGCGGATGAGCTGCCGAAGACGGCGTGCACGACGCGCCGCAGCACACCCTGGTTGCGCTGCGTCCCGAGCGGATCGATCGCGATCGATCCGGCGCTGCCGCCCTGATAACCGACCGCGGTGACGCGGCTCTGCGAGATCGGCAGGCGCAGGTGCAGCGACCCGATCCGTCCGACCAGCTCCGGCTGCGGCGGGCCCGCGGGCAGCAACCGTGAGGCACTCGCCGGAGCGGGCGGCTTTGCAGGAGCCGCCGACCCTCCGAACGCGGACAGGAGCAGCGTCACGAGCGCCACGAGGGCGATCACGAACAGAACGGCGAGACGGCGCAGGCGCCGCTCGCGCTCCAGGTGCCGGCGTCTCGTCGTACGCGAACGCCGGTGGTGCACCGGGGGCGGCATCGGGGGGAGGGTAGCGAGTGGGTGGTCCGCTTTCAACGCGAGGGCTCCGTCAGAGGGGAATGACCAGTCCCAGTCCGGTGGCCGGAGCATGATCACCCGCGCTGTAGCATCGGCCCTGTGAGCGCCGTTGGACGCCCGCCGCGCTTGGTGGTGCCGCGCTGGCTGCAGCTCGTCGGCGTGCCGCTGCTGCTCCTGCTGGCGTGGGTGTTTCTCAACGCCGTCGCTCACGTCGTGTTCCTCTTCGTCGTCGCCGGGCTGGTCGCTCTCCTCCTCGATCCGATCGTGCGCGCGCTGCAGCGGGCGCACCTTCCGCGCGGCCTTTCGGTCGCGATCGTGTTCCTGGCCTTCCTCTCGGCGTTGGCTCTGGTCATCGCGGCGGTTGCAACAGCCGTCGTCGGCGAAACGAAGACTGCGGCGAACAGATTCAACGACTACTTCACGAATCGTCACGCGCCGACCGGACAGACGTCGGCCGACCAGGATGTCGACCGGCTGCAGCACTGGCTCAACACCCATCGCCTCAAGTCGATCAAGATCCAGGAGCGGGGCCACCGGCTCGTGCGCCAGATCCGGCAGCGCGACGTCGGCAAGAACACAAAACGCATCGTCTCGTTCGTCGAGGGCGCAGCGATCTCGATCGGCAAGACGCTCTTCTCGGTCGTGCTCCTGGTGGTCGTGACGATCTACATGCTGCTCGACATGCAGCGGTTCGGACGCGTCATCGACCGGCGCTTCCCACCGCGACGCGGAGAGATGTCGCTGCTGCGCAGCATCGAGCACGCGCTCGCGTCGTACGTGAAGGGACAGGCAGCGCTCTCGTTCATCATCGGCGTCAGCGCCGGCATCGGACTCTGGGTCTTCGGTGCTCTCGGCATCCTGCCCCACGCTCAGCAATACGCGCTGCTCTTCGGCGCGTGGGTCGCACTGACCGAGGTGATTCCGTATCTCGGTCCGTGGCTCGGGGCACTGCCGCCGTTCATCTACGCCCTCGTCGTGCATCCGATCTCGGCGGTCTGGGTTGCGCTGCTCTTCCTCGGGATCCAGCAGATCGAAGGGCACATCGTCGTCCCGAACGTGATGGGGAACGCGCTTCGCCTGCATCCGCTGCTCGTGATCTTCGGGCTGGCCGCGGGCGCCGAGCTCTACGGCCTGGCCGGCGCGCTGATCGCCCTGCCCCTGCTGGCCGTCGGGCGGGCGATCTGGGAGTTCTTCGCCGACCGTCTCACACTCGAGCCGTGGCAGGGCAAGCCGGTTCCCGTCGAGGTCGAGCTCGTCGACGTCGATCCGCCGCGTACCCTTCGGCCGTGAGCTCCTTCCCGGTCACACGGCTCCGCCGGCTCCGCCGGACGGCGCCGTTGCGCGAGCTCGTCCGCGAGACGACCGTCTCGGTCGACGACCTGGTCATGCCGTTGTTCGTTGCGCCCGACGCCATGGTCAACGACCGACTGCCGGCGCTGTCGCGGCACACCGTCGAGTCGGTCGTGCGCGAGGTCGAGGAGCTCGTTCGCCTCGGGGTCGGCTCGGTGATCCTGTTCGGGATCCCGGAGGCAAAGGACGAGGACGGCTCGGGCGCGTGGATCGACGACGGGATCGTGCAGCAGGCGCTGCGCGGGCTGCGGCCGCGCTTCCCCGAGCTGCTGCTGCTGACGGACGTGTGCCTGTGTGAGTACACGTCGCACGGCCACTGCGGCGTGATCCGAGACGGCGAGGTGGACAACGACGAGTCGCTCGAGCTCCTCGCTCGGACCGCCGTCTCGCACGTCGAGGCCGGAGCGGACGTCGTCGCCCCGAGCGACATGATGGACGGGCGCGTTGCGGCGATCCGCGAACGGCTGCCGCAAACGCCAATCGTCGCCTACTCGGCCAAGTATGCGTCTGCGTTCTACGGGCCGTTCCGCGACGTCGCGGGCAGCGCGCCTGCGTTCGGAGATCGCCGCGGCTACCAGATGGATCCAGGCAACGTTCGCGAAGCGCTCCGCGAATGCGAGCTCGACGTCGCCGAGGGCGCCGACGTCCTGATGATCAAGCCGGCGCTTCCGTACCTCGACGTGCTGCGCGCTGCTCGCGACCGTTTCGACCTGCCGCTGGCCGCCTACAACGTGAGCGGCGAGTACGCGATGGTCAAGGCGGCCGCGGCTGCCGGCGACCTCGACGAGCAGGCGGCGGCGATCGAGTCGCTGACAGCGATCAAGCGCGCCGGTGCCGACGTGATCCTCACGTACTGGGCGAAGGACTTCGCGTCATGGCTCTAGTCCGCTCGGACCTCTGGCATCGCGCCCGGAAGGTGATTCCGGGCGGCGTCAACTCTCCCGTGCGCGCGATGCGCAGCGTCGGTCTCGACGAGCCGCTCTTCGTCGCCCGCGGCCGGGGTGCGCGCATCGACACGGCCGACGGCCGCACGCTGATCGACTGGGTGCAGTCCTGGGGGCCGCTCATCTTCGGCCACGCCGACGAGGAGACCGTCGAGGCGATCCGGGAGGCGGCGCTCGACGGCACGACGTTCGGCGCCTCGACCGAGCGCGAGGTCGGACTGGCGGCCGAGCTTGTCGAAGCGGTGCCGTCCGTGGAGCGCGTGCGGCTGGTCTCGTCGGGCACCGAGGCTGCGATGTCGGCGGTCAGGCTCGCACGTGGGTTCACCCGGCGCGACCGCGTGATCAAGTTCGCCGGCTGCTACCACGGGCACGCAGATCAGTTTCTCGCGAGCGCCGGCTCGGGGCTCGCCACGCTCGGCATTCCGAGCTCGGCCGGCGTCCCGGCGGGCGTCACCGGCGACACCATCGTCTGCGAGTACAACGACGCCGACGGAGCGGCCTCGGCCGTGGAGCGCTACGGCGAGGGTCTGGCGGCGATCATCGTCGAGCCCGTCGCCGGGAACATGGGCTGCGTGCCGCCGGCGCCCGGGTTCCTCGAGGCACTTCGCCTGCTCTGCGACGCGAGCGGCGCACTGCTCGTGTTCGACGAGGTGATCACCGGCTTCCGCGTCGCCCGCGGCGGTGCGCAGGCGCTCTACGGCATCAACCCCGATCTGACCGTGCTCGGGAAGATCGTCGGAGGCGGGCTGCCGCTCGCGGCATTCGGCGGCCGCGCGGAGGTCATGGAGCGCCTCGCCCCGTCCGGCGACGTCTACCAGGCGGGAACCTTGAGCGGCAACCCGCTTGCCACGGCCGCAGGCCTGGCCGTGCTGCGGCGGCTGCAGGACCCGACGGTCTACGACGAGCTCGAACGCCGCTCGGCCCGTCTCGCCGGTGGGCTCGCCCCATTCGGCCGAGTGCAACGAGTCGGCGCGATGCTGACCCTGTTCGCCGGACGCACGGAGCCTGTCGAACGCTTCACGGAGCTCGAGGGGAAGCTCTACGGCGAGCTCTTCCGCGGCCTCCTCGAGCGTGGTGTCTACTTCGCGCCGAGCCAGTACGAGTGCCTGTTCCCGTCGCTCGCTCACGGCGACGACGAGATCGACGAGACGATCGAGGCGGTGGGCGATGTCCTCGGTCGCTGAGCAGATCGCTGCCGGCGCGCGTCGTGAGAGCACCGTCTGGGCGGATGCGCTCAATGACGCGGCCGACTGGGAGCCGGTCTTCTCACCTCTGGCACCAGACGACCTCGCGCTCGGTCTCGAGACCGTGTACGAGGCGTACCTGACGCACTACGGACAGCCGCGCCTGTTCGACGCCGGCGACCCGGACGAGGCCATCCTGCTCGGCGACTACCTCTACGCGCACGGGCTCGTGCGGGTTGCGGAGGCGGGCGGTGTCGAGGCGGTGTCCGTCCTGGCCAGCCTCATCTCGCGCTGTGCTGCGCTGCGCGCTGACGGAGGCGACGGCGACGGCGAGGCCTGGGTCGATGCCGCACGAGCTCTTGGCGGTACGCCGTCCGACGACGAGGTCGCGCGCGCGCTGGCGCGTCACTACGTTAAAGTCGCAGCGTGATCCTCGACGCCGCCAGTGAGGGCCTGGACGTCATCATCGGCATGCTGATCGTCGGCCTGATCTTCCTCGCGGTGATCGGCCTCGGCGAGCTTTCGAATTGGGCGGGCCATCGCCGCGCCGAGCGCCGCCGCGCACGCCGCCAGGCGTACTGATCGTGGTGCAAGAGCCGCTGCACGAGACGCGCTTCCCGGGCGAGTCCGGTGAGTACCGCGAGGCGCGCGACGCCCTGCTGCGCGCCGAGATCGAGCTGCGCCGGGCAGAGGAGGCGGTCGCAGCCCGGCGGCGCGAGCTGCCGCTCGGCGGCGAGGTGCCGACCGATTACGTGTTCGACTCGGCGGCCGGGGCGGTCACGCTGTCGGAGCTCTTCGGCGACAAGCACACGCTCTTTCTCTACAGCTTCATGTTCTTGCCCGAGGGCGACGACCCGCTCGGCCGTCCGTGCCCCTCGTGCACCTCGATCATCGACGCAGTCGACGGCGAGGCGCAGCACCTCGCGTCGGTGATCGCGATCGCTGCGTCTGCCAAGGTCCCGCTCCCGCGGTTCACGGAGCATGCGGCGCGGCGCGGCTGGTCGCACCTGCGCCTGCTCTCGTCGGCGGGCTCGACCTACAACATCGATTACCACGCCGAGGCACCGGACGGCAGCCAGTGGCCCCTTGCGACCGTGTTCGTCCGACGCGACGGCCGGATCCACCATTCCTGGAGCAGCGAACTCTTCTTCGCCCCGTCGGACCCCGAGCAGCATCCGCGGCACGTCGACCTGATGTGGCCGGTCTGGAAGGTCCTCGATCTGACGCCCGGCGGCCGCGGCGACTTCGATCCGCAGCTGGCCTACGCCAAGTGAGCGTCGCGCTCGACCTGCGCGACTGGATCGCGCTGCTCGAGCGCGAGGGCGAGCTCGTCCGCGTCTCGGCCGAGGTCGACCCGCATCTCGAGGTGACCGAGATCGTCGACCGGACGGTGCGCGCGCACGGGCCGGCGCTGCTGTTCGAGCGCCCGAAGGGCTCGCAGCATCCCCTGCTGATCAACCAGTTCGGGACCGAGCGCCGCATGTGCCTCGGCTTCGGCGTCGAGCGCCTCGACGACGTGGCGGCCCGGCTCGCGGACGTGCTCGAGATGCAGCCGCCCGAGGGGCTCGTGGCGAAGGTGCGTGGGCTGAAGACGCTGAAGTCGATCGCAGACTCCCGTCCGAAGGTCGTCCGGCACGGCGCGAGCCAGGAGATCGTGCTGCGCGGCGACGAAGTCGATCTCGGCCGCCTCCCGATCCAGACCGCGTGGCCCGGCGACGCCGGACCGTTCATCACCCTGCCGGCCGTGATCACCCGCGACCCGCGCACGGGCGGCCGCAACGTCGGCATGTACCGGATGCAGGTCCTCGGGCCGCGGTCGACGGCGATGCACTGGCAGATCCACAAGGACGGCCGGGCCGACTATCTGTTCACCGAGGGGCGGATGGAGGTGGCGGTCGCGCTCGGCCTCGACCCGATCACGGCCTACTCGGCGAGCGCGCCGCTCCCGAAGCACATCGACGAGCTGATGGTCGCGGGCTTCCTGCGCGGCGAGCCGGTCGAGCTCGTCAAGGGCGTGACGGTCGACCTCGAGGTGCCTGCCGACGCGGAGATCGTGATCGAAGGGACGATCGACAAGGGCGAGCTGACGAGCGAGGGGCCGTTCGGCGACCACACCGGCTACTACACGCCCGCCGAGCAGTTCCCGGTCTTCAACGTGACCGCGATCACGATGCGCCGCGATGCGATCTATCCGTCGATCGTCGTCGGGAAGCCACCGCAGGAGGATGCGTGGCTCGGCAAGGCGACCGAACGGATCTTCCTGCCCGCCGTGAAGCTGACGGTGCCGGAGATCGTCGACTACGACCTGCCGGTCGCCGGCGCGTTCCACAACCTGGCGATCGTCTCGATCAAGAAGGCGTTCCCGGGGCACGCACGCAAGGTGATGCACGCGATCTGGGGTCTCGGGATGCTCAGCCTGACGAAAGGCATCGTGATCGTCGACGAGCACGTGGACGTGCACGACTACGCCCAGGTGATGTTCTACGTGGGCGCAAACGTCGACCCGAAGCGCGATGTCGTCATCACCGAGGGGCCGCTCGACCACCTCGACCATGCGCCGACGCTCCAGTTCCTCGGCGGGAAGATCGGCATCGATGCGACCGCGAAGGGGCCTCTCGAGGGGACGCGGGAATGGCCGCCCGAGATCGAGATGAGCACGGAGATTCGCGAGCTCGTCGATCGGCGGTGGTCCGAATACGGGCTGGAGGCGGTTCTCCCAGCACAGGACGGCCCGATCCGTCAGAGTTCGCGTCGCCTGTTACGACATTGACCGCTGTCTGTCCCGAACGCTTGAATCACGCCTAGAGCGCCTTGAACCAGAGCCACGACGAACACCCGCACGTTCCGGGCCCGAGCCTCTGGCCGGTCGGCTTCGCGATCGGCGTCGTCGTCCTGCTGGTCGGGATCATCATCTCCTGGTACATCGCCGCCCTCGGCGCGGTCGTCGCCCTGGTGTTCGCGTTCCTCTGGGTGCGAGACCTGACCACCGACACGCATCTGGCCGAGGCCGGCGACGTCACGCCCGAGAACGCCGGGGCGGCTGCCGCGACCGCGGCCGCGCAGGAGCCCGAGCCGGACGCCAAGTCGTACGCCACGGAGGTCCGGTACCCCCGCAACAAGTTCCTCGAGATCTCGACGATCGGCGTCGGGGCGGTGATCGGCGGCATCGTCACGCTTCCCGTGCTCGGCTTCATGATCGGACCGGCGTTCCTCAAGCAGGGCGACCCGGACCACGACCTCGGCCCGATCACCGACTATCCGGAAGGCAAGTTCGTCGTCACGACCTTCACGCTCGAGGCCGTGCAGGGCGCAGTGACGCGGCGCACGACGTACGTCCGCAACAACGGCCAGCTGAACGGCCTGCCGAGCTTCACGATCCTGACGAACCACTGCGCTCACCTCGGCTGCCCGGTGCAGCCGAACGGGCCGCTCGACCCCAAGAACGCGACGCAGTACAAGGACGTTTCCCTCGTCCCTGCAATCTCGCTGGCCGGGTTCGGCTGCCCCTGCCACGGCGGCCAGTACGACACCGAGGGCAACCGCGTCGCCGGCCCACCCGTGCGCGCGCTCGACCGCTACGCGTTCTCGATCCGCAACGGGAACATCTTCATCGGCAAGCCGTTCGCGGTCTCGCACGTCGACGGCACGGGGGCGCAGGCGAAGATCCACAAGCACACGTGGGCGTACCCCGGCGAGCACGTGGATGGCCTCGAGTCGTGGCTCTATCCCATCCAGCCTCCGCATTGATGGCGACCGCGAAGCCAACCAAGGGGCAGCACCTCCAGCAGGCGATCCTGTATCCGCTGGACTGGCTCGAGGAGCGCTCGGGACTCGTCGGCGGCGTCAAGTACTTCCTCTTCCGGAAGGTCCCCGGCGACGTCAACTGGTTCCAGACCCTCGGCTCGGCGACGCTGACCGCATTTCTCGTCCAGGCGCTGACCGGCGCGATCCTCGCGATGTACTACAAGCCCGATCCGCGGGAGGCCTACGCGTCGATCCAGAACATCACGAACGACCTCTGGGGCGGATGGCTGGTCAGGGGCATGCACAGGTGGGGCGCGTCGGTGTTCATCATCCTGCTGTTCCTGCACATGGGCCGCGTGTTCCTGTTCGGCGCCTACAAGTATCCACGTGAGCTGAACTGGATCCTCGGCGTCCTGCTGCTCTTGATGGGCATGCTCGAGGGCTTCACGGGCTACCTGCTCCCGTGGGACCAGACGGCGTACTGGGCGACGGTCGTCGGCATCAACCTGAACGGCACGGCCCCGTTCTTAGGTCCGTTCCTCGCGCAGTTCCTGAACGGAGGCAGCGCGATCAACGCGGACACGCTTTCGCGCTTCTACGCGATTCACATGCTGCTGATCCCCGGCGCCATCTTCGCGCTGATCGGCCTGCATCTGTATCTCGTGATCCGGCTCGGCGTCACGTCTCCGCCCTGGTCGAAGGAAGCCGCGGGCACGGGCCCGATCGGCGCGCAGGCCAGCGAGAACGGCAGCCGCTCCGGGCTCCTTCGCCCCTGGAGGCGCGGCAAATAATGCCCAGCGATCGCATCGTCGAGCGGCGGCGCGTCTTCCAGCAGTACAAGGAGGACGTCAAGGAGCGCGGGAAGCCGTTCTTCCCGTATGCGATGTGGCACGACACCGTCATGTCGTTCGTCGTCGTCTGCGTGATCGTCGGGCTCGCGATCGTGTGGAAGTACTCGACGCCGGGCGGTCACGACACGACCGAGGCGGGCTGGCTCGGCAAGCTCTACGACAAGCCGGCCGACCCGGGAACGATCAACTTCGTCCCGCGGCCGGACTGGTACTTCTACTTCCTCTTCTACCTGCTCCGGATCTTCAAGTGGCCGGAGACGGTCATCCTCGGGACGATCGGCATCCCGACCGTCCTGCTCATCCTGCTGTTTGCGCTGCCGTTCATCGACCTCCGGTCCGAGCGGCGTCTGTCGCGCCGGCCGGTCGCGGTGATCGCTGCGATCCTCGTCGTGATCTCGATGGGCGTCCTGACGTACAAGGGCGCGACCGCGAAAGAGGCGCTCGGCTCGGAGCTCGTCGGCCACGTGCCGACCTGGGCGGCGAAGCAGGGGTTCAGCGGAAACGAGAAGGCCGTCGCGGGCGCGAAGCTCTTCGCGGTCTCGGGCTGTCTCAACTGTCACACGTATCTGGGAGACGGCAGCTCGAACCTGGGGGCGCCCGATCTGTCGGCCGAAGGCGCGAAGAACAAGGGCATCGCGTTCCAGATTGCGCACCTCAAGTGCCCGGCGTGCGAGAACGCAGGCTCGCCGATGCCGTCGTTCGCGGGTCTCGGTGAGGAGAACCTGGCGAACCTGGCCGAGTTCCTCGAGGCCTCCAAGGGCCCGAAGTAGTTCCGAGCGCAGCGCCTGCACGCGTAAGGTGACGCCGAGATGCGCGTCTTCCTCGGGATCACAGGCGCTTCCGGAGCGCCGTACGCGTTCCGTCTTCTGCGCTCGCTCGCGGCTGCCGACTGCGAGGTCGGGGTCTCGGTCTCGGGCGCCGCGATCGAAGTGCTTGCGACCGAGTTGTACGGCGACGCGCGTCTTGTCACGCGACGAGACGCTCGCCCGGTTCACGGAGGGAGCCGGTGACGGTGTCACGGTCTACGAGCCGAACGATTGGAAGGCGCCCTACGCGTCGGGCTCCGCCAAGATCGACGGCTACGTCATCTGTCCCTGCTCGATGGGCACGCTCGGCACCGTGGCCTCCGGCGCAATGCAGAACCTGATTCATCGCGCCGCGTCGGTGGCGCTCAAGGAGGAGCGGAAGCTCATCCTCTGCCCGCGCGAGACGCCGCTGTCGACGATCCATCTCGAGAACATGCTCACGCTCCGCCGGGCCGGCGCGACGATCCTGTTCCTCGCTCCCGGCTTCTACCACGGAGCGGAGACGGTCGACGACCTGGTCGACTTCGTCGTCGCGCGCGTGCTCGACCAGCTCGGCCTCGACCAGTCGCTGGTCGCCCGTTGGGGGCAGCCATGACGCTTGCTCCCGACTCGGTGCGCGCGATGTTCGACCGCATCGCACCGGTGTACGACGTAATGAACCGCGTCATGACCGTCGGCCTGGACCTGCGCTGGCGCAAGCTGGCTGCACAGGCGGTCGTCCGGCCCGGCGACCGTGTGCTCGACGCCGCCTGCGGGACCGGCGATCTGGCGATCGCCGACAAGAAGGCGGGCGCCGCGCGCGTGACAGGTCTCGACTTCTCGGAGAAGATGCTCGCGCGGGCGAGGCGGAAGGCGCCGCTCGAGTGGGTGCAGGGAGACATGCTCGCACTGCCCTTCGCCGAAGCGACGTTCGACGTGGCGACGGTCGGCTTCGGCGTGCGAAACGTTGCCGACCTCGAGCTCGCATTGCGCGAGCTCCGGCGTGTCGTGCGGCCCGGCGGCCGGCTCGCGATTCTCGAGATCACCCAGCCGCGCGGAGCCCTGAAGCCGTTCTTCTCGCTCTGGTTCGACCGAATCGTGCCGCTCCTCGGCAAGGTGCTTCCCGGCGGCACGGCGTACACGTACCTGCCGGAGTCGGTGAAGCGATTCCCGCCAGCCGAGGGACTCGCCGACCTGATGCGCGAGACAGGCTTTGGTGACGTCGGCTTCCGGCTCCTCGGCGGCTCGATCGTGGCGCTGCACACGGGGGTTGCCGAATGAGCCAGCTCGCTCAGGTGCATGCGACGCCGGGGCTGGCGGGGTACATGGCGGAGGTCGAGGCGGGGCTGGCTCAGGCTGTCGCTGCTCGTCCCGGCCTGGCGCAGGAAGTCGCCGGCGAGGCGCTTGCCGCAGGCGGCAAGCGCCTTCGGCCGCTTCTTTGCTTCCTCACCGCGTCGAGCGGGCCGTCGGTCGACGCCGCGGTCGCAGTCGAGCTCGTGCACATGGCGACGCTCGTCCACGACGACCTCGTCGATGGTGCGCGCCTGCGGCGTGGGCTGCCGGCCGCCTGGTCGGTCTACGGCGCCGACGCCGCGAAGGCTGCGGGCGACTATCTCTACGCGTGCGCGTTCACCGTCCTCGCCGCCGCAGGTGACGAGTCTGCGGTCGTGACGCTCGCCGACGCGGCACTGTGTCTTTCGCGGGGGGAGGCGATGCAGAAGCTGCAGACGCACGACCCCGACACGCCGATCGACGCGTACCTCGAGCGCTGCCGCCTCAAGACCGGCAAGCTGATCGAGGCCGCGTGCCTGCTTGGCTCGAGCGGCGACGAACGGCTCGGTGCCTACGGCTTGAACCTCGGAGTCGCGTTCCAGATCGCCGACGACATCCTCGATTGCGCCGGTGAGACCCAGCAGACCGGGAAGATCCCCGGGACCGATCTGCGCGAAGGGACGCCCACGATGCCGCTCTTGCTCGCCGCGGCTCGGGACGACGTCGTGCGCCGGGCGCTCGCCGGAGGCCCGCTCGACGGCGCACTCGTCCGTGTTGCCGCCACGGATGCGATCTCGCGCTCACGCGAAGCTGCGCTCGACTACGCGGCCCGCGCCCGCGCGTGCCTCGGGCCGCAACACCGCGAGGAGCTCGTGACACTGACGTCGGCCGTCGTGGACCGTGCCGGTTGATCCGTCTCGGCCGCATCGGGTACGTCAACATGGCGCCGGTCTTCTACCGGCTCGAGGCCGAGGTCGAGGAGGTCGTCGGGGTCCCGACGGATCTCAACCGTCAGCTCATCGCCGGGGAGCTCGACGTCGCGCCGATCTCGTCGATCGAGTACGCGCGAGCCGCAGATCGGCTGCGCCTCATGCCGCGCCTGTGTGTCTCCAGCGAAGGCGCCGTCGAATCGATTCAGCTGATCTCGAAGACCCCGCCCGAGCAGGTTCGGACGATCGCGGTCACCCCGGAGTCGGCGACCTCGGTCGTCCTCACGAAGGTGCTCTTCCCGAACGCCGAGCACGTCCCGCTCGGCGAGGACGCCGAGGCGAAGCTGCTGATCGGCGACGCTGCGCTGCGTTCGGCGTTCGAAGACCCGACCCCGCACTACGACCTGGGCCGGCTCTGGCTCGAGCGCACCGGGCTCCCGATGGTGTTCGCGGTCTGGGCGGCGCCGGAGCCCGTGCATCCCCACCTCACCGAGCTCGAGGACGCGCTGGTTGCGTCGCTGCGCGCCGCACGCGCCGAGCCGGAGCAGCTCGCCTTCGATTCGTCCGAGCGGTACGGCTATCCGGCGGGCTTCCTGGCGCGCTACTTCGAGAAGCTGCGCTACCGGTTCGGCCCGCGCGAGCGCGCCGGCCTCTACACGTTCCTCGAGCTCGCCCGGGACGTCGGCGAGCTCGACGAGGTGCCGGAGCTGCGGTTCGTCACCAACGGCGTCACGGTCTGACGCCGACGGCGGTCCAGGCGCGGGCCGCGATCACGAACGGAGCATCCGGCAGCAGCTCGCGGCAACGCTCGCGGAGGCGCGACTGTCGCTCCGAATCGAGGCCGGCGGCGAACGCTCCTGCCGGCCCGACGCCGAGCGTGTAGGGCTCCCACCAGTCCTCGAAGCTCACGTGCTCGACCTGCACGGTCAGCACCGTCTCCTCGACATCGTCGATGCCCGCTGCCTGAAACAACTCGGTCAGGTGTCCCGCCCGGGCGCCGGCGAACCGAGCCTCGTCCTCGACGTCCGGATCGATCTCGTGCGCAGCTTCCCAGTAGAGGCTCAGGGGCCCGCGACCCCCGGCGTGGTCCCAGACACAGGCGGCGACCACGCCTCCAGGTCTGCGTGACGCGCCGCATCTCCCCGAGGCCGGCGACCGGGTCGGCCATGAAATGGACGACGAGCTGAGCGATCGCCGCGTCGAACGAGCTGTCCTCGAACGGCAGCTGCTCGGCAGTCGCTTGCCGGACGTCGACGCCGGGATGACGCGCGAGCGCAGCGGCGACGAAGCTCTCCGATGGATCGACGGCCGCGACCCCGTCCGCCCCGAGCCGCCGAACGAGCTCTCCGGTGAGCGCTCCAGGGCCGCAGCCGACGTCGAGCACGCGCCGGCCCGCGCCGATGCCGGCAAGGTCGGCGAGCTGCGGCGAGAGGAGCGTCGAGTACCGGCCCATGAACCGGTCGTAGGCGTCTGCGCTCACGGCGAAGCTCATGCCGTGCAATCTACGAGGTCGTTCCAGCGCGGTGTGATCGGAACCGTCGATCCGCCCTCCGCCGTGCGCAGCCGCGTCGGCATGCTCTCGTGATGAGCGACTTCAGGATCGGAATCGGAATCTGGGACGGCGTCGAGGAACTCGATTTCGCCGGGCCCTACGAGGTGTTGGCGGCGTGGGCGTCTCACACCGAGCGCTCGATCACGGTCGAGACGATCGCCGCGAGCTCGGATGCTGTCACCTGCGCGCACGGTCTGCGCGTCCTCCCCGACGCGGTGTGGACGGAGGACGAGCACTTCGAGCTGTTCGTGCTTCCGGGCGGCGACACCAGGCCGCTGCAGGCGGACGAAGGTTTCCTGCAGCGGATGCGCAACCTCGCAGCGAGCGGGGCGCTGATGACGAGCGTGTGCACCGGTGCGCTCGTCTACGCGAAGGCGGGCCTGCTCGACGGCCGCCCGGCGACCACGCACTGGAGCGCGCTCGAGCGGCTCGGCGCCTACGACGTGCAGGTCGACGAGGAGTCGAGGTTCGTCGACGACGGCAACGTCGTCACGGCAGCAGGTGTGTCGGCGGGCATCGACATGGCGTTGCACCTCGTCGCTCGACTCGAATCCGTCGAGCGCGCGCAGGTCGTTCGCCGCTACATCCAGTACGACCCGCAGCCGCCCGTCTGAGACTCAGGCGCCGGAACATTGGCGCAGACCAGGTTGCGGCTACCTCGAGAGCTGCTCTGCGAGGCGCTCGGCGATCATGATGGTTGGGACGTGTGTGAAGCCTGATGGCACGTCGGGCATGATCGACGCGTCGACGACTAGGAGTCCCTCGACGCCGAAGACGTTTCCCGAACCGTCGACCACGAATCCCATCGCGCAGGTGCCAACGGTGTGCGGAATCGAGAAAAGCTCACGGCGGATGAGCGCTTCGAGGTTTGTGGGCTCGCGAGGGGCAGGGCCGTCACACCCAGCGACGGAGTGCCCGGTCGTTGGCGACGTCGAGCGCGCGCCGGTAGCCCTCCGCAAGCACTGCCGCGTCGGCCGGGTCGTCGAGGTTGGGTAGCTCGATGAGCGGCGGGTCGAGCGGATCGATCGACCGCAGCCGCACCGCTCCCCGTGACCGAGGGCGCACGAGCACCACCTCGATCCCGAATTCCGGTGGGTCACCTTCAGGGTCGGCCCGCCAGAGCATGAGGTCTGGTGACTCCGTCTCGGGGCGGCCCTCGCTGTGCCATGTCACGATGGCGTGCAGTTGCGGCTCCGGTCGAATGGCGCCTGCGAAACCGCAGTCGACGGACACCGATGGGTGGTCGACGAGGTTCTCGCCCACACCCGGCAGGTCGACCAGTGCGCCGCGGCGGCCAATACCCGAGCAGAGCAGGATCGTCGGGCTGCCGTAGACCCCGGCGCAGAGCACGACGCATCCGCCTTCGACGACCGTCCCGTCTGCGAGGCGGACACCGACCGCTGTTGTGCCGTCGAAGACGACGCAATCGACGGGCGAGTCGGGGCGGATGGTCAGGTTGCTCGGCGTCGCGTCGAGCGGCAGATACGCATCCGCGGTGGTCACGCGGCTCCCGCCCCGGACATTCATCGGCATTCGTCCCGCGCCGAGAGCGTCGGGAGCGTTCAGGTCGTCGGTCCATCGAAAGCCGGTTGCCTCGAGCCTCGATGCAGCCGCCGGTCACCTCAGCGAGCTCTGAGGTCGAGCTGACGCGCGGACGGGATCGGCCCGCTCTCGCCGTGCCACGAACGGTCGCCGAAGTCACCGTCGCATTCCAGCTTGACGAAGTACGGCAGGACATCCTCCCACCCCCAGGAGGGAAGGCCGTGCGCTGCCCAGCCGTCGTAATCGGTCCGGACACCCCGCGGCGTGAAACGCGTCAGCCACGACGTCCCGCCGAGCAGACGCTTGCGCCGCACCGGCTTCGGCGGATCGGCGGTAGACAAATAGCCCCAGTCGAACAACTCTCGCACGATCGTCCAGCCGTCGCGAAGCGCGGCCGGCAAGTCGCCGCGCCGATCTGGACCCGCCTCGAGCAACAGCACCGAACGCGAGTCCACCTCAGCGAGCCGCGCAGCGACAACACATCCAGCCGCGCCACCACCGACGACGACAACGTCGCTCCCGGCCATCCTCCCACCTCCTCAGCAGGCGCGTCACAATCGACCGCATCCTTGCGACGATCGTTACACGTCCTCCTGCGACGACCAATATCCACGCGCGCGCCGAGCGCGCGTGTCTCCTGAGCGGATTAGCGTGCTTCCGGGCCGGGGGTAAACAGCTTCCACTGTCCCTCGGAGACGACTTCGACGGTTCCGTCGACCACCTTGATCGCGGTCTGATCGTCGATCGCGTATGCAGGCACCGACAACCCGGCGGCCCATTTTTCGATGTTGGCCAGGGACGTGTCCGGCATGTCCTCGCGCTCCAGGTGCGGAAACAACGAGAAATCAACGAGTCCCAGCGCTCTGTCGCTGCCGGTGAGCGGATCGCTGTCGTCGTAGGTCTCGCCTCCGAAGTCGGGAGTCGCGACCATAGCGCCGCCGCTCGTACCGACATAGACCGTCTCGTGCCGCAGCGACGGCAAGAGGTCGGCCAGCCCCGACTGCCGCATCCAGTAGCACAGGTACAAGGGACTCCCGCCCCAAACCAGCAGAGCGTCGACTTCCTGGACTACCGGAACCCAGTACTCCTCTCTGATGCTGGGCAGCGCGGTGAGCTCCAGCACTCCCAACGATTTCCACCCCAAGCCGCACATGGGGCCGCCGCGCGTTCCGCTGATGAACCCGTAGACGTGCGCAGGCCCGTCGGGGAACGGCTGCACCCCGGTGGGAATGCAGAGCGCGCTGGATTCGGCGATCGGTTTGCCCAGCAAGTCGACCAGCGCGTCGTGGATGCTCGTGTTGCGGATGCCGCTCGACGTGAGCAGAAGCTTCACGGTGCCTCCTCGAGTAGTACTGCAGAAGAGTATTCAGGCGCTTTCGCGGCCCGTCCGCAGTAGAGACTGGCAGGCCACCGGAAATTCATCGGCTGCCGGCGGCACTCGATGCGCCAGTCTTTCGTCGCGGCTACGCCGGCGTCCCTAGAAGGTCTTGGCGTCCAGGCGACGCTTCACATGCCGCCTGTCTCTCGACCGGCCTCGGGCACCTTCGCGATCAGCGCGCGAACCCGAGCCACCACGTCGGCTTCGTCGTGACCGAAATCGTCCAGAAACGACTGGAGGGCAGCTCGCAGGAGGTGGAGCTCGTCATCGGTCAACTCGAGCACTTGCACGCGGCAGAGACTACGTGCTCGGGGGCGAGGGACGCGTCTGCAACGTCGTGGTGATCCAGAACGCCCACGGAGCGGGCTCAATCGACGAGGGCTTGAAACGCCGGCTCGTCGCGGATCGGGTCGAAGTCCGAGTCCTGCTTGGCCATCTCGCGACAGCCGTCCCACATGTCGATCGCCTGGCGAAGGTGGTCGATCGCGTCAGCCGTCTCGCCCGCAAGACTCTCGCAGCACGCGGTGTTGAAGTAGAGGTACGGCTGGTCGGGACGCGCCTCGATGAGGTCACGGCCCGTCTCCGCCGCGTCGGCGTACTTCCCGGCTTCGTAGAGGGGCCGCGCCGACTCCCACCACAGCTCCGGGGCAAACTGCTGAATCGAATCCGGCAGGTGCACCCACGGGTGGCGCCGAGTGTCGTAACCCGATTCCGTCGGCGGTGGGAACGTCGGGTCGGCGAACGAACCGACCGAGACGACGACCAGATCCGGCTCCGACGGTTCCGTGTAGAAGACCTGCGAGCCACAGGTAGGACAGAAATGGAAGACATGCTCCTTCCGGTCTGGCTCATCAGAGATCCGCGCGAAGTCGCTGAAGCCGCCGGTCACCCGGACCTGGTCGGCCTTGAACCCGGCCTGCATCCCGAACGCGCTCCCTGTGCGCCGTTGGCAGGCGAGGCAGTTGCAGATCGAGACGGCGAACGGGTCGCCCGTTACCTCGAGACGGAGCTGCCCGCAGTGACATGTGGCTTCGCGCGAGCCCACGGCACGAACCCTAAGTGAGCAGGCTCCTCAAGTGACCGTTGTCTGTGAGATGACCTCGCACACGTCGGCGCCGATGAACACGGCCGGCGCCTGCGGCAGATCGCGGAGCGAGTTGAAGACGGTCTCGGCCGCTCGCGCATCGTTTTCGGTCTCGAACAGCCAGAACGAATGCTGGATCAGCTCTCCGCCGGCGTCGACAGCGCGAGCCCAATAGGCACTCTTGCTTCCGGCCATGCCTTGAACGAGGGCTGGACCGTGCTCCTGCGCCATCGCAGCAGTCTCTTCTTCGTGGCCCTGCTTTATCTGGACGCGGCCGATGAGTGCGTACATGGGTCCTCCCTCGCTGAGTCGACGTGATTCTGTCGCACGAAGCGACCCGGCGACGTCTGACGCCTCGCAGGTTCGCAAGTCGCTAGGCTCGGCGCGTGCCCGAGGCGCCGCTCGAGGACTTCGGCTCTGGTCTCGCGCCGGCCGGCGACGGCTGGTTCGTCGTGAACGTGCGCGATGCCCAGTGGTCGACGGCGGAGAATGCCGAGCAGCGGCCGCCCGGCTCCGATTGCAGGTTCGAAAGTCGGGAGTTCCCGTTCCCGCAGGTCGGCGTCAAGGTCCGCGTCCTGGAGCCCGGCCAGCCGAACGGCCTCTACCACTCCGAAAACCAGCAGGAGGCGTTCCTCGTGCTCTCCGGAGAGTGCAGGTTGCTCGTCGAGGGTGAGGAACGTCTCCTTCGGCCGTGGGATTTCTTCAACTGTCCCCCGGGGACCGAGCACATCTTCGTCGGCGCCGGCGACGGGCCGTGCGTGATCCTGATGGTCGGCGCACGGTTGGACCACGAGCAGCTGCACTATCCGGTGTCGGAGCTCGCGGCCCGCTACGGTGCGAGCGTGGACGAGGAGACATCTGACTTCAACCAGGTGTACGGGCGGTTCGCGCCGTCGCGTCGGGAGCGGCCCTCGTACTGGGACCGACTTCCCTGGGCCCTAGCTGCTCGCTCGAGGACCGCTCGCGCGCACCGCGTCAGGAGAGCGTGTAGGCGCGGGTAGCTTGTCCATCGGGTGAAACGTGTCGTGGTCCTCGGGGGCACCGGAGTCGTCGGCCGCGCGATCGCTCTGCGTTTCGCTCGGAGCGGTTGGCGCGTTGACGTGACGGGCCGCGACCGCGCCAACATGCCGTCGGACCTGTCGACGCTCGGCGTCTCTTTCGTGCGTGCAGACAGCCGCGACGCGGCCGAGCTTGCAACAGCCTTTGGCGCCGGCGCCGACCTGCTCGTCGATTGCGTCTGTTACTCGGCGGACGATGCCCGGCGCCTGCTGCCCCTGACGAGCAGCGCAAGCTCGACCGTGATGATCTCCAGCAAGGCCGTCTACGTCGATCGCGACGGCAACCATTCGAACTCGGACGGGCCGCCGCGGTTCGATGCGCCGGTCACCGAGTCGCAGCCGACTCTGCCGGCCCGCGAGGGCGTGCGTTACGACTCGCGCGAGGGGTACGGCGTGAACAAGGTTGCTGCTGAGCGTGTCTTGCTGGACAGTGGGCAGCCGGTGTCCGTGTTGCGGCCGTCGAAGATCCACGGCCGAGGAGCCAGTCCCGCGCGCGAGTGGATGTGGGTGAAGCGGGCGCTCGACGGGCGAAGGCGGGTGTTCCTTGCGCATCGCGGGGAGGGCGGCGACCACACGACAGCCGCGGCCAACATCGCCGCCTTGGTCGAGACGTGCGCACGCGTCCCGGCTGCGCGGGTCTTGAACAGCGCCGATCCCGACGCTCCGAGTGGGCTCGAGATCGCGCGGACGATCGCGAGGCAGCTCGGTGCGCAGTGGGACGAGGTACTGCTCGACGGCCCGCCGATCGGCAACGTCGGGCGCCACGCATGGGATCGGCGCCCACCCGTCGTGCTCGATACCTCAGCTGCTCTGCAGCTCGGCTACTTCCCCGTCGGAGACTATGCCGCGACCGTGGACGATGAAGTGACGTGGCTCGTCGAGGCGGCAGGCGGCGGCGCAGAGGCCGACAGATTGCCGACCGACTCGGATACTTTCTTCGCAGGACTCCTGGACTACGCCGCAGAGGATCGCCTCTGAGGCTCGCGCGTCGTCCAACTAGACGTGCGCCAAGACGCGACCGAGCGGCCGCGGGACCCGCTCGAGGTCGAGCGCCTCGACGAGGAGCACGGCGTAGCGCTGCTTGCGGTTCCACATGAACCCATGCAGCTGTTCCTCGAGCGGCCGAGACCGGTGCGCGGGTTGCTTCTGGTACGTCCGGAACGCGCGCAGCTCGCCTTGCTCGGCGAGCACGCGCTCCATCCCATCTGGCCCCACCGCCCGCGTCAGCTCGTCCTCGAGGTCGCGCGTGCAGGCGTAGAAACCGATGCGCTCGAGCTCGACGCGGTCGTCGCAGTCGAGTGCGCGCAAGAAGTGCCGCTCTTCGCCGACGTCGTAGAGCCCCGCGAGTCGAGCATCGCGGTACTGCCCGAGGAGGCGCGGCAGGTTCCCGTAGCCGCCCATCGGCACGACGGCGACGCCCTCTCCGTGAAGGTCGCGGCCACGGCGACGCGCGAGCGTCTCGACGGCGCTGCGGTCGCTCGTGCCCTCGACGAGCACCACTCCACGCCGCTGCATCAAGGCATCAGATCAGGTCGACGGACAGCGGCGCGGAGCGCGGTCGAGGTAGGCCGCCGGCTAGGCGGTCACTCCCGACGCGTGCAGAGGAAGACGACCTTCGTCAGCAGCCGACACTCCTTGCTGAAGGCCGGCTGCTGCGCGATCGGAAGCCCAGTGGCCGGGATCTCGAGGAACGTCTCGTCGAGTGTGATGAGCGCCGCGTCGCCGTTTCGCACGGACGTCGCGAGCGTGCTCACCTCGCTCTCGAACCGTGGGTTGCGAGCACGCGTGTGAGGGTCGATGGCGTTCGGATACCGTCGTGGTGACCTGCTCGTGAAGTACGCCACGGCGGCCGGCCAGGTCGAGTAGAGAGGGCCCGGCGGCAACTGGGCGCTGTTGATCCGCGCCTCGCTCCAGATGCGCCCCGAATAGTCGGTGCCGAACGACGAGGCGGTCCGCGCCTGCTGCAGCACCGCCAGCGCGAACAGGCAACTGAGCGTGGTCGCCACGACGGGCTGTTTGCGGAGGAGCCAGGCGACCGAGATCACGAGCGGTGGTACCACCGGCACGAGCAGGCGCGCATCGAGCGGTGTCGAGGCGTCGAACAGCGCCGCAGTCGCCAGCAGGAACCCACAGTAGATCCCGGCATAGATCAAGCCCACGGTCACGATCCTCGGCGGCTCCCGCCAGCTTGCTCGAAGCAGACCGATGCCGAGTGTCGCGGCTGCGATCAGTTCGGCAAGGGCACCGGCGTTGCCGACCGGCAAGTGGATCGAGGGCAACTGCCCCGGTGTCACCAGCAAGTGAGCGAAGGCCCGACCTCCTCCTGTCAGCGCAGCCCAGGTTGGTGGATGCCACCGCAATTGCCTTCCTGTGGTCTGTCCTGCGACGAGCTCGTTCCGAATCAGCCAGCCGAAGTACAGCGCCAGGCTGCACACCAGGAACCGTGTGCGGTCACGACCGCGCAGCACTATGGCGCCGGCGAGGATCAGCGGCAGGCCCGCGAACCGGGTGAGCGTCGCGACCCCGGCCGCCAGCCCGGCGGGAATGGGGCGTCTGGCCGCCATCAGCGCAACTGACGCAGCCGCCAGGACGAGGAAGAGAGGCTCGGCGAGCAGGTCGAGGTGGACCGAGAAGACAGCGGGCGAGAAGCCGTACAGAACGCCGGCGACCACTCCGGTGCGAGCATCGATCGCCTTCCAGACGGTCCCACCGACGACGAGGACGCCGGCGAGCAACAGGAGCGCGTTCAGCAGCCTCGCCCCCGAGTAGCTGCCGCCAAAGGCTTTGAGCAGAAGCGGATAGCCAGGCGCCCACCAGTAGAGCGGCCTACCTCCCTGGTCACGCGGCTGCGGCAGAGGAACCGTCGACAGGCTGTGACTCGCCTGCACGTAGACAACGGAGTCGTAGGAGACACCAAGCCCCCAACGATCGGTCGCCACGAGCAAGGTCGCCGCCGCCAATACGGCGACAGCGAGCAAGACTGCAAGCTCAGGCCGCGCTCCGTTCAACGACCCGAACACAACGAGACGTTACAACCCATTCAACCTCTCGAACTTGGCAGCCATTGTCTAGTGTGCTGCGCCTGGCAGCCACGTGCATCGTGATCCCGGTTCCGGAAGCTGAGGCCGTAGTTGGTCTCCTCCGGCGTAGTCACACTCGCGACGGCGCCGAAGGAATGCCGGCCCACATCACGCTGATCTATCCGTTCACCGACGACAGCCTCCTGACGGCCGGCCGCATCCGGGTGGCGCGCGACGTGCTCGGACGGTTCGCGGAGTTCCCTTTCCGACTTGGCTCTGTCGGTTGGTTCAGAAATCAGGCCGAGTCGCATGTCTATCTGGCGCCAGAGCCTCCCGATCCCTTCGTCGAGCTGATCGCAGCCCTGGAAGGCGCCTTCCCCGAGCACCCGTCATTCGCCGGCGAGTTCGACACGGTCGTCCCACATCTGACTGTCGCGTCCTCGTCGGATCAGAGGTTGCTCCACGACGTCGAAGCCGAGCTCCTCCGCAGCTTGCCGGTCACCGCGGTCGCGACCTTCGCACGAATCATGGAGCACGTCGACCAGCGATGGCGCGTCCGAGCCGACTTGGCTCTCACCACGGCCGGCTAGTCCTCGTGCGGAACCGAGCCGGGCGGAGCTGAGCCGTCGCGAAGCCACGCGACGTTCTCGGCGATCTCCCGCTCGGGGTCTTCTCCGAGGTGCCCGGCGGTGTCGTCGATCTTGACCACGCAGCCGGGGACATGTGCGCCGAGCCAGGCCCCGTGGGCCGCCGGAACGAGCACGTCGGACGCGCCGTAGCGGACGAGTACCGGCACGGCGACCTGTTCGAGCTCGAAGCCCCAGGGACCGACGTGGGCAAGGTCGTCGTCGACCCAGCCGGCGACGCTGCCCAGGGCCTGCTCCCGAACCGACTCCCGGATCACCTGCAGCAACTCGGGCCGGGCGAGTGCGGCGCGGTCGGACTCACTCAGCTCGAAGTCGCCGAGAACCGCAGCCGGATTCTCTTCGACCTCGGCGGCGATCCTGGCGCTCAGCTCCTCGAGTCGAGGTGCGAGCACGTCTTCGCCCGCGAGGGCCCAGTCGAACTCCTTGACGTTCTCGGCGTCCATTCCCGCCACCCACGCGTCGCGTCCGAGCCCTTGCGCGCCGAATGGAGCGACCCCGACCAGGCAGGTGACACGGATCAACCGCTCCACTGGGATCAGCGCCGCGCAGGCGAGGGCGTGCGGCCCACCGCCGGAGCCGCCTGTGACGGCGAAGCGGTCGAAGCCGAGCTCATCGGCGAGCAGGAGCACATCGTCGACCTCATCGGCGACACGGCGGCCCCGTCGCCGATCTGAACGCGCGTAGCCGGCCCGGTCGTGGGTGACGAGGTGGACACCGAGCTCCCGGTACAGCCCCTCGCGTGCCCAACGCTCGAGACGAGAGCCGGGCGTACCGTGCAGGGCGAGGATCGGAAAGCCATCCGGATCGCCCCACGTCGCGAACGCAACCGTGCGCCCATCCGCGCTGACGACGGTGCGGAGCTGGTCAGCCACGGCCCGCACGAGCATACGGCACGGTCGCGCGAATCGCAGACGAGCAGTGTCGCCGTGCCATCGAGTAGCCTCGGGGGATGGAATCGGGTGAAGGAGTTGTCGTGACGGTCGTCTCCGGGGAGCCCGAGGCCGAGATCGTGTGCGGGCTGCTCCGGTCGGCCGGCATCGACTGCGCGTTATCGCGACACGGAGTTGATCGACTCGCCGCTCGAGGACTTCACGGCTGCTGGGGCCCGCGAGATCCTGGTGCGAGACTCGGATCTCGAGGCAGCCAAGGAGCTGCTCGCGAGCACCCCCGGCTGAGTTCAGTTACGTTCCGGCGAGTAGAGGCCGCTGTCCCGCCACAGGCGTCGCGCTGTCTCGGCTGCCGAGCGCTCGTGCGCACCGAGAGCCATCAGAACGGCCTTGACATCGAGCTCCGAAGTGCAGGACGCCGAGGTATCGGCCGACAGCTCGTAGGCCTCCAGCGCGAGTTGCAGTCGGCCGTCGAGGACGTGGTGCCCGTCGACCAGGACCGCAAGTCCGATGCGCCCGTCGTCTACTTCCCGCTCTCCGTACGCGACGTACGTCGGCCGGTCGCGGACGTCGACATCGGGGATGCGAGCGATCGACTCGCGAACCTCGCGCTTGAGGCGCCACTCACGAAGACCCATGTGACGGAGCATAGGCTCGGTCCGCTTTCCTGTCTGCCTGGATCGCGGTCGCCGCCGTCATCCTGGTCGTCGTACAGCGGTGCCCCGTCGGGGCGATCCGGGACCGGCGAGCGCGTACTCCCATCCTTCCCGCCAGTCGAACGAAGCGCCGACGAGCTCCTCGAGTGGTATTCCGAGCACCATGTGGTCGAGCGCCCACCGGGTCGCGACGTGGCCGATGATCAGAACGCGCTCGCCGTCGTACGAGCGAGGGAGCTCCTCGAGGAAACCGGCAACTCGTTCGACAGCCTGGCGCCAGCTTTCGCCTTCGGGGTACGGCACCTCGAGCCGGCGTCGACGCTCGGCCTCGATCCTTTCGCGCGGCTGCCCGTTCAGCGTGCCGTAGTCGCACTCGCGGAGACGCTGGTCGCGGTGGATCGGAATCGAACAGCCGGCGAACGCGATCTCCGCCGTTTGCGTCGCCCGCCGCAGATCCGACGTGAAGATGACTGCGAGGCCGTCATCGCGCCGGCGGTCGCCCGAGGCGCTCTGCCTGGAGCTTCCCAGCCTCGGAGAGCGACCCCTCGAGCCAGCCCGTCGCGATGCCCCGCTCGTTGTCGACGCTCGTCGAGTGCGTCTCGAAGACGATCTCGACGCTCACTTGACGCACTGGACGACGGCGGTCTCGATCGCGCCTCCCCCGCTGTAGAGGACGTTCTTGATCCGCCGGTCGTGGGCGTCCCCGAGCCGAGCCTCGGCCGCTTCGGCGTCGACGGCATCGGACGCCGACTTGAAGATCGTCACGTCGGTCTCGCTGCCGTTGTGAAAGTAGTTGAGCGACGTGACTCCCTCCTCGGTGCTCGCGAAGACCCGATCGACAGAGCCGGCAGGCAGTCGATCCTCGATGCAGGAGCGAATCGAAGCCGCCGACGGCGCTCCGCCTGAACCACAGCCGGCCGTTGCAGCCACGAGCAGTGCGAGGACGGCTGTCCGCAACCGTCTGCCTCCTATTCGAGCTCGTCGAGGCCGCGGGCGACCCAGGCCCTCAGCTCGTCGGAGCGGACGAACGGCGCGCCGTCTGCCTCTGCGCGCGCGAGCACCGCATCGGCCGTCGCGCCCGCTCGGAGGCCTGCATAGAGGTAGATCGTCGCCGACGACCGGGGGCCTGTACGGCAGGTGACGAGAGTCGGCCGCGGCAGCTGGTCGAGCGCGGCAACCTGCCGTCGTGCCAGGTCCAGGTCGAGCACCTGCGGCGGATCGGAGACGATGTTGATCGACTCGGCGACGGCCGCTTGCACGTCGGCGTACGACATTCCTCCGTCCACCGTCGAGAACTCCTCGCCGCAGAGATACAGCCACGATGCGGCCTCCGCCTCGCGGGCGAAGCCTTCGGGATCGTCGATCAGACCGCGGTTGTGCTTCA
Source organism: uncultured Thermoleophilia bacterium (assembly GCA_963846895.1). Taxonomy (GTDB): domain Bacteria; phylum Actinomycetota; class Thermoleophilia; order Gaiellales; family Gaiellaceae; genus PALSA-600. The sequence continues at coordinate 55,995 of CAWJXR010000019.1, read as the reverse complement.
GGCCGGTCGGGCTCTCGAACTCCGCCATCGCCACAAACGTACCTGGCTCTTGCGACGATCTCCCGATCGTCCACTCGGAGTGAAGGGAGTAGGCTCATGGAGAAGAGACTGGTCACGCGTTATGCGATGCGAACGGCTGAGGCTGCGGATGAGAACCAGCGTCGGGTCGAGAGGGTGTTCGCCGAGCTCGCCGCGAACAAGCCCGGCAACGCGAGCTACATCGTCCTCCGGCTCGCAGACGACTCGTTCCTGCATGTGTCGTTCCACGACCACGGCGACGACGACGTCAATCCGATCGCCTCGACCGGCGCCTTCGCGCACTTTCAGGAGGACCACGCCGATCGCAGGGCAGCGTCGACCAGCAGACCGCGTCGCTGGTCGGTGCCTACATCACGACGATCGAATGAAGCTCAGTTCGACCGGCACCGGTCAGGCGCCCTCGCGGCCTGCCCAGACCTGAAAGACGCGTGGGTCGCCGATGACCGTTGCCGGGTCGTCGGCATAGGCGGAGAGGCTGTCGATTGCTGCGCGCACCTCGTCCTCGGACGCGAGCCCCGCAGCGACGATCGGCTCCGCCGTCGCTTCGAGCGTCGCCAGTGCGAGCTTCTTCGTGTCGCCGCTACTGCCGAATCCCTGTGCCAGCCGAAGTTGCGGGCTCGGGATGCCGGCGTCGAGGAAGTAACTGTAGAGCTTGCGTCCGCTCGCCGGGTCACCGCCGCGCAGTTCGAGGACGTGCGGGTACATGCTGCGCGTAGAACGAGAATCCCTCGTTGGGCGGCCAGCAGAAGAGCCCGTCGAAGTCGGCGTCCTCGACCACGAGCCGGCCGCGCGGGCCGTGACGGCCTCCCACATCCGCTCGACCAGATCGCGCGGCCGGCTCAGGTGCTGGAGCAGGAACCGGCTGTAGACCAGGTCGTAGGCAGCGGCGTCGCTCCATTGGTTGACGTTGCCGGCACGGAACTCGACGTTGGCGATGCCCCGCTCCTTCGCGGCGCCGCGCGTGCCAGGTCGAGCTTGATCTCGTCCATGTCGACGCCGACCACGTGCCCGCCCGGGCCGGCCAGCCGCGCGAGCTCGAACGTGACCTCTCCACCTCCGCACCCGAGATCGAGGCAGCGGGCGCCGTTCGGTACGCCGACGTGCTCGAGCAGGGCGAGCGTGTCGCCTCGCCGCGCCCGGGCGAGGAGCTGAAGCCGCTCGTACCCCTCGCGACCGCCGCGAATGACGTACTGCGACATTACGACGCGGTCAGTGCCCGCGGCCGCTCGGCGCGCCGGTATTCGACCGTGTAGCCGAGCTTGCGCGGGATCGAGAGCAGCCCCTCGAGGTCGAGGTCGATGCGCGCCCCCGCCTTCTGGGTCACCTCGTCCTCGATCGGCAGATCGAAGTCGTCGGCGCCGTAGTCGAGGGCGCGAAACGCGTCCTCGTTCTGGGTCAGCACCGACGTGCGCACGTGCTTGACGTTGTCGAGGAAGATCCGCGACAACGCGATGTGCCGCCAGTATTCGCGCGGCTCGATCTCCCGGCCGCCGAACGCGGTGCCGTACGGCTTGTACGTCCAGCAGAGGTACGAGAACAGGCCGCCCGTCTCGTCCTGGAAATCACGCGTGCGCTGCAGGTGCTCGAGCCGCTCGTCGAGCGTCTCGTCGAAGCCGATCACCATCGTCGCCGTCGTGCGCAGGCCGCTCTCGACGATCGCACGCTGCGCCTCGAAGTAGTCGCGCACCGTGTACTTGAACTTGGCGTGCCGCTTGCGGAAGTCCTCGGTCAGGATCTCGCTGCCGCCGCCGGTCACCCAGTGCACGCCCGCATCGCGCAGCCTCGCAGCCGCCTCCGCGTAGCCGAGGCTCGGCGCGGTCGGCGAGATACACGAACTCGGCGACCGTCAGCGCGTAGAACTCGACGCGATCCCCGTACCGCTCGCGCACGGAGGCGAACAAGTCGCAGTAGAACTCGAGCGGAAGCTTGGGATTGAAGCCGCCGTTGAAAGCGACGAGATCGCCGCCCACGTCGACGAGCTCGTCGATCTTCGCGAACACGTCGTCGCGCGAGAGCACGTAACCGCCGCCCTGATTCGGCAGGACGTAGAACGCGCAGTAGTCGCACTGCGCGACGCACACGTTCGTGTAGTTGATGATCCGCATGACCATGTAGGTCGCACGGTCCGGCTCGTGGTACTTCCCGCGCACTCCCGAGGCCAGGCGCTGCAGCTCGGCGTCGGGCGCCTCGAGCCACAGCTCGCGTGCCTCGTCGACCGAGATGCGGCTCACGCGGGTACGGCCTCCTCGACCGTCACCTCGTCCGGCGCGAGCGTGTCCATGAACGAGCTCACCGAGAAGACGGCGTTGCCGGCGCCGGCGACGCCGTAGCCGGGCGGCGGCTTCAGGCCGTGGCGCTCGAGCGTCTCGCGGTAGGCCTCGAGCAGCCTGATGTGGTACTCGAGCGGCGCACCGTCGGGGTTCGCGCGGCCGAGCGGCGTCGAAGGCTCCGGGCACCACGTCGTGAAGCGCGGCGTGATCCCGCGGCTCATGAAGTAGTCGAGGCCCTCGGTCGTCGACGCGATCCCCTCGTCGATCGTCGAGAACCCGTACGGCTCGGCCATCTCGACGCCCGCGACGAAATTCGGGATCACGAACCGTGCGCCGAACACCTCGGCGGCGTCGAGGATCCGGCGGTGCCACTCCTCGCGGCCGACGTAGCGTTCCTTGCCCGGCGAGATGAGCGAGAAGAGGCGCTTGTCCCAGACCTCGTAGTTCGGGTGGTAGATCGTGATGCCGTAGTCCTTGTATCGCTGCACGTCCGCCCGCGGCAGTGCCTGTGCGACGACCTTGCCGATCCAGCGCCCCGGGAAGCGCTCCTCGATCGCCTGTGCATAGCGGCCGTAGAAGTCCGCTTCGGCGAGCCCGTCGACGGTGCTCGTCACCGAGCCGCCGGTGAGCGTGTACGCCTTCGACGCCTTGGTGTCGTCGTAGCGGTCGATCAGCTCGAGCGCCTCGAGCACGTCGGCGACCGGCTTCACGCCCGTGTAGGGCCGTCCTTCCTTCTTGTGCTGACGCCAGTTGTGGTTGATGTCGCAGAACTGGCACTCCTCCTTCGCGCCGAAGTACTGGCACAGCCGGAGGACGGTCAGGTAGACGAGATAGCCCCACTGGATCGTGGGCGCGGTCTCCATCACCGTCTTGCCGTTCGCAAGGGTGTGGCGGTAGTACTCGGGCATCGGCGGCAGCGTCACGTTCGCGATCTCGCGGCCGTCGAGCGCGAGTCGCAGTTCCCCGCCCGCGCTCGACACACGATACGGCGAGGTCGGATTGACCCGGACCGAGACGATCGTGCGACGCAGCTCGTACGGGCCCCCGGTCAGCGCGAGCTCCTCCGGCGGCCGTCGCTTCGCGGCCTCGCCGAGCTCGGCGAGGGGCTTCTGGTCGAACGAGAAGATGAAGTAGGACTTCGGCTTCACCTCGCCGTCGAGGTTGTCGCTGAGCGCCGAGTCGTCGAACGCCATCCCGGTCCGCAGCAGGTCCTCCTTCAGGACCGCCTCGCGCGGGATGTGTGGAAACCGCGCCATCAGGGTCTCGACGAGCTCCGTGCGCGTGCCGGTCACTCTGGCAACGTACCTGCTTGGCAATGCCCTCCGCCTGCTGACACTCGCACTGCTCTTCGCGCTCGCCGCCGGCCCGGCGTACTCGCAGGGAACCGAGCTGATGCCGGGCGTGACGTACGAGAAGATCGTCCAGTTCACGCCGCATGGCGCGGTCGCGCTGCACGTGCTGACGGCGCCGAGGCCCGGCGACCAGGGCGGGCTCTACCAGCTCGCGCCGTTGCTCAGCGGCGGCAGGATGACCGGCACGCCCGAGACCGTCACTCAGCTCGAGCGTGACGTCTCGAGCTCAGGCGACGGTCGCCGGCATCAACGGTGACCTGACTGCCCGCGACGGCGCGCCCGCCGGTGTGCTCGTCTCCGCCGGCCAGCTCCTGCACTCGCCGCTCAGCGGCCGCTCGTCGATCGGCATCGACGCAGCCGGCCTGCTCCATGTCGACCGCGTGCGCTTCTTCGGGACGTGGAAGGGAACGGGCCAGCGGCGGCCGATCGACGGCCTGAACCGCGCTGCCCACGCCCGGCCAGGTCGTCCTGTTCACACCGGCGTACGGCGTCGCGGTACCTCGCGTCACCGGCTCGGTCGAGGTGACGCTGCAGCCGTTTCCCGCCGCCGCGCCGAACGCCGATCTGACGGCGTCCGTCACCGCGGTGGGCAGCAGGTGGTGGCGAGCCGATCCCGGCCGACGGCGCCATCCTGCAGGCAACCGGCGCATCGGCGGCCAAGCTCCAGGCCGAGGCGCCGGTGGGTACGCCCGTGACGACGCGGTTGATCCTCCAGCCGACCTGGGAGGGCGTCGTCTCTGCACTCGGCGGCGGGCCGGTGCTCGTGCGGAACGGCAAGGCGGTCTTCCGCTCGGGCGAGGACTTCATGAACGCACAGGTTGCTGAGCGCGACGCCGCGAGCCGGCGTGGGGCAGCTCGCCGACGGGCGGATCATCCTCGTCGCGGTCGACGGCGACCAGCCTGGCTACAGCGCAGGGATGACGAGCTTCGAGCTCGCGCAGACGCATGCAGCGTCTCGGTGCGGTCAGTGCGTCGGCGCTCGCGCCGGGCAGCGACGTTGCGATGGCGTTCGACGGCACGCTCCTCAGCCGCCCGAGCGGCACGGGGCGCGAGCGCCCCGTACGCGAGGCGCTGCTCGTGCAGTACTTCGGCGTCTATGCGCCGCCGTTGCCGCTTCCGCTGCTGAACGGGATCCGTCGCGCCAGGTCGAGCCGCTGTCGTACAAGCTCGTGCGACCGTCGAAGGTGACCGCCGAGCTGATCGGCCCCGACGGCGTGCCGCGTGTGCTCGAGGCGGACGTTCCGCACGATCCGGGCGTCTACCCGGGGACGTTCGCGGCGTACGACGCCGAAGGAACCTGGCACTGGCACGTGCAGGCAACCGACGATCTCGGCCGCGTCTCGGCTGGCCGATCGCTCGTTCCGCTACGACGGGACGATTCGCGCGCTGGTGGTCCCGAAGGTCGCGGCGAAAAGCTTGACGATCCGGTTCACGCTGACGCGAGCCGCCAGAGTGCGGCTGCGGATCGAGACGCGAAGCGGCGTCGTCATGCGCGATTTCCCACCCGCGTCTCTCACGAGCGGCTCGCAGCAGCTCACCTGGGACGGCAGCCTCCCGCAGGGGACTCGCGCCTACGCCGGCTCGTACGTCGCGCACCTCTCCGTCGTCGAGCGCCGTCGGTGCATCTGAGCTCAGCGTGCCGTTCGGATTCCGGCGTTAGGGTGCCGCGGTGACCTCGTGGCTCGCCCACTACGGCGTCTTTGCCGTGTTCATCTTGATGATGATCGACGCTGTCTTCCCGACGGCGAGTGAGCTCGTGATGCTCTACGGCGGCGCGCTCGCTTCCGGCGCGCTCACTCACGAGGTGCACGTGCTCGGCTGGGAGGTGACGGGGCTGACCGCATTCCTGGCGGTGGTCCTCGCCGGCGTGCTCGGCTATCAGCTCGGCTCGATCGGAGGCTGGTGGATCGGCAAGCGTGGTGGGCTGCCGTTCCTCGAGCGGCACGGCCGCTGGCTGCACCTGACGCCTGAGCGGCTGGAGCGCGCCGAGCGCTGGTTCGCCAGCTGGAAGGGTGGGCGGTATTCGTCGGCAGGCTCACACCGATCGCCCGGTCGTTCATCTCGATCCCCGCCGGACTGTTCGGCATGGCCTTCGGCCGGTACAACGTGCTGACCCTCGCCGGCAACACGATCTGGTGCGTCGTGATCGCCGGTGCAGGCTGGGCGCTCGGGGCGAGCTACGAGCGGTTCAACCACGCCTTCCGTTACCTCGAATACGCCGTCGTGCTCGCAATCGGTGCAGGAGCCGTGTATCTGCTCATTCGAGCGCGGCGCAAGGATACGATTCCCCGCTGATGGCGATTCCCCACGTCGACGTCAAGGCGCAGTACGCGCCGCTCATCCCAGAGCTCGAGGCTGCATTCTCCCGCACGCTCGAGTCGGGCCGCTTCATCTTCGGGCCCGAGGTCGAGGCATTCGAGCGCGAGACGGCGGAGTTGCTCGGCACGGAGGACGCGGTGAGTTGCGCGAACGGCACCGACGCGATCGTCCTCGTCCTCGACGCGCTCGATATCGGCCCGGGCGACGAAGTGATCTGTCCCGCGTTCACGTTCTACGCAACCGCCGAGTCGATCGCACGCCGCGGCGCGACGCCGGTCTTCGCCGACATCGATCCGATCACGCTCAACATCGACCCTGCCGACGTCGAGAGGCGAATCACCGAACGGACGAAGGCGCTCATGCCGGTGCATCTGTTCGGCCGGCCGGCGCCCGACCTCGCCAGCTTCGGCCTGCCGGTGATCGAGGACGCCGCCCAGGCCTTCGGCGCGGGCGGGATCGCGACGAGCATTGCGTCGACGTTCAGCTTCTTCCCGACGAAGAACCTCTTCGCGCTCGGAGACGGGGGCCTCATCGCCGTCAACGACGCATCGCTCGCCGAGCGGCTGCGCATGCTGCGCTTCCACGGCTCGCAGGCCAAGAAGGTCTTCGAGTACGTCGGGTACAACTCGCGGCTCGACGCGATGCAGGCGTCGTTCCTCCGAATCTTCCTGAGGCACATCGGCTCGTGGAACACGCAGCGGCGCGAGGCTGCGGCGCGGTACTCCGAGTTGCTCGAAGGCCTCGTCTCGACGCCCGAGGACGACCCGGGCCACGTCTACCACGTCTACTGCGTCCGCTCGCCCGAGCGCGATCGCCTCGCCGACGCCCTCAAGGCGGCGGACATCGGCTTCGCCGCCTACTATTCGCCACCGCTGCACCTGCAGCCGGCGCTCGCGTACCTCGGCTATTCGGAGGGCGACTTCCCCGAGACCGAGAAGGCGTCCCGCGAGAACCTGTGCCTGCCTCTGTGGGCCGGGATCACGGAAGAGCAGCAGGCCGAGGTCGTCTCGGTTCTGAAGGGCGCCTCCGAGCTCGTCGCGCGGTGAAGCCGCGAGCCCGCTGATGCGCTGGTTCCCGGTCAACCGGCACCGGGTGTGGCAGCTCGTCTTCGACGCGGCGCTGATCGTCGCGGCCTGGCGGCTGACGTTCTTCCTGCGCTTCGACAAGACGACGCCGGTCTTCTACCGGCACCTGCTCGACTGGGACGTCGTCGCGCTGGTCGTCCTGATCAAGCTCTCCACGTTCGTCGTCTTCGGCTTCTACAACCGCTGGTGGCGGTACGTCTCGACCCGCGACATGTGGGGGGCTTTCCGCGGCGTGACGGTCGCATCGGCGCTCACGTACCTCGTGCTCTACGCGTTCCCGCCGGCGAACACGTCGCGCCTGCCGCGAGGGGTCGCTGCGCTCGACTTCCTGCTGCTGCTGGCGTTCGTCGCGGGCAGCCGCCTGCTCGCGCGCACGCTGATCGAGCGGCCGCCCGGGGGCCTCGTCGCCCACGGCAAGGAGGTCTTGATCGTGGGCGCCGGCGACGCCGGCCAGTTGATGGTGCGGGAGATGCAGCGCAACAGGCAGCTGCACTACACGCCGATCGGCTTCGTCGACGACGATCCGCGGAAGCGGGGCTCGCGCATCGTCAACGTTCGCGTGCTCGGGACGACCGACGAGCTCGCGCACCTGCTGCGCGACAACAAGCCCGACGAGGTGCTCATCGCGATCCCGTCGGCGGCGGGCGCTGTGCGGAGCCAGATCGTCGAGACGTGCCGCGCAGCGGACGTACCCGTGAAGACGCTGCCGGGCCTGCACGAGCTGATCTCCGGCGACCTGAACCTCGCGGGCCAGATCCGGCCTGTGCAGGTGGAGGACATCCTCGGGCGCCAGCAGGTCGAGGTCGATCTGCAGGCGGTCGCGGCGTACGTCCGCGACAAGACCGTCCTCGTCACGGGCGCGGGCGGGTCGATCGGCTCGGAGCTCTCCCGCCAGCTCGCGCGGCTGGGGGCGGCGCGACTCGTGCTCGTCGACAAGGGCGAGTCATCCCTCTTCGAGATCGAGCGCGAGCTCGTCGGCGAGCGGGACTTCCCGGCCGCGATCCCCGTGCTGGCTGACACCGGTGACCGCGCCAAGATGCGCCAGGTCTTCGAGCGGTACCAGCCGCAGGTCGTCTTCCATGCCGCCGCGTACAAGCACGTCGGCATGCTCGAGGCGAATCCGCTTCAGGCCGTCCAGAACAACGTGCTCGCGACGCGCGCCCTCGCAGAGGTCGCGGTCGAGTCCGCGGTCGAGCGGTTCGTCCTCATCTCCACCGACAAGGCCGCCAATCCGAAGAACGTGATGGGCCAGTCCAAGGCAGTCTGCGAGTGGATCGTCGAGTCGTTCGCGCTGCATCCCGAGGTCGAGACGCGATTCGTGGCGGTGCGGTTCGGCAACGTACTCGGGTCGTCGGGGTCGGTGATCCCGATCTTCCGCCGGCAGATCGAGCGCGGGGGGCCGGTCACGGTGACGAATCCGGAGATGACGCGGTTCTTCATGACGATCCCCGAGGCCTCGTCGCTCGTCGTCCAGGCGGGCGCGATGGGCGGGCGCGGGCAGGTCTACGTCCTGGACATGGGCGAGCCGGTTCGGATCCTCGACCTGGCCAAGCAGATGATCCGCCTGTCGGGGCGCCGCGAGGAGGACATCCCGATCGTGTTCACCGGGGCACGCGCCGGTGAGAAGGTGCACGAGGTGCTGTGGAACGAGGGCGAGGCTGTCGGCCCGACGTCGCATCCGAAGATCATGCGCGCCGCCAGGCCGCAGATCGACGCCGCCTGGCTCGAGGAGGCGCTCGCCGAGCTCGAGCGGCTCGTCGACGAGGGTGACACGCTCGGCGTCGTCGCCAGGCTCGGCTCGATGGTCTCGGAGCCGGTCCGGACGGGCCGCGAGGCCGTCCTCGAAGACACGTTGCACTGACGTCACACCGCCCGCCGGAGGCGCGGGTACGGTGCCTCGGTGGACGTCCTCGAGGGCCTGAACCCCGAGCAGCGGCGTGCGGCAGAGGCGGTGCGCGGCCCCGTCTGCATCCTGGCCGGCGCGGGCTCGGGCAAGACGACGACGATCACCCGGCGGATCGCCCAGCAGGTCGCGACGGGTGCGTTCCCGCCCGGCGAGATTCTCGCGGTCACGTTCACCGACAAGGCGGCAAGCGAGCTGCGGAGCCGGCTCGCTGCACTCGGCGTTCGGGGCGTCCAGGCCTCGACCTTCCACTCGGCGGCCCTGCGGCAGCTCCGGCATTTCGCGCCCGGCGACGTCGGGCGGATCCTGCCGACGAAGGTGCTGCTGCTCAGGCAGATCGCGAATGCACTGCCGGGCGCGTTCCGATTCCGTCCTGCGGGCGATCTGGCGACCGAGATCGAGTGGGCCAAGAACCGTCGTGTCGGCCCGGCCGAGTACCGGGCCGCCGCGGCCGACCGTGAGCCGCCGATCCCGCTCGACCTGATGCATCGCGTCTATCGCGACTACGAGCAGCGCAAGTCCGCCGAGGGGCTGCTCGACTTCGAGGATCTGCTCGACCGGGCGGTCCAGCTGTACGAGCGGGACGAGGGTGCGCGCACGACGTTCCGCGCCCGGTACCGGTCCTTCACCGTCGACGAGTATCAGGACGTCAACCTGCTGCAGCAGTCGCTGCTCGACCACTGGCTGGGCGACCGCGACGACCTCTGCGTTGTCGGGGACGACTTCCAGTCGATCTACGCCTTCACCGGTGCGGGGCCGGAGCACCTGCTCGGGATCCCGACCCGCTTCCCGCACGCGACTGTCGTGCGTCTCGAGGAGAACTACCGCTCGACGCCGCAGGTGCTCGCGTTCGCGAACCGGCTCGTCCCCAGGCTCGGCGGCTCCGAGAAGGTACTTCGCTCGGTGCTCCCGGACGGGCCGGAGCCGGTCGCGCGGCCGTTCGCCTCGCCGGAGGCCGAAGGCGCGGCGATCGTCGAGGAGATCCGTGCGCTCGACTGCCCGCTCGAGGACGTTGCGATCCTGGCGCGCACGAACGCGCGCCTGACGGACTTCGAGGAGCTGCTGCACGAGGCCGGCATTCCGTTTCAGGGAGCTTCGCTGCTCGCCCGCGAAGCAGCGCGTCGAATCGTCCGCCGGCTCGAAGGCTCGAGCGCGGACGCGGCCGAGGCCGTTCGCGGAGCGGCGCTCGACGCCGGCTGGCTCCCACAGCCTCCCGACAAGCTCGGTGAGCGCGAGCTGGTGCGCCAGACCGACCTTGCGCGACTCGTCGCGCTCGCCTCGTCGTTCGAGGGCGACGCGGCGGCGTTCGTCGCCGACCTGAGACAGCGGTTCGATCCCGGCGGCGACAGCGCGCGCGGCGTGAACCTGCTCACGCTGCATCGTGCGAAGGGGCTGGAGTTCGAGGCGGTGTTCATCCCGCGGCTCCAAGAGCGCGAGCTGCCTTCCAGGCAGGCTCGGTCGGACGCTGAGATCGACGAGGAGCGCCGCCTCTTCTACGTCGGCCTGACGCGTGCAAAGCGAGTCCTGTGGGTGACCTGGAGCGGGAAGCGGAGCCGGTTCATCAAGGAGCTCGGCGTGGCAGTCGAGCCCGATTCGCGGGCGACGAACGACTGGACGCCGGTGGGCGAGAAGCTCCGCGCGTGGCGGCGTGACCGAGCGCGCGAAGACGGTGTCCCGCCGTACGTCGTCTTCCACGACAGCGTCCTGCACCAGATCGCGGACGCCAGGCCGTCGTCGATCGGTGAGCTCTCGCAGATTCCCGGTGTCGGGCCGGCGAAGCTCGAACGTTACGGCGAGGCGGTCCTAGCCCTCGTCGAGAGCTGAGAGCAGCAGGTCGAGCATCACCTGCGGGTCGCGGCGCACGCGTGGGACAGCTTCCTGGTCGCGCTTGTGCAACTCGAGCGCGCGCGGGTCGGTGAGCGGACGCAGACGCCCCTCTCGGATCAGCTCCTCGTCGACTCCGCCGAGCCGGCCGCCGTACGTCGTGTACACGGGCACGCCGAGTGCTGCCGCCTCGCGGTTCATCGTTCCGCCCGCTGAGACGACCAGGTCGGCGAACGCGATCAGGCTTTGCGCGTCGACCGCCCCGTCGGGGACGATCACTGAAGGGAGCTCGAGCGAACGGACGTAGTCTCGCTGCTCGTCGGTCCGCGGGATGACGAACGCGTGCACGTCGTCGTCGGTGCCGACATGCTCGAGCGTCTGCGGGAAAAGCGGGTTCGAGTGGCGGTGGTAGAGCGACACGTCGGGCGGAGGGCGCAGGACGACGAGCACGCGCGCCGGGTCGATCCGCCACTCCGCGAGCACCGTGGAGTCCGGCTCGAAGTCCGAGAGGTAGTACTCCTCCTTCAGGCCGTCGTACTGCTGCAGCTTCGGCGGATGTGTGCCGTAGCGCGCGAGCCGCTCCGGTGGAATCGATGCGGGTACGACCACCCGCGTCGCCGCGCGGCAGCCGAGCTGATGCTGCAGCCACGCCCACTCGTAGTCGAAGGTCGTCGAGCTCGGGATGCCGAGCCGCCTCGCGGTCATCGTCAGCTCGTGCGAGCCGTGCGCGAGCGCAAGATCGAAGTTGCGGTTGCGCGCCCAGGCGCGGAGCGCACTGAGGCGTGAGGTCAGCTGCCGCGCCTTGCCGAGCGACGACCGGCCGCCGTGGTGGCCGATCACGGTTGCGGACATGCCGTGCGACTCGATCAGCTGGAGCGTCTGCGCGTAGTCGCGCGCGGTGATCTCAACCTCGTCTCCGCGTGCCTCCAGCCGCTCGACGAGCGGCCGGAAGACGAGCGGATGCGCGCTCGCGGTGAAGTCGACCCAGACTCGCACGCCCGCGACCGTACCTGCTCCCCGCGATCGTGGACTTCGTCTAACCCGCCACGACAGACTCGAGCGTCGTGTCGCGCTGCACGCCTTCGACGTGGTGCTCGTACCAGAGCGTGAACGCGAGCAGCCCCCAGAGCTGACGCGAAAGATCCGCCCTGCCGTCGACGTGGTCGTCGAGCACGCGCGTGACGGCCTCCGTGCGGAAGAAGCCCTGGCGGTGGATCGTGTCGGCATTCAGCGTCGCGCGGGCGAACGGCTCGAGCTCGCCGCGGAGCCAGGCCGCGGCGGGGATCGAGAAACCGCGCTTGCGCCCGTGGACGACCTCGCGCGGCAGCAGCTGCTCGACCGCCTGCCGCAGAAGCCGCTTCTTCGACAGGCCGCGCACCTTGTGGCGTACGGGCAACGAGAACGCGAAGTTCGTGACCACGGTGTCCAGGAACGGGACGCGCGCCTCCAGCGACCACGCCATCGACGCCCGGTCGGTCTTCGTCAGCAGGTCGTCGACGAGGTAGAGGCCAAGGTCGACGTCCTGCAAGCGAGTCACGAGCTCGTGCCCTTCCGTCTCGGCGAAGCGCTCCCGGTAGGTCCCGAGCGGGTCGAACGAGCTCGAGCGGCCGGTCAATTCGGCTCTCGCGTCACTCGAGAAGATCTCCTTCCAGCCGTGGTGGCGCTCGAGCGGCGGCAGGTTCGCCGCGGCGACGAACCGCTTCGCCTTGTAGTCGAGGCTCACGCGTCGCGTCGACGTCGGCAGCCGCTCGACGAGGGGTCGCGCGAGCGCCGCGAGCGGCCCGAGCCGCTCCGCGAGCGAGTCCGCGACGTAGGTGTAGTAGCCGCCGAAGAGCTCGTCGCCGCCCTCGCCCGACAGCGCGACCTTCACGTCCTCCGCGGCCAGCTTCGAGACGAGGAAGGTCGGGAGCGCCGACGAGTCGGCGAACGGCTCGTCGAAGGCCTCTGCGAGCGCGGGCAGCAGCAGCGCGGCGTCGGGCTTCAGCACCAGCTCCCGGTGGTGAGTTCCGTACCGCGACGCGACCGCACGCGCGCCCGCGAGCTCGTCGAACGACGCGTCCTCGAAGCCGATCGAGAACGTGCGCACGGATCCCGACGACTCCTCCGCTGCGAGCGCCGTGAGCGCGCCGGAGTCAACGCCGCCCGACAGGAGCACTCCGACGGGGACGTCCGCGATCAGGTGGGCGCGAACCGAGTCCCGGAGGCGCGCGCGGCACTCCTCGACGAGCTCGGCTTCGTCCTCGTCGTGGCGTGCGGGCAGCGGCCCCGGCCTGGCGAACCGGTCGAGGCTGACCGCCCCGGCCTCCCAGGTGAGGGTGTGCCCGGGCTGCAGCTTGCGGATGTCGCGGAAAATCGAGAGCGGCGCCGGCACCGTGTTGAACGCGAGGAACGCCTCCAACGCATCGAGGTCGATCTCGCCTTGCGGCAGCGCGTCCAGCTCCGACGCGAACGCCAGCTCGTCACCGGCGGCGCGATAGTAGAGCGGCTTGATGCCGAAGCGATCGCGGGCCAGCGTCAGCTGCTCGCGGCGTGCATCCCAGATTGCGACGGCGAACATCCCGCGCAGCCGCTCCCAGAGGCCGGAGCGCCACTCCTCGTAGCCGTGCACGAGCACCTCGGTGTCGCAGTGCGTGCGGAAGACATGCCCGGCGCGCTCCAGTTCGCGGGCGAGCTCGCGATAGTTGTAGATCTCGCCGTTCTGAACGACCACGACCCTGCCGTCTTCGCTGCGGATCGGCTGGTCGCCCCCCGTCAGGTCGATGATCGCGAGGCGCCGCGCGGCGATCCCGACCCCGCCGTCGACGTGCATCCCCTCCGAGTCCGGCCCGCGGTGGATGAGCGTGGCCGCCATCCGGCCCAGCCGGTCGCGGTCAACCGGGCCGTGCGTCGACGCGATCCCGCAGATGCCGCACATCTAGCTCTGCCTGGTGATCGTCTGGCGGAGCACGCGGAGCCCGGTCACGACCACGGTACGGAGGTACAGCCGGACGGAGCGGTCGGCGATCCACTCCAGGTCGTGGGCGAGCTTCTCGGCCATCGACGTCTCGTAGCCGTGGCGCACCTGGGCGAACCCGGTCAGGCCGGGGCGCACCACGAGCCGCTGCCAGTACGCCGGTAGGTCCTGCGCGAGCTCGGAGAAGAACCTCGGCCGGATCGGCCGGGGGCCGACGAAAGACATGTCGCCGCGCAGCACGTTCCAGAGCTGCGGGATCTCGTCGAGCTGCGAGGCCTTCAGCCAGCGTCCGGCTCGAGTCAGCTCCGCGTCGGTCGCTGCGACGAGCTCGGGGCCGAGGTGCTGTCCGATGCGATCCTCGGCACCGCTTCTCATCGTCCGGAACTTGAGCATGTGGAAGAAGCGGCCGCGACGGCCGACGCGTTCGCCCCGGTAGAGCACGGGCCGTCCGCTCGTCGCGAGCACGACGAGCGCGATCACGATCGCGAACGGAAGCGCGATCAGCCCGAACAGCGCGGCGAGGACGACATCGAGCGTCCGGAGCTCCGCGTCGATCCGCCGGTGCGGCGCGTCTGCTGCGAGGCGCGTGTAGCCGGTGATCAGCGTGTCCTCGAGCGCGGCGCCCACCCGGCGATGGTAGACCGTGTGCCTGTGACGATCCTCGGGATCGACCATGTCCAGGTCGCGGCCCCGCGGGGCTGCGAGGCCGAGGCGCGGGCGTTCTACGACGGCCTGCTCGGGCTCGAGGAACTCGCGAAGCCCGAGGCGCTCGCGGCCCGAGGCGGCTGCTGGTTCAAGGCCGGCAGCCAGGAGCTGCACGTGGGCGTCGAGGAGCCGTTCACCGCGTCCCGCAAGGCGCATCCGGGCCTCGTCGTCGACGATCTCGCCGCCCTCACAGCCCGCCTCCAAGGCGAAGGCATCGACGTCATCCCAGACGAAACGATCCCGGGCGTCGAGCGAGCCTATGTCGCAGACCCGTTCGGCAACCGACTCGAGCTCCGCCAAGCCTGAACCTGACGTGTCCCATCCGGAGCCTCGCGGTGGCCCCGAACCCCGGTGTCTGACACGGGTCGTGTCCAGAGTGCCGTCGGGCCGGGTGCAGGGGAAACGCTCGTCTCCGTCCAGTCTCGTCACGCTTGCGTTGCGCTTGTGTTTCTACGCCTGAGGTGTGCTTTTTGGGCTCGGCGGTTTGGCGGTTCGCCGATCGGGCGGGAAGCTTGCTATAAGTGAGGCTTATGGATACGCGGCAGTTGCAGGCGTTTTGCGAGGTGGTCGAGCGGAAGTCGTTCTCGCAAGCTGCCGAGCGGCTCGGGGTGACTCAGCCCGCGGTGAGCCTGCAGGTGCGGTCGCTCGAGAAGCGGCTCGGGACGCAGCTCCTCGACCGCTCGGGGCGGCGTGTGGAGCCGACTGAGGCCGGCCTGCGGCTGTACCGCGGCGCGCAGCGGCTGCTGCAGATGGAGGACGACCTGCTCTCCGAGCTCGCGCAGGAGGCGACCGGCGACCTCGAAGGGACGTTCGAGATCGGGGCCTCGACCGGGCCCGGCGGCGTCGTGCTCGCGCACATCCTCTGCGAGTTCGCCGAGTCGCACGAGAAGCTGCACGTCGCGCTCAGCGTCTACGACACGCAGACGATCGTCGACCGCGTCGCCGACCGGACGCTGCAGCTCGGTGTCGTCGGCGCCGCGCCCCGGCATCGCGGCGTGGAGTACGAGCCGTTCTTCAACGACACCGTGATCCTCGCCTGCCCGCCGGGCCACCGCTTCGCCGGGCGCACGATCACCCTCGACGAGCTGCGCGCCGAGACGCTCATCGTCATGCAGGAGGGAGCAGGCGTCCGCCAGATGATCGACGACGAGCTGCTGCGCGTCGGACTGCGCCTCCGCGATCTCGCCGTCCGGCTCGAGCTCGGCCTGCAGGAATCGGTGACGAGCGCCGTGCGCAGCGGCCACGGCGTCACGTTCATCTCCCGCAGCTCGGTCGAGAACGACCTTGCGGCGGGCACTCTCGTCGAGGCGCGCGTCGCCGAGCTCGAGCTCGAACGCGAGATCTACCTCGTCCGCGCCGCCGGGCGAGCCGAGACACGTGCTGCGCGCGCATTCATCGAGTTCGCGAAGGACCGCCTCCCCTGATCGTCCGCTGGTCGCTCGCGGACCTGCCGGACGTGCTGGCGGAGGCCGGAATCGTGCAGCCGTTCGTGATCGCGAGTGAGCGCTGGCGCGACGTCGCGCTGCCGGAGCACGCCGGCTGGTGGACGGAGGTGCCGTCCGAGCGGGTCTCCGTGACGCCCGCCGCCGACGGCGTGCTCGGCCTCGGCGGCGGCTCCGCGATCGACACGGCCAAGTTCGCCTCCGCCCAGACCGGGCTGCCGGTCGTGCACGTCCCGACCACCTACTCCGGCGCCGAGTGGACGACGTTCTACGGGATCCGGTCGCAGGACCGCCTGATGAAAGGAGGCGGGGCGGGCGCGCATCCGGTCGGCATCGTCTACGACGTCGACCTGACGCTCGACCTGCCGGCGGCGGAGTCCGCAGGAACGGCGCTGAACGCCCTCGCTCACTGCGCCGAGGCGCTCTATGTGAGAGGACGGAGCCCGGAGGGCGACGCAGCGGCACTCGCAGGCGCGCCCCTGATCGCAGCCGCCCTGCCGCGCGTTCTCGCCGACCTGCAGGACCGCGAAGCCCGTTCGGAGCTTCTGCGCGGCGCCGCGCACGCCGGTGAAGCACTCGGCCTCGCCGGGCTCGGGCTCGGCCACGCGATGGCCCAGGCGCTCGGCGGCATCTACGGACTGCCGCACGGTGCGATGAACGCGCTCTGCCTGCCGCCTGCCCTCGAGTTCAACCGCCCGCTTGCACCCGAGGCTGTCGCGCGCTTCGGCGAAGCGGTCGGCGGCGACCCGGTCGAGCGCACGCGCGAATTGGCACGGCTCGGCGGGTTCGAGCGCCTGCGCGACTTCCTCGTCCCCAGGGATGATCTGCCGGCCGTCGCCCGCGCCACCGCTGCCCGAGCCGGGAACCAGGCAAATCCTCGTCCGGCCACCCCGGAGGAGATCGAGGAGCTTCTCGTTGAGATCTGGTGACGCTGCGGTAAATCATCCTTGCGACGGATACGCACGCCGCTAGGGTCGAGGAGTCGCCCCATTCGGAGGGGAACGGGGCAGCGGGGGAGGCGCGGTCGGCGCTCGCCGGGATCGGCGGGCGCCGACCCGTCACCATCCTCGGACTCAGTCCTGTTGGAGGTAGGCGAGCACCGCCAGGACGCGCCGGTGATCCGTCCCGGTCTGGGGCAGGGCGAGCTTCGTGAAGATGCTCGCGATGTGCTTCTCGACCGCGCCGACCGTGAGGACGAGGGCCGTCGCGATCCCTGCGTTCGAGCGCCCCTCGGCCATGAGTCCCAGCACCTCGAGCTCCCGTTTCGTCAGCCGCTGCAACGGGCCTTTGGAGCGCCGCCGGGAGAAGAGTTGCGCGACGACCTCCGGGTCGAGCGCCGTGCCCCCCTCCGCCACGCGGCGAACCGCGTCGACGAAGTCCTCGACGTTCAGGATGCGGTCCTTCAACAGGTAGCCGACCCCGCCGCCGCCGGAGGCGAGCAGCTCCGTCGCGTAGGTGTGCTCGACGTACTGCGAGACGACGAGGATCGCCATCTCAGGAACGGTTCGCCGCAGCTCGAGCGCCGCGCGTAGACCCTCGTCGCGGAAGCTCGGCGGCAGGCGGATGTCGACGATCGCGATGTCGGGATGCTCGCGGCGTGCCGCGTGAATGAGCGCGTCGCCGTCGGCGACCGCGTCGACGACCGTGAAGCCGTTGTCGCGCAGCAGCCGGGCGAGCCCGTCGCGGAGCAGCGCGAGATCTTCGGCGATCAGGACACGCACGGAAGCTCTGCGCGGAGCGTGGTCCCTCCATCGGACGGGCTGACGATGAGCAGCGTGCCGTCGAGCGCCTCGACACGCCGGCGCAGGCCGGTCAGCCCTGATCCGGCGGGATCGGCGCCGCCGCGGCCGTCGTCCGTCACCTCGAGCACGAGCGACTTCGGGCGGCGCACGATGCGGACCTCGATTCTCGTCGCGTCGCCGTGCTTGGCGGCATTCGTCAGCGCCTCGGCCGCGACGAAGTAGGCGGCGGTCTCGACCGACGCTGCGGGTCGTTCCGGAACGTCGGCGGTCACCGTGACCGGGATCGCGCTGCGATCCGCGAGCGCCGAGATCGCCGCCTCGAGCCCGCGGTCCGTCAGCACCGGAGGGTGAATCCCGCGCGCGAGCTGACGCAACTCGCGCAGCGCCTCCTCGACGCCCGCCCTCGCCTCGCTGACGAGCTCGCGCGCGGCGCCGGGATCCGCGTCCAGCTTCTGCTCGGCCATCCCGAGATTCATGCCGAGCGCAACCAGCCGGGCCTGTGCTCCGTCATGCAGGTCGCGCTCGATGCGACGCAGCTCGGTCTCCTGCACGTCGACGGCGCCCGCCCGCGACGTCTCGAGGGTCTCGATGCGCTCCTCGAGCTCCTCCCGGCTTGCCCGTCGGGACCTCACGACGAGGACGTGTGCGGCGAGCAGCCCACCGAAGGCGAGGATTGCCCAGATCGGCCAGAAGTAGCCCCGCCCGGAGGCTGCCCAGACCAGGACGTAGAAGAGGCAGAACGAGGTGGTGATGCCGACGTTGGCGGCCGCGGCCGTCGTCAGGCCGTAGCGGCGCACGAGCTCGGGATTGTCGACTGCGTACGCGATCGAAGCATGAACGGCAAGCAGGAGCGCCAGCGCCAGCATCACCCAGACCGGCCAGAACGGGCCACCGGTCAACGCCCAGACGACGACGACCAGGGCGACGATGACGACGGTGACACCAGCGTGCACCCGCAGGGCCGGTGAGCGGGTCATGCGGTCTCGGTTCGCGGGACCAGGGGCGCCGTCGTCAGGAAGAGCAGCGACCGGTAGGTCGCTGTCTCCCTGAGCGGCTCGAACAGCGCTGGCATCAGTCGACTTCGGTGACGGGACGCGTCGTCCCGAGGTTCAGCCGTGGGAGCCATCCGAACGCGCGCGGCAGGTACCAGTTCGCGCGCCCGAGCAGCTTCATCGTCGCCGGCAACAGCACACCACGGATGATCGTCGCATCCAGGAGCACTGCAACCGCCAGGCCGAAGCCCATCTGCTTGATCCCCAGGTCGCTCAGCGTCGCGAAGATCGCGAACACCGCCACCATGACCGCAGCCGCCGACGTCACGGTGCTCGCGGTCGTGCGGATCCCGCGCTCGACAGCCTCGTCGGTGTGCACGCCGCGATCGACCAGCTCCTTGATGCGGCTGACGATGAAGACGTGGTAGTCCATCGAGAGGGCGAAGAGCACGACGAAGAGGAACACCGGCAGCCAGGTGACGACGCCGCCGTTCGAGTGGAAGCCGAGCAGGCCTTGTAGATGACCGTCCTGGAAGACCCACACCAGCACGCCGTAAGCGGCCGCCACCGAAAGCAGGTTCAGCGCGATCGCCGTCAGCGGCACGACGATCGACCTGAACGTGACGAGCAGCAGGAGGAACGCCAGGCCGAGCACGAACGCGAACACGTACGGGAACCTCGACTTCATCGTCTGCCCGAAGTCGTGGTCGCCCGCCGTCTCGCCCGTGACTGCGAACTCGGCGCCCGGAACCTGACCGATCGTGCCCGGCAGAACCGTGTTCCGCAGCGTCGAGAGTGCCTGCACGGAGCGCGCGTCCTCCCCGTCTCCGCGGAGCGGGATCTCGACTCGTGCGACCGTGCCCGCGCGGTTGACCGTCGTGGAGACCGGCCCGGTCATCTCGCCGGTCGCGATCGCCTCGCGCCGGAGCGCCGCGATCGCCGTGCGCACGCGCGGTGCGTCGACGTTCGGCGCCTTGACGACGACCACCGCCGGAATCTGCGAGCCGGGAAATGCCTTGTCGATCTTCGAGTACGCGTCGATGACCGGGATGCTCTTCGACATGTCGGCCGGCCCTGGCAGCCTCGTGTGCATGCTCAGCACGGGCAGTGCGAGCACGACGAGCACCCAGGTCGCGGCCAGTGCCGAGACCAGCGGATGGCGGAGAACCGGCCGCAGAGCCGCTTCCCAGATCCGCGACCGCGAATCGTCGCCCTTCAGCCGCTGCAGCACGGTCCGCCGGTCACGGATGCGAGTCAGTAAGCGGGAATCGACGCGCACGACGCGTGCGAGCCGGTGCAGCGTGGCTGCGAGAACGCCGATCACGCCACGGTCGATCCGGTCGCCGAGCTTCCCGAGTAGCGCCGGCAGCACGGTCAGCGAACCGATCATCGCGCTCGCCACGACGACCATCGAGGCGATGCCGAGCGACGTGAAGATCGCCGAGCCGGAGATCAGCATCCCGGCCATCGCGATCAGCACGGTTGCGCCGGACACGAGCACCGCCAGCCCGGACGTTGCACCCGCGCGGGTCACAGCGTCGCGCCCCGAGAGGCCCGCTCGCCGTTCCTCGCGCTCCCGCTTGACGTAGAAGAGCGAGTAGTCGACGCCGACCGCCATCCCGATCAGGAGGATCACCGAGGACGACGCGTCCGAGGCATGCCAGACGTGGCTCGTCAGCGCGTCGAGGCCGATCGACGCGAGCACCGCCGAGAACGCCAGCAGCACGGGGATGCCGGCTGCGACGAACGCTCCGAACGCGAACAGCAGGATCAGGAATGTGATGGGCAGCGACAGCTGTTCCGCCTTCTGCAGGTCGCTGTCCATCTTCTCGCCGACCTGCTTCTCCCCACTTGCGTCCCCGGATTCGACGATCGTGTAGTCCGGCGACCCGCGCTGGAGGTTGGCCACCGTGTTCAGGACTGGCTGGACGCGATCGGCCGCCGAGCTCGCGTCGCCGCGGATTGCGAAGTTGACGAGCACCGAGTGACCGTCTTTCGACGTCGCGGGCGCCTGGAGGTTCGTCACCTGCCCCTGCGTCTTCAGCTCGGCGACGACGCGGTGCACGGTCGCCGCGAATCCGCCGTCCGATGCCGCAATGTGTGCGTTCTGGATCAGCACGCTTTCGCCCGCCGGCTGCTTGAAGCCGGCGTCCTGCAGGATCGATTCGGCTCGAGCCGTTTCGCCGGTCGACTGCTCGCTGTTCGAGAGCCCGACCTTGCCGGCAACCGTCCCGAGCCCGACCGCGACTGCCACGAACGCGATCCACGCCAGCGTGGCCGTTTTCCAGTGCCCGGCGCTCCAGTGGGCGGCGCGGGCGGTCAGATTGAGTTTCATCTTCCTCTCCATTTCGTCGTGTTCACCCTGTGCTCGAGGCTGCCGGGTGAGGAAGGACGGCGAAATGGGACAGGCCGGCGTCGTCGGTGGGGTTAACCCCCGTCTTGCTTTCGCACCGAGACAGTGAACAATTCATAAGATCTACTAATCTCAGGTATTGTTCCGCGCATGGCGACGGGAGTCCCTGCGGTCGACGTGCTCGTGATCGGAAGCGGCGCCTCAGGGCTCGCCGCTGCGGTCGCGGCCGAACGCGCCGGCGGGCGCGTGGCGCTGGCGACGAAGGGCTCGCTGCAGGCCAACAACTCCTCGAAGGCGCAGGGCGGGATCCAGGCCCCGTTCGGCCCGGAGGACTCCCCCGAGCAGCACGCCGAGGACGTCTGGCGCTCGTCGCACGGGACCGCCGACACCCGGCTCGTCGAGATCCTGACCGGCGATGCGCAGTCGGCGATCCACTGGCTCGAGGAGCTCGGGGTCGAATTCACCCGCGAGAACGGCGGCTACCGCCTTGCCCGCTGCGGCGGCGCGAGCACGAAGCGCCTCCTGCAGGTCGGCGACCGCACGGGTCACGCGATCACGAAGAGCCTGCGTGAGGCCTGGGAGGCCGGGACGGGAACGAGCTACACCAACTCGCCGCTCCGGGAGCTCACCGAGGTCGACGGCCGCTGGCACGCACGCGTCGGCGACCACGTCGTCGACGCCGGCACGGTCGTGCTGGCCGCAGGAGGCCGCTGCTACGCGGAGGCCGAGCGCAGCGGCGAGCTCTCCACCAACCACCCGAACGCGACCGGCGAGGTGACGCAGCTCGCGCTCGGGCTCGGCGCGGAGGCCCGCGATCTCGATGCTCTGCAGTACCACCCGAACGGGGGCGCCTGGCCGCCGAACATGCAGGGCTACTCGATCCCCGAGACGACGCGCGCGTACGGAGCCGTTCTCTTGAACGTGGACGGTGAGGAGTTCACCGACTCGCTCGGGCCGCGCGACGAGGTCAGCCAGGCCATCTTCGACGAGGTCGCGAAGGGCAAGGGCACCGCGACTCCCGACGGCCGGCCGGCCGTCTACCTCGACACGACGCGCATCCCGGAGGCGGACGCGGATGTCTCGCTGCCGTACATGCTTCGGCGCTACCGGGGCTCCGGCATCGACCCGCTCGACGAGAAGATCCTCACCTACCCCGTCCTGCACTACCAGAACGGCGGCCTGGTGATCGATACCGACGCGGCGACGACGATCGACGGTCTGTACGCATGCGGCGAGATCGCCGGAGGCACACACGGCCGCAACCGGATGATGGGCAACAGCCTTCTCGAGTGCGTCGTCTTCGGACGTCGCGCCGGGGTGGCTTCACTCGAGCTGGCTAGGAGCTGAATGACAGTCGACATCGACATCGATCTGCAGCACGCAGTCGAGGACGCGGCCGCGCATCTGTACGTCTGGGCGCTGAAGGACATCCCGCAGGACCTGCGCGACGCGCTCGCAGCGGCGCGCGACCGCGAGACCTCGGTGCCGGGCCGCCGCGTGCTCGACGTGATCCACCGGAACGTCAACATCGCGGACAGCGAGAAGAATCTCGTCTGCCAGGACACAGGCATCGCCGTGTACCACGCGAAGGTCGGCGAGCACTTCCCGCTCCATCCCGCGCGGATCTACGACGGGTTGCGCGACGGAACGGCGCGTGCGACTGTCGAGCACCCGCTCCGCTCGAACGCGGTGCACACGATCACGCGCGAGAACACCGGTCCGAACATCGGTCACCGCCTACCGATCGTGCACTGGGAGTTCATCCAGGACTGGGACGGCCTCGACGTGAAATGCGTGCCGAAGGGCTCCGGCTCGGAGAACATGAGCTTCCTCAAGATGTGCGTCCCCGCGGACGGCGTGAAGGGCATCAAGCAGTTCGTGCTCGAGTCGATCGTCGGCGCAGGCGGCAAGCCGTGCCCGCCGGGAATCGTCGGTGTCGGAATCGGCGGCTCGGCCGACTACGCGATGTACCTGGCGAAGGAGGCGATCATGCGGCCGATCGGCACGCGCAACGCGGATCCGCTCGTCGCGCAGCTCGAGGATGAGCTGTTCGGCCTCCTCAACGAGACGGGCATCGGCCCCATGGGGCTCGGCGGCGACGTGACGGTGCTGCAGTGCCACATCGAGCATGCCGACACGCACATGACCCTGAACCCGGTCGCCGTGAACTACCAGTGCTGGGCGGCACGCCGCGCCTCGGCGCACATCGGCGCGGACGGTTCCATCGACTACGACCGGGAGGCCTGAGCATGGCGAGCCACGAGGTGACGTTCCCGATCACCGACCCGGCCGAGATCCTCAAGCTGCGGGCCGGCGACGAGGTGACCGTCCAGGGACACATCATCGGCATTCGCGACCGGACGCAGATCCGCATCTTCGACCAGGGCGTCGAGCCGCCGATGGACCTCGGCGGCGCGTTCCTGCTGCACACGGCGCCCAACGTGCGCAAGGTGGGGATCGACTCGGAAGGCAGGGGCAAGTACGAGAAGATCTGCATCGGCACGACCACCTCGGCGCGCATGGTGCGGTTCACCGAGCCGCTCGGCCGCCAGTACGGCGTGCGGGCCATCTGTGGCAAGGGCGGCTTCCCCGACGAGGCGATCGCGCCGATGCACGAGCTCGGGATGGTCTATTTCGCGATCGTCGGCGGCGCGGCGGCGCTCGAGACGACGCAGATCGAGGAGATCGAGGAGGTGCTTTGGGAGGAGCTCATGCCCGAGTGCCTTTGGAAGTTCCGGATCAAGGACTTCGGCCCGCTCACCGTCGGCATCGACGCCCACGGCAACTCGCTCTACCACGACGTCCAGACACGCGCCAAAGCGAAGTTGGAGGAGCTCTATGCCCGCTTTTGATCTCGGCCTCGGCCGTCACGTCGGCCTGACGCATGTGCTCGACAAGGGTCTCGGGCCGCGCGCCTGGGAGGACCTCCTCGAGGTGGCCGGCGACCACATCTCGATCGTCAAGCTCGGCTGGGGTACCGCGTACGTGACCGGGAACCTCGAGCGCAAGCTCGACGTGTTGCGCGACAAGCCGGTCGTGATCGGCGGCACCTTCTTCGAGGTCTGTTACGCGAAGGACCGGCTCGACGACTACAAGCGCTGGCTCGAGCAGCTCGGCCTCACCCACGTCGAGATCTCCGACGGGACGGTGGACATCCCGCGCGACCAGAAGCTCGACCTGATCGCCGAGTTCGCGCGCGACTTCACCGTGCTGTCGGAGGTCGGGTCGAAGGACTCCTCCGTGGAGTACACCGCGGCCCAGTGGACGACCTGGTTGAACGAAGAGCTCGGCGCCGGCGCCTGGAAGGTGATCACCGAGGCGCGCGAGGGCGGCACGGCCGGCATCTTCGACTCCTCCGGAGGGATGCGGACCGAGCTGATCGCCGACATCGCGAACGTCGTCGGCCCGGCGAACATCATCTTCGAGGCGCCGACCAAGGCTGCGCAGGCGTGGTTCGTGAAGCAGTTCGGCCCGTCGGTCAATCTCGGGAACATCCCGCCGGAGGAAGCGATCGCGCTCGAGACGCTGCGACTCGGGCTCCGCGGCGACACGCTCAAGGAGGTGCTGCTCGGTGACGGCCGGCGCGTTCACGCTTCCTGAAGAACGCGTCGTCGAGGCGATGAGCGCGGAGGAGATCCTCGCGCTCTGCCTGGGCGAGTTCCCCGGCCAGGTCGCGCTCGCGTGCTCCTTCCAGAAGGAGGAGAGCGTGCTGCTCGACCTGCTGTTCGGGATCGAGCCGAAGGCCCGTGTCTTCGCGATCGACACCCACTATCCTCTTCCCGCAGACGTACGAGCTGTGGCGCAAGATCGAGCAGAGGTACGACACGATCGTCGAGGTGTTCGAGGGCCCGAGCCCCGAGGACCTCGCGGCGATCCACGGCGACGAGCTCTGGGATCGCAAGCCCGATCTCTATCTCGCGATCGCCAAGGTCGAGCCGCTCGTGCGGGCGCTGGGCGACCTCGACGCCTGGATCACCGGCATCCGCCGCGACCAGTCGCCGACGCGTGCAGGCGCGCCGAAGCTCGGCTGGGACGCGTCGCACGAGCTGTGGAAGGCGAACCCGCTTGCCGACTGGAGCGACGACGACTGCTGGGCATACATCCGCGAGCGTGGGCTGCCCTACAACGAGCTGCACGACCTCGGCTACGACTCGATCGGCGACACCCACTCGACGAGCCCGGGGCCGGCCGCGAGGGCCGCTGGGCGGGCTCGGATCGAACCGAGTGCGGCCTGCACGTGGGCGGCGAGGCCGCGTGAGAACCGTCACTCCGCGCCGGACGCTCTCGCATCTCGACGAGCTCGAGGCCGAGGCGATCCACATCATGCGCGAGGTCGCCGCAGAGCGCGAGCGGCCCGTGCTGCTCTTCTCGGGCGGCAAGGACTCGATCGTCATGCTCCGCCTCGCCGAGAAGGCGTTTCGCCCGGCGAAGTTCCCGTTCCCGGTTATGCACGTCGACACCGGCCACAACTTCCCGGAGGTCGTCGAGTATCGCGACCGGCGCGTCGCCGAGCTCGGCGAGCGGCTCGTCGTGGCGAGCGTCCAGGAATCGATCGACCAGGGTCGTGTGCGTGAGGAGAGCGGCCCACGCGCCTCACGGAACCAGCTGCAGACGACGACGCTGCTCGATGCGATCGAGGAGCACGGCTTCGACGCCGCGATGGGCGGAGCCCGCCGCGACGAGGAGCGCGCCCGCGCGAAGGAGCGCATCTTCAGCTTCCGGGACGACTTCGGCCAGTGGAACCCGCGCCTGCAGCGTCCCGAGCTCTGGAATCTCTACAACGCGCGCACGCGCAAGGGCGAGCACATCCGCGTCTTCCCGATCTCGAACTGGACGGAGCTCGACGTGTGGCAGTACGTGGCGCGCGAGAATCTCGAGCTGCCGTCGATCTACTTCTCGCACGAGCGCGAGGTCTTCAAGCGCGACGGGATGCTCTACGCCGCTTCGGACTTCGTCGAGCGCTTCCCCGACGAGGAGCCGTTCGGCGCGCGCGTGCGGTTCCGCACCGTCGGCGACATGACCTGCACGGGCGGCGTCGTCAGCGAGGCGTCGACGATCGACGAGGTCGTTACGGAGATCGCCGCCACCCGCGTCACCGAGCGCGGCGAGACGAGGGCCGACGATCGCGTCTCGGAAGCCGCGATGGAGGATCGGAAGCGCGTTGGCTACTTCTAGGGAGTTCCTCGACGCCGAGCTCCTGCGCATCGTCACCGCGGGCTCGGTCGACGACGGCAAGTCGACGCTGATCGGCCGATTGCTCTACGACACGAAGCAGATCCTGGTCGACCAGCTCGAGCACATCGAGGATGCATCGCGTCGTCGCGGGCATGACTACGTCGACCTGGCGCTGCTCACGGACGGGCTGCGGGCCGAGCGCGAGCAGGGAATCACGATCGACGTCGCCTATCGCTCGTTCGTCACCCCGCGCCGGCGGTTCCAGCTTGCAGACGCTCCGGGGCACGTCCAGTACACGCGCAACATGGTCACAGGCGCCTCGACCGCCGACGTCGCCGTGATTCTCGTCGATGCGCGCAAGGGCGTGATCGAGCAGACACGCCGGCACTCGTACATCACTGCGATGCTCGAGCTGCCGCACATCGTCTTCGCGGTCAACAAGATGGACCTCGTCGACTTCTCGGAGGAGCGGTTCGACGAGATCGCGCGCGAGCTCGCCGAGCTGAGCTCGCAGCTCGGGCTGCACGATGTTCGGCCGATCCCCGTCTCCGCGCTCAAGGGGGACAACGTCGTCGAGCGCACCGATGCCATGCCGTGGTACGCGGGCCCGACGTTGCTCGAGCATCTCGAGAGCGTCGAGATCGCAGGCGACCGCAACCACGAGGATCGCCGCTTCCCGGTGCAGTGGGTCGTGAGGCCGATGACCGACTCACACCACGACTACCGCGGCTATGCCGGCCAGATCGCAGCCGGCGACTGGCATCCAGGCGACGAGGTCGTCGTGCTTCCGTCGGGGCTCCGGAGCCGCGTCGCCGCGATCGACACCGTCGACGGCGAGCTGTCCGAGGCGCTGCCCGGCCAGTCGGTGACGATCAGGCTCGAGGACGACGTCGACGTCTCGCGCGGCGATCTGCTGGCCGGGCCGGATCAGCTTCCGGTCGTGGCGCGCGAGCTGACCGCCCGCGTGTGCTGGATGGCGGAGCGGCCCCTGGCCGACCGGGCGCGCCTGCTCGTCAAGCAGACGACGCGCACCGTGCCCGCCCGCGTCGAGGCGATCATCTCGGTCGTCGAGATCGAGACGCTCGAGGACCACCTCGCACCGGGGAAGATGGAGCTGAACGACCTCGGCCTCGTCCGGTTCCGGCTGGCCGAGCCGCTCGTGGTCGACGCCTACGCGCGGAACCGCGGCACCGGCGCGTTCATCCTCGTCGACGAGGCGACGAACGACACCGTCGGCGCCGGAATGGTCGTCGTGGCGGAGCAGTGAGGCACCCAGCTGACCTCCGCCCGGTCGACCCGCGTTGACCTGGCAATTCTCCATCGCAGGCTTCCTCGTCGGGGTCCTCGTCGGGCTGACCGGGATGGGCGGCGGCAGCCTGATGACGCCGATGCTGATCCTGCTCTTCGGCTTCGATCCGAAGACAGCGGTCGGCACGGACATCCTGCACGGCGCGATCTTCAAGTCGTTCGGGGCGTGGCGGCACCGCAAGCTCGGCAACGTGCACGCGCACCTGGCGCTCTGGATGCTCGTCGGGTCGGCGCCGCTCTCGCTCGTCGGCGTCGAGATCGCGAGCTCGTTCTCGGACAACGCATCGTCGGCGATGGGCCGCCTCGTCGGCGTGGCATTGATCCTCGGCGGCGTCGGCTTCGCGATCAAGACGTTCCTGCAGGGCTCGAGCAACGACGCGCCGTTCCTGCTGCAGCGGCGAGACAAGGTGCTGGCCGTCCTGATCGGCGCGACCTGCGGCTTCGTGGTAGGGCTGACCTCGGTCGGCTCGGGCACGTTCTTCGGCCTCGCGATGCTGCTCCTCTACCCGCTCACCGCACCCAAGATCGTCGGCACCGACCTGTTCCATGCCGCCCTCCTTCTCTGGGTCGCGGGCACCGGTCATCTGCTCCACGGCAACGTCGACCTGCACGCCATCGCCTGGCTGCTCGTCGGTTCGATTCCCGGCGTGTTCATCGGCGCGAACCTCTCGGTGCGCGTTCCGGAACGTGCGCTGCGCTTGACCTTCGGGTTCGTCCTGATCCTGTCCGGGATCAAGCTCGTCGAGATTCCGAAGGGCACGCTCATCATCGAGGTCGCCGTCGCCATGGGCGGGCTCGTGCTGCTCGGGTGGATCATCGTGCAGTTGCGACAGCGCCGGCTGCTCGCGCACAGCGCTGCGCAGATCGACCCGGCCTAGAGGGCATCTCTAGAATCGCCCGGCGTGGCCCGGGTCCTGTCGACGGCGGTCGTCCTCGCCCTGCTCGCGGCGACAGCGATCGCGTTCGCCGTCACAGAGGGCGCGAAGCTCGACAAGTCCCCGATCGCCGGAACGGCGGTGACGCCGATCTTCTCGCCCGTCAGCGCGATCGAGGCGAAGCGGGCCGCGCAGATCAAGTTTCGCCTGCGGACCGCCGAGCGGCTGACCGTCTGGATCCAGGACGCCGACGGGCACAAGGTCGCCACACTCCTGCCGCCGCGGAGCGCGCGGGCCGGGACCGTCTTCAAGCTGCGCTGGGACGGCTTCTCCGGCGGCGGCGTCATCAATCCCGACGGCGTCTACCGGCCCGTCGTCAAGCTCCAGCGCTCGCATCGCACGATCGTCCTGCCGAGCCCGATTCGCCTCGACACGGTGTCACCGGTCGTCACCGTCCGGCATCCGCAGTATCCGATCGTCTCGCCGGACGGGGACGGGCATGCGGACGTCTTCCGGTTCCGGTTCGAGGTGAACGAGCCTGCGCACGCGATCCTCGCCGTCCGCGGACGCCGCGTTCTCTTTACGCGCGACCAGAAGACGAGCGGCGTGCTCGTCTGGAACGGCAGGGTCAGAAACTCGCAGCAGGAACTCGTCCGGGCGCGCCCGGGCAGGTACCTGCTCACGATCTCGGCTCAGGACACCGCCGGCAACGTCTCCAAGGGAGTTCCCTTCGCGATCGCCCAGGTGCGGTACGTCGCGCTCGCGCGGCCCCGGGTCGTCGTGCGGCCCGGAGGCCGGTTCGCGTTGCGCGTCTCCACCGATGCGCCGAGGGTCCAGTGGCGCCTGCACGGCCGTTCGGGCGTGCAGCGCTCCGGCACGCTGCACTTCCGCGCCCCGCGCTCGAAGGGCGTCTTCAAGCTCTACGTCACCGCGGCCGGCCATTCGGCCGTCACCACCGTGGTGGTGGCGTGACCAACGGCTCCGCGCAGTTCGCCGGAGCGCTCGGTGCGATCGGCCTCGCCCTGCTGCTCGTGTCGAACCGCCGGGACCTGCGTGTCGCCGGGCTTGCCGCGTGGGCTATCGGCTCCGGGCTCCTGGTCGCCTACCTCGCACCGGAGGGGCACCACCGGCTGCTCGCCGCGGCCGGGCTCTTCGGCGCGCTCGCTGCGGTCGCAGGCGCCTGGATCGTGCTTCGCCAGCCGTGGCTTCTGGCACTCGCGACGCTCGCGTGCGTGCCGGCCCGGATCCCCGTGCACGTCGGCTCGACTCAGGCGAACCTGCTCGTACCGCTGTACGGCGTCGTGGCGGTCGGGGCGCTGGCCCTCGCGTGGCAACTCGCGGGCGACGACCGGCGCAGCCGCGAGCTCGGGCCGCTCGCGTGGCCGCTCGCGCTGTTCGTCGGCTGGGAGGGCCTGACGATGTTCTGGACCAGGGACGTGCGCCAGGGTGCGATCGAGCTGCTCTTCTTCGTGCTGCCGTTCGGGCTGCTCGCCGTCGCGCTGGCGCGTCTCCCCTGGTCTCGCCCGTGGGTCCTCGCGCTCTACGTGCAGTACGCGGTGATGGCGCTCGTGTTCGCCGTGATCGGCATCGTCCAGTATGAGACGCGGAACATCTTCTGGAATCCGAAGGTGAAGGTCGACAACGCGTACGCCCCGAGCGGCTGGTTCTACCGCGTCAACTCCGTCTTCTACGACCCGTCGATCTACGGCCGTTTCCTCGTGATCGGGATCCTGGCGAGCCTGGTGATCGTCATTCGCCGCCGCGGCGACCCGCTCTGGATCGTCGCCGCCGCGCTCACGCTCGGCATCACCTGGGCCGGCCTGCTGCCCTCGTTCTCGCAGTCGAGCTTCGCCGCACTCCTGGTCGCGGCCACACTCTGCGCGGTCCTCGTCTGGCGCCGGCACAGCCTGATCCTGATCGCGGCGATGATCGCGGCCGTCCTGCTCGCCGGCGTCGCGTCGCCGCAGATCCGCCACCGCCTCGAAGGCAAGACGACCTCGTCGCTGTCGAACGTGACGAGCGGCCGCTCGACGCTGGCAACACGCGGGCTGAAGCTTGCCGTGCACCATCCGGTGCAGGGCGTCGGCGTCGGCGGGTTCAAGCGGGCGTACGCCGACCTCGCGCATCTCAAGGGCAAGGAGCCGAAGGCGGCTGCGTCGCACACGACGCCGATCACCGTCGCGGCGGAGCTCGGCCTGCCGGGGCTCATCCTGCTGCTCGTCCTCGCCGGCACCGCGCTCGGCATCGCGTTTCGCAAGATCGGCAACGGGTTCGACGGGAACGCCCGGCTCGGGTTCGGACTAGCCTTGACCGCGATCCTCGTGCATTCGCTCTTCTACAACGCGCTCTTCGAAGACCCCACGTTCTGGGCGCTCCTCGCGCTGATCGTCGTCTCGGCCCGCGTGGAGGGTGTGGTACCCGAGGAGCCGGCTTGATCGGTGACATCCGGCGCGCGCTCGTGCTCGCGCCGCACACCGATGACGGCGAGTTCGGATGTGGAGGGACGATGGCCCGCCTTGTCGCAGCCGGAGCCGACGTCCGCTACGTCGCCTTCTCGATCGCGACCCGCTCGCTCCCGGAGGGCTTCGCGCCCGACACGCTCGCCCGCGAGGTCCGCGAAGCGACCGCCGAGCTCGGCATCCCCGCGGACCGGCTGACCGTGCACGACTTCGACGTGCGCACCTTCCCCGACAACCGGCAGGAGATCCTCGAGCTGCTGATCGAGATCTGGAACGACTGGAAGCCGGACGCCGTCTTTCAGCCCTCGCTCCACGACGTGCACCAGGATCATCAGACGATCGCGCAGGAAGGGCTGCGTGCGTTCAAGCGCACCACGATCCTCGGATACGAGATCCCCTGGAACAACTTCGACTTCAGCTACCAGGCGTACATCGCGCTCGACGAGGCGCACATCGAGCGCAAGGTCGCTGCGCTTGCGAAGTACGCATCACAGCAGCATCGCCGGTACGCCAACTCGGAGTACGTTTGGAACGTCGCCCGCACGCACGGCACGAACGTGAACCGCGAGTACGCCGAGGTGTTTCAGGTGTACCGCGTGGTCAGCTAGCAGCAGCAGCAGCAGCGCAGCCGCCTAACCGGCGGCAGCGGCTCAGCTCACGCGGAGGAACGACGCGCAGGCGGGCTGGCTGCGGTTCCCGGACGGGTCAGTGGCGAGCACGCAGAAGCGGAGCTGCCGGCTGTGGAGTTTCTTCGGTACTGCCCAGCGCACGCGGACGCTACGGGTGCCGATTCTGAACGCCATCGGAGAGCGCAGCGTTGCGAGCAGGTGGCCGTCCTCATAGATCCGGACGACCGCTCTGCTCCGGCCGCTGTCGTCGAAGAGGTCGAAGTGCAGGGTGGCCGGCTTCCCCCGCGTCGCTTGTGCGGGATGAGCGTTGACGAGCGGAGCTCGAATGTCGGGTGAGTGCAATGCTCCGGCAGCTTCGAGGCGTTGCAGTGCGGCGGTCGCGCTGCGAGTGAGCTCGTCCGGGCTTCCTGCCGAGAGCTGGACTACCCGCAGCACCTGTTCCTCTGCGGCGGTCGAACGGCCGCCGTCGTAGATGCCGAACCCGTTCGGCATGACGACGAGCAGCGGCCCGAGATACCAGAGCCCGAGCTCGACGCCGAGGAAGTGCGCGTACGCGTCGGGCTTGCCGTACAGCGACGGGATCGCCCCAAGGTCGTCGACCGAGCCGATCACTGCGACCTTGATCCGGTCGCCGCGGGCGTAGACGTCGTCGGCGGCCTGGTCGAGCGCAGAGCCCGCGGCCTGCGAGGGCGGCTGTGCGGGCAGGTAGACGTTCTGCCCGAGCAGATAGTCGCTCGCCGGATCGCCGTCGGCGCGCACTCCAGTGGCTGACAGTGCGACCCCGGAGACGACCACGGCGAGGGCTGCGAGCGCCCGGCGGGCGCTCGCAGCCTTTCCGCGCCCGGTCACTGGCTGCAGGTTGAAGGCTGGACCTCGTCGAGTCGGAGCGCCGTCGTCGGCGTGCCGCCCGGAACGACGAAGGTCACCATCACCACCGCCGGCACGCTCGGGTCCTGGTTCTTCACCACGAACGTGTGAGCACCGGTCTCGTAGAACGTCTGGCCCGCGCTGAACGTCTGCGACGAGCAATCCGTCGCGTACCGGACCACCTGGCCCGAGACCACCGTCCCGGTCAGATAGCCCGGATGGCTGTGCCAGCCCGACGTCGCGCCGGGCGCGAACGTCGCCTGCTGCGTCACGACCTCCGGCGACTGCAACATGCCGACCGGCAGCATCCCGAACTTCGCGGATACCAGCGGGTGCAGGTTGAGCCACTCTCCGAGGTTCGTCACCCCGGCGCTGCGCAGCCGCATCAGGAACTCCGGCATCTGGCTGGGCGAATACTGCTTGCCATCCCAGGTGAACGCTCCCGCGCTCGTGGGGAGGTCCGTGTTGAACGCGAGCACCTCGTTCAACGCCCCCACCGACAGGATCTTGTTCGACTGCCCCTGGCCCGGTGTCGCGAGCGCGACTGCCGCCCACGTGGCGGCAGCGCCGACCACCAGTACGAGAATCAACCGCTTCATCGCATACCTCCCTCAGTCTCATCTGGATCGGCTCTTCCTGGCTCCTTCGCCGGCCGGCTCGGAGCTGCAACCGACGCTAGGGCGGGAGGCTCGTGCGGCCCACGTGGCCCGCAGGCGAATGGCTGGCGGCTGCCCTCTCGGTTCACCACGGTGCTGGCCCCCTTGACGGCGCGGGCCGGATAGCGGAGAACGGTTGTGTGGACGATCTGCGCGGACTGCTTCTTGCCGACGACGACGAGCGCCGCGCGATCGAGCGCGGTCTGCACGACGGGATCCAGCAACAGCTGATCGCGCTCGCGGTCGACCTCCAACTGGCCCGGGGGCTCGTCGAAACGGATCGGGAGGCGGCGACCCGGGCCCTAGACGAGGCGCGAGCCTGTGTCGAACAGGCGCTCGACGAGCTCCGCGAGCTGGCGCAGCGTCTCCACCCGCCGCTGCTCGACACGCAGGGGCTCGTTGCGGCCCTCCGTATGGCAGCCGCGGTCTCCCGGATCCCGACGCGGGTCGAAGGATCCGTTGTCGAGACAGTGCCGCCCGAGGTGGCGGTGACGGTCTACCGCTGTTGCGTGGCTGCGCTCGCGACCGCGGGGGGCGAGAGCCGGCGCGCGACGATCTCCGTCCGGACGGTCGACGGCCTGCTCGAGTTTGAGGTCGCCGTGTCCGGGGCCGGGATCGACCCGGGCGGGCTCGACGGGCTTGCCGGCCGTTTCGACATCCTCGGCGGAGCACTCGACGTCGCGCCGTGGCGCGTCGCCGGACGGCTGCCTCTCACGTCATGAGCCGCCGTCGGCGAGGTACATCACAACGGCCGTCACGCGCTTGTGCACGGTCGTCTCCCAACCGAGTCCCAGCTTGAGGAAGATCGAGTGAATCACCTTCTCGACCGAGCGCTCGGTCAGGAACAGCGTGGCTGCGATCGCAGCGTTGTTCTTACCGGACGCCATTTCACGCAGCACGTCATGCTCCCGCGGCGTCAGGTCGTGGAGCGGCGACCGCTCGACCCGCGTGTTCTCGGCGACCAGCGCCTCGACCACCTTCGGATCCACCACCGAGCCGCCTTCGGCCACGGCCCGGACGGCGCCGACGAGCTGCTCCACGTCGTCGACCCGCTCCTTGAGGAGATACGCCCGGCGCTCGGTCCCATGCTCGAGGAGGGGAAGCGCGTACCGCGGATCGGCGTACTGGCTGAGGACCACGACGCCGATCCGCGGGTGGGTCTCGCGGAGGGCGTCGGCAGCGCGGATGCCCTCGTCGGATCCGGTCGGCGGCATCCGGATGTCCGTGACGACGACGTCCGGCAGCTCGGCCTCCACGGCGGCGAGCAGCGAGTCCAGGTCGCCGCAGACAGCCACGACCTCGATGTCCCGTTGCGCGTCGAGGAGGCGGCGCATCCCCTCGCGGACGAGGTAGTGGTCGTCGGCGAGCACGAGTCGGAGCGGCATCGTTCAAGCTTAGGGCGAGTGGGCCCATGACACGGCTCGTCGTCCTAATCGTCGACGACGACGCCAGGAACCGGAAGCTCGTACGGGACGTGCTCGGGGTCGCCGGGTTCGACGCGCTGGAGGCGGCGAACGGCGAGGAGGCGATCTCCCTCGCCCTCGAACGGCACCCCCACGTGATCCTGATGGACCTCCGTCTGCCCGACCTGGACGGCGCCGAGGCTCTCCGGCGACTGAAAGCCGACTCCGCGACAGCCGCCATCCCGGTCGTCGCCGTGACTGCGATCGCAGGGGCGCGCGCCCCGCTCCTGGAGGCCGGCTTCGCGGGCTATATCGAGAAGCCGATCGACGTGCAAGCTCTTCCCGCGGAAGTCCGCCGCCATTGCGTCGAGGCGTAGCGGCTAGCCCTCTCGAAAGCGGGATGCTAGCCCTCTGGACGTCCCGGCCATCTTCGTGTCACGATCACGGCACGTTTCCGAGCCGAAGGACGAGAGGAGGCACGAATGGCGCGCTCGCTACTCGGTGTATGTGCCCTCGCGGGGATCGCGGTGGCGTTGACTACAGGGTGTGGTAGTTCCGACAACGCGTCGGATGCCGGAGGCACCGTGCAGCGGGACGCCGACCTCTACCAGATCGACCGAATCGAGGAGCAGTTCCACCGCGCCACCTCGACGCAGAACCTGAAGCTGATGATGTCTCTCTTCGCTCCGGGCGCCGTGTTCAACGTCGACCAGAAGGCGCTCACCGGCAAGCCGGAGATCAGGCAGTGGTTCGCAACCGACAACAAGGCCTTCAAGCCGGGCCACCACTGGGAGTCGGACACGCCGTCGTACAAGCTCAGGTCGACCGTGAACGGCAACAAGGGAACGCTGTACTTCGAATGCCACTACATCGACACGAATACGCACAAGGTCGTTGCGTACGTCGGCGTCGATCACGACGTGCAGAAGATCAAAGGGAAGTGGCTGATCGTCGACTCGGTCGTCTCGAAGCCCAGCCTGAGCCCGTAACCGAGGCAGTCGATGGCGCAGCCGGAGGTCGCCGAGGCGCTGCCCGCCCGGAGGAGGGGGGTGGCACTCGCCGGGACCGAGAATCGGCTCGCCCGCGCGGTGGCCCGCCTGCCGGTGACCGTCCGCACGAAGTTGCTCGTGGCGTTCCTGATCATCGCCGCCCTGCTCCTCCTCGTCGCCCTCCTCGGTCTGCGCGTCCTCGGTCAGGCGAACGCACGTGTTGCACGGCTCGGCACACTCCAGGAGCGGTCGTCGGCGTACCAATCACTCGCGGCGCACGCCGTCGACCTGCGGATGGCGCTGGGCGTGCGTGGGATCGGCCAGCCCGGCCTGAAGGCGTATACGGGCGGGCCGACACTCGAGGGAGGACGGCGGTGGGTGCTTCCCGACGAGGAGGCCGCCTACCTGCTCTCGCAGGTCGAGCTGGGCGCCGACGAGCCGACGTTCGGGTTCGTGCCTCCGGCAGGCGACGAGCGCGTGCTCGCACGGATCCGGCTCGACTATCGACGCATCGACCGTGCGCTGACGACGATCACGAAGCTCGACAAGAGCGGCGTCGCGGGATACGCCGCACTGCCGTGGCTGTTGAGGGCGACCAATGCGGACAACGACCTCACCGCGCGTGCGAGGAGTCTCGCGGATCGCACGAGCCTGGAGACCTCGGTGCTGATCGCTGCGAACCGGCACGCGTACACCTCGTCGCGGGAACCTGTTCCTCTCTGTCGGCGGCATCAGCGTGCTCCTCGCGCTCGGCCTCGGCTTGATCCTGTCCTGGTCGCTGATCGATCCGATCCAGCGCACCGAGGCACGCTTGTCGGAGATCGCCGAAGGGAACTTCTCCGGCCGCGTCGACGTTCCGAATCGCGACGAGCTCGGCTCGCTCGCCGCCAACGTGAACCGCATGAACGACGAGCTCCGTCGGCTGTACGGAGAGCTCGAGACGGCGAGCCGCCACAAGAGCGAGTTCCTGGCCAACATGTCGCACGAGCTGCGGACGCCGCTGAACGCGATCATCGGTTTCTCGCAGGTGCTGCGAACGCGGCTCTTCGGTGAGATCAACGCGAAGCAGGAGGAGTATCTCGACGACATCCTCTCATCGGGAAACCACCTTCTGGCCCTGATCAACGATGTGCTGGACCTGTCCAAGGTCGAGGCGGGGCAGGTCGAGCTCGAGCTCGCGTCGTTCTCGCTGCCCGAGGTTCTCGAGCGCGGGGTCGTCATGGTTCGTGAGCGGGCGGCGGCGAGCGGCGTCCTGTTGTCGCTCGAGCAGGCACCCGATGTCGACCTGGTCGAAGGGGACGAGCGGCGGGTGCGCCAGGTCGTCTTCAACCTCCTCTCCAACGCGGTCAAGTTCACTCCGGAAGGCGGCAGCGTCGTCGGCCTCGACGGAGCGCGCCGGCGCGGAGGTGCGGGTGTCGGTGACCGACACGGGCCCGGGCATCGCGCCCGAGGATCACGAGCGGATCTTCGAGGAGTTCCAGCAGACCGTCGTCGGGCTGACCGAGCCGGAAGGGACAGGGCTTGGGCTCGCGCTCTCTCGGCGGCTGGTCGAGCTTCATGGCGGCCGGATCTGGGTGGAGAGCGAGCTCGGCCGTGGAAGCCGCTTCATTTTCGCTCTGCCGCTCCGGGAGGTGTGAGAGGTGGCCGGTGAGCAGGTTCTCGTCGTCGAGGACAACGAGAAGAACATCAAGCTCGTCCGTGACGTGCTGCAGGCGACCGGATACCGGACGCTCGAAGCGACGCGGGCGGAAGAGGGGATCGAGTTGGCTCTGTCACATACGCCGGCGCTCGTGCTGATGGACGTGCAGCTTCCCGGGATCAACGGCGTCGAGGCCCTCGCACGCCTGCGGAGCGACGAGCGAACCGCGGCGATCCCCGTACTGGCCCTGACCGCCCAGGCGATGCAAGGCGATCGCGAACGGTTCCGCGACGCGGGGTTCGACGGTTACCTGTCCAAGCCGGTGGACGTGGCCGAGTTGATCGCCGTCGTGCGAGAGCAATGCGACGGCCGTCGGCGCCCCTGATGTGCGCCGTTTCACGCCTGCCTGGAGGCAGACCCGCTCAGGTACCGGTCGAGCCTTGCTTCTCCATCAGCCGGCCCTCGCGGATCGTCTTCACCATCTCCTTCGACTGCTCCCGGTACCAGGTGCCGTCCTCGAACTCGATCGCGGGGTAGAGCGCCTGTCCCGTGTTCTCGATCACCGCGGTGCGCTTCTTGCGGCTCGGCCATGGGCTCGGCACGACCTCGTACTCGATGCCGTCCGCGTCGAGCGCCTTCTGCACGTTCCAGCACGGGTGCCCGGGAGTCTTCGCCCACAGGTTCTTGCAGCGGTGGAGCTTGACGGCCATCACATCTCTCCATTCGGTCGTGACGTGAGCCGTACGATGCTGTCATGAACTCGTTGCCGGCTGCCACTCGCATGGGGCCCGTCGAGCTGTCGGTCGGCGATCTCGAGCGCTCGCTCGACTACTACCGCGATGCGATCGGGCTGACCGTGCTCGCGGAATCGGATGGGCGGGCGACCCTCGGCGCCGGGTCGACCGAGCTCCTGCGACTCGTCGAAGAGCCCGGCGCCTCGCCGGCGCAGGGCTACAGCGGGCTCTTTCATTTCGCGCTGCTCGTGCCCGACAGAGCGTCGCTCGGCAGCTGGCTGGCGCATGCAGCACGCGATCGCGTGCAGTTGACCGGCGCCTCCGACCACACCGTCAGCGAGGCCCTCTACCTCCGTGACCCGGATCACCACGGCATCGAGATCTATTCCGACCGTCCGCGCGCGCAATGGGAGGGTCGCGTCGCAGATCTCATGGGCACGGTCCCGCTCGACCTCGACGATGTCGTCAGCTCCGCAAGCGACGAGCAGCGGGCCTCCTTCTCGGGCCTGCCGGCAGGCACGAGCATGGGCCACGTGCACCTCGCTGTGGCCGAGGTCGAGCCGATCCTGGAGTTCTACCGTGACCTGCTCGGATTCGACCTCATGTCCAACCCGCGCCAGGACGCCGCCTTCCTGGCCGCAGGCGGGTATCACCACCACCTGGGCGCGAACCTCTGGGAGAGCCGCGGCGCTCCACAGGCGCCCGAGGGCAAGGCGCGACTCCTGCGTTACACGATCGTCCTGCCGGACGAGGCGTCGGTCGACGCGCTCGCAGCGGTCGCCGGCGGCCGCGAGCTCGAGGACCCGTCGGGCAACCGCCTGTTGCTAGCCGCGTAGAACCTTGGGCAGCGGCCGTGCGTGCACGACGACGAGCGTCTTCGTCGGGCGCGTCAGCGCGACATACAGCTCGCGCAGACCCTGGTCGTGCGCTGCGATCAGGGCTGGCTCGACGACGACGACGTGGTCGAATTCGAGCCCCTTGGCCTGACGCGGCGTGAGCACGGGGATGCCGTCCCAGAGGTCCTCCGCGGGTACGCCGGCGACGAGCTCTTCGGCTGCGATCACGGCAAGCAGGCCCTCCAGAGCGGCGAGCCTGGCCGCCTCGCGGTACGCCTCTGCGAGGAGCTGGTCGGAGTCGACGCGCCTGATCGTCGGCGGCGCGGCGCCCGTCCGGTAGGAGATCGGAGGTGTGACGTCCGGCGCGATCTCGTCGAGCAGAGGCAGGGCCAGCTCCATGATCTCGCGCGGCACGCGATAGGCGTGCCGAAGCTCCTCGACATTCGCGTCGGCACTGGCCGGCAGGTGGGGCAGGACCTCGTCCCAGCGGCGGTAGAGCACCGCGCCCGTTGCCTGCGCGACGTCGCCGATCATCGTCAGCGAGCCCTCGCCGGCACGGCGGGCGATCATCCGAAGCTGCATGGGCGTCAGGTCCTGGGCCTCGTCGACGATCACGTGGCCGAACACGTGCGGCGGTGTGTCGAGTAGCGAGCGCGCCTCGTCGAAGAGGGCGACATCGCCGTCCGACCGATCGCGGCCGCTGCGCAGCAGCAGCTTCTGCTCAGCAGCGTCGAGCACCCCGTCGGCCGCGTCCGCGAGGAACGCCCTCGAGCTGAGGAGCCGTGCGGCGAGCCGGTCCGGGGAGACGACCGGCCACGCCGCCTTGAGCACGCGGTCGAGGTACCCGCCGGACCGGAGGGCCTGCTCCACCTCGTCGAAGTTGCGGAACGCCGCGCCGCCGAGCCGGGAGTACTCCTCGTAGAAGCGCCGGAGGAGGTTCATCCTGAATCGTTCTCGCGCGGCGGACGTCAACCCCAGGTCGTCCCGTGCTGCGGCCCGCAGCTCCCGAACCTCGCGCTCGCGCACGGACACGAACGAGCCCTCGAGCCTGAGCACGAGTTCGACGGGGTCCGACTCGAGCTGACGCTCGGCGGCGCGCCTGATCACGTCGACGAGCCTCAGGTCGGCCTTCAGCGCCGCGACGTCGGGCGCATCCCTGCGGGTCGCCTCGATGCCGTCGACGAGCTCGCCGACCGCACGCTGCTCGACGGCGCTCTCGCCGAGCGCCGGCAGCACATGGGAGACGTACTCCATGAACGTCCGGTTCGGGCCGACGACGAGGACGCCGCGTCGAGCGAGGGTGTCGCGATGGCTGTAGAGCAGATATGAGGCGCGGTGCAGGCCGACCGCCGTCTTGCCGGTTCCGGGCCCACCCTGGATGACCA
Organism: uncultured Thermoleophilia bacterium; assembly: GCA_963846895.1. Lineage (GTDB taxonomy): Bacteria > Actinomycetota > Thermoleophilia > Gaiellales > Gaiellaceae > PALSA-600. The sequence continues at coordinate 16,061 of CAWJXR010000019.1, read as the reverse complement.
GCGGCGGCGTCGGCGGCGCGGTGATCAGGCGGTACTGGTCGGTCTGGATCGTCGCGACGATGTCCCGCATGTGCAGCTCGCGGCCACGCTCGAGCTCCTCGAGCAGGAAGTCTCCGACCGCCGCGCCGTCGACGATCGAGCCGTCGAGCGACTCGTCGGCGATCCCGACCACACGCCGGCCTTCCGTGCGAAACCGGCGGCGCAGTGTCACGCCGTGCGGATCCTGCGGCGTCGCCGTGTAGAACGGGCGCGCGGCAGGCGCCTGCCAGTTCACGACCAGCTGCCGTCGCTCCTCGTCGTGCACCCAGCGGCGGCCGATGTAGAGCGGCGCCGGGACCTGCTCGAAGTCGAGGCGGCCGAAGCAGAGGCCCTGGTCGGCGTCCTCGAACGTCCGCAGCCGCTTCGCCGCCCAGGCGTCCATTGCCGCCTGCGCGACCTCGCCGTCGACGCGGTTCCCCGCGCCCGCGACGGCATCGCGCATCCGTTCGAGCTGCACGTACGCGCGATCCAGGTAGGCCTGCTCGCTGACGAGATCGGGATGACTCATCGCCGTGGAAAACGTAGCGGCGGGACCGAGAGGACGAGTTTACGGAAGCCTTACCGCTCGACAGGTTGATCCTTTGCGGCCGCTGGGGACGATGCCACGATGAGGTGGCTCGCCCTCGTTCTCGCGCTCGCGGCTGCCGCGGCATTCACGCCCGGCGCCGACGCGAAGGTGCCCTGCCGGAACCTGATCTACAACGACTGGGATCAGGACGGCCAGATCGCCTCGACGTACCCGCTGGCTGTTACCGCGACGCCCTGCGCCACATTCCGAGCGGTGACAGCGTCTACACGAGCCTCGAGGACGACATCCGGGCCGCGTTGCAGGCCGCCGTAGCGCGGTCGCACGGCCGGAAGGTGGCCGCGCAGGTCGGTCATCGCTTCTCCGTCGCGACCGCCTCATCCTCGCAACTCGGCGTCGCTCATCCGATGATGGACGAGCGGACACATCCGCTCGCCGCGACGACGACGGTCGCCGCGCCTCCGGTCTCGGCTGCGTCGGACAGCGGCGTACCCGTGCCGCTCCTCGTGCTCGGCGGCATCGCGCTCGCGCTGGTGGTCTCGGGCGGTGTCGGCCTAGCCGTCCGCGCTAGCCGCGAATCGGGGCCAGACGCCTGAGCTTCGCGCGCTCGTCCGGAAGGTAGAAGCCGAACGGCACGAGCAGGAGCGGATAGATCAGGCACAGCACGATCGAGATCGGCAGCGAATGAAGCTCATAGCCGATCGTCGCGAGCACGATGGCGACGGCGCTCAGCGTCGCGACGCGCCGCCACTGGTAGGCGACCGGGTAGACGCGCTGCGTGTTCACGGCCATCCCGAGGAAGAGCGTCACGTACGCCGCAGCGGTCGAGACCGCTGCGCCCATCATCCCGTACGGCGGGATCAGGGCGAAGTTGAGCGCGATGTTGACGACCGCAGCAGCGCCCGTGACGATCCAGTTGAACTGCGTCCGGCGCGCGCGGCCGATGCCGATCGCGAGCACGGTGTAGCCGGCGTACGCCGTCGTTGCGAATGCGAGCAGCCCGACCGCTTCGTCCGCACGGTGGAAGGCGGGCGACGACGGCGCGAGGATCTTGACGATCCACGGCGCGAGCGCACCGAGCGCCAGCGAGATCCAGCTGCAGATGAAGAGCAGATAGGTGAGGACGAACGAGTAGGTCCGCTTGGCGGCGGTGTCGTCCTCGATCGAGTAGGCGAAGGCGGGCCAGGCGAGCCGGAACGCGATCATCACGAACACGACGACGCTCGACGCACGGACCGCAAGTGAGTACACGCCCGCCTCGGACAGCCCTTTGAAGGCGTTCACGAACAGCCGGTCGACGAAGCTGATCGCCCAGAGGGCGAGCGCCGACGGGACGAGCGGCAGGCCGAAGCGATTCATCTCGCGCAGCAGCTTTCGGTCGAACTGCAGTCCGAGCTGGTAGCGCCGATAGGCGAGCAGGACGAGGTAGACCGCCAGTGTCCCGGTGAAGTTCCCGACGACAGCGCCTGTCGCCCCTTTCTTCAGGCCGACGACGAGCAGCACGGTGACTCCGACCGTGATCAGGATGTTGGCGACGCTCGCGATCACGAACTGCACCGAGCGCTCCTCGACGCGGAACAGATTCGTGAGCTGCGTGTAGTTCATCTGCGCCCACAGCCCGACCGCCGCCGCGCGCACGAGCCAGGGGTCGTTGCCCGAGCCCGAGGAGATGCGAGATCTGGTCGGCGAACGCACAGCCGACGATCAGCCCGATCGTCGCCATGCCCATCGTGAACCAGAAGGCGGTCCGCACGATCAGGACGCGGCGCTCCGGATCCGTGGAGTCGAAGTAGAAACGGAAGAACGCGCTCGAGATGCCGGCGGTGAGGACGATCACGACGACGGTCGTCAGCGCGGTGACGATCTCGATCTTCCCGAAGCCTCTCGTCCCGAGGTACGAGGTGTACAGCGGCAGCAGGAAGACTGCGAGCAGCCGCGAGAGGATGCCGCCGAGGCCGTAGATCGCGGAGTGGCGTGCCAGCCGCCGCATCTGGAACGTGAGGCTCATCGGGGGTCAGAGCGAACCGTAGAGGTCGAGCAGGCGGTCGGCCACGCGGTCGATGTCGTGCACCTGCTCGACGTAGGCGCGACTCTGCATCCCCAGCTCGCGCCGGAGCTCCGGTTGCTCGACGAGCGGCCGGAGCGCCTCGACCAGCGTCTCCTTCGTCGCGGGCACGACCGGGAGGCGGATGCCGTAGCCCTCGGCGCTTCGCTCGACGACGTCGGGCTTCAGGTACGTGACCACGGGCTTGCCGAGCGCCATCGACTCGAGCGCGAAGACGCCGTGCCAGCCGGCGTTCAGCTGGTCGACGACGATGTCGGCCCGCGCGTACCGCGCGCGGGCCTCGTCGTGCGGAACGCCTTCGACGATGTCGAGCTCGACGGGTAGCTGTGCGCACGCCTCGATCACGTATTGGGTGCCCTTCTTCTCGCGGTTCGATGGTGCGTGCACGACGAGCGGGCGCGCAGCATCGCTCGGAGGCGCCGGGGTGAACTGGCGCAGGTCGAGGCCGGGAGGGATGACGTGCGCCTCCGGGACCCAGCGAATTGCGTCGTACGAGCCGACGATCTCGGCGTCCGCCCGCTTGCCGAACGCGAGCTCGGCCGGCGTCTTGCCGCGGATGTCCGAGCCGAGGTAGTGGAAGACGCTCTTCCTCTTGAGCAGCTCGAGCAGCGGGAACTGCACCGACTTGGGGATCAGCGTGAGGCCGAAGTAGAAGTGGAAGATGTCCGTCGTCGGCGCGAGCCGCGCGAACGCCGCGAACTGCTGGAGGAGGCGTACGGGCAGCGGCCCCCGCCGGTCGAGCGACCAGTCGGCTTCGTGGTGGAGCTTCCCTCGCTCGAAGACGACGAGGCGGGCATCGACCCCTTTCCGCCGCAGCGCCCGAACGTTCTCCCACGGGATCCCCGCGATGTTCACGGGGCAGTGCGTCACGCGCAGCGACCGCGCAGCCGTTCCACTTCCGTGACGCTTCGTCACAGTTTCGTGACGGTGTCTGACACCGGGGTGATGCGGCTCCGGACCACGCCCCGCCCGGGTGCTCTTAACGTTTTCCTTACGGTGTCTGACACCGGACTAGTCGAATTCGAGCTGGTCGAAGTAGCGCAGGGCCGTTCGGCCGGGGCGGACGCGGGTGGCGAGCGCGCGCAGCTCGTCGTCCGAGATCTCGCCGAGCGCTCGCTTGACGCCGAGGTACGGGAGGTTCAGATCCTCCTGGTAGACGATCGTCGAGATGCGTGGATTGATCTCGATCACGTACTCCCCGACGAGCTGGATGTTGAAGAAGTGCTCGATCCCGAGCTCCGCGACGATCACGCCGCCGATCCGCATCAGCTCAGGGTCGTGGAGCGTCTCGAAGTACATCGCGAGCCCGGCGCGCATCGCCTCGCGCGTCTTCGGGTGGCCGAGCACGATCTCGCGACCGTTCGCGATGCCGTCGATCGTCCGCTCGCCGCCGGTCGCAAGCTCCATCACGAGCAGGTCGGGACCACCCTCGGGCGGCAGAAGCTCGACCGCCTCCTCGAGTCGCATCGACACAGAGCCGGGACGCTCGTTGAGCAGCTGGTGGGCTCGGTCGACGGTCGGATCGAGGATGCGAAACCCGCGTGACCCCGACGAGAAGACCGGCTTGAAACACACCGAGCGCTCGGGGTAGCCGAGCTCGAGCGCCGCAGCTTCGACCTCGCGCGCGCCGTTCACGCGGCGAAACGCCGGCGCGGGGACTTCGAGTCGGTGCAACAGCTCGTACGTCTCCGCCTTGTCGTTGGAGCGGCGAATCGCGTCGGGGCTCGAGACCAGTACGGGCATCGGGAACCGCCCGACGTGCTCTGCCAGGCCCTCGAGGTCGAACGACGACTGGGGCAACACGGCGTCCACCTGCTCCTGCTCGGCGATCGCTAGCATTCGCCTCCGGGAAGGCTGGGTCGGCGCCTCCGGGGACGAGGTGGAACGCGTCGCAGAGATGCCGGCCGACGGAGCGCTCGCTCATGTCGGTCCCGACGAGCCGCACCTCGCGCTCGCCGTTCGCGCGCAGCGCATGCAGGAGCGCCGCTGTGCCGGGGGCCCCCGACGCGGTGACGAGCACGGTGATCGGCTTCACGCCAGATCGATTCTGTCGTTGCGCAGATGCTCGAGGCGGGCCGCGCGGTCCGCGTCGAGCATCGACTGCATCGTCTCCCCCATCGTCGAGCCCGCAAAGGCCCAGATCTCGGGGTGGGTCAGGAGCTGCAGCCATTTGAACTCGCCCCGCTCGAGCAGGCCGCGCGGGCAGCCGTGTCGCCAGTGCTGGTTCGAGTCCGAGCGGTAATAGTCCGGGTCGAAGAATGTCGGGCCCATGACGTTGACGGCGCCGTCGATCGGGGCGCTCATGTACTCCGGATCGGGGTTGTGCCATGCGACGACGGAGTCGAACCGGTCGTCGAGGTCGAGATGCGGATACACCGCATGGTGCGCAACGCGATGGCCGAGCGCCCGCAGCCGTGCGATCGCCGCCTCGCCTTCGCTCGAGTCGAGGTTGTAGAACACCGACCGCGTCATCAGGAACCACGTCGACCAGGCGTCCTCCTCCGCCTCGACCTCTGCCAGCGCGAGTGCACCGTCGAGCGAGAGATCGACGTCGTGGCGCAGGATGACGACACCGGCCTCGGGCGGGGCGTCGAACCCCGCCCAGCGATAGCCGCCCCTCCGCGCCGAGCGCAGGAGGTCGCGATAGTGCGCGAGGGAGAAGTCGCAGGTCATCGCCGCGCCGGCACCCACTGGATCGCTCATTCGACCTCCACGTCGAGCAGGCGAGCAGCTGCCTCGGCGCGCTCGAGTGCCTGCAGGTTGGTGTGGCCGGTCGCGATCACGTAGCCGCGCCGATCCCCGTCGAGGCGAACCGGTCTGATCGTCTCGCCCACCTGGAGATAGACGTCGGCCTGGACGACGCCGGGAAACGCGAGCACCTTGTCGAGCGGGCCGACCCACGTCACCTTGCCCGTCGACAGCGGCCCGGGGTCGGCCGTGAAGAAGCGGATCGCGAGCGGCTGTCTGAACTGCGGTTGCACGACGTCGTCCGGAAGCTCTTCACCGAGCGCCATCCTCAGCTGCACCTCCACGAGATCGACCCCCGTCGCAACGCGCACGAGGTCGGCCATCTGGCCGCCAGGAATGCGCGCGGCGCACTCGACCACGATCACGCGGCCGTCGTCCGCCGCGATCAGCTGTGGAAAGGCGATCCCGGTGCGCAGGCCGAGCGCGTGCACGGTGTGGCTCGCGATTCGTTCCGCCTCGGCCAGCTGCGCCGCCGGCACGGTCGGCGGGTACACGTGGATCCAGCCGACGCCGAAGCCGACGCCCGGCGGGCGCAGCCGGTCGGAGAGGGTCAGGGGGATCATCTCCCCGTCGCGGGCGAGCACGATGCCGTTCAGCTCGATTCCCTCGACGTACTCCTCGAGGATCGCCTCGCCGCTCGGCGACGCTGCGAGCGCCTCGTGCAGGTGCGCGTCGATCTCGTCGATGGACTCGACGCGGAAGACACCGCGCTGGCCGCCCGAGTCGGCCGGCTTGAGCACCGCCGGGAACCCGACCTCGTCGGCCGCGCGGCGACGTTCGAAGATCCCGCGCACGGCGGCGAAGCGCGGTTGCGGCACCCCGGCGTCGGCCAGCCGGCGGCGCATCGCGACCTTGTGCGTCATCAGGTGCGCGGTCTCGACGCCGATCCCTGGCAGCCCGCGAGCCTTAGCGACGGCCGCGACGACGGGCACTGCGCGGTCTGCGCTGACGGTCAGGACGCCGTCGAGCTTCAGCCGTGCAGTCGCCTTCAGCACCGCGTCGACGTCCGAGAAGTCGACCACCTTGGCGATGTCGGCCTCTTTGAGCCCCGGTGCGTCGGCGTTGCGGTCGACTGCAGCGACACGCAGCGTGCGTGCCTTCGCCTGCAGAATCGCGCGACGCTGGTGGCGCCCGGCGCCGACGAAGAGAACGGTCTTCACGAGCGAGGGATGCTACTTCGGCGCTGCTCATCATCGCCGTTACAGTGGGCGCGTGGCGCTCGAGGGCAAGCGAGTCTTCATCACCGGCGGGGCCGGTTTCATCGGCACGACGCTCGCGCGAGAGCTCGTGGCCCAGAACACCGTTGTCGCATTCGACAACCTCCATCGTGACGCGCTGTCGGGACTCGACCTCGCCGACCATCCGAACTTCGAGCTGATCGAAGGCGACATTCTCGACGTCGATGCCCTGCAGGCGGCGGCCGAGGGCGCGACGCACTTCGTCCACTGTGCTGCGATCGCAGGCGTCGACACGGTGCTCGCAAGCCCGGTGCGGACGATGCGCGTGAACGTGATCGGCACCTACAACGCGCTCGAGGCGGCGCTCAGGACGCAGGCGACTCTCGAGCGGTTCGTCGACTTCTCGACCAGCGAGGTCTTCGGCACGCACGCCTTCCGCGTTGAAGAGGGTCAGGTCTCGACGATCGGCTCGGTTGGCGAGGCGCGCTGGACCTATGCCGTCTCGAAGCTGGCGGGCGAGCACATGGCGCACGCCTATCACGACGAGCTCGGCCTGCCGACCGTCACGGTGCACCCGTTCAATGTCTACGGACCGGGCCAGATCGGCGGCGGCGCGATCCGCGCGTTCATCGAGGCTGCGCTCGCAGAGCGCGACCTGACGATCCACGGCGACGGGTCCCAGATCCGCGCGTGGACCTACGTGACCGACATGGTCGCCGGGGTGCTGCTGTGTCTCGATCACCCGCACGCGGTCGGGCAGGCGTTCAACATCGGCAATCCGCGGTCGGCCGTCACGATCTTCGACCTCGCACAGCGCATCAAGCGGCTCGCCGGCGCGCCCGGCGAGATCGTCTTCCAGCCGCTGCACTACGCCGATGTCGAGCTCCGGATACCGAACGTCGAGAAGGCGCGCGAACAGCTCGGCTGGGAGCCCGTCGTCGAGCTCGACGAAGGCCTCGAGAAGACGATCGCGTGGTACAGAGAGAAGACGCTCGCATCCGCCTAGGCTGGCCCGACGTCGGCCGGCCGGAGCTCGAGGAGATCGCCGGCGTGCTCTCGAGCGGCATGCTGACCATGGGCCCGAAGGTCGCCGAGCTCGAAGACGAGCTCGCGCGGGCCTGTGCGGTCGAGCACGCTCTGGTCGTCTCCTCCGGGACCGCCGCACTCCATCTCGCGGTCCTCGCGCTCGGTCTCGAGCCGGGCGACGAGGTGCTCGTCCCGGCGTACACCTTCCCGGCGACCGGAAATGTCGTCGCGCTCGCGGGCCTCCGGCCCGTGCTCGTCGACGTCGACCCCGAGACGATGAACATCGATCCGGCTCGGATCGAGGTCGGGCCGCGGACGAAGGCCGTGCTCGCGGTGCACCTGTTCGGACGGCCCGCGCGTCTCGACGAGCTGCCCGACGGCCTGCCGGTGGTGGAGGACGCCGCCGGTGCGCTCGCGGCGGAGCGGCGCGGGCGCCCGTGCGGAGGGCTCGGGCTCCTCGGCTGTCTCAGCTTCCACCCGCGCAAGATCGTGACGACCGGTGAAGGCGGCGCGGTCACCACGAACGACGCCGAGATCGCCGAGGCGGTCGCCGCCGGCCGCAACCACGGCTGGCGCTCGCTCGTTCCGCCCGAGCTGCCGGCGCCCGGGCTGAACTACCGCCTCTCGGACATCCTCTGCGCGGTCGGGCTGCCGCAAATCCGGCGCCTGCCCGAGTTGCTGGCCGAGCGCACGCGCATCGCCGAGGGCTACACCGAGCGGCTGCGCGACCTGCCGGTGCTGCTGCCGCACGCCGACGCCGGCGACGTGCACGGCTGGCAGGCGTACGTCATCCAGGTCGACGACCGCGACCGCATCCTGCGCGAGTTGCGGGCGCGGGGGATCGAGGCGCAGATCGGCACGTACGCGCTCCAGCTGCTCGGGGCCTTCAGCGACCAGGGTGCGTTCCCGGGCGCTGCGCGCGTTTTCGAGCGCGCCCTCGCGCTGCCGTTCCACACGCGGCTCTCCGACAGCGACCTCGACCGGGTCGCGGAGGCTCTTGACAAGTTAGTGAGTCACCACTAACCTAGGACGATGATGGTTGCGGTCGAGCGGAAGAGCAAGGAGGAGCGGCGCGAAGAGATCCTCGACGCGGCGCAGGAGGTCTTCGCCGAGAGCGGCTACCACGGCGCCTCGACCGAGGAGATCGCGCGGCGCGCCGGCATCTCCCAGCCCTACGTCTTCCGGCTCTTCGGCACGAAGAAGGACCTCTTCATCGCGGTCGCCACCCGCTGCTTCCGTCAGACGCTCGAGGTGTTCCAGCGGGCGGCCGAGGGCCTGCGGGGCGAGGAGGCGCTGCACGCCATGGGTGAGGCGTACGGACAGCTGCTCGTCAACGATCGCACGTACCTGCGCGGCCAGATGGCCGGGTACGCGGCGTGTGACGACCCGGAGATCTGCGCCGCGGTTCAAGACGGCTTCGGCGACCTCGTCGCCTACGCGGAACGCGTCTCCGGCGCCGAGCCGGTCCGGATCGCGAGCTTCTTCGCGGCCGGGATGTTGATGAACGTGCTCTCGTCGATGGGGCTCCAGGAACCGTCCGAGCCCTGGGCGAAGCGCCTGCTCGAGGGTGTCAAGCAGTACGAGTGCTAGCTCTTTTTTTCCACAGGGGGTAAGTGATGACTCACAAACGAAACATCTGGTGGACGTTCGCGATCACCTCGACCGCACTCTTCATGGTCACGCTCGACAACCTGGTCGTGACGACGGCCCTGCCGGTCATTCGCACCGACCTGCACTCCGGTCTGTCGGGCCTCGAGTGGACGGTCAACGCCTACACGCTCACGTTCGCCGTGCTCCTGCTGACCGGTGCGGCGCTCGGCGACCGCTTCGGGCGGAGGCTCATGTTCTCGATCGGGCTCGGGATCTTCACGGTCGCTTCCGCCGCGGCGGCCCTGGCGCCGTCGATCGGGGCCCTCGACGCAGCACGGGCAATTCAGGGTGTCGGCGGCGCGATCGTGATGCCGCTCACGCTGACGATCCTCTCGGCGGCGGTACCCGCCGAGCGCCGCGGGCTGGCCCTCGGTGCCTGGGGCGGCATCAGCGGCCTGGCGGTCGCGATGGGGCCGCTGATCGGCGGCGCGGTCGTCTCGGGCATCTCGTGGCACTGGATCTTCTGGCTGAACGTGCCGATCGGCCTGGTGCTCGCACCGCTCGCCCTCGGGCGGCTCGACGAGTCACGTGGGCCGGCCAACAGGCTCGATCTCGTCGGCGTGGTGCTCGTGAGCGGTGGGCTGTTCGGGATCGTCTGGGGCCTCGTCCGCGGCAACAGCGTCGGCTGGAGCTCGCCCGAGATCGTCGGCGCGCTGGTCGGGGGCTTCGCGATCGTTGCGGCGTTCGTCCTCTGGGAGCTGCGCACCGCGAGCCCGATGCTGCCGATGAAGTTCTTCCGCAACCGGACGTTCGCGCTGGCGAACATCTCGAGCCTCTTCATGTTCTTCGGGATGTTCGGCTCGATCTTCCTGCTGGCGCAGTTCTTCCAGACCGTCCAGGGCTACTCGCCGCTCCAGTCCGGACTGAGGATCCTGCCCTGGACGGCGATGCCGATCTTCGTCGCGCCGATCGCCGGCGCCCTCTCCGACCGGGTTGGCGGGCAGCGGCTGATGGGGCTCGGACTGACGCTCCAGGCGGTCGGGCTCGCGTGGATCGCGGCGGTCTCGACGCCCACGACGCCGTACTCCGAGCTCGTGCTCCCGTTCATTCTCTCGGGGGCGGGGATGGCGCTGTTCTTCGCGCCGGTCGCCAACGTTGTGCTCTCGTCCGTCGGGCGCGCACAGGAAGGGCAGGCGTCGGGTGCGAACAACGCGATCCGCGAGCTCGGCGGCGTCTTCGGCGTCGCCGTGCTTGCGTCGATCTTCGCCCACTACGGCGGCTACCGCACTTCGACGTCCTTCGTCGACGGGATGAACGCCGCCGTCTACGTGGGCGCTGCGGTCGTCGCACTCGGAGCGGTTGCGGCGTTCGCGATCGAGCAGCGCCCGAGGGCCACGGTGCGCGAGCCCGTCACCGCGTGAGCCGCAGCTTCGTCGCGGCCGCCGCCACGGCGGCCGCGACGACTGCGAGCACGAGGAACGAGCCACGCAGCGACAGTGCCTCGGCCGTGACGCCGACGAGCGGCGGCCCGATCAGCAGGCCGACGTAGCCCAAGGTCGTGACGGACGCGACGGCGCTCGCGGAGACACGGCCGGCGGCGCCGAACACGATCGGAGCGTTCACCGAGATTCCTGCCCCGCCGAGCGCGAACCCGACGAGTGCGACGGGTGCGGTGGGCGCAATCGCTGCGAGCGTGCAGCCGACGGCCGCCAGGGCGGCACCGCCTGCCAGCAGCGTCCGGTCGCCCAGCCGGGTTGCCTGGCCGTAGAAGCGGCCGGCGGCCATCGACGCGCCGAACACGCCCGGGCCGAGCCCGCTCACGGCGGGCTCGGCGCCCAGTTGCCGCTCGAGAAAGAGCGCGCTCCAGCTTTCGATCCCGCCCTCGACCACGAACGCCGCTGCCCCGACGAGCCCGATCAGAAGCAGCGCGCGCTCGAGGTGGAACCGCCGTCCCCGCCGAGGCTCGGTCGGGAGCGGGCGGACACCGGCAGCGTCGAAGCGCAGCAGGACGGCGGTTCCGCCGACCCCGAGTGCGACGGCGAGCAGGATCGGCTCGCGCTCGACGCCCTGGCTGCGCGCGATGCCGGCACCGACTGCTCCGACCAGGATCCCGACCGAGTACAGGCCGTGCGCGAGCGGCATCAACCGCCGCCCCGTCTCGACCTCGATCCGTGCCGCGTTCGCGTTGATCCCGACGTCGAGCACGGCCGAAACGATCGTTGACGCCCTTAAAGTCATTGAGGTCAAGATAGAGTACAGCAAATCGCTCGTGCTGACGGTCGAGTTGAGCAAAGGCACTCTTAAGTCCCTCAAAAAATGCCAATCGGTTTGGCAAGCTAGTCAACTCGTCGCGACGAACTCTCGTCTCAACCTGAACCTGTTCAGCAACTCTCTTGGCAATCTGCGAGGCATAGACGCATACAGCCCGCCATAGCGCCGCCACGTAGCTGATCATCAGGACCGCCACCACAAGAAATTTAGGGTCGGCACTGCGCAAAATGGCTATGGCAGAGGCAACAACGATAGGGGCTGTGAATGCTATCGCGGCGGCGGGGACACTGGCCAATACAAACGTACCGCCACCCAGTACGCCGGCGCAGAGACAAGCGATAATAACTTGTTCGCCTGGTGTAGCATTGGAGAAAAACAAAAGAGGTAACATCGACCACAAGCTGCCAAAAAACAGGGCGTTACGGGTCGTTCGAGTAATCGTGCTGCGTGAGACGTACGACGGCTCAGGATCAGCCGAATGACGATCTTGATGCTGTGATAAAGTGTGAAAATAAGAGTTGTGGTAGCCCAGATAATGGCCAACTGGTGTCGTGGCGATGCCCAAAGCGCCACAATAAGTATTCCTGCATTGCAGACATTAGCAAGCAGCATCGCTGATAGGTAACGCTTGATGTTGCTAATTTGCTCGGCGCGAATGCGCCCTTGAACAGCGTCATCGTCAGTGACGCTGCAAGGAAAACTCAACATACGGGAGAGCAGTGTGTGCCGGTCTGAGAATGAAAAATTTCCAAAACCGAGAATCTCCAATATAGCAAGCAAGTAGGAACTGCGTCGGCACGCTTTATCTTGCCGCTCGAAACGATAAGTTTAGTGTTGTTGCGGGGGCGTGAACATTATGAGTTGAGGTCGATTGAAATGTGAACCATTGAACCGATAGAATATTAGCGTATTCGGCAATGGTTCAGCAGCATCGCCGCCGCTTCAAATGCCATGGTTGCTCAATGCGTGCCGCGGGTGACCGAGCACGGACTATATGATCCGAATTTCCTTGCTTATTTGCTGCTGTGTCGGACGCGCTCAAATTTCGCAGCGGCGATATTGTTCGTGAAGCAGCGCATGATCGTTGAGGCGCGTACATTAGCGCGATGCTGCTTTGAAAACGCCTTCCTGGTTGCCGGCCTTCGTGAACAAGGGCGCGCGTTTGCCAACAGAATGAAGGAAGACGATGAGGCCGGACGTAAAAACCGACTGAAATTCGCTAGAGAACTCCCAGGCAATATTTGAAAGCCTCGAACCGGAAATGCAAAAGGCTGTCGATACGGCCTTGAGCGGGATTGAGCGGCCGAATCTATCGAGCCCTAAGGGCGCGTCTAAAGTAGGTGCCTTTAAAGAATTATATCTTGCCTATTCGCAATTCTCTGGTGATGCCGCTGATCCGACCTTAACTGCGCTGGCTCGGTACTGGCGGCGCGATGCGAACAGTGATGTGGAAGTCACTGTCGCCCCCGAGCCGAGCAAGGATGAACTTGATCAAACCTTGCTCTTCGCCGCGATGGCAATCTTGGAATTTTAATTGCGATCGACGAGATGTTCGGCCATGTACCCGCCGGTCGGGTTCTTCCCGCCATCGGCGCAGAGATTCAGGCAATTCAAGGCGCTTAACAAAAAGGGCGGGCGAGGCCGCCCCCAACTCTATGATGAGAAATCTCGCGGCGCAGCTTGGCGGCCAAATCGAGGCGATCGGCACAGCGCCGCTGAAAGGTGGTCATTGGCGACTCTTTCGCACCCTCGGTATCTACAGGACACGCGGACGGTTCAGGACATTCTTGGCCGGCTTCACCAATACGCCCGCTGCATCGGACGGCCTGATCTTACCGGACACCGGAAAGACAAAGCAGCAATTCAAGAGCCGCACCGAATTGTTCATTGGTCCAAGCCATCACGAGCTTATGGCCATATTTATGACGTGCGCAGCGCCGTGGAGCACCTACACGAAAACAGGTATTTAGAAGGCTTCGATCGCGATACCCGGCTTGATCTCGTAAAGAAGGAAGCGGTCGTCGAGCACATCGCGCGGACCGCACTTGCGCGGATCATCGGCAAACCCGATCTATGGCAGCATTTTGCCAACACGGAGTTGCTCGCCTCGTTTTGGAAACGGGCACCCAATGAACGGCAACAGATTTGGGGAGAACCCGTCGATCCCATGGTGGCGCTTGCGGACTTCGATCCGCAATACATCCATGACAGTGTGCTAGGCGGGCCCGGTCGCTAGGAAAGCGTAATCTTGTTGCGCTAAACAGTGCCAGCCCTCATCAGTGCCAAGCCTATGTGTAAAATCTCCCCCATCTGTAGGCCGGATCAGTGGCACTGTTTCAGCAAGCTGACACTTCTCGCACCGCGGTTCGTGACACTGCGACAGTTCCTCTCAGACGGCCTACGCCTCAGACGGATCACGGCTGATCCACCAAGCGTCGAAGGGAAAATAATCAGCCATTCACGATGGACCAAGAGCTTCGAGAACTTCTTCAAGAGTTTTACGCAACTCACGTCGCGCTTCAGCCTCATTCGCGGCCGCACTTCCCTGATCCGCAAATTGGACCGTGTACGTATATTGCCCGGTCCCAATCCGGACCTTCACTGTGGCTATCACCCGCATGCCAACTTTCTTTGGCCTCGACGGCTATCATGCTGCCTCCTTTTCCCATGCCAACACATGAAACGCTTCGACGCGCAGCGATTCTGAACCAGAAGGTGGTAGAGCCCGAGCGCGCGCCACCTAGTAATATACGGTGCCAAACAGTGCCACCTGGGCTAAAGTCCTATCGGCAAGTGGCACTATTTGCTTCCAGTCTATGGCACTATTTTTGGCTTGCAGAGCGCCGCGGCCCGCGCCCAGTGTTGCGTTGCTCACGCATTGTGTAGGAGGCCTTCTCGGCTTTCGTTGTACCGTTTAGGAAAACAACGCACTCTGCAACGCAAGTTTATTAGTAAGACTTGTTGGCACCACACAGAAATTTGGAATTAACACTCGAGCCATTCTTGAATAATGATCATCCGGAGACACGCTCTGGAGCCGGGCGTTGACCAACCCGTCAGGAAGCACGTATGTCTCAGATTGTTGACGAAGTTATCGTTGCCAACAAGACAGTATGCTTCGGCTTTTGGCGCCAAGAAGGATTTGGCGTTGCCGCCCGCTCGCGGGTTCGCAATACTCACCTGCATGGATGCGCGTCTTGATCCCGCAAAATTTGCCGGTCTTTCTGAAGGTGACGCTCACGTTATTCGTAACGCTGGCGGGCGCGCCAGCGACGACGCAATTCGTTCATTGGTAATTTCACACAAGCTCCTCGGAACTCGCGAGTGGTTTGTCATCCATCACACCAATTGCGGTATGGAGCTTTTCACCGATGATGTGATGGGAGATTTGCTTGATGACAATCTGGAAACGGCCACTTTGGACGGTAACGCTTGGTCGAATCCAAAACACGGTCATGGAGCCAGCGCAGGCCAATTCGTAAAATGGCACACTATAAAGGATCAACCCTCGAGCGTCGTTCAGGACGTTCGACGTATTCGCGAACATCCCCTCGTCGCAAAGCACATCCCTATTTACGGCTATATCTATGACGTCCGCTCTGGGAACCTTGTCGAAGTACGGAAGCGACCGAAGCCGGTCGACCACGTTAGAGAGGTGCTTTCGCGGGCATCGAAGCCGCGGCGCCGAAGGACAAGATTGAGGCAGCCTTCGCCGTCCAGATGGCCTCCACGCACACGGCCGCCCATGGCCGTCCTTGCCTACCTAGACATTGCTTTCAGCTCAGTCCCAAGGTCCGCTGACCGAGAACTAGAACTCGATCCTGCGGTACCTCTACCGTGCTGGCCAGCGAGCGGTACCGCGGGAGACACTGTTGCGGGAGGTGTGGGGCTATAACCGGGATTACCACGCACACGCTCGAGACGCACATCTATCGACTACGGCAAAAGATCGAGCAGAATGCCGCCGCCCCGACCACCCTGGTCACTGAAGCGGGCGGCTACAAACTGGTGCCTTGATCGCAACGCCGTCGGGGCTGCCCGCAAGCTACAAATGTGCCGCCCCGACAAGCCCTCGGTAACCCGGCCTCGCCTACCATATAGCGGACCGGCTTGAGGCATGCTGATCACTCGCCGGCTCAGGGGCGTCGATCGCTTTCCCTCCCCAAAGCGGTCGGCGCCCTATTCATAGCCGTGATAGGATCCGCGCGGGGACGGTGGTTTCCACGCTTTTTTCCCGCCGTCACCGGGGCCCGATTACTTCGCCCCCAATGCGAGCAATCGGCGTCCCTCATGCCCTCCACGTTCGCGACCGGGGGTCGGAAGGGCTTCGCTACCCAATCAGGGAACGCTCTGCGCTGCCGACCGAGATCAGCTGCGCGCCTATTCGTTCTTTGCGTATTTCGCTTGAATGCTAATCCTGCATTCTCTGTCCGAGCAAACGTCTCCGGCAACATTCAATCCGCGAGGGTAAGTGTGATCCACCGCGCGGTAGCCGTTCCACCCTTTTGGCGTGCCCTTAGCTAGTTGCGCTGCATTTTGCATGAAAGAGTGCCACGGCCGGCGAAGACTTGGGGCCATGTCCAGATCGCTGCTCGTATGAGGCAGAAAAGCTTTGCGG
>CAWJXR010000018.1:0-181308 GCA_963846895.1 uncultured Thermoleophilia bacterium | reverse complement strand
CCGGATCGAACTCGAGCCCGGCCTTGGCGGAGATCTCGTGCCGCGCTTCGTCGACGGAGAGCGCGTCGCGGTACGGCTGGTCGTTCGTCATCGCGTCGAAGACGTCGACGACGGCGAACATGCGGGCGGCCAGCGGGATCTCGATGCCACGCAGGCCGCGCGGATAGCCGGAGCCGTCCCAGCGCTCGTGATGGCAGGCGATCACCTGGCGCGTGAGGCCTCCGAGCGCCGGCACCGGGGCGACGATGCGCTCTCCGAGCCACGGGTGCTCGCGAATCTCGTCGATCTCCGCCGGTGAGAGTGTTCCCGCCTTCAGCAGCGTGGCGTTCGAGACACCGATCATCCCGATGTCGTGCAGCCGAAAGCCGTAGGCGAGCTGCGGATCGAGCGCCAGTTCCGGCGCGATCTCCTCGGCGAGCCGCAGCGCGAGCTGCGTCACGCGCGCCGTGTGGGTCGACGTCTCGCCGAACCGGCCGCGCCGGTAGTCGTGCAGCTCCAGCGCCCGCGCGAGTGCTTCGACCGTCGCGGCCGCAGTCTCGAGGGTGGGAGGGGTGGTTTGGGTGAGGTCGTCAGCCACAGGTCATAGCGGCGTACCAAGCATCGTCCGGAATTGCCGTCAGTCAATACCTCATTGAAGGGGTCTGCCCGGACAGCACGCCGAGCCCTCGCGAGCGGCAGGAATTCGGCCCCGCTCACCGTATCCAGCCCGAGCAATGGGCGAGTGGACGAACTGCCCCTAAACGATTCCGGTCTATCTGCCGATGGGGTGATCGTGAACCTGAACCAGGTGATGAGGATTGCCGTTGGTCTCAACGCGAGCGACGTGCAC
This sequence comes from uncultured Thermoleophilia bacterium, assembly GCA_963846895.1. Lineage (GTDB taxonomy): Bacteria > Actinomycetota > Thermoleophilia > Gaiellales > Gaiellaceae > PALSA-600. The sequence continues at coordinate 180,479 of CAWJXR010000018.1, read as the reverse complement.
CTGAAGGTCGGCCAGCCGCCGATCGTCAGGGTGGATGGCCAGCTGGAGCAGCTCGAAGGTTTCGAGCCGCTGACGAGCGAGGACCTCGAGGAGATCCTGAACGAGGTCGGGGCGACATCGCCGCGGCGGATCGCCCTCTTCCACGAGACCGGCGAGCTCGACACCGCCTACCAGCTGCCCGGCCTGCCTCGGTTCCGGATCAACGCGTTCCGCCAGCGCGGCGACATCTCGTTCGCCTGCCGGGTGATCCCGGCCGAGGTGCCGACGTTCGCGAGCCTCGGCTTGCCGCCCGGTGTTCAGAAGCTTGCCGAGGAGCACCGCGGCCTCGTCCTCGTCACCGGCGCCACCGGCTCCGGCAAGACGACGACCCTCGCCTCGATGCTCGGCCACATCAACCAGACGCGGCGGCAGCACATCGTCTCGATCGAGGACCCGATCGAGATCCTGCACAACGACATCAACTGCATCGTCAGCCAGCGCGAAGTCGGGCTCGACACCGAGTCGTTCCACGAGGCGCTGCGGCGGGTGCTGCGCCAGGACCCGGACATCATCCTGATCGGCGAGCTGCGCGACATGGAGACGGCCGAGACCGCTCTGCAGGCCGCCGAGTCCGGCCATCTGGTGCTTGGCGACGATGCATACCGTCGACGCCGCAGAGACCGTTGGCCGCTTCGCCGAGTTCTTCCCGGCGATCAAGCAGCCGGCCGTGCGTTCGATTCTCGCCGGCGTGATGAAGGGCGTCGTCTCCCAGCGCCTGCTCCCGCGCATCGGCGGCGGCCGCGTCGCCGCGGTCGAGGTGATGATCAGCAACAACCGGATCCAGGAGCTGATCCGCGAGAACAAGCCGGAGTACATCCCAGAGGCGGTCGCCGAAGGCGCGTTCTTCCAGATGCAGACGATCACGCAGGCGCTGATCGCGGCCGTCATCGGCGGCAGCGTCGAGCAGGAGGTCGCGGCCTCGGCCGCTCCGAACCGCCACGACTTCATGATCGCCCTCGACCGTGCGCTCAAGGAGCACGCGATCGAGCACGCCGCGGGTGCGACGCCGAGCCCGAGACGGACGACGCTCTCGCGGCGCCGGCCGTCGGTGCACACGGCGACGGCTTGAGGGTCGGCTAAGCCCGGCCGGGCGTGAACGTGGAGCTCGCGGCCATCACCATCGCACCGGCACTCGCGATCGGCAGCTTCCTCAATGTGATTGCTGCGCGTGTGCCGCTGCGGCGCTCGATCGTCTCGCCGGGCTCCGCGTGCATGTCGTGCGGACATGAGCTGAACTGGTACGACAACGTGCCGCTCGTCTCCTACGCGGTGCTCCGTGGCCGCTGCCGGCATCTGCCAGGCGTCGATCTCGTGGCGCTATCCGGCGGTCGAGGCTGTCACGGCCGCCCTGATCGCATGCTGCGCGCTGAAGTTCGGCTTGACCTGGGACTTCGCCGATCGCGGCTTGTTCTGCGCCGCGCTCGTCACCGTCTCGGCGACCGATCTCGAGTCGCGATCATCCCGAACCGGATCGTCGTGCCGACGGCGATATCATGCTCGCCGCGAACACGCTCGCTCGACCCGTCGGTCGAGTGGATCGCAGCCGGCCTGGGCGCGGGCGCGTTCTTCCTCCTGGCCGCACTGGCCTATCCGGGCGGCATGGGCATGGGCGACGTGAAGCTCGCCTTCCTGCTCGGAGTCGGGCTCGGGCGCACCGTTCCGGTGGCGGTGATGATCGGCATGCTCTCGGCGCTCGTGCCTTCGGTCGTCCTGCTCGCGCGCCACGGCAGCGCGGCGCGGAAGATGGCGATCCCGTTCGGGCCGTTCCTGGCGCTCGGAGGTGTTGTCGCGCTGTTCACCGGGGGCGCCGTCCTCCACTGGTACCTCAGGGTGCTGTGATGGAGGCATCGAGAGACGTGGACAACCAACCTGATCTGCACGTCATCGACGGATGCGACGCCGACGACGAGTCGCGGCCGTCGAGGACGACACGTTCGACTCGGCGGACGACGGCGGCCACGGCGACCTCGTCGCCGACGTGATCCGCGCGACCGGGCTGCTCGAGGCCGACAAGGTCGACGTCGTGCGCCGGTCGGCCACGGGCTCGTCGTTCTCGCAGGCACTCGTCGAGGAAGGGTTCGCGAGCGCGCTCGGCGTCGCGCGCCGCCTCGCCGAGCAGTACCACCTGCCGCTCGTCGACCTCGCCGTCGCCGGCGTCGACGCGATGTCCGCGAAGTCGATCGCCCTGCCGGTGCTCGAGCGGGTGTGCGCGATCCCGTTCTCGAGCGACAGCACGACGCTGAAGGTCGCCATCACGAACCCTCAGGATGTGCGCGGCCTCGACGAGCTCAAGCTCGCGACGCGGCTGAGCGTGCAGTTCTATGTCGCAGCCCGGAACGACGTGCTGACCGAGTTGCGCAGGCTCGCGCGCGCGGCCGAGGCGATGAACACGACGACCTTCCAGGACATCGTCGTCGGCGACGAAGACGATCAGGACGACCTGGAGGCCGAGGACGGCATCTCCGACGCCCCGCTCGTCCGCCTCGTCAACTCGATGATCTTCCAGGCGGCCGAGGACGGAGCGAGCGACATCCACGTCGAGCCGCAGGAGAACGACCTCATCGTCCGCTACCGGATCGACGGTGTGCTTCACGTCGCCCACCGCGTTCCGAAGCGGCTCACGGCGGGTGTGACCACGCGCCTCAAGGTGCTCGCCAAGCTCGACATCGCCGAGCGCCGCAAGCCGCAGGACGGCCGCATCACTCTCGGCGCAGCCGCTGCCGGCCGCATGCTCGACATCCGCGTCGCCACGCTCCGACCGTCGAGGGCGAGTCGGTCACGATGCGCCTCCTCGACAAGTCGCGCGAGGTTCCGACGCTCGAGCGATCGGTCTGTCCGCAGAGATGGAGCAGCAGATGGACAAGATCCTCGCCCGGCCGACCGGCGCGCTCCTCGTCACCGGGCCGACGGGCTCGGGCAAGTCCACGACGCTCTACGCATCGCTCGCGGGCATCAAGCGGCCGGAGATCAACATCATCACCGTCGAGGACCCGGTCGAGTATCGGCTCGGCGAGATCAGCCAGGTGCAGATCAACCCGCGCGCGGGCTACATTCGCGACGGCCCTCCGCTCGATCCTCCGCTCCGACCCCGACGTCGTCATGGTCGGCGAGATCCGTGACGGTGAGACGGCGCGCATCTCGATCGAGGCCGCACTGACGGGGCACATGGTGCTGTCGACGCTGCACACGAACGACGCTCCGTCGGCGCTCACGCGCCTGAACGAGATGGGCGTCGAGCCGTTCATCACCGGCGCCGCGGTCTCCGCCGTGCTCGCCCAGCGACTCGCGCGCCGGCTCTGTCCCCACTGTGCGGAGCCGTACGAGGCGAACGTGGGACGAGCTCATGGCACTCCACGTCGACGAGACGCGGCGAAGAAGCTCGAGGGCCGACCTTCTATCGCAAGCACGGCTGCCCGCGCTGCGGCGACACGGGCTACAAGGGCCGCGTCGGCGTCTTCCAGTTTCTCGAGATGACCCCGCGGCTCGAGCAGCTCGCCTCCGAGAAGTCGCCGCGCGACGTGATCGCCGAGGCGGCCGCGCCGAAGGAATGCGCACGATGTGGGAGGACGGCATCGACAAGGTCGCCGCCGGCCTGACCTCGGCCGAAGAGCTCGCCCGCGTCTGTTCCGCCTGATCCGACCGTCGCCAAGATCACTCCTACGGGTGACTGCGAGCTCGCTCGATCGGCCGATATCTCGACTGTGTCCGCCGCCCACTCTCTCGAGGTCGTCCCAGACGCTTCTTGGCGGGTCACTCGCGAGGGTGCTGTCGTCGCCGTCGTCGCGTGATCGTCAGGAGCACGGCGAAGTCGTCGTGTCGGCCGGCCGGCCCGTCCGGCCCGGCGGCCGTATCGCTTCCACAGCCTGCAGGACGCTGACGAATTCGTGTCGGACCTGATGACGTCGTTCTCGTATCTGGGCTGCGACGTTTCGACGGCGACCGATGACGTCGGAGAGGTCGCGGCTACTCGGCCTGCCCGGGAGCCGCTGTGCCCCCGAATATCCCCCGATGCAGGCGGATATCCCCGGAATGGGGGTGCAGAAATTCCCGAAAAGGCGAACTAATGCAGGAAGGTCTCCGTCCCCTGAACCAAGCGAAGGAGATCTGTATGTCCAAGTTGCGGCAGAGGCTCCAGCGTGACGAAGGTTTCACGCTGATCGAGCTCCTGATCGTCATCGTGATCATCGGCATCCTGCTGGCGATCGCCGTTCCGTCGTATCTGGGCTTCCGTGATCGCGCCAACCAGAAGGCGGCCGACTCGGACGTCCGCGCAGCGATTCCGTCGGCGGAGGCGTTCTACTCCGACAACGGCACTACACCGCATGACCGTCGCCGCGCTGAAGGCGATCGACTCGGGCACTCAAGTCGACAGCGTCAAGGTCGTCACCAGGTGGCGCGAGCTACTGCCTCGACAAGACCGTGAGCGGCAAGGTCGCCCACGTCTCGCGTGGCCAGTGACCGTCACTCGGGCAACGTCCAGGAGGGCGGCGTCTGCCGTAGTCTCGATCTGTCGGGTGGGAGGGGGCGGCATGTCCGCCCCCCTCACCTCCGCCGGCGCGACCGCAGGAACCGCAGACGTGCGCAGAACGAAAAGCTCACTGGTTCCACAGAATTCACGCATTCATCCCCCAATCCTAGAAGGAATCCGTGCCCGAACTCTCCACACGATTGACGAATTGCTCGCCGTCATGGTCGAGCGCGATGCGTCGGATCTCCACATGACGGCCGGCTCTCCGCCCGTCATTCGGATCAACGGCCAGCTCGAACGGCTCGTCGGACTACGACAAGCTCGAGCCGGAGGAGACGCGCACGCTCATCTACCGGATCATCTCGACGGAGCAGCAGAAGCATCTCGAGACCGGACGCCAGATCGACTTCTCGCATTCCGTTCCGGGCCTTGCGCGCTTCCGCGTCAACGCGTTCTTCCAGCGCGAGAGCCTTGCGGCCGCCTTCCGCTCATCCCGGCTCGCATCAAGACGCTCGAGGAGCTCAACATGCCCCCGCGGCTCTACGAGCTCGCGGAGAAGCCGCGCGGTCTCGTCCTCATCACCGGCCCGACCGGCTCGGGCAAGTCGACGACGCTGGCCTCGCTGCTCGACCACGTCAACAGCACGCGGCACGAGCACATCCTCACGATCGAGGATCCAATCGAGTTTCTCCACTGGCACCGCACCTGCATCGTCAACCAGCGCGAGCTCGGCCCCGACGCGACGTCGTTCGGCGAGGCCCTGCGCGCCGCGCTGCGCGAAGACCCCGACGTGATCCTCGTCGGCGAAATGCGCGACCTCGAGACGATCGGCACCGCGCTGACAGCCGCCGAGACGGGCCATCTCGTCTTCGCGACGCTGCACACCCAGAGCGCGCCCCAGACGATCGACCGCATCATCGACGCGTTCCCCGCCGAGCAGCAGGGCCAGGTTCGCGTCCAGCTCGCGGCGACGCTGCAGGGCGTCGTGACGCAGAACCTCATCCCGACCGCCGACGGCCGGGGGCGCGTCGCGGCGCTCGAGATCCTCATTCCCGACGACGCGGTGCGCAACCTCATCCGGCAGGCGAAGATCGAGCAGGTCTATTCGGTGATGCAGACCAGCACGTCTCGCGGAATGCTGACGATGGAGCAGTCGCTCGCCGATCTCGTCCAGCGGCGCGTCATCACCGCCGAGATCGCTTTCGCCCGCTCGTCGCGGCCTGATCAGCTCGCCGGCATCCTCGAGCGCGCCGGCTTCACCGACTTTTCCGCTCTCCCAACCGCACTCGAACCGTTCGACGCCGCCGCCGCCCTCTGGCGGACACCGGCCTGCGTCTGGCGGGGGAAGGCTAGGCGATCGTGGACCTGAAAAAGGAAATCAAGCTCTCCGACCTCAAGCCGAAGCGCAAGCCGAAGCAGGTCGCCGTCGGATCCCCGCCGGACAAGACCAACCGCCGGAAGAAAGCGGCAAGGTCGAGCTCGTCGGGTTGAAGGTCGGCGCATCCCAGCTCGCGGCCGCACACGTCGTGAACAACGGCAGCGCGCGTCTTCTGAGCGTCGCCCGCGAACCACTCGATCCGGGCGTCGTCATCGGCGGCGAGGTGCGCGACATTCCCGCGCTCGCCCAGGCGCTCGACGACTTCTTCACCGGGAACGACCTGCCGCGCAAGAACGTTCGGCTCGGGATCGGCACCAACCGGGTGGGCGTCCGCGTGCTCGATATCGACGGCATCGACGACCCGAAGCAGCTCGGCAACGCCGTCACGTTTCGCGCGCATGAGGCGCTCTCGATCCCGATGGATCAGGCCGTGCTCGACTACCACGTCGTCGGCACGACCACTCCGAGACGGGCGAAGTGACGCATCGCGTCGTTCTCGCTGCTGCCTACCGCGAGCCGATCGACCACTTCGTCTCGGCCTGCCACGCCGCGAACCTCGAGGTCACCGGCATCGACGTGGAGGCGTTCGCGCTTCTACGCGCAGTCGCCCGGCTCGCCGGCACGGGCCGACGGGGAACGCACGGCGAGTGGTTGCGCTCGCGCTGGGCCACGACCGCTCGACGCTCGCGATCTCGGACGGCGACGTCTGCGACTTCACGCGTGTGCTCGAGTGGGGCGGAGGCAAGCTGGACACGGCAATCGGCCGTGAGCTCGGCCTGAGCGCCGAGGAGGCAGATGAGCTCAAGCGCGCCGTCTACGCTCAGTGACGCCGACGGCGGTGGCGACGTCGACGATCCGCGGCCGTGCGAGCACGCGAAGCCGTGAAGAAAGAGTTGACCAACCTGGCCCGCGAGCTCGTCGCCTCGCTTCAGTTCTACCAGGGGCAGCCCGGCTCGCACGCGATCGCCGAGATCCTTGTCACAGGCGGAACGACGCGCATGCCGGGCCTCGTCGAGGAGCTCGAGCGGCTCGTTCGCGCGCGCATCCGGGTCGCCGATCCGCTGGCCGCCGTCGACGCGTCCGCAGAGGTTCTGACTCGTGACGACCTCGCATCCCTCGCGGTCGCGATCGGTCTGGGAGTTGAGCGCTGATGCAAGCCGTCAACCTTCTTCCCGCCGACGCAAGGCTCGCGAAAAAGGGATTCACCAGTGTCGGGAGCGATCTTCCCGGCAAGAAGACGATGCAGATCGGCGGCGGCATCGCCGCGGGCTTGCTCTTCTTCTGGCCGGCCTCTACGTGCACGAGCGTTCCGTCGTGAACAGCAAGCAGTCGACGCTCGTCGAGCGACCAGGCACAGCTGGCCGCCGTCCAGGCCCAGGTCGATGCGATCCGCACGGCGCAGAACGACAGCCAGGCTCGCGACGCGGCCGTCGAGTCCGTCGTCAACACGCGGATGAACTGGGACCGGACGATGTCCGCGCTGGCACGGTCCTGCCGGTCGACGTCGTGCTCAACAACCTGCAGGCTGCAGCGCCCGTCGCGGCCGCCTCCGCCGCCGCGAGTGCCGCGAGCGACCTCGACGCGCGAGCACGACCGCGCCGCCGCCGCGGCGGCGCTGACGATCACCGGCGTGGCCCCTCGCACGTGCGTGTGGGGACGGTCATGGACCGGCTCTCGCTTCTGCCCTGGCTCTCGGACGTGGCTCTCGTGTCGACGGCGCGACAGACCGACGGGACGACGTACGTTCTCCATCACCGCCGGCGTGAGTGAGGTGCACTGATGAAGACAAGAAGATCAACGGACCGGTTGCGCTGGTGCTGAGCGTCGTCGCTGTCCTCGTCGTCATCGGCGTCGGGTGGTTCATGCTCGTGTCGCCGCAGCGCTCGAAGGCGAACACGCTCGACACGCAGATCGGGACCGCTCGACGCCCAGCTCGCCGACGCCCAGCACCTCTTGGCGGCACCGAACCGGCGTCAGACAGCCGCGGCGCTCGCGACCGCGAAGCGGGCGCTGCCCGACACGCCGCAGATGTCCAATGTCCTGCGCCAGCTCTCGGCCGCCGCGGCGCGTCGCGGACCGAGCTCGACAGCATCACGCCGGCGGTCGCGATCGCTGCCGGCGGTGCCGCTCCCCTGCCGATGACGGTCGTGGTCAAGGGCCGGTACTTCGCGATCCAGCAGTTCGCGCGCCTGCTTCGGCAGAGCGCCGACGTGAAGAACGGGAAGCTGGCCGGTAAGGGCCGGCTCTACACGATCGACAGCATCGCGTTCGCCGGCCAGGCTCCGGCCCAGCCGGGCCAGTCCACCAACGGCGCGATCCTGGCGACGCTCGCGATGAATGCCTACACCTACTCGGCGTCGGCGCCGCCCGCCGCGACGACGAGACGGACACGACGACCACGTCCGGCTCCACCGCGAGCGCGGCCGGAGCCACCCCGTAATGTCGGCCACGACACTCACCGCCGTCGCGGACGAAGGCCTTCGCCGAGCAGCAGGAGGCCAAGGAACGCCGCCAGAAGTTCTTCGTCGCCGGAGCGGTCCTCGTCCTTGTCGTCGTGCTCGCCTTCGAGTTGCCGAGCATCTTGAGCCACGGCGGCAGCTCGAGCCCCGCGCCGCAGACTGCCGCCGCCGCCGGCGCCCGTGCCTCGCAGCGCCGGCCGCGCCGGTCACGAACCCGGCCGCACTTCGTCGCAGCGCTCCGGCAGCCGGCTCACGACCCGTTCGCCGCCAGACGGTCAGCCCGGGCGCGAACACGCTCGGATCGGTGCCGAACCCGCCGGGTCTGCACGACCCGTTTGCATCGCGTGTCGACCCCCGAGGCGGCGATCGCGCCCGCCGCGCCGACGCCCGGTCCACGTATCGCAGCTTCCGGGCAAGATCGTCATCGGCACCCCCGGCGACGGCCGCGTCGCCCAGAAGGGCTGGATCGTCATTCTCGCGTCGATCCCGACGGCGAAGGGCGAGCGCGCGGCGACCACCTTCGCCTCGTCGGCACGTGCCAAGGGCCTGGCAGCGTTTCGCTGCTCAACTCGTCGAACCGTCGGCCGTTGCGGGGCGGCTACTGGGTCGTCTACACAGGCCCGTACGGCTCCCTCGACCGCAGTGAACAACGCCTCGTCGGCGGTCCACGGCAAGGGATTCAGCACCGCGTACATTCGCCAGTTGGTCATCTACAAGGCGAAGGCGAAGTAGGCGAACGATGGCTGAATTCGCATACGACGCGATCAATGCGCAGGGCGTCGCTGCATTCGGGAACGCTGAGTGCCCCTGACCTCAGCGCCGCGCGTGAGCAGCTGCAGTCCCGCGGCCTGCTGGCTCGCTCGCTGACGGAACAGGCGACGGCGGGTCGTCCGGCATGGGCAGCGCCTTCAAGGCGGTCAAGCCGAAGTCGCTCCAGATCTTCGCGCGCCAGCTGGCGACGATGATCGAGGCCGGCGTGAGTGTCGTCGCGGCACTCGTGACGCTCGAGGAGCAGACCGACGACAAGTTCCTGCGCGAGGTGATCGGCGAGGTTCGCGGGGACGTCGAGTCGGGCCTGATCCTGTCGCGCGCCCTGGCGCGCCACCCGAAGGTGTTCAACCGCCTGTTCGTGGCGATGGTCGCCGCGGGCGAGTCGTCGGGAACGCTCGACACGGTGCTCGACCGCGTTGCGACGCAGATCGAGAAGGACACCAAGCTCAAGCGCCGCGTGAAGAGCGCGATGGTCTATCCGACCGTCGTCATCACCTTCGCGTCGATCGTCCTCGTCTTCATGCTCATGTTCATCGTCCCGGTCTTCCAGTCCGTCTTCGCGCAGCTGAACGGCCAGCTTCCGATGCCCACGCAGATCGTGGTCGACATGTCGCATCTCCTGCGGAGCTGGTGGTACATCATCTTCCCGCTGGTCGGCCTCGCGATCTGGTCGCTGCGCCGCTTCAAGCGGACGCCACAGGGAACCCAGTTGTGGGACCGCTTCAAGCTGCGGGTGCCGATGAAGATCGGCGACGTCGTGCACAAGATCGCGCTCGCGCGTCTGTCGCGCACCCTCGCGACCCTCGTGGCCGCAGGCGTCGACATCATCACCGCCCTCGACATCGCGGGCGGCACGGCCGGAAACTGGGTCGTCGAGCAGTCGATGATCACGACGTCCGAGCGTGTCCACGACGGCGTCCCGATCAGCGTGCCGCTGGCCGAGGACCCGATCTTCCCGCCGATGGTCAGCCAGATGGTCAAGATCGGCGAGGAGACCGGTGAGCTCGACAAGATGCTGAGCAAGATCGCCGACTTCTACGAGGACGAGGTCGACGCGAGCATCGCGTCGCTCACCTCGATCATCGAGCCGCTGATGATGATCGGTGTCGGAGCGATGGTCGGGACGATCGTCATCGCGATGTACCTCCCGATGTTCAAGCTCCTGACGCTGATCAAGTAGCAGCGCCGGCGCGCCGGCGTCCGACAGGAGGCCCGGGCTAGAAGTGCTCGCGCACGGCTCGCCGGAACGCCGCGCGGCTCGCTTCGAGCTGCTCGCGGTTCCGGATCACGACCGCGCTGAGGCTCAGCATCAACGTGATGTTGCCGACGACGATCAGCACGTCGGCGACGTTGAACGCGATCCCGTAGTTGTGGCCGATGAAGAGCGGGTTCGGGACGTCGAAGCCGTCTGCGCTCGCCGACAGGACGTTCCCGAGCACGCCGCCGGCGAGCAGCGCAGCACCGATCGCGACCATTCGAGACGGTACGAGCGTGAGTGCCGCGGCCCCGACGAGCAGCATGCACGAGCCGACGAACCAGACGTCAGAACGGTGGTGATACGCCCAATACGGGGTGGTGACCGACAGCTTCACCCATTGGTCGACCGCGGCGAACACCATCGCCAGGACGAGCATCCAAAGGAGTCGGGTCCGCGCCGCCGAAGTCTTCTCATCCCCCATTCGAGGGATTCTTGCACGTTGCGGGGAAACGGACAATGTCATTCCGCGGCTCCGCGCTCGGCTCGGCGCTGCACGAGCTCGCTCTGCAGACGGTCGATCTCGGCGTGAAGCTCGACGCGGCGCGCCGACAGTTCGCGTTCCTGGCGAGCTGTCACGTCGTTCGGAAAGCTCGCCAGGCGGTCGTGAATCTGCTGCCGTAGCGCAGAGACCTGGCGTTCCTCGGCCTCGAGCGCGCTGGATCTCCGTCACGAGGCTCTGGAGCTCGGGATCGCCCTGTTCGTCCGGTTCCTGGCCCTCTTGACTCATCCTTTCTTTTACCAGAAGGAGACGAATCTCACCCGCGCCAGGCCCCACGTACGGGCCGATTCGCGCCCGGCGGGCGAATTCGGACTCTACTTCGGCCGACCCGGTGCCGATACTGAACCGCATGGTCACGATGCCTTATCACCACATGTTCGAGTTCGGGGCGGTCGCCGTGCTGGCCTTGATCCTGATCGCGCGCATCCTGATGCGGTGAGCTGGCGCAAGAAACCGACCGAAACTCCCACTCAAGGAATCGGTTCCCGCAGCCGACAAAGGGAGCGTGGAAACCATCCTGGGGGGCTGACCGTGGCAGTTGACGCCGAAGCAAACGCCGTAGCCGATACGGCGGGTCCGGGGCGCGCAGCGCTCGGGCAGTTGCTCGTGCGCGGCGGATACATCTCGCCGGTCCAGCTCGACCAGGCCCTCGAGGAGGGCAGCAAGACGGGCGAGCGGTTGGGCGAGGTCGTCGTCAAGCGCGGCTGGGCGACCGAGGACGACGTGGCGCAGCTCCTGGCAGAACAGTGGGGCCTCAGCTACGTCGACCGCGCCTCGATCTGGTTCGACGCGAACGCTCTTGCTCGGCTGTCGCGCGAGGACGCGCAACGGCTCGAAGCACTCCCGACGCGCATCGAAGACGGCCGTGTGGTTGCCGCCGTCGCGGAGCCGACGGAGCACCGGCTCGAGGCGCTCCGGAAATTGCTCGGCGACGAGACGGTCGTCATCGTCGTGCCGAAGTCGGCGCTCGAGGCGGGCCTCCGCAGTGAACTGCTGCCGAGCCGCGGCAGTTCGGGTGACGAAGCCGGCAACGACGACGCGGACGGAGACGACGGGCTGGAACCTGCGGCGAAAGCCGATGACGAGTCCGAGTCCGGGGACGAGGCGGCCGCTCCTAAGAAGCTTCGCGCTGTTGCGCCTCTTCCGGAGCAAGACCCCGACGGCGACTCGTCCGTCGACAGCGTCATGGCGCTCGCCGCACAGGCGCGCGGGATCGCCGACATGCTCGCCGAACAGGCGGCGTCGATCCGCACCGAAGCCGCCCGCGCCGACACGGCCGCGGCCGAGAAGCTTTCCACGTACGAGACGCAGATCGAAGAGCTCGGGAGCCAGGTCGTGGAGCTCGAGGCGCGGGTCGAAGGTCTCGAGGCCGAGTTGGTCTCACGGCAGGAGGCGATGGACGCGACTGCCGAGAAGCTGGAGGAGATGCTCCAGCCTCCTCCGCGTGCCCGAGCCGGCCGAGAGCGTCTAGCCGGCGCTCCGGCGCTCAGGCCGGGCTGAGGCTGCGGCGAAGGACGACGCCGTCCTCGGCGATCGCCTGCACGAGCGCGTCGACGCAGCGCCCGTCGAACTGGGACCCCGAGTGCCTCTGGAGCTCCTCGAGGGCCCGCTCGGGTGAGAGGCTCGAGTGGTAGGGCCGTTCGCCGGTCATCGCCTCGAACGCGTCGGCGACGGCGATGATCCGGGATTCGAGGGGGATCTCCGTCGCCGCGCTGGGCCGAAGGGTAACCCGTCCCGTCGTAGCGCTCGTGGTGGTGGAGCACCCATTCCGCCTCGACCGGCAGCTCGGCTGCGACCAGGATCGAGTGCCCGATCTGGACGTGGCCCGCCAGTTCCTTCCGCTCGCCGCCGTCGAGCGGGTTCGACTTGTGCAGGATGGCGTCTGCGATGCCGAGCTTGCCCACGTCGTGGAGGAGCCCGGCGAGGCGAAGCCGTTCGAGCTGATGTCGCCGAGAGCCCGACTCGCTCGCCGATCGCGACACAGATCTGGGCGACCGTCTCACAGTGCCTCCGGCTGCCGGCGTCCTTCGCGTCCAGTGTTCGGGCGAGGGTTACGGCACGGGCGCGCTGCTCCGGCGATGGGCCTGCCTGGCGGCGGTCGACCGGGTCGACCGGCCGTGCGAGCCGTGGGTTGAACACGACGGCGTTGGCGCTCGTTCGCTTGGCTTCGTACAGCGCGAGATCCGCCTGGCCGACGATCAGAAGCCGTCCTTCGGTTCCGATCGATTCGGTCAGTCCGATCGACACGGCGCGAGACCCGAACTCCGACGCGGGTCTCCTCGTCGAGCCTGCGGGCGATCGTCAGGCCCTGGATGTTTCGCCGGCCGGGCAGGATGACCATGAACTCGTCGCCGCCCGTGCGATGGACGACTCCGTTGTGGCCGACGACGCGCTTGATGCAGTCGGCGACCTGCTTGATGCGGGCGTCGCCTGCGATGTGGCCCTGTACGTCGTTGATCTGCTTCAGCCCGTCGAGATCGATCGCGAGGACGACGAACGGCGTGCCGCGGGCGTCTCGTTCGGAGATCGCGGCCGACAACGACTCCTGGAACGCGCGCTGGTTGCGCAGCCCGGTCAGGTTGTCCGTCCGGGCCTGCTCGGTCAACTCGCGGACGGTTCGATCCCGCCGGCGCCCGGGCAGCGCGATCAGGGCGACGAGCGCGACGAGCGATCCCAGCACGGCTGCGATCGCTGCCGAGCCTTCCTGCAGCCGCGCCAGGATCCCCGCGTGGGTGACCGAGCCCGAGTCGGCCTCGGCCGTCGCGGCCGCCGTCGCATTTCTGCTCACCTCTGCGAACGCGTCCCTGGCCGGTCTTCAGCTTGCCGTGGCGCGCGAGGGACTCGGCCGCGAGGGCAGGGCCGACGAGCGCGTCGAGTCGGACGTTGTAGGGCGCGGAGCGCTCCAGCCCCGAGAGGAGGCGGCCCATGCGGGCCGCTCCCGCATCGTCGAATCTCGCCTGGCCGACGCGACCCCGTTCGCCGTTGGTCAGGCGCGCCAGGGCGTGCAGCGCCCGCACCCGCTCGGTGCGCGCAGAATTCGCATGCCGGGCGGCGACCCCGTGGGCGAACCCGCTGAGGGCGAACACTGCGAACCCGAGAGCCGCGACCCAGGCGAGCGTGCGCCGAATACCGCCCCGCGAGGTGCGGGATTGCCACATACATCAGGTTTCGTCAGCGGGTGGCAGGCGAGCAATCACCCCTTCAAGTGTTTGATCGCCTGCCGGCGCCCTATGGGCGCTCTAGCGGGAGCGGCGACGGCGCTGGCGGGACTGTGTCCGCGGCTTCGTCGGTGTGCTCATGCCTGCGGCGCCGAACTGCTCGCCGTGGCCGAGGCGCTCCGCGAGGCGGCCGACGTCGTGCTGCTGCTCGGGCAGGACGAAGGTGACCCCGGTGCCGCTGCGGCCGGCGCGGCCGGTGCGGCCCACGCGGTGCACGTAGTCCTCGTCGCCGTGCGGCGGATCGAAGTTGATCACGTGGGTGATGTCGTCGATGTCGAGCCCGCGCGCCGCGACGTCCGTGGCGACGAGCGTCGGCACCTTGCCGGACTCGAAGCGGGCGAGCGCGCGCTCACGCTGATTCTGAGAGAGGTTGCCGTGCATCGCCACTGCCGCGACGTCCTCGCGGGCGAGCTTGCGCACGAGCTTGTCGGCGCCGTGCTTCGTGCGCACGAAGACGAGTGCGAGCCCGCGTTCCGCGTTGTTCAGCTGCTCGACGAGGCGATCGAGCTTGCCCTCGGGAGTCACGGGCACGAACGTGTGCTCGATCGTCCCCGGGCGGCGATCGCTGGGCAGTTCTGCGCGGAAGCGTGACGGCGTTCGACGTATACGCCCGCGCCAGCTCTGCGACGCCGCCGTCGAGCGTTGCCGAGAAGAGCATGGTCTGGCGATTCGTCGGCACCGTGCGGAGGATGCGGTCGACCTGCGGCTTGAAGCCCATGTCGAGCATGCGGTCAGCCTCGTCGAGGACAAGCGTCCGCACCGAGTCGAGCTTGATCAGCCGCTGCTCGAGGAGGTCGTTGAGGCGGCCGGGGGTGGCGACGAGAACGTGCGCGGTGCGCGCCTTCTTCGCTTGCGGGCCGACGGACACGCCGCCGTAGACGGTCGCGACGCGCAGGCCCTTCGTCTCGGCGAGCGGGCGAAGGTCGGCCGCCACCTGGGTGGCGAGCTCGCGGGTCGGGACGAGCACGAGCGCGGCCGGCTGCGCGCCGGTCGCGGCCGTGCGCTCGACGAGCGGCAGGCCGAAGGCGAGTGTCTTGCCCGAGCCGGTCGGCGCCTCGGCGAGGATGTCGAGGCCGCCGAGCGCGTCCGGGAGCACGAGCTCCTGGACCGCGAACGGCCGGTGAATATTGCGGGCACCGAGGGCCCGCACAACGGGTGCGCTCACGCCGAGCGCTTGGAACGATTGGGACATGCTGTTCTACTCCTTGAATTGCTGCAGGGGTTCGAGATGCGAGAAACTCGATACGCCTGAAAAGGAGGAACGAGAAGCCAGATCTCACGAGCACCGGACGGCGCTCAGTGACTCCAAGGTAGCAGGAGGCGCACTGCGCGGCCCGAATCCCCAGGCCACATGTCGAAGAGCGGACCGGGTCCGTCCGGCCCGCGAGCGAGGATTTCCAGCCGAGGGCGCAGGTCGAAGGCACATTGACGGGTGAGGTCGGGCTGAGGTGCCAACTGACCCACCGACCGCAGCGCGAGGGGCTTCTGGATCGAACCCGAGAGCCGCCGGCGATCGTGTCGGCGGCTCTCGTTTTACCTTCGCCTTACGCACGGTCAACCACGCCGTGACCCCGACAGGCGATAGTCAAACCATGCGGAGGCTCGCCCTCATTCTCAGTGCACTCTCATTGGCGTGCGCCGGAACGGCCTTCGCGGCCAAGTCCACGCCCGTCCCGCCGATCCCTCGCGTCCCCGGCCAGTGGTCGCACGTCGAGATCAATCGCAAGATCGGCAAGATGCCCCACACCCTGATCCTCGACCGTGGGCGCGTCATCCAGACCTCGCCGACACAGGTCACGCTGCGCGAGCTCGGGAGCGCGGTCGTCGTCCCGCTCTCGGCCCAGACGCTCGTCGTCATCGACGGGCTGCCCGCGACCACCAACGACCTGCGACGGAAGATGACCGTCGTCACGATGCGGATCGACGGAGGCGCAGCCGTGCGCGTGCGCGCCTCGTCCTTCTAATAGCCTTCTGCGGACAATGGCGGGGACCATTCTCCTCGTCGAAGACGAGCCCTCAGTCGGAGAGCTCGTCCGCGGCTACCTGACTCGCGATGGCTACCGCGTCGTCTGGGTGCGGTCCGGCGAGGATGCGCTGGTCGAGCTCGACCGCCACCAGATCCGGATGGTGCTGCTCGACATCGGGCTGCCCGGCAAGGACGGCTTCGAGATCTGCCGCGAGATCCGGGGCCGTTCGCAGGTTCCGATCCTCATGCTGACTGCGCGCGACGAGGAGCCCGATCGCATCGTCGGGCTGGAGGTCGGGGCGGACGACTATCTGACGAAGCCGTTTTCGCCGCGCGAGCTCGTCGCGCGGATGAAGGCGATCTTCCGGCGAACGGAACCGCAGGATCGCCGGAACTCGTTCTCGCTCGGGGACGTCGTGCTCGACAAGGAGTCGCATGACGTCACCGTCGACGGCAAGCCCGTCGAGTTGACCGCGAAGGAGTTCGACCTGCTGGCGTTCTTCATGGCGAACACCGGCGTCGTCGTCTCGCGCGACGTCCTGCTCGACCGGGTGTGGGGGCAGGAGTACCCGGGCGGCACGCGCACGGTCGACGTCCACGTCGCCCAGCTCCGCCGCAAGCTCGGACGGCCCGACCTGATCCGCACGCTCCGCGGCACGGGTTACAAGGCCATGCCGCAATGAGCCTCAGGGCGCGGCTGTTTGCGGCGACGCTCGCGGCACTCGCGCTCACCCTTGCGCTGACGATCGCGATCGGTGCCGTGCTCACCCGCCGGCAGGTCGATCGTTCGCAGGCTGCGAGCGTCGCCCGGCTCGCAGACGAGCTTGCACTCCAGCGTCGGGAGAACGTCAACTACAAGACTGAGGACCAGCTCTCGGGCAGCACGCGGATCCTGATCCAGCCCCGTGCGAGCTTCGTGAAGCTCGTGCCGAACGTGAACCGGTCGAGTGACGGTGAGTCGACCTATCTCGGCAAGCGCCAGCTGTACTCGTACCGCACGCTTCCCAACCGGGGGCTGATCCTGCTGCGGCCGGCGAGCCTGACCTCCGCCTGGCGTCCGTTCCTCGTCGACCTACTGCTGGCCGGGCTGGTCGGGGTGCTGTTCGCGGCGGCGGTGTCGTTCTTCGTCGCCCGCTCGATCGTCCGTCCCATCCGGCGCGTCGCCGACGCGACCCGCGCCCTGGCCGCGGACGAGCGGCACGATCCGTTGCCGACCGAGGGCTCGACTGAGCTCGCGGCGCTGGCGCGCGCGTTCAACCAGATGACGGAGCAGCTGGAGGCCTCGCGCGAGGCTGAGCGCAACTTCCTGCTCTCGGTGAGCCACGAGCTGAAGACGCCGCTGACCGCCATCCGCGGCTATGCAGAGGGCCTCGCCGACGGCGCGTTCGAGCCCGACGAGGCGGCCCGCACGATCGTGCTGGAGGCAGGGCGGCTGGAGCGGCTCGTCCGGGACCTGCTCGACCTCGCACGGATGAACCGCGCCGAGTTCTCGGTCCGCAGTGAGCCGGTCGACCTGGCGGAGACGACGCGTGAGGCGGTGGGGCGCCACGAAGCCTCGGCGCGCGAGTTCGGGGTCGAGCTCCGAGCGGCGGGAGCTGAGACCTGGGTCGAGGCGGACCGCGACCGTCTGCTCCAGGTCGCGTCGAATCTCGTCGAGAACGCGCTCCGTGAGACGCCTGCCGGGGGTGCCGTGACGGTCACCGCCGAGCCGGCCCGGCTCGTCGTCGCGGACACCGGCCCGGGCATACCGGCCGCCGACGTTCCCCACGCCTTCGAGCGGTTCTACCTCTACGACAAGGTCGGCAAGGACCGTCCCGTCGGCAGCGGCCTCGGGCTCGCGATCGTCAAGCAGCTCGCGACCGCGATGGGCGGCGACGTCCAGGTCGAGAGCGGCCCCGCCGGGACCACGTTCACGGTCTCGCTACGGCCGCAGCTTCGAGGTGTCGACCACTTCGAAGTCGGAGCCCGTGAGGCTCCCGAGCGCGTGTAGCTGATCGTTCGACCAGTGCGGGCTCGGCGCTCCCGACACGTACCAGTTCGAGCCGTTGTCGGCCAGGATCAGACCGTAGGTCTTCATCGCCTGGGCGACGATACGGGCCTGTGGCGGCAACTTGCTGATGTTCACGCTCGCCTTGAGCCGCACCCGTAGGCCCATCGGGGGGAGCGACGGGTCGTTCGAGTCACTTGCTTGGTGCCGCGCGGGATAGATGTACGCACTGCGCGTTCGCTCCACCGTGAAGCGCAAAGCGTGATTGATACGACCGGTCGATGCGTCGCCGTCCCAGCGTGCGAGGCCGGGGAGGATCGGCAGGCCGGCCGCGTCGGCCGAGGTCCACGTCGCAGGGCGGAGGGCATTCGAGCGCAGGTTCCAGATCGCACCGGAGCCGGCCGCCCAGCCCGAGCCCTGACGGTGCAACGCGTACAGCTCGTAGAGCTTGCACGAATCGCGATCGACGATCAGCGCGTGGCGGTCACCCTCGTTTGCATGCGCGGGTGCGCCCTCGATCGGAACGCCGGCGGGAATCGGGTACGGCCCCTTGTCGCTCTCGTCCGCATAGTCGAACGTGACCCGCGACTTCGGTGTCTTCTTGCCGTGCACGACGACGTAGGGGATGCCGATGCGGGAGCCGTCGTAGAGACCGTTGCCGAAGTCCGCGTGCACGCCCGAGTTGCCGATCGAGCTGATCAGCGTGTCCGAGTTCGACGCGACGGGCAGTTTGTCGACCGGCTGGTTCCAGACGCTCGACGCCGGGAACACGGGGCACCCGCCGAGCAGCGGCGCCGAGCCCGGCGCCGCGCCGGTCAGCACGAAGGTGGCCGCTGCGGCGGCAAGGAGCTTCACGGTTGAAGGAGTAGCGATTCCCATCCGTCGTCGCATGCCCTATAGAGGTGACGTTCGTGCAGGCGGTCGTCGCGGTGCCGCCAGAACTCGAACGTGTCCGGTACGAGCCGGTAGCCGCCCCACCGCTCCGGGCGGGGCGGTTCCTCCGGCTGCGCCGCAACCGTCGCCTCGAGCTCCTCACGTGAGGCGAGGGGCTCGGACTGGTGCGAGGCCGCCGCGCTGCGCCGTGAGGCCGCGGGCCGGGTCGCCCAGTAGGCGTCGGACTCGGCGGCGCTGAGGCGCTCGACGCGGCCCTCGACACGCACCTGGATCCCGGGCGGTGAAAGAGGAGCGCCGCGCGTGGGTTCGCCTCGAGCTCTCGTCCTTTCCGCGAGGTATAGCCCGTGAAGAACGTGAAGCCGCGCTCGTCGGCGCTCTTCAAGAGCAGCATGCGCACCGAGGGCCGTCCGCCGGGTGTCGCGGTCGCGATCGCCATCTGG
Organism: uncultured Thermoleophilia bacterium; assembly: GCA_963846895.1. Lineage (GTDB taxonomy): Bacteria > Actinomycetota > Thermoleophilia > Gaiellales > Gaiellaceae > PALSA-600. The sequence continues at coordinate 161,102 of CAWJXR010000018.1, read as the reverse complement.
TCTCCGTCCACCCATTCGTGGAAGAGCGTGATCGGGTGCGTCATTCCGGGGCTTCCTCCGGCACGTCGTGCAGGGCTCGGATCGGCGAGGGGAGCAGGAACAGCATGCCGGACAGTGCGCCGACCGTCGCGATCCACAGGGTCGGCCGGAGGCCGATCGCCGTCCCGAGCACGCCGCCGACCGCCGTTCCGACCGGCCGCACCCCGTTGTTCACGACCATGAATGCGCCGGAGACGCGCGAGCGCAGCGTGCGCGGGATGAGCCCGGCGATGATCGCGCCGGCGAGGATGTCGAGCAGCATCAGGCCGATGCCGGAGAAGAACTCGGCGGTGAACAGGCACGCGAGGACGAGCCAGTGCGGCCCGCCGGCGAGCGGGACCAGGATGAGCGGCGCGGGGAAGAGGAAGCAGCCGAACAGGAACGCGGGCCCGACGCCGAATCGTCGCGAGACGCGCCCTGTGATCACCGAGCCGAGCAGGGTCCCCACCGACGCGGCGCCGAGGACGATGCCGAGCGCCGCCGGCTGGACGTGGAGCTCCCGCGTCGCATAGAGCAGGAACAGGGCGAAGTAGATGAAGTTGAAGAAGTTGAGGGTCGCGACGCCCAGCAGCTCGGCGCGGATGATCGCGTTGCGGCGGATCCAGCGTGCCCCGGCCATGATGCCGCCCGTGCTCTCCGGACCGGCCGGCGGGTCGATCGCGTGGATCCGGCCGAGGAACAGCGCCGACCAGAGAAACGACACCGCGTCGATCGCGAGCGCGTACGGCCCGCGCAGCAGCTGCACGAGCACGCCGCCGATGCTCGTGCCGGCGAGGAACGAGAAGGCGCGGCTCCCGTGGATCAGCGAGTTGGCGGCGACGTAATCCTCGCGCTCGATGATCGTCTGGAAGAAGCCGCCGTACGCGACGCCGAAGAAGACCGACAGCACGCCGGAGCCGAAGGCGACGATGTACAGCTGCGCCCAGGTCAGGTGGCCGAGCGCGTAGGCCACGGGAATCGTCCCGATCAGGAGGCCGCGGCAGACGTCCGTGACGAGCATCACCTGCCGGCGGCCGCCGCGGCGGTCGACCCAGCTGCCGGCGTGGAGCGAGAAGATCAGGTTCGGGAACGAGCGCGACGGTCGTCAGCGCGCCCATCTGCGCCGGCCGTGGCGTGCAGCGCGAGCACGGCCGTGAGCGGCAGCGCGATCAGCGTGATCTGGTCGCCGAGCAGCGAGACCGCCTGCCCGAAGAAGTAGTTGCGAAAGTTGCGGTTGTCGCGGAGGACCGGCGGGATCACGCCGGGGATTGAACCTGGTTCCCCGGAGGGGGTCAGGCGCTAGTCGACTGCGGCGGTCCTGTCGAGCAGCGCGCGCACCTTGCGCGTCAGGTCGTCGGTGCTGAACGGCTTCTGCAGGAACGCGATGCCCGGCTCGAGCACGCCGTGGTGCCCGATCGCGGAGTCGGTGTAGCCGGACATGTAGAGCACGAGTGTCCCGGGGCGCATCGCGGTCACCGACTGCGCGACCTCGGGCCCGCTCATGCCGGGCATGACGACGTCGGTGACGAGCAGGTGATGTCGCCGGAGTGGCGGCGTGCCAGCTCCAGCACCGACGGCCCGTCGGCCGCCTGCAGGACCGTGTAGCCGTTGGTCTCCAGAATCTCGGCCACGAGCTGGCGGACGACCGCCTCGTCCTCGACGAGCAGGACCGTCTCGTCGCCGGTCTGCGGCGCGTCGTCGGTCGGCACTCGACGCGGGCTCCTCGGCTCGCTCCTGCACGCACGGGAAGAGGATGCGGAACGACGAGCCCAGGCCCGGCTCGGAGGTCGACCTCGATCGTGCCGCCGCTCTGCTCGACGATGCCGTACACCGTTGCGAGACCGAGGCCCGTGCCGCCGGCCTTGGTGGTGAAGAACGGATCGAAGAGCTGGTCGCGCTCGGCCTCGGTCATGCCGATGCCGGTGTCGGTCAGCCGCAGCTCGACGAGCGAGCTGTCGTCGACGACGACGTTGGCCGTCTCGACCGTGACCGAGCCGCCGCCCGGCATCGCGTCGCGCGCGTTGACCGCGAGATTGACGATCACCTGCTCGAGCTGCGTCGGGTCGGCGCGAATCGCCCCGAGCTCCGGGTCGAGCATCGTCAGGAGCTCGATGTCCTCGCCGATCAGGCGGCGGAGCATCATGTCCATGTCGGAGACGACGGCGTTCAGGTCGAGCACGCGCGGCTGCAGCACCTGGCGGCGGCTGAACGCGAGCAGCTGGCCCGTGAGCGCGGCCGCGCGCGCCGCGGCCTTCTTGATCTCCTCGGCGTGCCGGCGCTGGCGCGGATCGGTCTCGGCCGTCGATCAGAAACTCGCTGTAGCCGGCGATCGCCGTCAGGAGGTTGTTGAAGTCGTGCGCGATCCCGCCCGCGAGCCGGCCGACCGCCTCCATCTTCTGCGCCTGGCGCAGCTGCTCCTCGAGCTCGCGCTGGTGCGTCAGGTCGCGGACGACGGCGATATGGCGTCCGGGCCGGACGTTCGCCGTTGCGGTGAACTCGATCAGCGCGCAACGACCCGTCGGGCCGATGCAGCGTGACCTCTGCCTCGAGGGCGCCGATCTCCATGAAGGTGCTCCACAGGTCGCTCGACCGGCTCATCGGGCAGGAGATCGTCGACGGTCAGCCCCAACGCCTCGTCGGCTGAGACGCCGAGGAGCTCGGCAGCCGACCTGTTGAGGGCGACGATTCGCCGCTCGTCGTCGGAGATCAACTTCGGGACGACCGAGCGTTCGAACGTCGCCTCGAAGAGCAGGTTGGCTTCCTTCTGGGCGGTGATGTCCTGCACGTGCGACACGACATGCGTCGGGCTTCCCGTCGTGGCCTGCGACGAGTGAGACGGTCAGGTCGGCCCACAGTGACCGAACCGTCCTTGCGGAGGTAGCGCTTCTCTCGGTGGTAGGAGTCGATCTCGCCGCTGCGAAGTTGCCTGCCGCGCTCGACGTCGACCGTCGATGTCGTCGGGGTGGGTGATCCCGCGCACGCCGAGGCTCGAGAGCTCGTCGACCGTGTAGCCGAGCATCTCTGCGAGCTTGTCGTTGACCTGGACGAATGTCCCGTCGAGTGCTGTCAGTGCCATGCCGAGCGACGAGGAATGGAACGCGCCGCGGAACCGCGATTCGCTCTCCTGGAGCTCCTCGACGAGCTGCCGGCGCTGTTCGAGCTCGTTCGAGTTGCGTAGGACACTGCTGACGAACTCGGCCATCAGCCGGGTCGTCTCGACCGCGACCTCATCGAAGGCGTCGGGCGAGCTGCCGAGGATCGAGAGCACGCCGACGACCTGCCGAGTCGCGATACAGGGGCGCGCAGATCAGCGACCGAGCACCGAGCTGTTCGGCAGCCCGCCGGTCGACGCGCGGATCGCGCTTGCGTGTCGCTGGCGTACACCGGCTCGCCGGTGACTGCGGCGAGACTCGCGAGACTCGCGTCTCGGCTGATCCGCAGGCCGACGTGGCGCGCTGCGATCCCTGAGCCGTGACGGAGGATCGATTGGCCGTCTTCGAACCACTGCACCGCCGCACCGTCGGCGCCCGCGAGGCGCTGCGCGCGGGCAACGATCGTGGCGGTGATCGCATCCGGGTCGAGCTCGAGCGTGGAGATCTCCTGCTGTGTCTGCACGATCTCGTGCAGCCGTGTGAGGCTCGATCGGAGCCGCTCCTCGTTGCGCTTTCGCTTGGTGACGTCCCGGAGGGTGACGTGGATGCGGCCGTCGGCGAACAGCCTGCTCGAAAACTCCGTCTCGAACGGTCGCGCCGTCCTTGCGGCGGTACCTCTGCTCGCCTCTGAGCTCTCCTTGCTCGAGTAGGTCACGGTGGCGGCGCTCGTAGTCGCCTCGAGTTGCGCCGGGTCGACGACTTCGCGCCGCGTGCATGCCGCGCAGCTCGTCGACCGAGTACCACAGCAGTGCTGCGGCGGCTTCGTTGGCGTCCGTGATGTTTCCCTCTCGATCGCCGACGAGGATTGCGTCCGCAGCCTGGGCGTGCAGCTCGCGGTAATGCCGCTCGCCCTGGGCCAGCCGGTCGACCAGCTCTGCGTTCCGCAGGGCGATGGACGCGGCTCGGGCGAGCACCCGCAGTGTCTCCACCTCGTTGTCGTCGAAAGCGTCCACGTCGACGCTGCGCACCCCGAGGACGCCGCGATACGCGCCGTCGTATTCGATCGGTGCGAGGACGATCGATCCCGCGCCGGGAGTGAGGCAGCGCGCAACCTCAGGCCCGGTGGTCGCGCGCAAGACCGTGATCTCGCGACGGAGCAGGCATTCGTTGCCGAGTGTCGCGGCGAGCGGAAGCCTCTGGCCTTGCAGCTGCGAGTCGGCTCCCTGACAGACCTTGAAGTACGCGAACTCGTCGTCGATCGTGGAGAGCGACGCGCCGTCGGCGCCGTCGAACTCCATCAGCCGCTGCACGATTCCCGCCATCACCGCCTCGACCTCACCGGAGAGCGATGCGACCTCGAGTTGCTGGTCGAGCTGGGCCGTCACGCGATCAGGCCCAGGCGCAGCGCGGTTGCGACAGCCTGCGTGCGGGTCGTCGCGTCGAGCCGGTCGGAGGCCTTCCGGACGTGGCTGCGCACGGTCTCTGCCGTGATGCCGAGCTGGCGGCCGATCTGCTCGTGCTGTAGTCCCTCTGCAAGCAGCCGGAGGACGTCGAGCTCACGTGGCGTGAGTGTCTTCTTGGGGCTCGGGCGCTGCAGGGCCGGGTCGAGGTAGACGACGCCGGCGAGGGCCGCCTCGAGCGCTCGGACGACGTCTGCGAGCGGCGCCTCCTTGAGCACGAGGGCGAGCGCGCCTGCATCGATCACCTCCTGGGCGACCGCTTCGTCCGCGTCGGCCGTGTAGACCGCGATTGCGGTGCCGGGCGAGACCTCCTTGAGTGTCCGCACGAGCTCGCCGCCGGCGAGCCGGGGCATGCGGAAGTCGATCAGCGCCACCTCGGGCTTCGTCTCGGTTGGCGAGCGCCACCGCGCGGCGGCCGTCAGAGGCGCAGCCGACGATGTCGAATCCGTTCGCCGACAGGTAGCCGCAGACCGCGCTCGCAAGCGCGGGATGGTCGTCGGCAACGAGGCAGCTGGGATCGCTCGTGTTCACACTGCCACCAGGCCCCGCACCCGAAGGGCGAGCGCGTCGTACGAACTGCCTTTGACGGCATAGTCGGAGGCGCCGTGCTGGAACGCCTCCACCGTCGCGGCGGTGTCGTTGCCGGTGAGCATCACCACAGGAAGGGTCGGGCTGCGGCCCGTAGCGCGTCGAGGACCTCCACGCCGGAGCCGTCGGGCAGCTCCTGGGCGATGACGGCCACCGACCACGTCAATCCGTTCTGCAGCTCGGCTGCGTGCGCGACGCTCCTCGCGCGTGCGATGACGGCACCGTCCAGCTCTTGCTCGAGCGCCTCGCTCACGAGGCGCGCGTGATCGTCGTCTGCTTCCACGAGGAGCACTGCGACTCCGGTGCCCGAAGCCGGCGCGGCGGCGACCTCGATGAGCCGCAGGCCTTCGCTGCTCAGGAGGAGCTCGCCGCTCTCGATCAGCTCGAGCGCCAGGTCGACGATCTCCGGGTCCCATTGCTTGGCGCGGTGCGCACGCAGCTCGTCCTGCACCTGTTCGGGGCTACGGGGGCTCTGGTACAGCTGGCGCGACGACATGACCTCGATCGAGTCGGCAACACGCGACGATGCGCGCGCCGAGTGGGATCTCGGTCTCCGCGAGACCGTCCGGGTAGCCGGCGCCGTCCCAGCGCTCGTGGTGGTGGCGGACGATCGGGCGTGCGGGAGCGAGCAGATCGAGTGGCTCGAGCAGTGTGTCGCCGATCTCGGGGTGCGTCTCGATCACCCGCCGCTCCTCCTCGTCGAGCGGGCCCGGCTTGAGCAGGACGCGGTCGGGGATGCCGATCTTGCCGACGTCGTGGAGGATCGCCCCGAGCCGGACCGTCTCGACCTCGTCCTGCCGGAGCCCCATCAGCTCTGCGATGCGCACGGCGAGTGTGGCGAGCCGCTCGCAGTGCCCGTGCAGGCTGGAGTCGCGCGCCTCGATCGCATTGGCGAGCGCACTGGCGAGCGTCGGTGTCAGCAACCGCTCCCGAATCTCGTCTCGGCTCCTGTTCGCCCGCTCCAGCGCGTCGGCCACCGCGTCCTGGAGGTCCGCGTGGGTGAAGGGCTTCGTCACGAGGCCCGGCCGCGCCGAGCGTCAGGGCCTGGCTGAGCGTGTCGTACGTGCCCGCACCCGTGACGAGCACGACAGGCAAGGACGCCCGATGGTTCCGCACCGAGCTCGAGCAGATCCAGACCGGAGAGGCCGGGCATGATCACGTCGCTGACGACGAGGTCGAACTCCGCGGTGTCGAGCAGGCTCAGCGCCCGCTCGGCGTTCTCTGCGCCCGAACGCCGTGTGGCCGACAGTCTCGAGTATCTCCACGATCAGGCTGCGGATCACCTCCTCGTCGTCGATTACGAGGATCCGGCTCACTCCGCGCCTCCCTCGGCGATCGGGAGGCGAAGGGTGAACGCCGCGCCGTGCCCGTACTCGGAGGCGGCCGTCAGCGTCCCTCCGTGCGACTCGGCGATCCCGAGGCTGACCGAGAGCCCGAGCCCGGTGCCTCCGGTCAGGCGCTTGGTCGTGAAGAACGGTTCGAAGATCCGCTCGAGCGCGGCCGGCGCGATGCCCGGACCGTCGTCGCTCACGACCGCGATCACGTGTTCGCCGTCGCGATGCACCTGAATGCCCACGCTGCCGCCGTTCGGCATCGCCTGCCGTGCGTTTGCGATCAGGTTGAGGAAGATCTGCTTGAGCTGGTTCGGGCTGGCGAGCACGAGGGTGCCGTCGTCGGCATAGGTGTCCACCAGTTCGATCGCCTTGTGGGCGTTCGTCCGGCGGATGAGGTCGACCGTCGAGCGGACCACGTCGTCGAGTGCCACCACGTGACGTTCTTCGGCATTTTCCCGGGCGAAGTCGAGCAGCGCACGGACGATCTCCTTGATCTCGAGGCCCGTCTGCTGGATCAGCACGAGTCTTTGGTGTGCCTTCGAATCGGGGTCGGCTTCCTTGATCAGGAACTCGGTCAGGCCGAGGATGGCGAACAGTGGGTTGTTGATCTCGTGCGCGACTCCGGCGGCCAGTTCTCCGATCGCGGCCAGCTTCCCGCTCTGGACGAGCTGCTGGTCGAGGCGGCGCTTCTCGGACATGTCGTTGACGACACCGAGCAGCAGCACCGGTTTGCCCTCGTCACCGTGGACCGCATGCGGGAACACCTCGACGGGCAGCGGCCGGCCGTCCTTGCGCCGGTAGACCTGACGGATGACGGAGCCCGGCTCGAAGGCGGACAACGGCTGCTCGTCCGGCTCCCACCATGGGAACGGCGGCGTGAGGCCGACGATCGCGTCGAGCTCGTAGCCGATCAGATCCAGAAACGCCTGGTTCGCCGAGATGAGCGCGCGCGTCGAGGCGTCTGCGACCGTCAAGGGGATCGGAATCGAATTGAAGAGCGCGTAGAGATACCGCTCGTTCAGCACCTCGCGCTCGTGCTCGGCGGTGACGTCCCGGAAGACGATCACAGCACCGCCGGGCGCCGGGGAGATGCTTCCGTCGAGCACGAGCTCGCGGCCGTCGAGTGCCGTCGCCCGGATCCGGAAGCGCCCGCCGGCGCCGGTCGCGATCGTCTGCTCGCCGGGGATGTGCCCCTCCGGATGCTCGTAGGGCTTCCCGTCCAGGTCGCGTGGGTTGAACAGCGCGGTTCTGAACTCCACCCCGGGGGGAATCGCCAGGAGGGCGCGCGCGGCCGCATTCGGGGTGGCGGTTGCCGCCGTGCAGACGACGACGCCGTCGGCGACTCCGTCCAGCACCGAGTCGAGCTTGAGCTGCTCACCTTCACGCAGCGACCGCTCGGCGACCGAGGTCAACCGGGTGAGGGTCCGCAGGAGGCCGGCGGCCGTCTCTGCCTCGTCCTCCGCGAGTGGCTCGGTCCAGAGCGCATGAAAGGTGGCGATCCAGTTCGCGGTGACGAGCGGCACGCGGACGACGAACGCCAGCGGCTCGAGCGAGCCGGCCAGGCTCGGCGAGAAGCCCTCGATCCGGGGCTCCCCCGCATACACGGCCACGCTCCGGATGGCCTCCGCCGAACCGGGCGTCGCGGGGACTGCCTCGCCGAGGGAGAGCCCGGTGTCGGCCCTGATCGTGCCGAGGCTCAGGTCGTCGTTCCAGGCGACGACCGCGAGTCGGTCGCAGCCGAGGAGCGCCAAACCGGTCTCCGCCAGGATCTGAAACGCCTCGTCGAGGGTCGGCGCTTCGTTGACGGCGATGGCGGCGTCGATCAACTCGCGCTGGTGCGCGACCCCGGCCCGGGTCGTGCTCGGCCCCATGCTTTGGATGCGTGTGCTCATCGATTTCGGATTGAAACCTGCATGACAACTATTGGCATCGGCCTCCGGAACCTGTATCCCTAGAGGTGTGCTGGTCGCATCCCCCGGAATGGGGATACCCCGTGAGCCGTTTCGAGGAGAGCGGTGACCCCGTCGAGCGGGAAGATCACGTGCCTGATCGCGGACGATCACCCGGCGGTGCTCGAGGCGGTCGCTGAGTTTCTGGCTCAGGGTGATATCACCGTCGTCGCCCGGGCAACGGATGGCGAGGAGGCGCTCCGGCAGATCGAGCGGCTGCACCCCAGCGTCGCCCTGATCGACGTGCGCATGCCAGGGCTCGGCGGAGTCGAGGTGACCCGGCGCGCCCGAATCTCGGCCCCGTCAACCGCAGTCCTGCTCTACACCGGTTATGGCGACCGCGCTCTCCTGAGCGAGGGGCTCGATGCCGGCGTCACGGGCTTCGTCCTCAAGGAGGCACCGATCGACGACCTGCTTCGGGCTGTCAGGTCGGTCGCCGCGGGCGGGACGTACATCGACCCGGTGCTTGCGGGGACGCTCGCCGGGACCCCGTCGGGCGCCAAGCGGGCGGAGCTGACCCGCCGGGAGCGCGACGTTCTGCGGCTGCTCGCGGACGGACTGTCCAACGAGGAGATCGGGAACAGGCTGTTCATCTCGGCGGAGACGGTGCGCTCGCACGTGCGCAAGGCCATGGTCAAGCTCGGTGCGGACACCCGGACGCAGGCGGTCGCCCAGGCGCTGCGCGACCAGTTGATCGCCTGACCCGAGCTCCTAGTAGGCGTCGAGCACGGCGCTGCGGCGCGATTCGCGCTCGAGGATGCGGAAGAGGGCGAACCCCGCGGCCGCGTAGGCCACGCCGATCCCCGCCTCCGTCCACACGAGCCCCGAGACATCGGCGAGCGACGCCCCGGCAGTGACCTCGCGCGCGGCGGCGATCCCATGGGTCAGCGGCAGGCAGCGCCCGACCGCGCTCATCCAGCCCGGCAGCACCGAGAGCGGAATGTTCACGCCGCAGAAGAGCAGCATCAGGAAATAGGCGAGGTTCGCGGCGAAGAAGAAGTCCTTCGCGCGCAGCCCGATCGAGCCGAGCAGCATCCCGAACCCCGTGCACGACGAGACCGTCACCAGCAGGATCACGATCAGCGGCGGCACCGAGTCGAGCCCTGGCCGGAAGCCGAGGAACAGCACGCCCGCGCAGAAGGTGAACGTCGAGACGAGGAGCCCGTTCAGCAGGACCGGTACGCCGCGACCGAGGAAGACGGCCGCGCGGTTGGCGGGTGACGCGAGCAGCGGGCCGAGTGTCCCGAACCACCGTTCGTTCGCGACTGCCATCGTCATCCCGTACACCGCCGACATTGCGCAGACCTGCACGGAGTTCCCGACGATGTAGAAGTCGGAGGACTGCGCGCCCGCATACTGGCCGAGCTTGGTGAAGAAGATCAGTTGAAAGAGCGGGCTGCCGAGCATCGTCGGGATGTACATCGCAGGCCGGATCCAGTTGAACAGCCCCCGGTAGGCAATGAGCCCGCCGACAAAGAAGATCGAGAACCATTTCCTCACGTCCCTGGCCGCCTTTCGCTCCCGCCCGGCAGAGCCGGGCTCCGCGAAAGGCTGGCGCCGCCGGCGCCACGCGGGCTTCCGGGGCCGTGCCAAGCACTGTCCCCTCCGCCCGCGCGTCGCCCGCGACGCCCCAGGAACGCGAGGATCTTCATGTCAGCGAGAGGGTCGCGCGGGCGCGGGCCGCCGTCTCGAACCAGCGGAACGTGAAGACGCTGATCGCGAGCGCGGCCAGCCCGAGCAGCAGGACCATCGCGAGCGGCAGCCACACGTCGCCTCCGAGTGCTGCGTGCCGCAGCGCGAGGATGCCCCAGTACGGCGGTAGCGCCCAGGAGATCGGCCGCGTCCAGTCGGGCAGGATCGCGGTCGAGAAGAGCAGCCCGGATGCGATCCACACCGGGTATTCGAGGAGATTCGACAGGGCGTTGGCGTATCGGTAGAGCACGAAGGTCGACGCGAGGACGAGGCCCATCAGCCCCAGCGCGAGCACGGTCGCCGGCAGCGCGAGCGCGAACTGCCAGGGATGCACGAGGTGCAACGGGATGCCGAAGACGATGCGGCCCCAGACGAGCGTCGCCACGAGGGCGTACATGCCGGTGAAGGCGTTCGCGAGCGAGAACGGCAGGTAGACCAGCGTCAGCGACGGAGGCGCGCCGACGCCGAGCTCGAGGGTGCCCTGCCAGCGCTGCCACTGGATCATCCCGCCCGAGCCGAACAGCGTCGTCGACCAGACGCCCATCATCCCGGCGCCGAGCGCGGCGTACAGCAGCGTCCCCGAACGGCCACCGGACTGGAACATGTAGAACGCGATCGTCGCGAAGATGATCGGCTGCACGATCGATGTGAGCAGGAAGAAGCTGGACGTCCCGAGCATCTTCAGGTTCGTCACGAACCCGCTGCGGACGATGCGGAACGCGTTCATGCTTCCACCAGCGCGATGTAGGCGTCCTCGAGCGTGGGCTCGCGCGTGGACACGCGCCCGACCTCCGTCGCCTCGAGCTCCGCGAGCAACGGTGCGGTCAACTCGCGCTCGCCGCTTTCCTGCACGACGAGCAGCTGCTTCTGGTCGCGCTCCTCGACGGTCACCGCCGTCACGCCCTCGAGCGCACGCAGCCGGGCGACGGTGGGATCGTCGACGCCGAACACCTCGATCTCCGTGACGCGGCCCTCGCCGACCCCTGCTTTCAGCTCCGACGGCGTCCCGGCGCCGACGATGCGGCCCTTGGCGATCACGGCGATCCGGTCGCAGAGCGCGTCGGCCTCGAACATGTAGTGCGTCGTCAGCAGGACCGTCTTGCCCGAGTCGATCAAGCCGGAGATCGTCGTGCGGAGCTCGCGCGCGCCGACGGGGTCGACGCCGATCGTCGGCTCGTCGAGAAAGACCACTTCGGGGTCGTGCAGGATCCCGCGCGCGATGTGCAGCCGCTGGCGCATGCCGCGCGAGTAGCCCTCGACCCGTTCCTGCTCGCGCCCCTTCAGGCCGACGAGCTCCAGGACCTCGTCGATGCGACGCTTCTGGGCCTTCCCTGAGACGCCGTAGAGCTCGGCGAAATAGCGGAGGTTGTCCAGCGCCGACAGGCGTTCGTAGAGACCGCGGTCGCCGCCGAACACGTAGCCGATCCGCTGACGCACCTCCTTCGCGTGGTCCACGACGTCGTGGCCGAGCACCCGGGCCTGACCGCTCGTAGGCAGAAGTAGGGTGATCAGCATCTTGATCGTCGTCGTCTTGCCGGCTCCGTTCGGCCCCAACAGCCCGAAGAGCTCGCCTTGCTCGACCGCGAACGACACACCGCGAACCGCTTCCACTTCGAGCGGCTTCCGGCGGATCACGCCCGTGGTCGTGCGATAGGTCCTGCGCAGGTCGATGGCCTCGATCACCGCCATGCTTTCGACCCTAGCGATCAGCGCTTTGCTGGGTTATTCGGTCCAGCACCGGCCGATCGAGCTCGTGCACGTCTCCGGCCCGGGGCCGAGGGTGCTCGTCGTCGGCTGTATCCACGGCGACGAATGTGCCGGGCTGGCAGTGGTCGCCGCGCTCCGCAGGGTGCATCCCCGTGAGGATCTCTGGCTCGTCCCCACGCTCAATCCGGACGGTCTCGCGCACGACACGCGGCAGAACGCTCACGGGGTCGACCTGAACCGGAACTTCCCGGCGGGGTGGCGGCCATTCGGGCCTCGGTGGTCGGTGTATGCCGCCGGTGCTCGACCGTGGTCGGAGCCCGAGACTCGGCTCGTCCGTGGGCTCGTCGCGCGGATCCACCCTCGCTACACGATCTGGTTCCACCAGCACCTCGATCTCGTCTGGGCGTACGGCCGGAGCTCGCAGGCAGGTCGCAGGTATGCGCACCTCGCGGGCCTGCGCTACTACCACCACCCGTGGCTCGACGGCACCGCCGCGAACTGGCAGAACCGCCTGCCGGACGGAGAGGTCAGCTTCACGGTCGAGTTGCCGGCCGGCAGGCTCAGCGCCTCAGGCGTCGCGCGTCAGGTGCGCGCGGTGCTCGGCGTGAGCGGGCGCTGACCGGAGTTCGGCGGCACCTCACACGACGTCTGCGGATCACCCTCGCAGCAGCCCAACTTGAACTTGCAGCGCGGGCACTGCCACGTCCCGTGCACCCAGGCCATCGGCGTCGGGCAGCGCCAGCACAGTTCCTGCTCGGTCATCGCGCAGCCAGGTTAGGCGCCGGGCCGGACGGTTCTGCGCGCGGATCGGGTAGGAGCGCAGAGGCGGTATGGTCGCCCGGCGATGCGCGCCCGCCGGTCGATCACCGTCATCGACTGCCACGCCGGCGGCGAGGTGGGGAACGTCGTCGTCGCGGGCGTCCCGCCCCTGGCCGGGGCGACGGTCTTCGAGCAGATGCAGACGCTCGCAGCCGACGATTCGCTCCGCCATTTTCTCCTCCGCGAGCCGCGTGGCTCCGTCGCGACCCACGCGAACCTGCTCGTGCCTTCGACCCGGCCGGACTGCGAGTGGGGCTACATCATCATGGAGCCGACCGAGTATCCGGCGATGTCGGGCTCGAACACGATCTGCGTCGCGACCGTGTTGCTCGAAACGGGATTCGTCGAGATGACCGAGCCCGAGACAGTCCTGCGGCTCGAGGCTCCGGGCGGGGTCGTCGAGGTGCGGGCAGCATGCCGCGACGGCCGCGTCGAGAGCGTCGAGCTGACGAATGTCGCGTCGTTCGTCGCCCAACTCGGCGCGCCGCTCGAGCTCGACGAGCTCGGGTCGATCGACGTCGACGTTGCGTACGGCGGCATGTGGTACGCGATCGCGGATGCAGCAGCGCTCGGATTTGCGATCGAGCCGCACGAGGCACGCGACCTGTCGCGAGTCGGTGAACTGATCCGGGCGGCCGCGCGCGAGCAGCTTGTCTGTGTGCACCCCGAGAACCCGTCGATCGCGGGTGTTTCGATCGTGCAGATCGCGGAACCGTGGCAGGGCGTCGGCGCGGTGACCCGGAATGCCGTCGTGGTCGCGCCAGGGCGACTCGACCGTTCAGCGACCGGCACCGGCCTTTCCGCCCGAATGGCCGTGCTGCACGCACGTGGGCTGATGGGGATCGGAGACGCGATGACGCATGCATCGGTGCTCGGCTCGACGTTCGACGGACGGATCGTCTCCACGACCGACCTGGACGGCACACCCGCCATCATCCCGGCGATCCGTGGGAGGGCCTGGATCACCGGCACCACCGAGCTCTACGTGGATCCGGACGACCCGTTCCCCGAGGGCTACCTGCTCACGGACACGTGGCCGGGCGGCGACGTTCAGTAGGGAGCGGACACCGACGCCGGCAGCGATGCGAGGGCGGCGTCAGCTCGCTCCACGCCCGCGCTTGCGCGCGTCCGCCTCGCTTCGCCTCGTACAGGGCGGCATCTGCGGCGTTCAGGAGCTCGAGCGGATCGGCGAGCTCCGGGCTCCAGTGAGCGGCGCCCGCGCTGGCAGTCACGGCGACCTCGTGGATCGGTTCCGACGCGATCGACTCGACCGAGCGCCGCGCGAGCGCCGACGCGCCCCGTTCATCCGTTCCTTCCAGAACGAAGCAGAACTCGTCGCCGCCGTAGCGAAAGAGCGTGTCTCCGGCGCGGATGGCGCTCATCAGCCGAATCGCCACGACCCGCAGCACCGAGTCGCCGGTCGAGTGCCCGTAGCGATCGTTGATCGACTTGAAGTGGTCGATGTCGACGAGGACGAGTCCGAGCTCGCCGGACGAGCGGCTCGCACGAACAACGGCCGCAGCCAGATGGGTGTCGAGCTGGCTGCGATTCATCGCGCCGGTCAAATGATCCACGGCCGCGTCTTGCGCAAGCGCCGTCATGCGGTTCCTCGTGCGCAGAGCCGACGAGACGCGGGCCAGCAGCTCGCCTCTGTCGAAAGGCTTGACGACGTAGTCGGTCGCCCCGACCTCCAGACCGCGCACACGGTCCTCCGGTGTGGCGTGCGCGGAAAGGAAGATCACGGGCGGCGGGGAAGGGTTCCCCGCCGTGATCGCCTGGCAGAGCTCATGGCCGCCCATGACCGGCATCGAAACATCGACGAGCACGAGCTCCGGCGACTGTTCCTCGACGAGGCGCAGCGCCGCCTGTCCGTCGGCAGCGGCGATCACGCGATATCCACCGCGCTCCAGGACGACGCGGACCAGGAACCGGATGTCCTCGTCGTCGTCGACCACCAGAATCAGCGGTAGCTCGGTCATCCCGCGATTTATCGACCGATCTCGCCCGCGGCTTGAGGAGCTCGCGGCCGGCCGAGAGCGGCGCCAGAGCGCGGTATGTTGAACGCCATGGCCCCGCCGGTTCGTTCCCGCTCGGGTCGGCCCGAATTCGGGCGTGTCTACCTCCGTTCTCTGATCGCTTCGGCCGAGGAACGCGTCGATCTCCATCGGGGCCATCGGCTGCGCCGGTGGATCGCCACCCGCCGGCTGCGCAAGCTGCTCGCGTACGAGAATCAGCGCTACGCCCGCATCGGTGCGGCGGCGAGGCCGCAGCCGAGGGTCGCAGTCGCGCTGGTCTCCGTGGCCTGGCTCGTCACGATGGCGCTGCTCGTGATCCTCGAGCTTCAGGGCGCGGGTGCGGTCTGGGTCACCGCCGCCGAGTTGCCGATGCTCGGGCTGACGATCGCCTGGTTCTTCCTTGCCGTTGCGTGCGTTCCCGCCGATCGATCTTCACCCGATCAGGTGACGACAGCCGGCCCATGAGGGGGCATGATCAGGGCGCAAACTGCGGGAAAGGATCAGCATGCGGCTACCTTTGAGCGCGACCGGCGACTGGCGCGACTGGCTCGGCGACACACCTAGGTAAAGGCGTGGTCTCGAGAGCCGGGTGAAGAACGGGCCGAGCATGTCTCACCGCTCGCGGGTCGAGACAGCGTTCGGAGCGGCCCGGACACTGCCTACCCGGGACACGCTCGGCCCGTTGTTCCCAGGATCGCGCGTCGGCGCGCTGACTGCGCCTGCAGTTCGGCTAGCTGAACCCGCACGGAGGGCTAGGCCTCGTCGCCGTGTCAGTTTCCGATCGCCCAGCTGAGGACGATCCGGGTGAACAGGACGAGGCTCGAGAGACCGACGGCGATGTAGACGAAGATCGGTTGGAACTCGAGCGCGGCAGTCGCCATGTGCCGGGTGTCGGCGCGCAGGACGATTCCCTTGAGCCGGGCGTGGAGCGGCGCCGCCGAGCATGGCTAAAATGCCTGCGCGTGGCGGCGTAGCTCAGCTGGTTAGAGCGTCGGACTCATAACCCGAAGGTCGGTGGTTCGAGCCCACCCGCCGCTATTCGCTTCGGTGCGCTATTCGCTTCGTCGCCGGCCCGCGCGGGCCGTCAGACGCAGCGCGACGAGCGCTCCGCCGAGCAGGGCCACGCCGGCGAAGATCGCGCCGTATCCATCGTGCCTCGACCGGCTCGGCACGACTCCGATCGAGACGGCCGTTGCCCCGGCCGGCGCTGCCGGCGCGGGCTTCACCCGGCTGTGCGCCCTCGCAGCGGCCGCGACCTTCGGCGGAACCTTCATCGGCCTGATCGCGAGCAAGGCCCGGAAGTCCTTGATCGCGCCCTCGCCGCTCGGAGCCCCGGCCGGCAGCGGCACGGGCGGCGGCACCGAGGCGACCCGCCCGAGGCGTGTCCAGGCGCCCAGATAGTGCGTCGGGTCGACGGCACCGTCGTAGCCCAGGTAGAGAAGCCCGGCGGGATGCACCTCGAAGTGAACGTGGGGCCACGTGGTGATCGCATCGCCCGTGTTGCCGACGAACCCGAGCACTTGCCCACGCTCGACGGAGTGATTGTTCTTCGCGAAACGGCTGTAGCCCGAGAGGTGGGCGTAGTAGTACTGGTTGCCCTGGTCATCGACGAGCCAGAGCCGCCAGCCGCCGACCCGGTTCCAGCCGACCGCGAAGACGACGCCGTTCGTGACGGCGACGACCGGCGTCCCGAGCGGGGCAAAGAGGTCGTCGCCGTGATGCCAGCCCCCGGGGACGTCGCTGCGGCGGGCGCCGTAGGTGTCGCCCCAGGCCACGTCGCCGACCACGGGAAAGGTGCGAGCGCCGGCGCCGAGGAGCGGCGTCACGGTCAGCGGCTGCCCGACCAGCGGAGCCGCGCGCTTCGCGACGCGCCGTGCGGCCTTCCGCTTGGCCGCGGCGTGCTTCACCGCGGCGTGCTTGGCCGGCTTCGGCTTGGTCGAGGCCGGTGGGGCGGGGCTCGTCGCCGGAGTGGTCTTGGCTGCAGGCGGAGGGGGCGGTTTCGGCGGGGTCGCTGGGCCGGCCGTGGTCGTCGTGGTCGCCGTCGTGGTCGACGGCTGCGGCGGCGTCTGGACGGCGGCGTCGGCGAGCGGGACGCGATCGGCTGCGACCCAGCCGATCAGGAACGACGTGCCCGCGGCGAAGCCCGCGTGCGACCGCGTCAGCTCGAGCTGGAGCGCGGCGCGCCACCAGCGCAACGGGGCGCCCACTGGAAGCGGCGCGAGCTCCGGCCGTGCGCTCAGCGTCCCCCAGTTGCCGACGTCGATCAGTTCGCCCGGCTCGAGGGTCACGGGACGGCCCTCCACGACCAGGTCCCCGACCTCGGCCCGAAGCCACCACCCGGAGCCGTCGGCAGGCCGCGGGACCAGGTCCGCGCGCAGGGAGGAGCCGTGGACGGCGCCGCCGAGGATGCTCCAGGCGCCTGCGCGGAGTGTCGTGCCTCCCGGGGTGCCCTGCGCGTCGACGCAGCCCGCGACGCCGAGTGAGACGGCGGCGACCGAGAGGCTGGGCAGCCGGTTCCGTGGCATTCACGACGGACGTGCCGGCGCGGTCGGGGCCGAGCAGCGCCGGGCCGGCCGCGTCCGGAGCGCTCGCGTTCGGCGCTTCGGTGGCGAGCACCCCTGTTCCGACACAGACGGGCGCTGCGGGATCGGCGGCGGCGGTGCCCGCGCTCGGTGCGGCGCAGGCCGCTATTGCACACGCTGCAACGCAGCCGAACCGCCAGGAGCGCACCGACTGAGAATAGCGAAGGCCCAGGTTTGCGGGCCTTTTTGCACCGAGCGGATGCCGCCATGCGGGTCCCGCTACACTTCCGCGGCCCCAGGGCGGTGCGTCAGCGTGCCCGGGTCGTCCCATTTTCACCCTTAGAGAAGAGACATGGCCAAGACCGGAGTCAGAGTTGCGATCACCCTCGCCTGCACCGAGTGCAAGCGGCGGAACTACCAGACCATGAAGTCCAAGCGGAACACGCCGGACCGGGTCGAGTTCCGGAAGTACTGCCGTTGGTGCGGGTCGCATACCCCGCACCGGGAGACCCGCTAGGGAGTCATGGCGACGGCACCGCGCGAGCAGCCACATCCCCCCGGCCCCGCGGACGAGCGCCGCCGGTCGAACTTCATCGCCGAGTCGTGGGCAGAGCTGAAGAAGGTCGAGTGGCCGGGCCAGAACCAGGTGATCCAGGGCACGGTCGTCGTGCTCGTCGCGTGCGTCGTGGTCGGCACCTACCTGTACCTCAACGACCAGGTGTGGAAGCAAGTCGTCTCCAAACTCTTCCTCGGTCAGTAAGGAATCCAATGTTTCGCTGGTACGTCGTCAACACCTATTCCGGCCATGAGAACAAGGTCAAGGCCAATCTCGAGCACCGCATCGAGTCGATGGGGCAGCGCGTCCGCTTCCGCCGCGTCGTCGTCCCGACCGAGCAGGTGATCGAGACCAAGGACGGCCAGAAGGTGCAGGCCGAGAAGCGCGTGCTGCCGGGCTACGTGCTCGTGAACATGGACCTGAACGACGACGCCTGGACGGTCGTGAAGAACACGCCTGGCGTGACCGGCTTCGTCGGCGCCGGCTCCAAGCCCGTGCCGCTCTCGCAGCCCGAGGTCGACCGGATCCTGAAGACCGGCGCGAACGCCGGCGGCGACCGCGCGCGCACCACGATCGAGTACTCGCTCGGCGAGTCGGTCAAGGTGACGTCCGGGCCGCTCTCGGACTTCGACGGCGAGATCGTCGACGTCAACCCCGACCAGCAGAAGCTCAAGGTGCTGGTGGACATCTTCGAACGCCAGGTTCCCGTTGAGCTCGGGTTCGACCAGGTCAAGAAGCTCGACTAAAGGACTGAAATGGCGAAGAAAGTTCTCACC
This sequence comes from uncultured Thermoleophilia bacterium, assembly GCA_963846895.1. Taxonomy (GTDB): domain Bacteria; phylum Actinomycetota; class Thermoleophilia; order Gaiellales; family Gaiellaceae; genus PALSA-600. The sequence continues at coordinate 142,574 of CAWJXR010000018.1, read as the reverse complement.
CTGATCAAGCTCCAGATCCCCGGCGGACAGGCGAACCCTGCACCCCCGGTCGGCCCTGCGCTCGGCCAGCACGGCGTCAACATCATGGAGTTCTGCAAGGCGTTCAACGCGCAGACCGCGCAGGAGAACGGGCGCATCATCCCGGTCGAGATCACGGTCTACGAGGACCGGAGCTTCGACTTCATCACGAAGACGCCGCCGGCCGCCGTCCTGATCAAGGAGGCGCTGCGGCTCGAGAAGGGCTCGCCCGAGCCGAACCGCACGAAGGTCGGCCGGCTCACGCAGGCCCAGCTCCGCTCGATCGCCGAGACGAAGATGCAGGACCTGAACGCCCGCGACGTCGAGCAGGCGATGCTCGTGATCGCCGGCACCGCGCGCTCAATGGGAGTGGAGGTGGACAACTGATGGCCCAGCACGGGAAGCGGTATCGCGAGTCGCGCGGCGCGATCGACCGCGAGCAGATGTACACGCCGGTCGAAGCCGTCCGCCTGCTCAAAGAGCAGCCGGCCGCGAAGTTCGACGAGACGATCGAGGTGCACATGAACCTCGGCCTCAACGTCCGCCACGCGGACGAGCAGCTGCGCGGGACGCTGATGCTCCCGCACGGCACCGGCCGCGAGCAGCGGGTCGCCGTCTTCGCCGAGGGCGACAAGGCCCGCGAGGCCGAGGAGGCGGGCGCCGACGTCGTCGGCTCGGCCGACCTCGCGAAGAGGATCGAAGAGGGCTTCACGGACTTCGACGTCGCGATCGCGACGCCCGACCAGATGGGCAACGTCGGCCGGCTCGGCCGGGTGCTCGGGCCGCGCGGCCTGATGCCGAACCCGAAGACGGGCACCGTCACGTTCGACGTGGCGAAGGCCGTCAAGGATGCGAAGGCCGGCAAGCTCGAGTACCGCACCGACCGCGGCGCGAACGTGCACATCCCGATCGGCAAGCGTTCCTTCGACGAGCGGGCGCTCGTCGAGAACTACGCGGCCCTGATCGACGAGATCGTGCGCGCGAAGCCGGCGGTCGCGAAGGGCCGGTACATCAAGAAGATCACGCTCACCTCCACGATGGGCCCGGGGATCCACGTCGACCCGACGAGGACCCGTGCGATCGCGGAAGAGCTTGATGGCACGACGCAGGAGGCCGTGCAAGCTACGGCCTAGGTAACAGAGCCCGTCGCCACAGACAGCTGGCAGCTCGTGACACGAGCAGAAGCCCAGCCGAGGCGGCCTCCTGAGGACGGAAAGCACCGCTTTCTCTTTTCACGAGCCCGCTGCAAGGCGGGCTCGTCGCATGAAAGAGGAGGTGAAATGCAGAAAGAGGACAAGGAACGCGTCGTCGCCGAGTTGACGGAGCGGCTCCGCAGCGCGGAGACGCTCTTCGTCGCCGACTACCGCGGCCTGACGATGCCCCAGATCGACGCCCTGCGTGGGCGGTTGCTCGAGAACGGGGCGAGGCTCTCGGTGGTCAAGAACACGCTCACCCGCCGCGCGGCGCAGGCCGCCGGGGCGGATGCGCTGCTGGCGCTGCTCGAGGGCCCGTCGGCGATCGCGTTCATCGAGGCCGACGGCGACATGGTCGCCGTGGCCAAGGCACTCGCCGATTCGGCACGCGAGACGAAGGTCCTCGAGATCCGCGGCGGCGTCATGTCAGGCCGCGAGATCTCTGCATCGAGCGTCGAGGAGCTCGCGAAGCTCCCGCCGGTCGATGTGCTGCGCGGCCAGGTGCTCGGCGCGATCATTGCGCCGCTCTCCGCGATCGCCGCGCTCGTGAACGCGCCGTTGCAGAACCTCTACGGGCTGATCGATGCCCGCATCGAGCAGCTGCAGGCGCAGGGCGGAGAGCCCGCCGCGGAACCGGTGTCCGACACCTCGGTGTCTGACACCTCGGAACCGACCGAACCTCAGGCGGCTGACGAAGCCGCCGCAGAACCGGTGTCCGACACCTCGGTGTCAGACACCTCTGAACCGACCGAAACTCAGGAGGCTGACGAAGATGGCAGCAGTTGACACGGTGTTCGAGCAGCTCGGGAGCATGACCGTGCTCGAGCTGGTCGAGCTCAAGAACAAGATCGAGGAGGAGTGGGGCATCACCGCCGCCGCTCCGGTCGCGGTCGCAGCAGCCGGCGCAGCCGGCGGCGGTGAGGCCGCGGTGGAGGAGAAGACGGCGTTCGACGTCGTCCTCACCGGCGCCGGCCAGCAGAAGATCCAGGTGATCAAGGTCGTGCGCGCCGTCACCGGCCTCGGTCTCAAGGAGGCCAAGGACCTCGTCGACTCGGCGCCTCAGCCGGTCAAGGAGGGCGTCAACCAGGACGAGGCCGACCAGGTCAAGGCCCAGCTCGAGGAGGCAGGCGCCTCCGTCGAGATCAAGTAGAGCTCCGGCTCCACTTGTCGGCAACGTGTGAAGCCGGGCGAAAGCCCGGCTTCACACTTTTCTTACAACCAAGTTTTCGGGCGCTCGGGGCGTCTTTGGGTCAGACAGGTTCGTTTCCCAAGCCCTGGAGGTTGACTGATGAAGTTGAAGGCGCTCTTGCTCGCGCTCGCGGTTGCCGGCGTGAGCTCGTCGTTCGCGCTCGCCGAGGACGGACACGGCGGCGGCCACGGTGGCGGCCACGACGGCGACCAGCACCGGTCGTCGACGACCACGACCGCAACCACCACGGCCACCTCGCCGTCGACCGACGACCACGACCGCGACCAGCCCGGCCACGCCGTCCAACTGCCGGCGGCTCGAGCTCCGCGGAACGCTCGCCTCGGTGTCGCCGACGGCGTTCACGCTCGTTGTGCGCGCGGACGAGCGACGCCGGGCGGTTGCTCGTCGGCCAGACCGTGGCGATCGGCGTCGACGCGAAAACGCGCGTCGAGTGGGAGGGCACCGGCACCCTGATCGGGCCGAACGTCGGCGATCAGGCCCGCGTGAAGGCGCTCTCGTGCCCCGGTACGACTGCCGGTTCGAGCACCCTGACCGCCAGGAGCGTCCGCGCGCACGGCGCGGAGCACGACGACCACGACGGGCACGACAACCAGAAGTCCCACAAGTAGAGCCAAATCAGGTGGTGGGCGGCCCGATTCAGGGCGCCCACCACCCGCCGTTTGCTACCTTCCCCTGGTCGGCCCAGCGGGTCTCTCGCCGCGCGCTTGCGGCTGGAGGGACGCCTCCGCTATCGTGGGGGGTTGCGCCGACGTCCGGACACGTCAACTTCCGCACGCCTTTTTCACCCTTTCTTCATCCTCTGCTTCGCTCCTCACCTCATAGCCAGTAAGGGAGGCTGTTCTACTTGGCCAAGACGGTCACAGCGCCTCGCGCGCGCCACTCCTTTTCACGCCTCAAGCACGTTCTCGACCTCCCCAACCTGATCGACATCCAGCGCGAGTCCTTCGACTGGTTCCTCAGCGAAGGCCTCCGGGAGACGATCGACGACATCTCGCCGATCCAGGACTACACCGGCACGCTCGCGGTGGAGTTCGGCGAGTATCGGTTCGGGGAGCCGCAGTTCTCCATCCAGGAGTGCCGCGAGAAGGACCTCACCTACCAGGCGCCGCTCTCGATGACGGTCCGCTTCGTGAACACGGAGACGGGCGAGATCCGCGAGCAGACGGTGTTCATGGGCGACTTCCCGATGATGACGGAGTGGGGCACGTTCATCATCAACGGCACCGAGCGCGTGATCGTCACGCAGCTCGTCCGCTCACCCGGCGCCTACCTGATGGAGCCGAAGGACGCGACGAAGCAGGTCTTCACCGCGAACCTGATGCCGAGCCGCGGCTCGTGGCTCGAGCTCGAGATCGACAAGAAGGGCGTCGTCTACGCCCGCATCGACCGGAAGCGCAAGCTGCCGATCACGACGCTCCTGCGCGCCCTGCCGGCCGAGGACCCGACGACGGGCTTCAAGCTCGACACGTCGACGAACGAGGCGATCCTCAAGCTGTTCGACAACTCGCACTTCATCGAGAAGACGCTCGACAAGGACGCGACGACGCGCGAGGAAGAGGCGCTGATCGAGGTCTTCAAGAAGCAGCGCCCGGGCGAGCCGCCGACGCTCGACAACGCCCGCAACCTGCTCAAGTCGCTCTTCTTCGATCCGAAGCGCTACGACCTGACCAAGGTCGGCCGCTACAAGCTCAACCAGCGGCTCGGCGTCGACGTGCCGGACGACACGCGCGTCCTGACGACTCAGGACATCCTCGCGCTCGTCCAGAAGCTCGTCGCGATGCCGCACGCGATCGGCCTCACCGACGAGTCGAAGGACTACGCGGCCGACGGGATCAGCATGAACCGCGACCCCATCCGCCAGGAGCTCGACGAGTACGAGCACTTCGGCAACCGCCGCCTGCGCACGACCGGCGAGCTGATCCAGGAGGCATTCCGGGTCGGTCTCTACCGCATGGAGCGCGTCGTCCGCGAGCGGATGACGACCGAGGACGTCGACACGATCACGCCGCAGACGATCATCAACATCCGGCCCGTCGTCGCGGCGCTGAAGGAGTTCTTCGGCTCGTCGCAGCTGTCGCAGTTCATGCAGCAGACGAACTCGCTGGACGGCCTCACCCACCGTCGCCGCCTGTCGGCGCTCGGTGCCGGCGGCCTGACCCGCGAGCGCGCGCCGATCGAGGTGCGCGACGTGCACCCGACGCACTACGGCCGCATGTGCCCGATCGAGACGCCGGAAGGCCCGAACATCGGCCTGATCGGCTCGCTCGCATCGATGGCGACCGTCAGCGAGTTCGGCTTCATCCAGACGCCGTACCGCAAGGTCGTCGAACGGCAAGGTGACCGACGAGATCTTCTACCTCGACGCAGCCGAGGAGGCGCAGTACACGATCGCGCAGGCCTCGGAGCGGGTCGACAAGAACGGCAAGTTCGAGCACGACCAGGTGCTCTGCCGCTCGTCCGAGGGCGAGGCCGTGATCGCCTCCGCCAAGGACATCGACTTCATGGACGTCGCACCGGCGCAGATCGTGTCGGTCGCGACGGCGATGATCCCGTTCCTCGAGCACAACGACGCGAACCGCGCGCTGATGGGCGCGAACATGCAGCGGCAGGCCGTGCCGCTGATGATCCCGCAGGCGCCGCTCGTCGGCACCGGCGTGGAGTATCGCGCGGCTGTCGACTCCGGCGACGTCGTCGTCGCGAAGAACGCCGGCACCGTCATCGATCTCGACGCGAAGCGCGTCGTGGTCGAGGGCCGCGGCACGCGCGACGAGTACGAGCTGACGAAGTTCATGCGCTCGAACCAGGGCACGCTGATCCACCACCGGCCGATCGTCCGCCAGGGCGACAAGGTCGTCGCCGGCGCGGTGCTGGCGGACGGCTCGTCCACCGATCACGGCGAGCTCGCGCTCGGCGCGAACCTGCTCGTCGCGTTCATGCCGTTCGAGGGCTACAACTTCGAGGACGCGATCGTGCTCTCCGAGCGGCTCGTCAAGGACGAGGTGCTCACCTCGATCCACATCCACGAGTACGAGATCGACGCCCGCTCGACGAAGCTCGGCGACGAGGAGATCACGCGCGACATCCCGAACCGCTCGGAGGAGTCGCTCCGCAACCTCGACGACCGCGGCATCGTCCGCGTCGGCGCCGAGGTCGGCTCGGGCGACCTGCTCGTCGGCAAGGTCACGCCGAAGGGCGAGACCGAGCTGACGGCGGAGGAGAAGCTGATCCGCGCGATCTTCAAGGAGAAGGCGCGCGAGGTCCGCGACACCTCGCTCAAGGTCCCGCACGGCGAGGGCGGCGTCGTCATCGACGTCAAGACGTTCTCGCGCGACAACGGCGACGACCTGAGCCCGGGCGTGAACGAGCTCGTTCGCGTCTACGTCGCGAAGAAGCGCAAGATCTCCGAGGGCGACAAGCTCGCCGGGCGCCACGGCAACAAGGGCGTCATCTCGAAGATCGTCCCCGAGGCGGACATGCCGTTCCTCGAGGACGGGCGCCCCGTCGACATCCTGCTCAACCCGCTCGGCGTGCCGAGCCGCATGAACATCGGCCAGATCCTCGAGACCCATCTCGGCTGGTCGGCGGCGCACGGCGTGTTCGCGAGCGACGAGATCGAGCCGATGGACGGCAACGCCGGCCGCGTGATCAACGGCGCCGAAGCCGACCCCGATCGCGACGCCCGTCTTCGACGGCGCGACGGTCGAGGACGTCGACTCGGCGCTCGCTGCTCTGGTCGAAGCAGAACGCCGACAGCCCGATCAAGATCCTGACCGACACGAAGGCTCCGCTCGGCCGCCAGGCCTCGGGCAAGGTCCGGCTGTTCAGCGGCCGCACCGGCGAGCCCTTCGAGCAGGAAGTGACCGTCGGCTACATGTACATCCTCAAGCTGCTCCACCTCGTCGACGACAAGATCCACGCGCGTTCGACCGGCCCGTACTCGCTCGTCACGCAGCAGCCGCTCGGCGGTAAGGCCCAGTTCGGCGGCCAGCGCTTCGGCGAGATGGAGGTGTGGGCGCTCGAGGCGTACGGCGCGGCGTACACGCTGCAGGAGATGCTGACGATCAAGTCCGACGACACCGTCGGCCGCGTCAAGGCGTACGAGGCGATCGTCAAGGGCGAGAACATCGCCGAGCCGTCGATCCCCGAGTCGTTCAAGGTGCTGCTCAAGGAGATGCAGTCGCTGGCGCTCGACGTCGGTGTGATCTCCGAGGACGGCGGCGAGGTCGAGGTCCGCGAGGAGGACGACGAGCTGCTCCGCGCCGCGGAAGAGCTCGGCATCGACCTTTCGCCCGGCTCGCTGCGCGCGGCTGCGAGGCAGCCCACGGCGCAGGAGGCGGAGGAGGGCCAGGAGCGTGTCGACACCGACGGAGAGCTCGTGCTGCCGACGGACGAGTCGCTCGTCGATCTCGACGCGATCGAGCTCGACGACTCCGACGACGACGACGAGGACGACGCAGAGCCCGTGGGCGCCGCCGACGAAGACGCCCCCATCGACGTCGAAGACTGAGAACCGACGACCACGCATCTAAAGACACACGAAAGTAGGCGAGAGAACACTTGATCGACATCAATGAGTTCGACGCGATCCGCATCGGTCTCGCGTCGTCGAAGCAGATCCGCGACTGGTCGTCGGGCGAGGTCACGAAGCCGGAGACGATCAACTACCGCACGCTCAAGCCCGAGCGTGACGGTCTCTTCTGCGAGCGCATCTTCGGTCCGACCAAGGACTGGGAGTGCTACTGCGGCAAGTACAAGCGCGTCCGCTACAAGGGCATCATCTGCGAGCGCTGCGGCGTCGAGGTGACGCGGCAGAAGGTGCGCCGCGAGCGCATGGGCCACATCGACCTGGCCGCGCCGGTCTCGCACATCTGGTTCTTCAAGGGTGTGCCGAGCCGCATCGGCTACCTCCTCGACATCGCTCCGCGCGAGCTCGAGAAGGTGCTCTACTTCGCCGCCTCGATCGTCACGAACGTCGACAACGAGGCGCGGGCGAAGGACCTGAACGGCCTCGAGGACAAGGTCAAGTCCGAGTCCGAGCAGATCTACGTCGACCGCGACGAGCAGCTCGCCGACCTCGAGAAGCGGCTTGCCCGCCGGCGCGCGTTCTTCGCCGAGGGCAAGGAGAAGGGCTTCGACGAGGACGACGACTTCTGGACCCGCGGGCTCGCCACCTGGGCGGAGGAGCAGCTGCTCCCGCCGCTCGAGGACGCGCGCAAGCTGGTCGGCGGGCTCTTCCTCGAGCTCGTCCCGCAGATCACGACCGAGGACGCGAAGAAGATCCGCGAGCTCGTCCGCAACGCGGCGATCCGCGACGACCGCAAGCTCACCCCGCGTGAGCTCGAGAACGTCGCCGTCGCAGCCGAGCAGATCCTCGCGGCGATCCTGCCGCTCGAGAAGGAGCTCGAGAAGGCGGCCGGCGCGAAGAAGGGTGCGATCACCAAGCACATCCATCGCATCGTCGACGCGCTGCTCACCGGCGACGAGATCCACGAGGACGACAAGGACTACGTCGCCAAGGTCGACGTGAAGAACCTCGACAAGGTTCGCGACCTCGGCAACGGGATCCTCAAGGACGCCGTGGACACCTGGGAAGAGGGCCAGGACATCCGCGAGCTCACGAACGACCTCTGCCTGCGGACCGACGGGAAGATCCAGAAGGAGGATCTCGACTCGCTGATCCAGTGGGCGCTGAAGGTGCGCGAGATGTACCTCGACATCGAGTCTCGCCGTGAGGACACGCGCGAGGCCGCCGTCGACTCGGTGCGCCGCCTCGAGCAGACGTGGCAGCTCTTCCGCGACCTCGAGCCGAAGATGGTCGTCAACGACGAGCAGCTGTTCCGCGAGCTCAAGGACCGCTTCGGCTCGCCGTACGGCTTCGGCGTCTACTTCCGCGGCGGCATGGGTGCGGAGTCGATCCGTGACCTGCTCCGCGACCTCGACCTCAACCTCGAGGCCGCGACGCTCCGCGACACGATCAAGACGTCCAAGGGCCAGAAGCAGCAGCGCGCGATCAAGCGCCTGAAGGTGGTCTCGGCGTTCATCAAGTCGCAGAACCGCCCCGAGTGGATGATCCTCGAGGCCATCCCGGTCATCCCGCCGGAGCTCCGCCCGATGGTGCAGCTCGACGGTGGCCGCTTCGCCACGTCGGACCTGAACGACCTCTACCGCCGCGTCATCAACCGGAACAACCGCCTCAAGCGGCTGCTCGACCTCGGCGCGCCGGAGATCATCGTCAACAACGAGAAGCGCATGCTGCAGGAGGCCGTCGACGCACTGTTCGACAACGGCCGTCGCGGTCGCGCCGTCACCGGCCCGGGCAACCGGCCGCTGAAGTCGCTGAGCGACATGCTGAAGGGCAAGCAGGGCCGGTTCCGCCAGAACCTGCTCGGCAAGCGCGTCGACTACTCCGGCCGCTCGGTGATCGTCGCCGGCCCGACGCTGAAGCTGCACCAGTGCGGCCTGCCGAAGCTGATGGCGCTCGAGCTCTTCAAGCCGTTCATCATGAGCCGGCTCGTCGAGCGGAAGTCCGTCCAGAACATCAAGGCGGCGAAGAAGTACGTCGACTCGATGACGCCCGAGGTGTGGGACGTCCTCGAAGAGGTGATCGCCGAGCATCCGGTGCTGCTGAACCGCGCACCGACGCTGCACCGTCTCGGGATCCAGGCCTTCGAGCCGATCCTCGTCGAGGGCAAGGCGATCCAGGTGCACCCGCTCGTCTGTCACGCGTTCAACGCGGACTTCGACGGCGACCAGATGGCCGTGCACCTTCCGCTCAGCGCCGAGGCGCAGGCCGAGGCCCGCATCCTGATGCTCAGCTCGAACAACATCCTGTCGCCGGCCAGCGGGCGCCCGCTCGCGACCCCGACGCAGGACATGGTGCTCGGCATCTACTACCTGACGTACTCGAACCTCGACCTGCCGTCGATGGAGTCCGTCGAAGCTGAAGCCGCACCCGCGGCGCTTCGACTCGGCCGACGAGATCGAGGTCGCGCTCGAGATGAAGGCGGTCGGGCTGCAGGAGCCGATCGAGTTCCGCTTCAACGAGGAGCTGCACCTGACGACGCCCGGACGCGTGCTGATCAACTCGGCCGTGTACCGCGCGCTCGACGAGCTGCTCCCGCCCGACGAGGAGCTCGAGTTCGACTTCATGAACCGGACGCTCGCGAAGCCCGACACCGACCGCTACGTGCTGTCCCTGTCGGACCGCTACGGCGCGCACACGCTGGCGCCCGTGCTCGACACGATCAAGTCGCTCGGCTTCAAGTACGCCACGAAGGCCGGCGTCACGATCTCGAAGAACGACATCGTCATCCCGCCGGACAAGGAGAAGATCCTGGCCGGTTACGAGAAGCGCGTCGAAGAGGTGCACGGCCAGTACGACATGGGCCTGATCACCGAAGACGAGCGTCACGAGACGATCGTCAACATCTGGACCGAGGCCACCGACGAGGTCGCCAGCGCGATGGAGCACCACTTCGACGAGCTGAACCCGGTGTTCATGATGGCCAACTCCGGCGCCCGCGGATCGATGAAGCAGATCCGCCAGCTCGCCGGCATGCGCGGCCTGATGGCGAATCCGAAGGGCGAGATCATCGAGCGCCCGATCAAGGCCAACTTCATGGAAGGCCTCTCGGTGCTCGAGTACTTCATCTCGACGCACGGCGCCCGCAAGGGCCTCGCCGACACGGCGCTGCGCACCGCCGACTCGGGCTACCTGACGCGGCGTCTCGTCGACGTCTCGCAGGACGTGATCGTCCGCGAGGACGACTGCGGCACCGACGACCACATCGCGCTGCCGATTCGCACGAGCGACGGTCTCAACAAGTCGCTGCTCGGTCGCGTGATCTCGGCCGACACGTACAAGCCGCTCGCGTCGGGCAAGCCCGGCAAGCAGCTCCTCATCGAGCGGGGCGTCACCGTGACGCTGGCGCTGCTCGAGGAGCTCGAGACCGAGCTCGGGCCGGACTACCTGATCCCCGTCCGCTCGGTGCTCAAGTGCCGCGCCGAGACGGGTGTGTGCAAGACCTGCTACGGCATCTTCCCGGCGACGGGCGAGATGTGCGAGATCGGCGACGCGGTCGGCATCATCGCCGCCCAGTCGATCGGCGAGCCGGGCACGCAGCTGACGATGCGGACGTTCCACACCGGCGGCGTCGCCGGCGCGGACATCACGCACGGCCTGCCGCGTGTCGTCGAGATCTTCGAGGCGCGCAACCCGAAGGGCGCGGCGGTGCTGGCCGAGCTCGGCGGGCGCATCGAGATCGAGCAGACCGAGCGCGGTCCGAAGATCACCATCAACCCGACCGAGGTCGGCAAGGACGGCGAGCTCGCGGATCCGGTCGAGTACCAGCTGCCGCGGCGCACGCGGCTGCTGGTCACGAACGGCCAGGTCGTCGAGCCCGGCGACCCGCTCAACGAGGGCTCGCAGAACCCGGCCGACAAGCTGGCGCTCAAGGGCTCGACCGAGACCGAGCTGTACCTCGTCGGCGAGGTGCAGAAGGTCTACAAGAGCCAGGGCGTCGAGATCCACGACAAGCACATCGAGCTGATCGTCCGGCAGATGCTGAAGAAGGTCCGCGTCGAGTCGAACGGCGACACCGACCTGCTGCCGGGCCAGCTCGTCGACAAGGTCGTTCTCGAGCGCGAGAACGCCAAGGTGAAGGCAAGGGCGAGAAGGCGACGTTCGAGCCGCTGATCCTCGGCATCACCAAGGCATCGCTCGCGACGGAGTCGTTCCTCTCGGCGGCCTCCTTCCAGGAGACGACGAAGGTGCTGACGGACGCCTCGATCGAGGGCAAGATCGACCGGCTGCTCGGGCTGAAGGAGAACGTGATCATCGGGAAGCTGATCCCGGCGGCCACGGGCCTGAAGCGGTACCGGACGATCGAGATCTCGCCGAGCGAGCCGATCGTCCGCGAGGCCTACGAGCGGGACACGCTGCTCCAGGCGCTCGAGGAGATCGGCCAGGACGGCGCGCCGTCGACTTCGGCGGCGCTCGACCTGACCTTCGGCGGCGAGCCGGGCGCGGACGGACGTCGTCCCACGAGGCCGGCGAGGCCGACGGAGATCCCCGAGGTCGACAGCCCGCTCGACGACTGAACTGCCAGAGGTGTCTGACACCGGTGGTGTCAGACACCTTTTCGGCCTTGCTACAACGAGCCGCGTGAAGCGGCTCGTTGTCGTTCTGGGGGCGCTGCTCGCGCTGGGCGTCGGTGTCGCTCGCGGCGAGCGGCACCGCCGCGCCCGGCGCCGCTGCCGTGCGGCCTGCCGCAGGCGCAGCCGCTCTGGGTCGACTACGCCGACGGGATGGTGCCGTTCTGGTCGACGATCTTCGCGCGGCCGGGGATCGTCGCGGCCGCGTCGCACTTCATCGTGCCGCCGCAGCTGCGGGCCAAGGGGGCGCAGACCGTCTTCTTCGACCTCTATCTCAACAACCGCGTCGGGACGCCGTCGAAGCCGGCCGACCCGGGCGTGATCCAGGCGCGGGCCGACAAGCTCTTCGACACCGCCGTCACCTCGTCCGGGCTGCGACCATCCGCTGATCGCGGAGAACGAGCTCTTCGGGGCGCAGCTGCCGACGCCGTGGACTGCGACGACGGCGCAGTACCGCGCGAACGTGCTCGCCTACCTGCAGCGGCTCGCCGAGCGCGGCGCGCGGCCGTTCCTGCTGCTCTCGAACCGGCCCGTACACCCACGACGGACGCGGACGCCTGGTGGCAGGCCGCATCGCAGGTCGCCGACCTCGTCCCGGAGGTCGTACTTCTCGGGGCCGTCGATCTCGAAGCAGGGCGCGGTGCGGGCAGCCGCCGCCTGCGGGCGACGATGCGCACGCGCATGGAGGACCTGATCCAGATCGGCGTGCCGACGAACCGGCTCGGGATGATGCTGACGTTCAGCTCGACGCCCAAGGCCGGCGGCCGCGAGGGCCTGCAGCCGCTCTCGAAGTGGCTCGACGTCGTCAAATGGGAGGCGCTCGCGGCCGCGGCAGGTCGCGGGGGAGCTGCAGCTCGCGAGCGTCTGGTCGTGGGGCTGGGCGGCGTTCAACCCAGCCGGCAACGACCCCGACAAGCCCATGGCCGCCTGCACGTGGCTCTGGACGCGCGACCACTCGCTCTGCGATGCGCCGGCCCTCGCCGGAAAGGCTTTCGACCAGTCGCTCGACGTCGGGGCGACTCTGCCGGCGGGAACCCTCTGCCTGCTCGGCTCGACCCGGCTGCTCGCGAACGACGTCTCCGCCCTGAACCGCCTGACGGGCGAACCGCGACCTCGCCTTCTCGGCGGTGTTCCAGCACGCGGTGCTCGCTGCAGGCTGCCGCGGTCGACCCGAAGCGCGTCGCGCAGGCCGAGGTCGACACGATCCTCGACCACTTCCGCGGCAGCCGGGCCGCCTATCTCGCCGCGCTCGCGCGCGCCAAGGCCACTCCGGCGCTCGCGCGCAGGATCCTGGCCGACGAGCTACGGCGTCGCGCGGTCGAGTCGACCCTCCGAGTGGCCTGCGCCGAGCCTGGCCGCGCAGCGGGAGTGGTTCGACACGTACGCGACGATGCTCGCCCGGCCCGTGCAGGCCGCCCAGGCGATGCCGTGGCTCGGCAACCAGCGGAGCGGGATCGCGGTCGCGGGCGTCGCACCGGGGCGGTTGCTCGCGCTCGCGGCCGGGCGAGTCGGTGCGGATCGACGGCGTGAAGGTGACGGCGGTCGGCGAGACGGCGCCGCTCGGCTCGTTCCCGTTCGCCGCAGGCTGCCGCCCTCGGGTCCGCGCGGGCGCCTCGTGGCCGCAGGAGCCGGCATGCCGCCTTCGCCGTCTGGGCGCGCGCGGCGCGAGAACCAGAGCCTCGGCAACCTCACCGTGCCGGCACGACCAGCCGCCGCAGCCGGCGACCGTCGACCTGACGCGACTGGCTGCCGTACCTCTCGCTCGGCTGATCGCACGTGACACGACCACGTTTGCAGGGCCCAAGCGGGTTCGCTACTATGCCCGCCGGTTCGGTGCGAGCCGCGCGCTCCCCCGACTTCCTGTCTGCATACGACCCGAAAGAGAAGCTCAGCCTCAGCATGCCGACCGTCAATCAGCTGGTTCGCAAGGGACGCACGCTCCAAGAAGGCGAAGGTCAAGACGCCTGCGCTCGCGGGAGCCCCGCAGAAGCGTGGCGTCTGTACGCGCGTCTCGACGACCACCCCGCGGAAGCCGAACTCGGCGCTCCGCAAGATCGCCCGCGTCCGCCTGACGAACGGGCGTCGAGGTCGGCACCTACATTCCGGGCGAGGGCCACAACCTCCAGGAGCACTCGGTCGTCCTGATCCGCGGCGGCCGCACGAGCGACCTGCCGGGCTTCCGCTACAAGGTCATCCGCGCCGCGCTCGACGCCTCCGGCGTCGCCGACCGCAAGCAGGGCCGCTCGAAGTACGGCGCCAAGAAGGGTGCGAGCTGATGCCGCGCCGCGCAGAGATCACGCCGCGTCCGACCACGCCGGACCCCGTCTACGACAGCCAGCTCGTCACGCAGCTCCAGAACCGCGTCATGCGCGACGGCAAGAAGTCCGTCGCCGAGGCGATCGTCTACTCCGCACTCGACAAGGTGGGGGAGAAGACGGGCCGGCCGCCGGTCGAGGTGCTCGAGCAGGCCGTCAAGACCGTCACGCCGGTGCTCGAGGTTCGCTCGCGCCGCGTCGGCGGCGCCAACTACCAGGTTCCGGTCGAGGTGCCCCAGCGCCGCGGCCGCACGCTCGCGCTCCGCTGGCTCGTCACGTTCTCGCGTGACCGCCGCGAGAAGCACATGGACGACAAGCTGGCCGGAGAGATCCTCGACGCGCTCGAGCAGCAGGGCAACGCGTTCAAGCGCAAGGACGACATGTATCGGATGGCGCAGGCCAACAAGGCCTTCGCGCACTACCGGTGGTAATCGAGGAGACGTCATGGCTGTAACGGAAAATCGCGTGGCGCTCGACCGTGTCCGGAACATCGGGATCATGGCCCACATCGACGCGGGCAAGACCACGACGACCGAGCGGATCCTCTACTACACCGGCCGCACCCACAAGATGGGTGAGGTGCACGAGGGCGCGGCGACGATGGACTGGATGGCGCAGGAGCAGGAGCGCGGCATCACGATCACGTCTGCTGCGACGACGGCGTTCTGGCACGACCATCGGATCAACATCATCGATACGCCCGGGCACGTGGACTTTACCGTGGAGGTCGAGCGGTCAGCTCCGCGTCCTCGACGGCGCGGTTGCCGTCTTCGACTCCGTCGCCGGCGTCCAGCCGCAGTCCGAGACCGTCTGGCGGCAGGCCGACAAGTACAAGGTGCCGCGCATCGCGTTCATCAACAAGATGGACCGCACCGGCGCGAACTTCTTCGCCGCCGTGCAGTCGATGGTCGAGCGCCTCGGGGCGAACCCGGTCCCGATCCAGATTCCGATCGGCCAGGAAGACCATGCACACGCGGCGTCGTCGACCTCGTCGAGATGCGCGCGATCGTCTACAAGGACGACCTCGGGCAGGACTACGAGGTGACCGACATCCCCGCCGAACTCGTCGAGCAGGCGCAGGAGTACCACCACCAGCTGATCGACGCGATCTCGAACTTCGACGACGAGGTCCTCGAGGCGTACCTGACCGACGAGTCGTCGGTCACGCGCCGACATGATCAAGCGCGCGCTGCGCTCGGCCACGCTCGCCGACGAGATCACGCCGGTGCTGCTCGGAAGCGCGTTCAAGAACAAGGGCGTGCAGCCGCTCCTCGACGCCGTCATCGACTATCTGCCGAGCCCGCTCGACGTCCCGGCGATCCACGGGATCGATCCGAAGACCGAGGCCGAGCTCGAGCGCAAGGCTTCGACCGACGAGCCGTTCAGCGCGCTCGCGTTCAAGGTCATGTCCGACCCCTACGTCGGCAAGCTCACCTATTTCCGCGTCTACTCCGGGACGCTCAAGGCCGGCGACCGCGTCCTCAACACGACGACCGGCAAGACGGAGCGGATCGGGCGCATCCTGCAGATGCACGCTAACCATCGTGAGGAGCGCGACCAGATCACGGCCGGCGAGATCGCCGCCGGCGTCGGCCTCAAGTCGACGACGACCGGCGACACGCTGGCGATCGAGTCGGCCCCGATCGTGCTCGAGTCGATCACGTTCCCGGACCCGGTGATCTCGGTCGCCGTCGAGCCGAAGTCGAAGGCCGACCAGGACAAGCTCGGCACGGGCCTCGCCCGTCTCGCCGAGGAGGATCCGACGTTCCGGGTCACGAGCGACGAGGAGACCGGCCAGACCCTGATCTCGGGCATGGGCGAGCTCCACCTGGAGATCATCGTCGACCGGCTCAAGCGCGAATTCAACGTCGACGCGAACGTGGGCCGGCCGCAGGTCGCCTACCGCGAGACGATCTCGAAGCCGGCCGAGAAGGTGCAGGGCAAGTTCGTGCGCCAGACGGGCGGCTCGGGCCAGTACGGCGACGCCGTCATCAACCTGCTCCCGCAGGAGCCCGGCCAGGGATACGAGTTCGTCGACAAGATCGTCGGCGGGAAGATCCCGAAGGAGTACATCGCGCCGATCAACGCGGGCATCCAGGAAGCGATGGGCTCCGGCGTGCTCGCCGGCTACCCGGTCGTCGACGTGAAGATCGAGCTGATCGACGGCTCGTACCACGACGTCGACTCGAGCGAGCGCGCGTTCAAGATCGCCGGCTCGATGGCGTTCAAGGAAGCCATGAAGCGCGCCAAGCCGAAGATTCTCGAGCCCGTCATGGCAGTCGAGGTGACGACGCCCGAGGACTACCTCGGTGACGTGATGGGCAACCTCAACTCACGCCGCGGCCGCATCGAGAACATGGCGCCCGTCGGCAACGCGCAGGTCGTCAAGGCGAGCGTCCCGCTGAGCGAGATGTTCGGCTATGCGACCGACCTTCGGTCGATGACGCAAGGGCGCGCCGATTTCACCATGCAGTTCGACCGGTACGAAGAGGTGCCGTCGTCGATCGCGAGCGAGATCACCGAACAGAGTTCGGGATCCTGAGTCCAAAGGAAGGAAGGAATGGCCAAGCAGAAGTTCGAGCGCACGAAGCCGCACCTCAACGTCGGCACCATCGGGCATATCGACCACGGTAAGACGACGCTGACCGCAGCGATCTCGAGCGTGCTCGCGAAGCGCGGTGGCGGCGGACAGGTGAAGAGCTTCGCCGAGATCGACAACGCTCCCGAGGAGCGCCAGCGCGGCATCACGATCAACACGTCGCACGTCGAGTACGAGACGGAGAACCGTCACTACGCGCACGTCGACTGCCCTGGTCACGCCGACTACATCAAGAACATGATCACGGGTGCCGCGCAGATGGACGGCGCGATCCTCGTGGTCTCGGCCGCCGACGGCCCCATGCCGCAGACGCGCGAGCACATCCTCCTGGCCCGCCAGGTCGAGGTGCCCTACGTCGTCGTTGCGCTGAACAAGGCCGACATGGTCGACGACGAGGAGCTCCTGGAGCTCGTCGAGCTCGAGGTGCGCGAGTTGCTCTCGAAGTACGACTTCCCCGGCGACGACATCCCGATCGTCCGCGTCTCGGCGCTGAAGGCGCTCGAGGGCGACGAGGCAGCCGAGGCCCAGGTCGTCGAGTTGATGGCCGCGGTCGACTCGTACATCCCGGAGCCCGTTCGCGACGCCGACAAGCCGTTCCTCATGCCGATCGAGGACGTCTTCACGATCACCGGCCGCGGCACGGTCGTCACCGGCCGCGTCGAGCAGGGCAAGATCGAGGTCGGGAACGAGATCGAGATCGTGGGCATCCACGAGAAGACCGAGAAGACGGTCGTCACCGGTCTCGAGATGTTCCAGAAGTCGCTCGACTTCGCCCACGCGGGCGACAACGCGGGCGCACTCCTCCGCGGCGTCAAGCGCGAGGAGGTCGAGCGCGGCCAGGTGCTTGCGAAGCCCGGCTCGATCACCCCGCACACCCAGTTCAAGGCAGAGGTCTACGTGCTGTCGAAGGACGAAGGCGGCCGTCACACGCCGTTCTTCAACAACTACCGCCCGCAGTTCTACTTCCGCACGACGGACGTGACCGGCGCGGTTCAGCTCCCGGAGGGCCAGGAGATGGTCATGCCGGGCGACAACACGAACATGGACATCGAGCTGATCCAGCCGATCGCCATGGACCAGGGCCTCCGCTTCGCGATCCGTGAAGGCGGCCGCACCGTCGGCGCGGGCGTCGTCACAGAAATCGTCAAATAGACGATTTCCGAAAAACCTGTTCGTCAACTAAGGGAAACGTCATGGCACAGGGAAAAATCCGGATCCGCCTGAAGGGATACGACCACCAGCAGCTGGACCGGTCGGCCCAGCAGATCGTCGACACCGCGCAACGCAGCGGCGCGACGATCACTGGGCCGGTCCCTCTGCCGACGGAGAAGAACGTCTACTGCGTGATCCGCAGCCCGTTCAAGGACAAGGACTCGCGCGAGCACTTCGAGGTGCGTACGCACAAGCGCCTCATCGACATCCTCAGTCCCACCCCGAAGACGATCGACCAGCTGATGCGGCTCGATCTGCCGGCCGGGGTCGACATCGAGATCAAGCTCTAGGAACGAGATGGCAAAGGGAATCCTCGGCAAGAAGCTCGGCATGACGCAGGTCTTCGACCCGGAGACGGGGGGAGTCACCCCTGTCACCGTGATCGCGGCCGGCCCGTGCCCGGTCGTCCAGGTGAAGACGCAGGCCGCGGACGGCTACGACGCCGTGCAGCTCGCGTTCGACGCCGTCGCCGACCGCAAGCTCTCGAAGGGCGAGCTCGGCCATCTCGAGAAGTTCGACGTCGGCGCGCACCGCAAGCTCGTCGAGTTCCGCGGTGGCATCGACGGCGCCGTCGAGGGCGAGAGCGTCACCGTCGAGGTGTTCGACGCCCGGCGACAAGATCAAGGTCGCCGGAATCGGCATCGGCAAGGGCTTCCAGGGCACGATCAAGCGCCACAACTTCGGCTCCGGCCCCCGCTCGCACGGCTCGCACAACATCCGCAAGCCGGGCTCGATCGGCGCGTCGGCGACGCCGTCCCGCGTCTTCAAGGGGATGAAGCTCCCGGGCCGCATGGGCGGCAAGCGCGTCACCCAGCTCGGCCTGACCGTGCACGACATCGACGCCGAGCAGAACCTGCTGCTCGTCAAGGGCGCGGTTCCCGGCCCGAAGAACGGCATCGTGGAGGTGCGCGGCTGATGGCCAAGGCACCTCAGTTCGATGCGTCGGGCGAGAAGACGAAAGACGTGACACTCGACGACGCGGTGTTCGCCGTGGAGATCAAGCCGCACCTCGTGCACGAGGCCGTGCGCGCAGAGCTGAACGCGCAGCGCGCAGGCACGTCGGCGACGAAGAGCCGCGGTCTCGTCTCGGGCGGCCGCGCGAAGCCGTGGCGCCAGAAGGGCACCGGCCGCGCGCGCCAGGGCACGATCCGCGCGCCGCAGTTCGAAGGCGGCGGGCACGCGTTTGCGAAGGTGCCGCGCACCTACATCCAGAAGGTCAACCGCAAGGCAGCCAAGGCGGCACTTCGCTCGGCCCTCGCGAGTCACGTCGGCGAAGGGTCGTTGGCGATCGTCGATGCGACCGCATTCGACAAGCCCGCGACCAAGCAGGCCAAGGGCTTCATCGAAGCGTCCGGGCTTGCCTCGCCGCTCGTCATCGTCGCGACCGAGGGCGAGACGAGCCTCGTCAAGAGCTTCCGCAATCTCGAGCGTGTGGCGATCGTCGCTCCCGGAGAGCTCGACGTCGCCGCCGTCGTCTGGGCGCGCTCGCTGCTCGTCACCGAGACTGCGCTGCCGCTGATCGAAGGGAGGGCCTCCTGATGCACGCATCGCAAGTCGTCCTCGCTCCGATCATCAGCGAGAAGAGCTACGCCGCATCGGTGCTCGGCACCTACACGTTCCGCGTCCATCCCGACGCGCACAAGACGCAGATCCGCCAGGCCGTCGAGGAGCTCTTCGAGGTCAAGGTCGAGCGCGTCAACGTAATCAAGGTGCCGGCGAAGCCGAAGCGCCGCGGTGCCTACCGCGGCACCCGGCCCGGCTGGAAGAAAGCCGTCGTGCAGCTGCGCGCCGGCGACACGATCGAGATCTTCGAAGGAGCTCAGATCTGATGCCGGTCCGTAGCTTCAAGCCGACGCTCTCCGGGCCGCCGTCACATGACGGTCTCCGACTTCGCCGAGGTGACGAGGTCGCGGCCCGAGAAGTCGCTCACCGAGAAGCTGACGAAGAAGGGCGGCCGGAACAACACCGGCCGGATCACGACGCGCCATCAGGGCGGCGGCCACAAGCGCCGCTACCGCGTGATCGACTTCAAGCGGACGAAGGACGGTGTGCCGGCGAAGGTCGCTGCGATCGAGTACGACCCCAACCGCTCGGCGCGGATAGCGCTGCTCCACTATGCAGACGGCGCCAAGAGCTACATCCTCGCGCCGGCAGGCGTGCGGGTCGGCTCCGTGGTCCAGTCCGGCGTCGACGCCGACATCAAGGCCGGCAATGCCCTGCCGCTCGACAACATCCCGACGGGCACGCTCGTGCACAACGTCGAGCTGAAGCCGGGCAAGGGCGGACAGATGGCGCGGTCGGCCGGCTCGGGCGTCCAGCTCGTGGCCAAGGACGGCGGCTATGCAACGCTGCGTCTCCCCTCGGGCGAGATGCGCCGCGTGCTGCTCACCTGCCGCGCGACCGTCGGGCAGGTTGGGAACGTCGAGCACGGCAACGTGACGATCGGGAAGGCCGGTCGCAGCCGCTGGCTCGGCAAGCGCCCGGCCGTCCGCGGCTCGGCGATGAACCCAGTCGACCACCCGCACGGCGGCGGCGAGGGCAAGTCCAAGGGCGGCCGGCATCCGGTCACCCCGTGGGGCGTGCCGACGCTCGGCAAGCGCACACGCCCGAAGCACAAGGAATCCGACAAACTGATCGTGCGCGGCCGTCGCCGCGGGAAGGACAAGCGTTGAGCGTAGGCTTGACGGAGCTCATGAGCGCAGGTGCCGGCCTTGCCGGTACCGGAGCGGAACGAGTAGATCCAGCAAGAAGGGGCCTTTCATCGCAGAGCGGCTCCTCCAGAAGATCGAGTCGCTGAACGACTCCGGCTCGAAGCAGATGATCCGCACCTGGTCGCGGTCGTCGACGGTGTTCCCGCAGATGGTCGGTCACACGATCGCGGTCCATGACGGCCGCAAGCACGTGCCCGTCTTCATCTCGGAGCAGATGGTCGGGCACAAGCTCGGCGAGTTCGCGCCGACACGTCACTTCCGCGGTCACGCGGGCGACCAGAAGACCCAGGTGAAGAAGCGGTAATGGCCGCGCGTCGAGGACAAGCGGACGGTGCAGGCGGTCGCGAAGTTCGTTCGCGTCTCGCCGCGGAAGGCCCGGCTCGTGGCGGATCACATCCGCGGGCGCAGCGTGCCCGAAGCGCGCACGATCCTGGCGTTCACCGAGCGCGCCGCGTCGGTCGACGTGGAGAAGGTGCTGCGCTCCGCCGTCGCGAACGCCGAGTCGAATCCCGCGCTGCACTGGAACGGCGACGACCTCGTCGTCCACTCCGTGGTCGTGGACGAGGGCCCGACGCTGAAGCGGTGGCGTGCCCGTGCCCGCGGCCGCACGTCGCGGATCATGAAGCGCACCTGTCACATCACGGTTCAGGTCGCCCAGAGAGAGGAAAACTGATGGGCCAGAAGATTCATCCGGGCGGTCTGCGCGTCGGCGTCATCCACGACTGGAAGTCGAACTGGATGGTCCCGAACAAGGAGTTCGCAGGAGCCCTCATCGAGGACATCAAGATCCGCGAGCACATTCTCAAGAAGCTCTCGCACGCGGGCCTGTCGGACATCCTGATCCGCAAGGACAAGCAGCGGATCACGATCGACATCTTCACTGCGCGCCCCGGCATCGTGATCGGGAAGTCGGGCGTCGAGGTCGACGCGCTGCGCAAAGAGGTGCACGCGATGACTCAGAAGAACGTCCACATCAACATCAACGAGATCAAGCGCCCCGAGCTGGACGCGAAGCTGGTCGCGCAGTCGATCGCTGAGCAGCTGCAGAACCGCGTGTCGTTCAGGCGCGCGATGAAGCGCTCGCTCGCGTCGGCGATCCGGTCCGGCGCCGCCGGCGTCAAGGTGCAGTGCTCCGGCCGCCTGGGCGGCTCCGAGATGAGCCGCTCCGAGCAGTACTCCGAGGGCCGCGTCCCGCTGCACACGATTCGCGCAGACATCGACTACGGCTTCGTCGAGGCGAAGACCCCGACCGGCCGCATCGGCGTCAAGGTCTGGATCAACAAGGGCGAGATCATGCCCGAGGGCTACGGCGGCGTTCCCGGCGGCGGCAAGGAGACGCGCCTGGGCGACCAGGACACGGCTCGGCGCCGCGGCGGAGTCACCGAGGGCCTCGGCGCCTCGCGCGAGTCGGCCCGCGGCCGCAGCCAGGATCGCGAAGGCCTCGGCCCGGTTCGCCGCGGCCGTCCCGGCCAGCGCGGCCAGCGCCCGGGCGGCGGCAGGCCGCCCCGCGGACGTGGCGGCCAGCGCCCGGCGACCGAGCAGAAGCCGCCGACCGACCAGGCGCCACCGACGACGCGCGAACGTCGAACCGCCGTCTCCCGAGGTCACGCCTCCGGAGGAGACGAGCTGATGCTGCTGCCCAAGAAGACCAAGTTCCGCAAGCACCACCGGGGCCGCCGCCGCGGCGACGCCAAGGGCCAGTCGACCGTGCATTTCGGCGACTACGGGATCAAGGCGCTCGAGAACGGCTGGATCACCAACCGGCAGATCGAGGCCGCCCGGATCGCGATGACGCGCAAGATCAAGCGCGGCGGCAAGGTGTGGATCAACATCTTCCCGGACAAGCCGTTCACGAAGAAGCCGGCTGAGACGCGCATGGGCAAGGGCAAGGGCTCACCCGAGGGCTGGGTCGCGGTCATCAAGCCCGGTCGCGTCATGTTCGAGCTCTCCGGCGTCCCGGAGCCGCTCGCCAGGGAGGCGCTTCGCCTCGCAGGTCAGAAGCTGCCGATCAAGACCAAGTTCGTGAAACGCGAAGGCGGTGATCTCTTTGCGGGCTAGAGACCTGCGCGACCTGACCGACGACGAGCTCGATCACCGGCTCGCCGACACCCGGAAAGAGCTTTTCAACCTCCGGTTCCAGGCGGCGACGGGCGCGCTCGAGAACACGACGCGCCTGAAGCTCGCCAAGCGCGAGATCGCGCGGATCCTGACGGTGCAGCACGATCGCGGGACCTCCAAGAACAACCTCAAGCAGAAAGTGCAGAGCTAGCGATGGCGGACGAAGAGAAGAACGAGACAACCGAAGAGACGCCGGCCGAGGTCTCCGAGACCCCGGAGGCGGCTGAGCCGGAGGCTGCGGCCGAGGAAGTAACCGAGACCGCTGCGGCGCCTGAGCCTGAGGCTGCGGCCGAGGAAGCATCCGAGACCGCCGAGACGCCCGAGCCCGAGGCTGCGGCCGAGGAGGCGCCGGACACGAGTGCCCCCGCCAAGCCGTCGCGCTCACGCAAGCACGTCCCTCGCACCGAGCGGCGCACGCGCACGAAGGTCGTGCGCGAGAAGCCGAAGAAGCGCAAGCCGATCACGCGCACCGAGAAGCCGGAGGACGAGCGCGGCCGCCGCCAGGAGCGGCGCGGCGTCGTCGTCTCCGACAAGGGCGACAAGACGATCATCGTCAAGGTCGACGTGATCAAGAGCCACCCCAAGTACAAGAAGGTCGTGCGGAGCACGAACAAGTTCCACGCCCACGACGAGGCGAACACCGCCGGCGTCGGCGACACCGTCCGCATCGTCGAGACCCGCCCGCTCTCCAAGACCAAGCGCTGGCGGCTCGCCGAGATCGTCGAGAAGGCCAAGTAGAGATGATCCAGCAGGAGACACGTCTCAAGGTCGCAGACAACACGGGTGCTCGTGAGCTACTCTGCATCCGCGTTGCGGGCGGCTCGAGGCGCCGCTACGCACGCGTCGGCGACATCATCACGGCAACCGTCAAGGCCGCAGCCCCGCAGGGGACGGTCAAGAAGGGTGAAGTGGTGAAGGCCGTCGTCGTCCGGACGAAGAAGCCGTTCGGTCGCGACGACGGAACGCTGATCGCGTTCGACGAGAACGCGGCGGTGATCATCGACGCGGCACGCAACCCGCGTGGGACGCGCATCTTCGGGCCGGTCGCCCGCGAGCTGCGCGAGAAGAACTTCATGAAGATCGTGAGCCTGGCTCCAGAGGTGCTGTAACCGATGACAACGCTGAAACTCAAGAAGGGCGACACCGTCCAGATGCTCACCGGCAAGGACCGCGGCAAGCAGGGGCGGATCCTCGAGGCGCGCCCGCGTGAGGGGAAGGTCATCGTCGAGAACCTGAACGTGCACAAGAAGCACCAGAAGCCGCGCCCGATTCGCGACGCGAGCCGCATGGGCGGGACGCAGATCGCGCCCGGCGGCATCATCTCGCTACCCGCGCCCGTGTCGACGTCGAACGTGATGCTCGTCTGCCCGACGTGCAAGCTGCCGACGCGTATCGGCTATCGCTTCATCGAGGCCAAGGGCGGCGAACAGGTCAAGGTGCGCGTCTGCAAGCGCGACGGCTGCGGCCAGGAGATCGACCGCTGATGGCCGCTGTGGAACAGAGCTACGTGCCGCGCCTCAAGCAGCAGTACAACGACGAGCTTCGCGGGCAGCTGCGCGAGGAGCTCGGCCTGTCCTCGATCATGCAGGCGCCGACCGTCTCGAAGATCACGCTCAACATGGGCGTCGGAGAGGGCAAGACGGACGCCAAGCAGATCGACGCGGCCCTCGAGGAGCTGACGATCATCGCCGGCCAGCGCGCGCAGGTGCGCCGCGCCCGGAAATCGATCGCGCAGTTCAAGATCCGCGACGGCATGCCGATCGGCGTGCGCGTCACGCTTCGCGGTGAGCGGATGTGGGAGTTCCTCGACCGGCTCGTATCGATCGCGCTGCCGCGCATCCGCGACTTCCGTGGGCTGAGCCCCGACTCGTTCGACGGTCGCGGAAACTACTCGCTCGGCATCCGCGAGCAGATCATCTTTCCCGAGATCGACTACGACAGCATCAACCAGGTTCGCGGCCTCGACGTCGCGATCACGACGACTGCGGCGAATGACGAGCAGGCCCGCGCGCTCCTCACGGGGCTGGGGCTTCCGTTCGCGGCCGCTGGGAGCGAACGCTGATATGGCCAAGAAGTCGCTGAGAGTGAAAGCCGCGAGGCCTGCGAAGTACAAGGTGCGGAATTACACCCGCTGCAACCGCTGCGGCAGGCCGCGCGCCGTGTTCAAGAAGTTCGGGCTCTGCCGGATCTGCCTGCGCGAGCTGGCTCACGAGGGCGTGATCCCCGGCATGACGAAGAGCTCGTGGTAGGAGGAATCGAGAAATGCTCACCGATCCGGTAGCCGACATGCTCACCCGCATCCGCAACGCCAACAAGGCGCTGCACGATCGCGCCGAGATGCCGACGTCCAAGCTCAAGGTGGAGATCGCCCGCATCCTCAAGGAGGAGGGCTACATCCGCGACTACCACGTCGCCGAGGGTGACGGCGAGGGCACGCACGCACGCCTCGTCGTCGATCTCAAGTACGGCCGCAGCCGCGAGCGGGTGCTCACCGACCTGAAGCGCATCTCCAAGCCCGGTCGCCGCATCTACGCGCGCAAGGACCGCCTGCCGCGCGTGCTCGGCGGCATGGGCACCGCGATCCTGTCCACCTCCCGCGGCGTCGTCACGAGCCGGACCGCCGAAGCCCAGGGCATCGGCGGCGAAGTCATCTGTTTCGTCTGGTAGAGACCCATGTCCCGTATCGGTAAGAAGCCCATCGAAGTCCCCGCCGGCGTGATCGTCTCGGTCGATGCCGGGCGCGTGACCGTCTCCGGGCCGAAGGGCGAGCTGCGCCAGGTCGTGCCCCAGCGCATGCAGATCGCGCAGGACGACGGGACGATCACCGTCACGCGGCCGACCGAGCGCGGAGAGGACCGTGCCCTGCACGGCCTGACGCGCACGCTGATCGCGAACATGGTCGAGGGCGTCACGCAGGGCTTCGAGAAGCGCCTCGAGATCCAGGGCGTCGGGTACCGTGCTGCGCTCGCCGGCTCGAACCTCGAGCTGCAGGTCGGTTACTCCCACTCGGTCCGCATCACGCCGCGCGAGGGTGTGGAGTTCGAGGTGCCGATCCCGACGCAGGTGATCGTGCGCGGAATCGACAAGCAGGTCGTCGGCCAGACCGCGGCCGAGATTCGCAAGGTGCGCCCGCCGGAGCCGTACAAGGGAAAGGGCATCCGCTACGAGGGCGAGTTCGTCCGGAGAAAGGTTGGCAAGCGAGCATGAGCAAGCTCAGTACGCGCGAACTTCGTCTGCGCCGCCACCGCCGGGTGCGGGGCAAGGTCCGCGGCACCGCCGAGCGTCCGCGCCTGGCCGTGTTCCGCTCGAACCGCGGGGTCTTCGCGCAGCTCGTCGACGACGATGCGGGCAAGACGATCGCCGCTTCGTCCTGGGTCGGCCTGCCGAAGTCGTTCAAGGGCGACAAGACCGAGCAGGCGACCGAAGTCGGCAAGCGGCTCGCGGAAGCCGGCAAGAAGGCCGGTGTCGAGAGCGTCGTCTTCGACCGCGGCGGCTACCTGTTCCATGGTCGCGTCAAGGCGCTCGCCGAGGGCGCACGTGAAGGAGGACTCAGCTTTTAATGACCACTGAATTCGTCGAGACCCGCGAGCTCAAAGAGCGCGTCGTCGAGATCAACCGGGTCG
Source organism: uncultured Thermoleophilia bacterium (assembly GCA_963846895.1). Classification (GTDB taxonomy): domain Bacteria; phylum Actinomycetota; class Thermoleophilia; order Gaiellales; family Gaiellaceae; genus PALSA-600. The sequence goes on along the minus strand of CAWJXR010000018.1, from coordinate 116,422 downwards.
CCAAGGTGGTCAAGGGCGGCCGGCGGTTCTCGTTCACCGCGCTCGTCGTGATCGGCGACGAGGTCGACCGCGTCGGCGTCGGCTACGGCAAGGCGCGCGAGGTTCCGCTCGCCATCTCGAAGGCCGTCGACGACGCGAAGAAGAACATGTTCACCGTCGCGAAGCACGGCCAGACGATCACGCACGAGTCGCTCGGCGCGTTCGGCGCCGCGCGCGTGCTGCTGCGCCCCGCCTCCGCGGGGACGGGCGTCATCGCCGGTGGGGGAGTGCGCGCCGTGCTCGAGCTCGGCGGGATCCGTGACGTGCTCGCGAAGTCGCTCGGGACGACGAACCCGATCAACATGCTGAAGGCGGCCGAGCAGGCCCTCCGGCAGCTGCGCCGGCCCGAGGACGTCGCAAAGGCGCGCGGCAAGTCGATCAGCGACGTGCTGCCGTTCAAGGCTCCGATTCCGGCGGAGACGGCGGAGCCGAGCAGCGCCGAGGAGGTGACGCCCGATGCCGAAGCAGTTGAAGCTGACGCAGGTGCGTAGCCAGATCGGCCAGTCGCAGCGCCACCGCGGAACGCTGCGGGCCCTGGGCCTCGGCAAGATCGGCCGGACCGCCGTCCACGACGACAGCCCGGTCGTCGCAGGCATGCTGCGCAAGGTGCGCCATCTCGTCAAGATCGAGGACGCGGGCTAATGCCCGAGAACCTGAATCTCTCGAATCTGCAGCCTGCGCAGGAGCGCCAGGACCGCAAGCGCGTCGGCCGCGGGCTCGGCTCCGGCAAGGGTCGCTACTCGGGCCGCGGGATCAAGGGCCAGAAGTCGCGCGCGGGCTCCCACGCCATGCGTGCGGGCTTCGAGGGCGGCCAGATGCCGCTCTACATGCGCACGGCCAAGCTGCGCGGCAACACGTCCAAGGACGCGATGCCCCTGGGGCCGTTCCGCACGTACACGCAGCCGGTCAACCTGCGCGACCTCGAAGCTCGCTTCGAGGTCGGCGAGGAGGTCACACCCGAGTCGCTCAAGGCGAAGGGCCTGATCCGCTCGATCCGCAAGGACGTCAAGCTGCTCGGCGTCGGCGACCTGACGAAGAAGCTCTCGATCACCGTGCACGGCGCCTCGGCGACCGCGCGCGAGAAGGTCGAGTCGAGCGGCGGCACGCTGACGCTGCTGCGCGAGCCGAAGCCTCGCAAGCTGAAGAACCTCAAGCGCCGCCCGGAGGGCCGGACGGTGTCGTCGGGCGCAGAGGCGGAGCCCGAGGCCGACGAGGGCGATAGCTGATGCTCTCCTGGCTCGCCAACGCGTGGCGGGTCCCGGAGCTGCGCAAGCGGCTCCTCTTCACCGCGCTCATCCTGTCCGCCTACCGGCTGGGATCGTGGATGCCCGCGCCGGGCGTCGACTCGCAGCAGATCCAGAACTTCTTCAACGGCAAGGGCGGCTCGCTACTCGGGCTACTGAACCTGTTCTCCGGCTCGGCGCTGTCCCGGTTCTCGGTCTTCGCGCTCGGGATCATGCCGTACGTCACGGCCTCGATCATCCTGCAGCTGCTGACGGTCGTGATCCCCAAGCTCGAGCAGCTCCAGAAAGAGGGCGAATCGGGCTCCGCCAAGATCAACCAGTACACCCGGTATCTGACCGTGGTGCTCGCCGCGGCGCAGGCGACCGGCTATGCGTATCTCTTCCACAAGCAGGGTGCGCTCTCCGCCAACCCAGGCCGCCTCGTCCTGATCATCGTCACGCTGACGGCCGGAACGACGCTGCTGATGTGGATGGGCGAGCTGATCACGAAGCGGGGGATCGGCAACGGCATCTCGCTGCTGATCTTCGCCTCGATCCTCACGTCGGCTCCGCAGGGAATCAGCGCCTGGTACAACGGCAGCCCGACCGAGAAGCTCTTCTTCCCGCTGATCGCGGTCGGCGTCGTCGTCGCCGTCGTGTTCGTGCAGGAGGGCCAGCGCCGCATCCCGATCCAGTACGCGAAGCGGATGATGGGCCGGCGGCAGACCGGGGGCGGCTCGACCTACCTGCCGCTGCGGGTCAACATGGCCGGCGTCATCCCGGTCATCTTCGCGGCCGCTCTGCTCGCTCTGCCGCAGACCATCGCGTCGTTCGCGCCCGGGACGCAGACGTTCATCAACACCCACTTCTCGCCGAGCTCCTGGACCTACCTCGCGGTCGAGGCGCTGCTGATCATCGTCTTCACGTACTTCTACACAGCGGTCCAGTTCAATCCGGTCGACCAGGCCGACAACCTGCGCAAGTACGGCGGCTACATCCCGGGCATCCGGCCCGGGCCGCCGACGGCCCAGTACCTCGACCGCGTGCTGACGCGGCTGACGCTGCCCGGCTCGTTCTTCCTCGCGGCGGTGGCGGTGCTGCCCTCGGTGTTCATCAACAACTTCGGCTTCTCGCAGGCGACCTCGCGCGCGCTCGGCGGCACGTCGGTGCTGATCGTCGTCGGCGTGGCGCTCGACACCATGCGCCAGATGGAGTCGCAGATGATGATGCGCTCCTACGAAGGCTTCTTGCGCTAGTGGATCTGCTGGTCCTGGGCCCGCAGGGAGCCGGGAAGGGAACGCAGGCGGCGCGGATCAGCGCGGAGCACGAGATCCCGCACATTGCGACCGGCGACATGTTCCGCTCGGCGATCGCCGCCGGCACGCCGCTCGGGCTGCAGGTCAAGCCGATCCTCGAGTCGGGGCACCTCGTCCCGGACGAGGTCACCGTCTCGCTGATCCGCGAGCGGCTTGCGCAGGACGATGCGGCCGACGGGTTCGTCCTCGACGGATTCCCGCGCAACCTCGCGCAGGCAGACGCGCTCGACTCGATGCTGGCGGAGATCGGCCGGGAGCTCGACGCGATCCTGTACCTCCAGGTGTCGGACGCGGTGGGCATCGCGCGCGCGCTCGAGCGCGCGAAGAGCGAGGGCCGGGCGGATGACAACGCCGACGTGATCGCGAAGCGGCTCGACATCTACCACCGCGAGACGGAGCCGATCGTCGAGCACTACCGCACGACCGGGAAGCTCGTGCCGCTCCGCGCCGAACGGTCGATCGACGAGGTGTGGACGGACATCTCGGATGCTTTGCAGGTGCTTGCATGATCATTCGGAAGTCGGCAGCAGAGATCGAGACGATGGCGCGCGCGGGGGCGGTCGTCGCCGGGACGCTTGCGCTGCTCGACCAGCACATCGAGCCGGGCGTGACGACGGCCGAGCTCGACGCCCTGGCCGAGACGTTCATCCGCTCCCAGGGCGGCGTGCCGACCTTCAAGGGCTACAAGGGCTACCCGGCAGCGACGTGCCTCTCGCCGAACGGCATGGTCGTGCACGGGATTCCAGGCCCGGCTCAGCTCACGGAGGGCGACATCCTGTCGGTCGACGTCGGAGTCACGCTCGACGGGTTCGTCGCCGACTCGGCCTGGACGTTCCCGGTCGGCGCGATCGCGCCCGAGACACAGCGGCTGCTCGACGTCTGCCGTGCGGCTCTCGAGGCCGGGATCGAGCAGGCGCGGGTCGGGAACACGGTCTCGGACATCTCCCGGGCGGTGCAGACCGTCACCGAGGAGGCCGGCTTCAGCGTCATCCGCAGCCTCGTCGGCCACGGAGTCGGGCGGTCGATGCACGAGGAGCCTCAGGTGCCGAATTTCGTCTCCAGGCACCGGGGGCCGGAGCTTCGGGAGGGGATGACGATCGCGATCGAGCCGATGATCACCGTCGGCGCCCCGGAGGTCTACATCCACGACGACGAGTGGTCGATCTCGACGAGCGACGGCTCGCTCGCCGCCCACTTCGAGCACACGGTCGCCGTCACGGCGGAAGGCCCGCGAATCCTGACTCGTGGAGCAGGGGTCCTGGTACGATGACGACCCGCGTCGGCAGGCGAACGCCTGTGCGCGCCCGCCGAAATTCCCTTTCGAAGAGGTCGATTCTCATGAAAGTCCGTCCGTCCGTCAAGCCCATGTGCGAGCGCTGCCGCGTGATCAAGCGGCATGGGCGCACCATGGTCATCTGCACCAACCCGCGCCACAAGCAGCGTCAGGGGTAAAGGAGAGATTTGGCTCGTATCGCCGGTGTGAACCTCCCGAATCAGAAGCGGCTCGAAATCGGGCTGACGTACATCTATGGGATCGGCCAGCCGACCGCGCAGAAGATCTGCGTCGCGCTCGGGCTCTCGCCCGACACGAAGGTCCGTGACCTGACGGAGGACGAGGTCGCGAAGCTCCGCGACTACATCGACCAGAACGAGCAGGTCGAGGGCGACCTGCGCCGCGAGCGCACCCAGGCGATCAAGCGCCTGCAGGAGATCGGCTCGTTCCGCGGGCTCCGCCACCGGCGCAACCTGCCGGTCCGCGGCCAGCGCACGAAGACGAACGCGCGGACGCGCAAGGGGCCGAAGAAGACCGTCGGCCGCGGCAAGAAGGCGAAGTAATGGCGCCTCCCCGCAAGTCTGCAACCCGCGGCCGCACACGCCGCCGCGTCCGCAAGAACATCGCGATCGGCCAGGCCCACATCAAGACGTCGTTCAACAACACGATCGTCGCTCTCACCGACCGCGAGGGGAACGTGATCGTCTGGGAGTCCGCCGGCTCGGCCGGGTTCAAGGGCTCGCGGAAGTCGACGCCGTTCGCCGCGCAGGTGACCGCCGATTCGGCGGCCCGCAAGGGCATGGATCACGGCCTGCAGAAGGTCGAAGTGTTCGTCAAGGGCCCGGGCTCGGGCCGCGAGACGGCTGTCCGCTCTCTCCAGGCGGCCGGTCTCGAGATTCTCGGAGTGAAGGACGTCTCGCCGCAGGCACACAACGGCGTCCGCCAGAAGAAGCGGAGGCGCGTCTAGTGGCTCGCGATCGTTCACCGAAGTGCAAGCAGTGCCGCCGGGAGGGCATGAAGCTCTTCCTCAAGGGCGAGCGCTGCCTGACGGAGAAGTGCGCGATCGAGCGCCGCTCGTATCCGCCGGGCGAGCACGGCCGCGGCCGGATCAAGCAGAGCGAGTACCTGCTGCAGCTGCGCGAGAAGCAGAAGGCGCGCCGCTACTACGGGCTGCTCGAGACGCAGTTCCGCACCTACTACGAGAAGGCCAACAAGCAGGGTGGCGTCACCGGCGAGAACCTCCTGCGCATGCTCGAGACGCGGCTCGACAACGTCGTGTACCGCCTCGGCTTCGCGGCGTCGCGCGCCCAGGCGCGCCAGCTCGTCCGGCACGGTCACTTCTCCGTGAACGGCCGCCGCGTGAACATCCCGAGCTACCAGGTGAAGCCCGACGACGTCGTCACCCTCAAGAGCGGGTCGAACGCGGAGCAGATCATCCGCGACGCGACCGACCTCACCGCCGCCGTCGCCCCGTGGCTGCAGGCCGACCACGACGGGCTGACCGGCACGGTGCTCAAGTGGCCGGAGCGTGCCGAGATCGACACGCCGGTATCAGAACAGTTGATCGTCGAGCTCTACTCCAAGTAGCAGCTCGCTTCGAGGAAAGGATTCCAGTGGCAGTACGCGCGACCGATTTTCAGGTTCCGAAGATCACCCACGAGGAGGTCAACGAGGACCGCGGCGTCTTCCAGATCGAGCCGCTCGACCGTGGCTTCGGCTACACGTTCGGCAACTCGCTGCGCCGGGTGCTCCTCTCTTCGCTCGAGGGTGCGGCGGTGACCTCGGTCAAGATCGAGGGCGTCGCGCACGAGTTCACGACGCTCCCGGGCGTCCGCGAGGACGTCACCGACATCATTCTCAACCTGAAGCAGCTCGTCTGCATCCTCCACGGCGAGTCGCCGGAGGTGGAGGTTCGGCTGACGAAGCGCGGTGAGGGTGTCGTCACGGCAGCCGACATCGAGGCTCCGGCCGACCTCGAGATCCTCAACCCGGATCTCGAGATCGCCAATCTGAGCTCGAAGGGCCGGCTCGAGATCACGCTGACGATCGGCCGCGGCCGCGGCTATCTCCCGGCCGAGGGCAACCGCGGGCAGGCGCACACGATCGGCGTCATCCCCGTCGACTCGATGTTCTCGCCGATCAACCGCGTCTCGTATGACGTCGAGGCAGCCCGCGTCGGTCAGCGCACCGACTACGACAAGCTCATCCTCGACGTGACGACCAACGGGTCGATCGACCCGAAGGACGCGATCGCCGAGGCCGCCGAGATCCTGATCCGGCAGCTCGCGATCTTCACCGACCTCGAGCGCATCGAGGGCTACGGCGAGTCGGCCGCTCCGCCCGACGGGGCCGACGTCGTGATTCCGGCTGCCGGCGGGATGGAGAACTTCCCGATCGAGGAGCTCGAGCTCGGCGTCCGCTCGTACAACTGCCTCAAGCGCGTCGGGATCGAGACGATCGGCGACCTCGTCACGAAGTCCGAGTCGGAGCTCGCTGCGATCCCGAACTTCGGCAAGAAGTCGATCGAAGAGGTCAAGGAGACCCTGCAGCAGCACGGTCTCACCCTCCGCGGCGGTTCGCTGAACGGCCGGGAGGCGTAGGAGCGACCGTGCGGCACCAGCGCCACGGCAAGAAGCTCGGTCGCGACGCAGCGCACCGCAAGGCTCTCTACTCGAACCTTGCCGGTGCGCTGATCGAGCACGGGCGCATCAAGACGACCGTCACGAAGGCGAAGGCCGTCAAGCCGTACGCCGAGCAGATGATCACGCTCGGCCGGCGCGGCGACCTGCACGCCCGCCGTCAGGCGACGGCGTTCCTGCGCTCGCGCGACGTCGTGCACAAGCTGTTCGCCGACGTCGCCCCGCGGTTCAAGGATCGCCCGGGCGGCTACGCGCGGATCATCAAGATCGGCCCGCGCCCGGGCGACTCCGCCGAGATGGCGTACCTCGAGCTCGTCGACGAGGAGTACGTGACGACGCAGCGCGAGGAGCGTGCGACGGCGGTAGCGGTCGAACCGGAGCCGGACGTCGAGTCGGAGCCGGCTGAGGTCGAGCCGGAGGCCGAGGTCGAGCCCGAGCTAGACGCCGGCGCCGACGAGGGCGCCGACGACGGCGATGACGGCACCGGCGGCGCTGACGAGCCCCAGGGACTTGACGAAGCTGGTGTCGAAGAAGCGCCAGCGGATCCAAGCAAGTCCGACTAGCTCGATCCCGACGACGACCACCGCGGTGACGATCGCCGCGTGGTAGTTCGGAAGCAGGAACGGCAGCGTGTGGAGGATCCCGCCGAGGAAGGTCCCGACGCCGGTGATGGCGCCGCGCGTCGCGGGGTTGCCCCGGCCCGTCAGCTCGCCGGTGTCCGAGAGGCCCTCGGAGAACGCCATCGAGATGGCCGCGCCGATCGACGTGGCGAGCCCGGCGGCGAACGCGTAGAGCGGGTTGTGGCTGACGATCGCGACCGAGAAGATTGGTGCCAGGGTGGACAACGACCCGTCGATCAGCCCGACCATGGCGGGCTGCACGCGCTGCAGCAGGAAGCTGTGCTCGTCTGACACGTTTATAGTGTAGCTAAGGGACGCCAAGTGAATAGAGTAGAAGGCACGCCTTACAAGACGGTACAGGGACGCCTGACGTGAGGCTCAAGCTAACGATCGAGTACGACGGCACGGGCTTCCGCGGCTGGGCGCGCCAGCCCGGAGCGCGGACGGTGGAGGGCGAGTTGCGGACGGCACTCGAACGGCTCTACACGGGCTTCGGGGAGCTCGTCGTGGCCGGGCGGACGGACACCGGCGTCCATGCGCTCGCGAACGTCGTCTCGGTCGACGTCGAGGGCGGAGTGCCGCCGGAGCGGGCGGTCGAGGCGCTCAACGCGCAGCTCCCGCCGGATGTCGCCGTGCTCGCGGTCGAGCGGTCGGCGGACGAGTTCCATGCGCGGTTCGACGCGCGCTCGCGCGCCTATCGCTACCGCATCTGGCGCCGGCGGGAGCGTTCGGCACTCGAGGCGCACCGGTCGCTCTGGCACCCGCGGGTGCTTGCCGTCGAGGCGCTCGACGCGAACGCGAGACAGCTCGTCGGCCGGCACGACTTTCGCGCCTTCACACCGACGGAGACGCAGCATCGGAACTTCGAGCGGGTCGTCTCGTCGGCGGGCTGGGTCGAGGTCGACGACGACGTCGCGGTCTTCGAGATCGAGGCCGACGCGTTCCTGCGCCACATGGTCCGGACGCTCGTGGGGACGATGCTCGCCGGCCAGGACGTCGCCCCGCTCCTCGGCGGCCGCCCGCGCGCCGAGGCAGGCCCGACGGCGCCTCCACACGGCCTGTACCTCACGAGCGTGTCGTACTGAGCCACGGCCCGTCGTCCGACAAACGTGCCGGCAAAGTAACGTTTCATCCACAGCCAGTTTCGCCCGTGAGCAGCGAAAAACGGGAGGCGCACCCGGTCGTACACGTCCCCGCGAGCCACGACCCGTGGTCAGACCAAGGTTTGCGGCTCTGCAACATCCTGTCCACAGGGTGGGCCGGGTGAGTGCGCTGGCTACGATCGGGCGGGTGCGCTTTCCCGTCGTGCTCTTCGACTTCGACGGCACTGTCGTCGACTCCGGCGGGATCATCCTCGCTTCGATGCGGCATGCCACCGAGACCGTGCTCGAGCGCCGCTACTCCGAGGCCGAGCTGATGGCGAACGTCGGCGGGCCCGGGCTCGAGGCCCAGATGGAGGCGTTTGCGCCCGACCGCGTCGACGAGCTCGTGCGCGTCTACCGTGCGCACAACGAGCCGCTCCACGACGAACTCGAGGCGTTCCAAGGCATCGAGGACGCACTCCTCTCGCTGAAGGAGGAACGCCGCCTGCTCGGGCTCGTGACCGCCAAGCGCCGCGCGACCGTCGACCTGGCGTTTGCCCGCCTTCCACTCGCGTACCTCTTCGACGTCGTCGTCGGTGGGGACGAGACCGAGCGCCACAAGCCCGATCCTGCCCCGCTGCACCTTGCCCTCTCGAGGCTCGCGGCCGAGCCGGAGGCGGCCGCATACGTCGGCGACTCCCCCTACGACATGCAGGCGGCGCGCGCCGGCGGGCTGTACGCCGTCGGCGTCACCTGGGGCCGCATCCACGACCGTGAGGCGCTCGCCGACGCCGACGCCGTCGTCGACACCATGGAGGAGCTTCTTGCCGTCCTCTGAGCAGCGAGCACAGGACCTTCGTGAGCAGCTCAGCCGCTGGCTCTACGAGTACCACGTGCTCGACGAGCCGTCCGTCGCCGATGCGACGTACGACCGGGCGTACGACGAGCTCGTCGCGCTCGAGGAGGAGAATCCCGAGCTCGTCACGCCCGACTCGCCGACCCAGCGCGTCGGCGCTACCGCTTCCTCGAAGTTCCAGAAGGTGCGCCATCTCACTCCGATGGGCTCGCTCGAAAAGGTGACCGACGAGGACGCGATCTACAAGTGGGCCGACGACGTGCGCAAGCGCCTCGACAACGACGACCCCGTTGCGTACGTGATCGAGCCGAAGATCGACGGTCTCGCGATCAACCTCACCTACGAGGACGGTGTCTTCGTCCGCGGTGCCACACGCGGCGACGGTGAGGTGGGGGAGGACGTCACCGCCAACCTGCGCACGATTCGAGCGATCCCGTTGCGGCTGATGGGCGACGACGTGCCCGCGGTGGTCGAGGTGCGCGGCGAGGTCTACCTGCCGATCTCGGGGTTCAGAGCGCTCAACGAGCGGCTCGCCGGCACCAACATGAAGCTCGCGCCGAACCCGCGCAACGCCGCAGCCGGGTCGCTACGGCAGAAGAACTCTGCGATCACGGCCGACCGGCCGCTCTCGGTCTGGGCCTACGGCGTCGGTGCGCACGAGGGCGTCGAGCTCCGTTCGCACACGCACACGCTCGAATGGCTGAAGGCGCACGGGTTCCCGATCAACCCTTACGCGGAGCGGCTTGAATCGATCGAAGCCGTCGCGAGGGCCTGCCGGGAATGGGAGCGCAGGCGCACGACGCTCGACTACGAGATCGACGGCATCGTGATCAAAGTCGACGACCTCGAGCAGCAGCGCCTGCTGGGTGCGCTGCACCAGCGGCCTCGCTGGGCGCGCGCCTTCAAGTGGGCGCCGATGACGGCCACCACGCGGCTGCACAAGATCGCGATTCGCGTCGGCCGGACGGGCGCCCTGAATCCGTGGGCGATGCTCGAGCCGGTCGAGGTCGGCGGCGTCACGGTCTCCCGGGCGACGCTGCACAACGAAGAGGACATCAACCGCAAGGAGATTCGCGAGGGCGACGACGTGATCATCCAGCGCGCCGGCGACGTGATTCCACAGGTCGTCGGGCCCGCAGGCCCGCACCGCCGGGGAACGAAGCGCTTCAAGATGCCCGCGAACTGCCCGCTCTGCGGCGTCGCGATCGTCAAGCCCGAGGGCGAAGCGATGCATCGCTGCCCGAACCGCGCCTGCCCGTCGCGTGGCCTCGAGTCGCTGATCAACTGGGTGCAGGCTGCCGCCGACATCGACGGGGTCGGCGAGCAGCTCGTGCGCCGACTCTGGGAGCTCGGTCTCGTCCGCTCGCTCCCGGAGCTCTACCGGTTGACCAAGGAGCAGCTGCTCGAGCTCGAAGGCTTCGCCGAGATCTCGGCGACGAACGCGATCACCTCGATCGCCGCGTCGAAGGCAATCCCGTTCCGCCGGGTGCTGTTCGGCCTGAACATCCCGGATGTCGGCTGGGTGACCGCCCAGAACCTCGCCCGCCACTTCGGGAGCGTGGACCGCTTGGCAGCAGCCAGCCAGGAGGAGATCATGGAGTGCGAGGGGATCGGCCCCGAGCGCGCCGAGGCGATCGCCGAGTGGTTCGCCGACGAGGACAACAGACGGCTCGTCGCCGAGCTGCGCGAGCTGGGGCTCTCGTTCGAGGCCGGCGAGGACGACCGCCCGGTCGAAGGCCCGCTGACCGGCACGCAGTACGTGATCACCGGCACCCTGGAGTCGATGTCGCGCGAGCAGGCGCGGGAGGCCCTCGAGGCGCTCGGCGCGAAGGTCTCGGACAACGTCTCCAAGAAGACGACCGGCGTGGTCGTCGGCGAGAGCCCCGGCTCGAAGGTCGCGAAGGCCGAGAAGGCCGGCGTGCCGCTGCTCGATGAGGCCGCGCTCGTCGAGCTGCTACAGGGTTGACGCGAGGGCGGTCGCGAATCGGTCCTGCGCCTCACGCGCGGCCCAGGATGAGACGGGGAACCCGTTCTGCAGGATCGAGAAGACGTAGCGGTTGCCGACGTAGCCGGACAGGCTCGATGCGCGATTGGTCGTGCCCGTCTTCGCCCGCACGACACCGCGTGCCGGCGCGCTTTGCATCCGGTGCTCGAGCGTCCCGTTGACGCCGGCGACCGGGAGCGCGCGCATGAACGACTGCCGCAGCTCGACGTTGTTCCAGGCGAGCCGGAGGAGGGCCGCGAGTGCGCGCGGTGTGATCCGGTCGTCGAGCGAGAGGCCCGAGCCATCGACGATTCGTACGCCTGCGAGCGGCACGCCGGCTACCGCGAGGGCACGGGTCACGACAGCGGCTCCGGCCGCCGTCGTTCCGCCGGCACCGACCTCGGCGCCGAGCTCCTTCAGGAGGATCTCGGCCTGGAAGTTGTCGCTCTCGCGATCGAGGTCCTGGAGTACCTCGGGAAGGCGCCGCGACTCGACGTGGGCGACTGCCGACGCGCCAGAGGACGCTTCTCCGACGCCGACAGCGCCGGAGGCGATGCCCCGCGCGCGCAGGATCTGCCGAAATCGCGCCGCGGCGGCGAGGGCGGGATGCAGCGCGATGTGCCCGTCGTACACGCCGTGGTCGACCGACAGGGCAGACAGCGGCGGCGACTCGAACAGGTAGAACGACGATTTCCAGCCTGGCGCTGTCCGCCTACGGTCGAACCAGGATTCGTCGCCGAGAACCCGCCCGTCGACGCGCAGGATCCCTGCACGCTTGAGCTGCGCCGCGAGCCGCGCGAGCTGGAGCGACGTGAGGGTGGGGTCGCCGAACCCCTTCAGATAGAGGTCGCCGTGCCAGACGCGGCCGTCCTGGAAGCCGGTCGAGAGCACCTGGGTACGGAAGCGGTACGTCGACCCCAGCTCGACGAGCGCCGCATAGGTGACCGTGAGCTTCTCGTTCGACGCCGGGACGAGCGACGCATCGGGATTGCGCTCGAACACGGGGGCGCCGCTCGGCAGCTGGAGCGCGACCACCCCCGAGGCCGCCGGGGAGTTCCCGGGCACGGCCAGCGCCTGAGCGAGCCGGGTCGGCAGAGGAACGGCCCGGGCGACGGGGACGATCGCCAGCCCGAGCAGGATTGCGGCGATGGCCCGGCGCACCGTGGCATTGTGCCGTGGGCGCCGGACTGGGCCTGCGGACCGGGCGAGAATGCCGCCTGGCACTTGCTTCGCGCCCGGAGAGCTGCCATGAATGGACGGGCATGTCGGAGCTGCTCGAGCAGATCACGGAGCTCCTCGAGGCTCCGGCGCCCGACTGCGAGCGTCTCGAGCGGACCCTGACCGACGGCTACGCCGGAGCGCTTGCCCTGGAGGCCGAGCGTGGGCGGCTCGAGCAGCAGCTGACCGCGGTCGCTGCGGAGTTGACGGAGGTCACGAGGAAGCTCGACCGCAACGCGGCCGAGCTGCACGAGCTGCGCGAGCGCCTCGCCGAGCTGCGGCGCGCACTTGCCGAAACCCGTTCCTAGCTCAGGCCAGACCAGACCGAACCGCGTAGACCGCGGCCTGGATCCGGTTCTCGATCTGCAGCTTCATCAGGATGTTCGAGATGTGGTTCTTGACGGTCTTCGGGCTGATGTGCAGATCGGCGGCGATCGAGGCGTTGTCCTTCCCGCTCGCGATCAGCTTCAGCACCTGTAGCTCGCGGTCGGAAAGCTCGGTCTGGATCGATTCGGCGTCATGAGGCATCGCTCCGGCTGTGCGAACGCGCTGGAGCACTTTGGCGGCGATCGTCGGCGAGACGAGCGACTCCCCGACCGCGGCCGAGCGGATGCCCTGCATCAGCTCGGGGATCGTCGCGTCCTTCAGGAGGTAGCCGCACGCCCCCGCGAGGATCGCGTCCATCACGTCGCTGTCCTCGTCCGAGATCGTCAGCACCAGGACGCGCGTCAGGGGCGCGACCTTGGAGATCTGCCGCGTCGCCTCCACGCCCGTGAGACCGGGCATGTTGAGATCCATCACGACGACGTCGGGCGCGAGCTCCAGGACCGCCTCGAGGGCATCGGCTCCGTTCGCGCATTCGCCGACGACCTGCACGTCCTGCTCCTCGAGCAAGTTACGGAGGCCCGTCCGGAACAGGTCATGATCGTCCACGAGGAGAACGCGCGGATGGTGCTGGGTGTTATCGGGGACGCTCAACCTGGGCGCCCGGATCGTAGCCACGGCTACTGGAGCACGACAGACACGGTGCGGCGGCCCCACGCGTTCGCCTGGGCGGTCGTCGGGAACCAGAGGTCGACCGTCGCGCCGACGACCGATCCACCGGTGTCCGCGGCGACGGCAATCCCGTAGCCCGGGACGACCATGTGGGTGCCGAGCGGAATCACGGACGGGTCGACCGCCGCGACGCCCCAGCCGACCGGGAGCCCGGTTGACGTGCTGCCCGGCAGCGAGTAGCCGGTCGCGGTGACCGTGATCGTCCGCACGCCTTCTGCCAGCGCCGGCGCGGCGAGCTGGGCCGGCGCCGGCGCCATGCGCGCGTCAGCGGCCGTCACATGCTGGAGCTCGAGCGTCCGGGCTTGCGCCGCCTGCGCCCGTGCGACGAAGGCCGAGATCTGGTGGTCGTTCAGGCGCCGCTGGGTCGCCAGGGACGAGAGGTACGACGCGCGCGCCGCCCGGGTTTGTGCGAGGGACTCCTCGGTCGCGCGCGCGGCCGCCGCCGCTGCGTTGATCGCCGCCTCGCGCTTCGACAGGTTGGCCTGAGCAGTCGAGAGCAACTTGCGGGCGACGGCGAGCTGGTTGAGCACGTCCTCACCCTGGGCGGACATACGGCTCAGGTTGTCGAGGCTCGAGAGCGCATCGTCGAGGTTCTTCGCCCCGAACAGGATCTCGAGCGGCTCGACGTTGCCCGACTCGTAGAGCAGGCGGAGCCTGGCCGCGAGCCGCGCCTGTGCCAGCCGGTCGCCGCGACGCGCGACCTGGAGCTGATGCGCGAGGCTCGTGCGCTCGGCGCGAAGCGAGGCAGCCTGCTGGTCGAGCGCAACGACGCGCGACCTGGCCGAGACGAGGCGCTGGTCGAGTGAATACAGCTGCAGGACTGCCGACCGCGACCGTGCCTCCAGCTGTGCGTTCTCTGTGCGCAGCGACGAGGCAGACTGCGACGACCCGGCAAGGCCGAGCGTCGGGGCCGCGAGGACGACCAGGGCGATGGCAGCGAGCGAAAGCAAGCGCCGCCACGGCGTTTGTGCCTGCCCAAGCACGAGGCGGGGACCGTACCACGCCCCGGGAAGGAAAGTTCCAGGACGCGCAGAATTGTGTGCGTTTTGACACGATTTCGGCAGTTCAACAGTGCAGGCGTCCGGCGGGCCTGCTAGCCTCCTGCCTTCGTGACGTGCCGGCCCCTCCCGGTGCGCCCGTCCCGGCCCCTCGCAAGGGGATTGTCATAAGCAGGTTGGGACGCGCGCCGTATGTGCTCGCGGGTATCTGCCTTGTCCTCGTGGCGGCGGTTCCTGCTCTTGCCGACCCTTCGTCCGTCGCATCGAAGCGGGCGCAGGCAGACCAGGTGATGGTGCAGCTGCGCACCCTCTCCGACCAGCTCGAGCAGGCGCGCTCGCAGTACGCGGCGTCGACGGCCCGGCTGGCGAAGATCCAGGGCGACCTCCGCGAGAACAAGCGTGAGCTCCGAATCGCCCGCCACAACCTGAAGGCGAGCCAGCGGGTGATCGCCCAGCGGATCGTGGCGCTGTACTCCACGGAGCAGACCTCGACGATCGAGGTGATCCTCGGCGCGAAGAGCCTCGACGACATGATCAGCCGGCTCGACAACGCCCGCAGCGTGACCTCCCTCGACACCAACGTCCTCGGGCAGGTCAAGACCTTCCGCACCGCCGTCATCCGGAACCGCGCCCAGCTCGCAACGGCGCGCCGAGACCAGCAGCGCGTGGTTGCGGAGCGTGCCGCGGCGAAGCGGTCGATCGAATCCCGGATCTCGGAGCAGCAGACCCTCTACAACTCGATCAAGGGCCAGATCGCGTCCATGATCGCCGCCGAGCGGCGCCGCCAGCTGCAGATGGCGCAGCAGGTGCAGGCGCAGATCTTCGCAGCTCATCGCGCCCAGCAGCAGCAGGCGTCGGACACCGTCGTCGGCATCAGCGCCGTCGCCCCCGAGGCGTCCACCGTGGTCGCGCCGCCGTCGACGCATGGCGGTGTCGTCGGCGTCGCGCTGGGCGAGCTCGGCACGCCGTATGTCTGGGGAGGCGCCTCGCCGGGCGGATTCGACTGCTCCGGCCTCGTCATGTGGGCGTTCGCCCAGGTCGGCGTCTCGCTCCCGCATTCGACCTATGCGCTGTATGCGATGGGCGTCCCGGTCTCGAGCGACCAGCTGCAGCCGGGCGACCTCGTCTTCTTCGACGGCGTCGGTCACGTCGGCATCTACATCGGCGGCGGCCAGTTCGTCCACGCACCGCACACCGGCGACGTCGTCAAGATCTCCAGCCTCTCCGAAGGCTGGTACTCGGCGACCTACGTCGGCGCCCGACGAATTCTTTAGTCGGGAGGGAAACCACGGGTTTCCCTCCCGAGACCCTCCCTTCCGGGATCGCCGCCCGTGGGACCGCTCGTCGCCTCCCGCCGGGCGAAGCCCGGCTCCGGCAGCGGGACGTAGCTGACCCGGCGGTATGGGTGACTAGGCGGTGTCGCTCTCTGGACGGTGAACCACTTTGTGCCAACTTTTCAGCTGTCGGCGTAGAGCGCGTCTACGTCCTCGGCGAAATGCTCGAGGGCGATCTTGCGGCGGAGTTTCAGCGTGGGCGTCAGCTCGCCGTGCTCGATGGTGAAGTCGCGCGGCAGGACCCGGAACCGCTTGATCTGCTCGAAGCCGGAGCGACCGTCGTTGACGGCGTCGACTGCGCGTTGGGCTGCCTCTCCGACGTCGACCTGCGCATCCGGATCGATCGTGATGAGGGCGACGATGTAAGGACGGCGGTCGCCGACGATGAGCGCCTGGGAGATCGCCGGCTGCGCCTTCAGCTCGTTCTCGAGGTTCTGAGGCGAGACGTTCTTGCCCCCGGCGGTGACGATGATGTCCTTCTTCCGGTCGGTGATCACGAGGAAACCATCGTCGTCGAGATGGCCGACATCGCCGGTGTGCACGAAGCCCTCATCGTCGAGCGCCTCGGCGGTCGCCTCGGGATCGTGGAAATAACCCGCGAAGACGGTGTTCGACCGGATCAGGATCTCGCCGTCCTCGGCGATCAGCAGCTCGACGCCCGGGAGCGCCTTGCCGACGGTGCCGAACCTGAAGTCCTCCTCGCGGTTGACGGTCGCCGCAGTCGTCACTTCTGACAGGCCGTAGCCCTCGAGGATCAGGATGTCGATTGCATGGAAGAACTCGGCGACGTCGCGCGACAGAGGCGCGCCGCCCGCGTTCGCGACCCGGAGCCGGCCACCGAGCTGCGCCTTCACCTTGGCGTAGACGAGCTTGTCGGCGAGCGCGTGTTGGAGGGCGAGCGCGCGCGGTACGGGCTGCCGTGCCTGGCGGAGCGTCGAGACACGCTTGCCGACGCCGAGCGACCAGTCGATCAGCCTGCGGCGGGCACCTGCCTCCTCGTCGAACTTGGCGACGACGGCGGCGTGAATCTTCTCGTAGACGCGGGGCACGCTCGGAAAGAGCGTGGGGCGCACGCGCGTCAGCTCGGCCGCGGCGCGCATCGGATCGGCGAGGAACGCGATCGAGAAGCCGACGTGGGGCGCGGACAGGTGCAGAAGCCGCCCGTAGTTGTGCGCGAGCGGGAGGTACAGCAGCATCAGGTCCCCCGGCATGGTGAGCCGGCGCTCCATCTCGTCGCCCTTCACGACCATCGCGTAGTAGTTCCGGTGCCGGATCATGCAGGCCTTCGGCGGGCCGGTCGTGCCCGATGTGTAGATGAACGTGAAGAGGTCGTCCTCGTCGATCGAGTCGGCTCGCTCGGTGAGCGCGTTCGGATTCGCGGCCGCGTACGCACGGCCGCGCGCGCGGAGATCGTCGAGCTCGGCGAACGAGATGATGTGGGCGAGGCCTGCGCCCTCGACCTTCGCACGCTGTTCCTCGTTCTCGACGAGGACGCCGACAGCCTGCGAGTGCTCGAGCACGTACTTGACGTCGCGCTCCGAGCTCGACGAGTAGATCGGCGCCCCGACGGCGCCGACGTGCGCCAGGGCGAAGTCGAAGAGCGCCCACTCGAGGTTCGTTCTCCCGAGCAGCGCGAACGACTGTCCCTTCGCGATCCCGAGGTCCAGCAGGCCGTTTGCGAGCTCGCCGACCGCCTCGTCGGCCTCACGCCACGTGACCTCACGCCACTCGCCGTCGACCTCGTGCAGGTAGGCGGGATCGGCCCGACCCTCGGCCATCGCGTCACGCCACAGATTGGCGATCGTTCTCGGCCGGGTGGTCACCTGGGCGAAATCTAGTTCATCCAAAGGAGTGGCAGGCGTCAGCGCGAATCCACGCTCTCCTACTACACTTTCCCTGCAGATGCGTACATCCTGGAACGGCTCAGTCAGCTTCGGTCTCGTCAACATCCCGGTCGGGCTCGCTCCCGCGACCAAGCCCGCTGCCCGGCAGTCGGACATCTCGTTCCGCCTCCTGCATCGCGAGTGCGGCACGCCGATCAAGCAGCAGCGCTACTGCCCGTTCCACGAGCGTGTCGTCGAGTCCGACGAGCTCGTGAAGGGGTGGGAGGTGTCGAAGGGGCAGTTCGTGAAGATCGAGGACGCCGATCTCGAGGCGATCGAACAGCACGACACGTCACGCTCGATCGACATCAGCCGCTTCGTCCGGCTCGAGGAGGTCGACCCGGTCTACTTCGACCGCACCTACTTCCTCGTGCCCGCCGCTGCGGAGGCGGCGCGGCGCCCGTATGTGCTCCTGCACGAGGCGATGAAGGAGGCCGAGGTGGCCGCCCTCGGCCGGTTCGTGCTCGCCGGTAAGGAGAAGCTCTGCCTGATCAGGGCGATGGGTGACGCGCTCGCTCTCGAGACGTTGTTCATCAACGAGGACGTGAAGGATCACGCCGAGATCGACCAGGCCGTCGCGGCGGCTGAGGTCAAGGGACCGGAGCTCGATCTCGCCAAGCAGATCATCGCGTCGCTCTCCGCGCCGTTCGACCCGGCCGACCTGAAGAGCGAGTATCGAGAGTCGTTGCGCGAGCTCCTCGAGGCGAAGCTGGCCGGCGTCGACTTCGAGCTTCCCGAGCCCGAGGCTCCGACTCCGGTCGTCGACCTGATGGAGGCCCTGCGCGCGTCTGTCGCGGCGGCCTCGAAGAAGCCCGCTGGAAAGAAGAAGGCCGCGGCGCCTTCCCGTAAGAAGACCGCCGCGGCCGGTAACTAGGCTTTCGCCCGGCTCAGCTAGTTGTGAGCCGAGAGCGCCCCGAGCGCCTCGAGCTGCGCGGAGAAGAGTGTCTTGTCGATCTTGCCGTGGTAGATCGGCACGCTCTCCTCGAGGCAGATCCGGATCACTTCTTCACGATCGATCCCGGTCTCCTTCGACAGCTCGTCGGGCGTCAGGTGGTTTGCCATCGTGCTCCCTTCCTCCTCGTTCTCACGTACGAAAAAGCCCGCCGCGCTCAAGCGCAGGCGGGCTAGGGATCCAACTCCTGGTGGCACGGGACGGGGAGCTTCACTCGCCGCCCCCTGATGCTGCCAAGCTCATCTGGGTCGAACAATAATCGATCTCCATGACGGATGCGACCGATTTGTTGGCCGGGCTCGAGGAGCGCCACGTCTCCTACCGGGGCGCCCGCCTCCGGCTCTATGCCGGCGGGGAAGGGCCGCCTCTGCTGCTGATCCACGGGTACGGCGGCGCCGCCTGGAACTTCAGCGAGCTGGCTCCGCTCCTGCCCGGCCGGGCGCTCCTGATTCCCGACCTGCCCGGGCACGCCGGCTCGTCCGCCCTGCCCGCGGCGCCGGGCCTCGCCGCCTACGCCGACGCCGTGGCAGCCTGCGTCCAGGGCCAGCCGGTCGACGTCTTCGGCCACTCGATGGGCGGGGCGGTGGCGCTGCGGCTCGCCGAGCGCCGGCCCGAGCTCGTCCGGCGGCTCGTCCTGGCGGCGCCCGCAGGCATCTCGAGCTCGACGCGGGGCGCGGGCCTCACGATCTCGCTCGCCGGAATCGTCCAGCCCGGCCGCATCGCCGGCCGCCGGGCCGGACGGATCGCGCGCTCACCGCGCCTGCGGCGATTCGTGTTCGGCCCGTTCGAGGTCGCGAATCCGGAGTTGCTGACCGAACGCGCTGTGCACGGCCTGCTCCACGGGCCGACGCTGCACACCGATGCGCTCGGCGCCGGCAGGGCGCTCAACGCGGACGACCCGCGGCTCGACCTCGCCCGCGTGACCGCCCCTGTCCTGCTGCTCTGGGGCTCCGACGATCGCCAGGTACCGCTCGAGGACGCATTCGAATACGCACGCCGTCTGCGTGCTCCCCTGCGCGTGATCGCCGACTGCGGGCACCTGTTGATCTCCGAGCGTCCCGAGGTCTGCGCCCGGGCTGCGCTCGACTTCCTCCGCTAACCTGTCCCCCCTTCGGGGTGTGGCGCAGCCTGGTAGCGCGCTCCGTTCGGGTCGGAGAGGTCCCGAGTTCAAATCTCGGCACCCCGATAGACGCGGGGGAAACCAGGTTTCCCCCGCGGGCCCCCTTCTTCTTCGCGCGCCCGGCGCGGCCGCTGGTTCGGTACCGGCGGCCCGGAATGCGGGCGGCTGCCTAGCTCGTTGCCCGGGCTGAAGCCCGGGCAACGACCGAGACACAGGGGACACCAGGTGGCCCGGCTATCGTCGGTCACCGATGTTGAAAGCAGTGATATTCGACGTGGACTTCACGATTGCTCGGCCTGGGCCTGATCTTGGGCCGGAGGGATATGCGCGGCTTGGTGCTCGCTACGGGTTGACGCTCGATCCTTCGCTGTATCCGTCAGCGCGCCTGGCCGCTCTCGAGACGCTCGAGCGGCACCCGGAGCTCGAGCACGACGAGGAGATCTGGATCCTCTTCACCCAGCGGATCGTCGAGGGGATGGGCGGGGTCGGCGACACGTACGGCTGCGCCGCAGAGCTGACGCGGGCCTGGGAGCACGCCGGGAACTTCGACCTCTTCGACGACGCTGTCCCCGTCCTCGAGCTGCTGCGCGCCCGCGGGCTCAAGGTCGGGCTACTCTCGAACTCCGCGCGTGATCTCGGTCGGTTCGTCGAGCACCACGACCTCGCGGTCGACGCGGTGCTCACGTCGCGGGATCACGGCAAGACCAAGCCGCACGAGGCGATCTTCCTGCGGATGCTCGAACTGCTCGACGTCGCGCCGCCGGACGCCGTGATGGTCGGCGATCAACTCGAGGACGACATCGAGGGTGCGCGAGCCGTCGGGATGCGCGCGTTGCTGATCGATCGCGACGGCCGCCATCCCGATGTTCCTGGGCGCCTGACCGACCTGCGCGCCCTGCCTGCGGCGCTGGGCCTGAACTAAGCTGGCTCCGTGAGCGTCGTCATCTGGGTGCTGATCGCCGTCGCGCTCGCGATCGGCGAGGTGCTCACGCCGGGGCTCTTCTTCCTCGGCCCGGTCGCGCTCGCTGCGGCGGCAGCAGCGCTGGCCGCACTGCTCGGCGCGGGAACGCTCGGCTCGCTGATCGTCTTCATCGTCTGCTCGGTCGCCTCCCTGCTCATCCTGCGCCCGATCGCGCGCCGCCATGTCCGGATGCCGGCTCTGTCCCGGACCGGAACCGACGCGCTGGTCGGAAAGCCGGGGCTCGTCACGCGCCGGGTCGACCGGCACGGCGGCCGTGTCCGCATCGGCGGCGAGGAGTGGAGCGCGCGCTCGTACCTCGATGACGATGTGTTCCCCGAAGGTAAGACGGTCGATGTCGTCCAGATCGACGGCGCAACAGCGCTCGTCGCCGAATAGGAGGTTTCCTTGATTCCGCTCATCGTGGCCGGAGTGATCGTGCTCTTCATTCTCGTCGCGCTCTGGAAGACGGTGCGCGTGATCCCCCAGGCGCAGGCCGGCGTCGTCGAGCGCCTCGGGCGCTACTCGCGCACCCTGACGCCGGGACTGACCCTCGTGGTGCCGTTCGTCGATCGCGTCAAGCCGCTCCTCGACCTGCGCGAGCAGGCGGTCTCGTTCGAGCCGCAGCCCGTGATCACCGAGGACAACCTGGTCGTCAACATCGACACGGTCATCTACTTCCAGGTCACCGACCCCAAGTCCGCGACCTACGAGATCGCGAACCCTGTCAACGCGATCGACCTCCTCACCGTCACAACCCTGCGCAACGTGATCGGCGGGATGACGCTGGAGCAGACCCTCACGTCGCGCGAGACGATCAACGACCAGCTGCGCGGGATCCTCGACGAGGCGACCGGCAAGTGGGGCATCCGGGTCCATCGGGTCGAGCTGAAGTCCGTCGACCCGCCGCCTTCGATCAAGGACACGATGGAGAAGCAGATGCGGGCCGACCGCGAGAAGCGGGCGGCGATCCTGCAGGCCGAGGGCGTCAAGCAGGCGCAGATCCTGACCGCGGAAGGCGAGAAGCAGTCGGCGATCCTCAAGGCGGAAGGGCAGAAGCAGGCCGCGATCCTCGCCGCCCAGGGACAGGCTGAGGCGATCGGCACCGTCTTCCAGGCGATCCACGCCGGGAACCCCGATCCGCAGCTGCTCGCCTACCAGTACCTGCAGGTGCTGCCTCAGATCGCGCAGGGCGAGGCCAACAAGGTCTGGGTGATCCCCAGCGAGTTGACGTCGGCGCTCGGCGGGATCAGGGAGCGGCTGCTCCCGCAGCCGGAGGCGAAAGACGCTACAACGTGAGGGATGCAGGTCGGCGGCCCGGCTGCCGATTAGCGCCTTAGTCTTGCCCTGGAAACGCCTTTCAACCGCACTCTTCGTGCTGCTCGCCGTCGTGACGGCAGCCCTGGTGGCGCGCCACTTCGCCCGGACGGGCTGGCCGCTCCACAGTGCGAATCTCTGGCTCGTCGCCGTCGCGGCCGTCATCTTCGTCTTCGCCTACGCCGCCAAGGCGTGGGGCTGGCAGCGTCTCTTCAGCGACGCCGAGCGCCCCGCCGTCCTGACGCTTGCCGCGGCGGGCGGTGCTGCATCGGTCGGCGGGATCGCCTTGCCGGGTCGCTGCGACGAGGTGATTCGCGTCGCAGTGGTGCGCCGCTGCCGCAAGCGCACCGCGAGCTACGGCGCAGTCGCGCTCTCACTCGTCCTGCTCGGGCTGATCGACAGCGCAGCGATGACGCCCCTCGCGGCGGTGGCGCTCGCGGCCGTCAATTTCGGCGGGTGGATGCAGGCGGGCCTCGCTGTGATCGTCGCGGCCGGGGTCGCTGCTGCGGGGCTCGTGCTCGCGCTGCCGCGAATCGCACGTTTCGCCTTCGTAGAGCGCTTCCGGGTCGGCCGCTGGCTGCGTCTGCACGCCACACCCCGGCGAGAGACGCTGTGGGCCTGGGCGGCGGTGGCGCTCTCGTGGGTGCTCCGCTCCCTCGCGATCTTCGTCCTCCTCGCCGCTCTGGGGCTCGGCACGCACTATGCGCTCGCGATTGCCTTCGTCTGCGCGTCGGCCGCGTCGGCCGTGCTGCCCGTCGCGCCCGCGGGAGCGGCCGTGCAGGCCGGAGCCGGCGCCGCGATCCTCGTCGCCGCCGGCGTTCGCACCGAGGAGGCGGTTGCCTTCGGGCTCGCAGCCCAGGCGCTCGTGATCGTCGCCGGGGCGACCTTCGTGCTCGCCCTGGCCGCCTGGCACGCTCAGGCGCGCTTCGCGCCGAAGCTAGCACTGCGCTGAAGCCTGGCACGAGCGCAGCACCCGCACGCTCGGGGTGCCGTCCCGCCACGCCAGCCGCAGACGCACCGACGCCGCGTCGTTCTCGTAGCGGAGCTCGCGCAGCTGCATCGTCGCGTTGACTCGATGCGTCAGGTCGTAGACGCCGGCGGGCACACCGGTCACGTCGACGTTCTGGCCGTGGAAGAACGCGGGATACCGATCGGTGAAGCCGGGCGACGCGCCCATCGCGACGCGCGTCGCGTCCGGGTGGTACTGCTCGCAGTCGCCGAGGAAGACTGGGTGGCGTCCCGGATACGAGCCGGGTGCGGCGCCCCAGTGGTCTGCGAGGCAGAAGCCGCTCTTGCGATCGCGCACGACGGTGCGGCCGTCGAGGGCGCGCAGCTCGAAGCTGTCGAAGCGCATCAGATGCCAGTGGTGGTGTGGAGGCGAGTTCGTGTACCGGAACTGGGCGACGTCCGGATACGTCCGGGTCGCGCCGTTCGCGAGCCGCACGTGCTGCGTGCCGGCCATCCGCGTTGCCCCGGGCTGTCGAACGCCGACGAGGATCGAGCTGCCCGGCCCGAGGTTGTCGACGAGCGACGTGAATCCGAGCAGCCAGTGTCCGGGAGCGCCGGCGATCACGAGACCGGTCGGCGCACGCTGGTCGAAGTCGGGCAGGAGCTCGCGGACGCGGCGCGGCGGGCGCCACGCGGGCTGCCAGCCGCGGTGGAACTTCCGCCCGGCGACGTAGATGACGCCGTCTCGAACCCAGGCGAGCCGTCCGTCGGCCGACCAGTCGGGCGACAGGCCCCGCGCGACGACGACTCGGCCCCCGACGACGATCGAGCCGTCCCGGACGACGGCGAGCCGTCCATCGGGCGCGTAGGCCGGATCCGTTCCCTCCCCGGCGTGCTTCAGCGCGCCGGCGTACCACCAGCGGGCAGTGAGGACCTCGCCGTCGCGGTCGAACGCGATGCGCGAGCCGTCCGGCGACCAGTCCGGGTGGTCGCCGCGAGCGAGACGCCGTTCGTCGCCGCCGTCGGCGCGCACGCTCCACACCCAGCCGCCGCGGACGAACGCGAGGCGGCGGCCGTTCGGCCCCCAGGACGGCTCATCGGCCATGCGGACGAGGACCGAGCGGTGCGATCCGTCACGGTCCATCACCCAGAGGTCGCCGCGCGTGACGTACGCAATGCGCTCTGCGTCGGGGCTCCAGGCCGGCGCGTAGCCGACCGGAAGCACGCGGGCCGGCCCGACGTGGATCCCGAACAGCGCGAAGACGATCGCCGCAGCCTTCATCTGAACGCAGCCTTCATGTGAGCTCGGCGGCCGCTTCCTCCAGAGACAGCACCGGGCCGACGCACGTGTCCTCGTGCTCGAGCAGCGCGAGCCACTCCGCCAGCGTGCGTGAGCGGAACAGGTCCTCGAGCTCGGGCAGAGCGGGCTCGAAGGCGCGATCGGCGAGGTCCGGCCGCTCGAGCAGCTCGCAGAGCCGCTGCCAGAACTTCGGCTCGAGTGCCGCGACCGTCAGGTAGCGGCTGTCGGCAGTCTCGTAGATGCCATAGCAGGCGATGCCGCCGGTGAGCAGGCGCGGAGCGGCCTCGCCGGCGAGGCGGTATGCGACGAGGCGGTGCGAGCCGTCCGTCATCGAGATGACGATCCTGCCGCCGTGGCCGGTCTGCGCCCGCTCGAGCAGCGCAGCGAGGATCTCGATCACCGCCGCCTGGGCGCCCGCGGCCAGGTCGGCGATCTGCACCGGCGGGAGAGCGGGAGCCGTGTCCGCGAGCACCCCCGCGTAGCCGAGGTAGTTCAGGTCGTGGCCGGCCTGGTTCGCCCGCGAGCCGTCTCCGCCGAAGCCGGTGATCGAGCACAGGATCGCCGTCGGCGACAAATCGACACCCAGCCGTTCCCAGACTCCCGGTCGGAACCCCTCGAGCACGACGTCGGCCTCGCCGAGGACCGCGGGCGGCGGCTCTGCGCGCGCGTCCCACGTCAGAATCTCCTTGCCGTCGTTCAGGACCTCGTACGGGCCAGGCGATGTGTGTCGCAGCGGATCGCCGTCCGGCGACTCGATCTTCACGACGCGGGCGCCGAGACGGAGCAGCTCTCGGCTCGCGTACGGGCCCGGCAGGTAGCGGGAGAGATCGGCCACGGTCGTCCCCCGAAGCGGCTGCATCGCGGCTGATTATGCTCAGGCCTGGATGGTCGAACGCGTCGCTGACCGAAGGGCCGAGCTGCTCGACGCCGCCGTGCGGGTCTTCGCCGAGAAGGGTTTCCATGCCTCGCGGGTCGGCGACATCGCAACCGAGGCGGGTGTCGCGCACGGGTTGCTCTACCACTACTTTCGTTCGAAGGACGACGTGCTCGACACGGTGTTCCGCGACACGTGGTCGGCGCTCGTCGCCGAGACGCGCCGGATCGAAAGCTCGGACTATCCGTTGCGCGAGCAGCTGCGGCTCTTCGCCCGCATCTATCTCGGGGCGTGGCTGCAGACGCCCGACCTCGTCCGCGTGCTCGTGCGCGAGGTTGCCCGCGGTCCGGCGGTGGGCAGCCGGGTCGCGGAGATCGGCGAGCTCTTCGACACGCTCGCACGCATCATCGAGGGCGCGCAGGCGCGCGGCGAGGCGCGGGAGGACCTCGACCCGACGATCGCCGCCTGGGCGTTGTACGGCGCCCACGAGGAGATCCTCACCGGCTGGGTCCTCGGCCGGCTTCCAGGAGACGCGAACGACGTCGACCGCGCGGTGACGACTGTCGTCGACGTCGTGCATTCCGGTCTGGCAGCATGAGCGCGTGAGCGGCGTCCTCAACCTGCTCTCGCTCGAGGTCGAGCCGCTCGAGATGCCCGACCAGCCGGCGGGCCACGAGTTCTCGCTGCGGAGCATCACCGACGACGTCGGAGCCAAGCTGACGGGGCTCAGCGTCTACGAGCTCCCGTCCGGGCAGACGGGCTGGCCCTACCACTTCGAGCTCGGCGACGAGGAGTGGGCGATCGTGATCACGGGCGAGGTGACCTTGAGGGCGCCCGCAGGCGAACGGACGCTTCGTCCCGGCGACGTGGTCTGCTTTCGACCGGGGCCCGAAGGCGCGCACCTGTTTCGAAACGACGGCGCCGCGACCGTTCGCATCGCGATGCCGTCGACTATTCCGCAGGGTGCCGACGCCTGCGTCTACCCGGACAGCGGAAAGGTCAAGGTCTCGGGGCCGGGGTTCATCAAGCGGACGGCGCTCGGGCCGGACCGCGCGTACTGGGACGGCGAGCGATGAGCGAGGTCAACCTCTTCGCCGTACAGCCCAAGTGGGACGAGGGTGACCCGGCGGGCTACACCTGCGGCTACGTGCGCGTCGGCCCGCTCGTCGGCGCCTCGCAGCTCGGCCTGTCGGTCTACGAGCTGCCGCCCGGAAACAGCGTCTGCCCCTACCACTACGAGCTCGGGATCGACGAGTGGCTGATCGTGCTCGTCGGCCGGCCGACCCTGCGCACGCCCGAGGGCGAGCGAGAGCTGGGCCCGTGGGACGTTGCGTTCTTCCCGCCCGACGAGAACGGGGCGCACAAGG
This sequence comes from uncultured Thermoleophilia bacterium, assembly GCA_963846895.1. Taxonomy (GTDB): domain Bacteria; phylum Actinomycetota; class Thermoleophilia; order Gaiellales; family Gaiellaceae; genus PALSA-600. The sequence continues at coordinate 90,065 of CAWJXR010000018.1, read as the reverse complement.
TGACGAACAACACGGACGAAACCGTGCGCGTCGCGATCATGTCGACGCGGCCCGAGGTGACGGTCTCGGTCTATCCGGACTCGAACAAGGTGGGTGTCTGGCCGCCCGGCAAGCTGTTCGCCCTCGACAGCGCCGTCGACTACTTCCACGGCGAGCTGTAATCAGCTAGTCCGCGAACGCCGGCAGGCCGTCGAGCGACTCGGCGTTTCGCTCCTCGACGTAGGTGCGGATGCCGTCCTCGCCCTTCGACCGCAGCCATGCGTCGCGCTGGGGCCGCTCACCGACGTAATCCATCAGCGGCACGCCGTAACCGCACGAGTCGGCGATGCGCTCGACGTGGATGCGGATGACACCCCGCACACCGTCGCCGGGGTCTGCGGCAGGGACCACCTCGCCCCGGCCGTGGAGCCGCACGATACGCGGCGGCCCCTCGAACGCGCACAGCATGAGGCAGATGCGGCCGTTCTCGCGCAGATGAGCGGCCGTCTCGGCGCCGCTGCCGACGTGGTCCACGTACTCCACGGTGCGCTCGTCGACGATGCGCAGGGTCTCGATCGGGCCCTTGGGCGAGACGTTCACGTGGCTCCCTCGAACGGGCGCCGTGCCGACGAAGAAGAGGCGCTGCCGGCCGATCCAGGCCGCGAGCTTCGGGTCGATCCGCTCGTAGAGCTTTCCCATCCCGTCAACTGTAGAGCCCGCTTGCGGGGCGCTGAGCGCGGGGCTACGATTTTGACTGACCAGTCAATCAAGAGTAGGGAGCCTGGCGATGGCAGCGGTGGAACAAGGGGTCGGCGGCGTCTCGTTCGCGCTGACGGACGAGCAGAAGGAGCTGCGGGCGCTCGCGCGCGAGTTCGCGGCGAAGGAGATCCGCCCACGTGCCGCCGAGTACGACGTGGCGATGAAGCATCCGGCCGACGTGATCGAGCTGGCGCACGAGCTCGGCCTCATGAACCTGCACGTGCCCGCCGAGTACGGCGGCCTGGCCCTCGGCACGTTCGACGGCATGCTCGTCGGCGAGGAGCTCAACTGGGGCTGCACGGGCATCGGCACGTCGCTCGGCGCGAACAGCCTCGGTGCCGGGCCTGTGGTCGTCGCCGGCACCGACGAGCAGAAGGCGACGTGGCTGCCGCCGCTGATCGAGCGTCCGATCCTGTGCTCGTTCGGTCTCTCCGAGCCCGAGGCCGGCTCCGACGTCGCACGCCTGAAGACGACGGCCGAGCGCCGCGGGGACGAGTACGTTCTGAACGGGTCGAAGACGTTCATCACGAACGCCGGGTATGCGGACTGGACGGTCGTCTTCGCGAAGACCGATACGACGAAGGGGCATCGAGGGATGTCCGCGTTCATCGTGCCGATGGATACACCGGGGGTCACGGTCGAGCAGCACCTCGACAAGATGGGCCAGCGCGCGACCGACACGTCCGCCTTCGCGCTCTCCGACGTCGTCGTGCCTGCGGCGAACCGTCTCGGCCAGGAAGGTGACGGATTCAAGCTCGCCATGCAGACGCTCGACTTCACGCGGCCGGGCACGGCGATCGGCGCCGTCGGCGTTGCGCAGGCCGCCTTCGAGTTGGCCGTCGACTACGCCAAGCAGCGCGTCACGTTCGACGTCCCGATCGCGATGCACCAGGGCGTCAACTTCATGATCGCCGACATGGCGACCGAGATCGAGGCCGCGCGCCTGCTCACGTGGCAGGCCGCCTGGATGCTCGACCGCGGTGAGCGCGCGACGCTCTACTCATCGTTCGCGAAGCGTTTCGCCGCCGACACGGCGATGAAGGTGACGACCGACGCAGTCCAGGTCTTCGGTGGCTACGGGTACATGAAGGAGTACCCGGTGGAGAAGCTCATGCGCGACGCGAAGCTCTTCCAGATCTACGAGGGCACCTCGCAGATCCAGCGGCTCGTGATCGCCAAGGAGATCTTCCTGCCACGCACCTAGCGGAGCAGGTTAGGGTCGCGCCATGAGCATCGAGATCGATCTGAGCGGGCGGGTCGCGCTCGTCACCGGTGGCTCGCGCGGCCTGGGACGGGCCGACGCGCTGACCCTGGCACGCGCGGGCGCCGACGTCGTGATCGCCGACCTGCTCGTCGAGTCGGAGCTCTCGGAGGAGACCGACTCCTACGGCCCGCTCGCGCAGGTGGCGCGCACGCAGGGTCTCGTCGGGACCGAGTCGGCGGCGGATGAGATCCGGGCGATGGGCCGGCGCGCGCTCGCCGTCCGCTGCGACGTGACCGATCGCGACCAGGTCGCGGCCGCGGTCTCGAAGGCCGTCGACGAGCTCGGCTCGGTCGACATCCTCGTCAACAACGCAGGCACGCTCGACCACGTCGGCCAGTTCGGCGACCAGCAGCAGGAGCTCTGGGAGCGCGACCTGCGCGTGAACCTGAGCGGCGCCTTCAACTGCGCGCAAGCCGTCTGGCCGCACATGAAGGAACGGAAGTGGGGGCGGATCGTCAACATGGCGTCGGTCGCGGGCACGCTCGGCGGCTTCGGTCAGGCGTCGTACTCGACGACCAAGGCCGGCCTGTTGGGGCTCACGAAGACGCTCGCCATGGAAGGCGGCCGGCACGGGATCACGGCGAACGCAATCGTCCCGGGGATCATCGGGACCGAGGCGTTCCACATGGCCAACGCGGCGATGAACGAGCGCATCGCCAACCGGACCGTGTTCAAGCGCCCGGGCGAGCCTCAGGACATCGCGAACGCCATCGCCTTCCTCTGCTCCGACCTGGCCGCCTACGTCACCGGGATCGAGCTGAACGTCTCGGGCGGCGTCGAGCTGTTCGTTTTCTAGCGGCCGGAACCGCGGCTACCATGCCACGGCCGTGGCAGCGTCTTCGACGGCTGTCCGGACCCGGCGGCGCGTGTCAGGGGGCGCGCGGATCTGGGTTCGGCTCGGGGTGGTGTTGGTCATCGCGTGCGTGGCCGTGGTTGCGCTCGGCCTCGTTTTCGCCGGCTCGCCGGCCAAGCTCGCACAGGGGACGCGCGTCGGCGGCGTCGACGTCGGCGGGCTGACACCGGCCGCGGCGACGCGGCTCCTGGAGCGGCGTTCGGCGCGCCTCTCGCACGTTCCCGTCACCTTCACGGCGGGCGGCAAGAGCTTCCGCCTGGCGCCGTCGCGGCTCGGCGTCCAGGCCGACTGGGCTACCGCTGTCGCGAGTGCCCACCGCACCGGCGCGGGGTTCGGGCCGGTGCGCGGCTACCGGCGGCTCGAGCTTCAGGTCTTCCCCAAGGACATCGCAGCCCCGACGAGTGCGTACGGCCCAGGACTCAACTACGAGCTCGGCCTCCTCGCAGCGGCGATCGACACGCCGCATCGCGAGGCGAGGCTCGTCAGGCGCGGGCTGCACATCACGATCGCGCCTGGCTCGACCGGCCGCTCCCTCGACCGCGCCGCAGCCCGTAGCGTCCTGGTCGACGCGCTCGCGTCGCTCCATCGCGCACCGGTCGCCCTGCCGGTCAAGCTGGTCACGCCCACCGTGACGGTCGACTCGCTGGCCGGGACACAGCGCGCGGCGAGCCAGGTGATCGCCGCATCGGTCACCGTGGTGGCCGGTCCGACGCGGCTTCGGATCCCGCGGTGGCGGCTCGCGACGATCCTCCAGCTGCCGGCGAACGGAACCACACCGCTCGCATTCGCCGGTCCCGCCGCCGACCGCTATTTCGCGCGGCTCGAGGCGCACCTCGACCGCGCCCCGCGCGATGCGAACTTCGCCGTCAACGCGTCGGGGACGGTTCGGGTCGTTCCCTCGGCAGCGGGCATCGCGGTGGATGTCCCCAGGTCGGCCGCGCGGATACTTGCTGCCGCCGAACGCCCCGCCAACCGGGTGGCGCAACTGGCGCTGACGGAGCGCCAGCCGAGGCGCTCGACGGCTGCCGCGCAAGCGATGGGCATCACCGGCACGGTCGGCGGGTACGAGACGTTCTACGGCGGCGATCCAAATCGGATCCACAACGTGCAGCTCGTCTCCCATCTCGTGGACGGCAAGCTGATCGCCCCCGGCGCGACCTTCTCGTTCAACGGCGCCACCGGTGAGCGCAGCGCCGAGAAGGGCTTTCTCGAGGCGCCGGTGATCATCAACGGCGAGCTGCAGACCGGGCTCGGGGGCGGCGTGTGCCAGGTCTCGACGACCGTCTTCAACGCCGCGTACGAGGCCGGCCTGCCGATCACGGCGCGCACGAACCACGCCCTGTACATCTCCCACTACCCGCTCGGCCGCGACGCGACCGTGAACTACCCGGACATCGATCTGAAGTTCGTCAACGACACGGGCCACTGGCTGCTGCTGCGGACCTTCGTCGGGCCGTCGTCGTTGACGGCCGCGCTCTACGGCACACCCGTCCACCGACGTGTCGAATCGACGGCCGCGCCGCTGGTGGTCGTCGCGCCGCCGCCCGTCAAGAAGACGGTCGACGCGACCCTCGCCCCGGGCTCCGTCGTCGTCGACGATTACGGCATGCCCGCGCAGTCGACCTCGGTCGAGCGCAAGGTTTTCGCGCCCGGCGGCAAGCTGCTCTCCGACCAGACCTGGTACTCGAGCTACCGGGCCGAGCCGAAGGTGATTCGCGTCGGGCCGAAGAAGGCGAAGCCGAAGAAGGCGAAGCCGAAGAAGCCGCCGGTCACGACGGTCGAGTCGGCTCCGACTGCTCCGCACTGACGATCGCCTCGATGAGCCAGCCCGGCACGCGCGTCGGCTTGAACGTCGCCGCGTCGACAGTTGCGTGCGCCGTCCAGCCGTCGGCGAGCAGCTCTCCGTCGCGCTCGATCGCGTACTCGTAGCGGAAGCGGGCCCCTTTGACGTCCAGGCAACGTGCATGCACGAGCAGCCGCTCGTCGAATCTCGCAGGCTGGAGATAACGGACGTGGGTCTCGAGGACCAGTGCCTCGAGGCCCTGGTCGCGGAGGCGCTGATAACCGCCTGCGTACCGATCGAGGTACTCGACGCGCGCAACCTCGAACCAGACGAAGTAGTTCGAGTTGTGCGCGATGCCCTGCGCGTCCGTCTCGGCGAACCGGACCTTGACGGGCGTCTGGAAGCTGAAGCCGTCCACGAGCCGGGATGCTCGCAGACCGCTCGGGTGCCGGCGCTTACGCCGCCGCGCGCTTGAGTGGCTTCTCGGCGAGAACCTGGGCGCAGGCCTGACAGACCTGCTGCTCGATCTCGTACGGGATGCCCGCTCGCTGCGTGAGGACGTGAACCTGCTTTGCGACGTGCGTGTGGGGCTGCATGGGCGAGGTCGTCATCGTCTCTTCAAGAGTAGGAGGGAAGCGCGGATGAGGTGCTTCGAAACGGTGAAATCCCTGGAAACACTAGGTGACCGATTCGACGCTGTCGGGCAGCGAAAGTTGGAGATGGTCGGCGAATCCCGACACGCCGACACCGACCAGGCGCAGCGGTCCGGGACGGTCGCGCAGCGCCCTGTCGAGCAGGCCGCATGCGAGCTCGCCGATCCGTTCTCCGTCGTCGGTGCCGACCTGCAGCGATGTCGACCGTGTCCGGATCGCAAAATCGGGATAGCGCAGCTTCGTGGTCACTGTGCGCGCGACCTGACCGCGCTCGCGCAGATACTCGCCCAGGCGCGCGGCCTGCCGGCGAAGCTCGTCGTGCAGGCGCTCGACGTCGCCGATGTCGTGCGCGAAGGTCTCCTCGTTCGAGATCGAGATGCGCTCCGTCGACACCTCGAGCCGGCGTGGGTCGATGCCGCGGGCACGGTCGCGCAGCTGAGGGCCGACAACGCCGCGAAAGACCGAGCGCAGCTCGTCGTCGCCGAGCGCGGCGAGGCGGCCGATCGTCTCGATCCCCGCACCGTTCAGCCTCTCCTCCGCCTTCGGACCTACGCCGGGAAGGAGCCGAATCGGGAACGGCGCGAGGAACGCCGCTTCGCGGCCGGGTCGGACGACGGTGAGGCCGCCCGGCTTGCGCCGGTCCGACGCGATCTTGGCGACGACCTTCGAGGTGGCCACGCCGAGAGAGCACGACAGACGCGTGCGTGCACGCACGACCGCCCGCACGGCCTCGGCAACCGCTCGGGCGTCGTCGAATGCGGGGGCGACCTCCTCGAGATCGAGGTACCCCTCGTCGATGCCTGCCTGCTCGACCGTCGGAACGATCGAGCGCACCGTCGACCACACCTCACGGGAGTAGTCGCGGTACAGGGTGTGGCGCGGCGGGACGAACGTGGCGTGAGGACACCGCCGGAGGGCCTCGGCGCACGACATCGCGGAGTGGATCCCGAATCCGCGGGCGACGTAGTTGGCGGTTGCCACGACCCCACGGCCGCGCGGGTCGCCGCCGACGATGAGCGGCACGCGTCGGTACTTCGGTTCTTCGAGCTCCTCCACCGCGGCGAAGAACGCATCCAGGTCGAGGTGGGCAACGATCATCGAAATCAAGCGTACGGCGTGTCAAACTCCCGGGGGTGAGACGCGAAGCGGTCGTGCTGCTCGCGATTCCCCTGCTCGGCGCGGCGTGCGGCTCGCGGGCCGAGCCTGTGCGTGTCAGCACGGACGACCAGCACGTCTCGGCGACACCGGTGGCCGCGCGGGCTCGGCCCGCGCGAGCTTGCGCGACGCGCGTCGAGCCCGTCGGCTCGGCTCGCAGGGCCTTCGTCGGGGTCGCGCCGGCCGGCGCGGTCGCACTCCGCACGCCCGGCGGCTCCGAGGTCGCGAGCTTCGGGCCGAAGAACGTCAACGGCTATCCGACCCTGTTTGGGATCGTCGGCGTCGTCCGCTCGCGCACCTGTAGCCCGCTCTGGTACCGCGTCCAGCTGCCGATTCGCCCGAACGGCGTCACGGGCTACGTCCGGGCGACGTCGCTGCGCGTGCTGACCGTCCGTTCGCGGATCGTCGTCGACGTCTCGGCCCGCCGCCTCATCGTCTTCCAATCCGGTCGCGTCCGTCTGACCGCAACCGTCGCAGTCGGTTCCGCCGCGACACCGACGCCGACCGGGCGGTACTACGTGAATCAGCGCCTCGTGCCGACCGACACGTCGGGGCCGTTCGGGCCCGGCGCAGTCGGCATCTCCGCCTACTCCGACGTCCTGACCGGCTGGTCGCAGGGCGGCCCGATCGCGATTCACGGCACGAACGAGCCGTGGTCGATCGGCCGCGCCGTGTCGAACGGCTGCATCCGGCTCCCGAATGCGACGCTGCGCAAGGTCTTCCAGCTCGCCCTCGCCGGGACGCCGGTGATCGTTCGCGCGTGAAGTGCGGCGCACAAACCGCACGTTGCGACCGGATCGACGCACACGCCTCGGGCATGAGGTAAAAGAGGGGCATGACTCGTATCTCCTTGACGCAACTCGCCTCGCTGAGTGAGGACGTGCTCGAAAAGGCCTCACAGAACCCGACGACGGCTCGGCTCGTGCAAGGTGCCACCCAGGCCAAGGACCGCATCGAGGACCTGACGAAGCGCGTGCGCGGGCTCGAAGCGATGGAGAATCGCATCGCAGAGCTCGAGGAGCGCGTCGCCAGCCTCGAGGCGAAGAAGCCTGCGGCCCGCAAGGCGGCCCCGGCCCCGACCGCGCCTCCGCCGGCTAGCTCCGAGTAGGCACGCGAACCCGCAGGGCCCCCGGCGCGACTTCGAACGTCGCCGGGGTCGTTCCGACCTGCTCGCCTTCGACCTCGATCGGCAGCCGCTCGTCCGCATCGACCGTCACGTGTGCCGTGCGGACGACCTCGACCTTCGGGTGCGCCACGTGCTTCCCCTTGTAGATCTTCGGCGCCGTCGTCAGGAAGTCCACCCGGCTGACGTCGCCGATCAGGACGACGTCGAACAGGCCATCATCAGGGGCTGCTCCGGGGGCGAGCATCATTCCCCCGCCGTGCCAGACGCCGTTCGCGACGACGACGTCGTGCATCCGCCCCCGACGCTCGCCGCCGTCGAACGTTACCCGTACCTCGGTGTTCTCCCACTCGAAGAACACGCGCGTCAGTGCATAGAAGAACGTCACCTTGCCGCCCAGGGCCTTCGACATGCCGTTGGCGCGCTGGGCGACCGCGCCGCTCATCCCGACCGAGCCGACGTTGGCGAACCAGCGCTCGGCGTCCGTTCCCTCCCAGGTGCGGTAGGCGACCCGACCGGCGTCGATCGTCCGCGTCTCGCCGGCGAGCACTGTCCGCACGGCATCGTCGAACTTCGTCGGGATGCCGTAGGTGCGTCCGAAGTCCATGCCCGTGCCGAGCGGGATCGTCGCCAGGTCGACGTCGCGGCCGGCGACCCCGTTGACAACCTCGTTGAGCGTCCCGTCGCCGCCCACAGCCACGACCAGGCCCGCGCCGCCGTCGACGGCCTGGCGGGCGAGCTCGATCAGGTGCCCCGGGCGCTCCGAGAAGAGCGTCTCGCCCGTCAGGCCGAGCAGCTCGGCCCGGTGCGCGAGCTCCGGCCAGCGCCGGCCCGTTGCGCCGTTGTCGGACGCCGGGTTGACGAGGAAGGTGGTGCCGCTAATCGGACGTCGCGACTTCGAGCGCGATCTTCGTCATGCGGTCGACGGCCGCGCGCAGGTCGTCGTCGGAGATCCGCGTGAACTCGCCCTCGACGACGATGTCGCTGACGGTGAGGAGGCAGCCGGCCTCGACGCCGCGCAGCGCCGCGATCGTGAACAGCGCAGAGGCCTCCATCTCGACCGCCAGGACGCCGCGCTTCGACCAGCGCTCGTACTGGCCCTCGTCGCTGTTGTAGAAGACGTCGCTCGAGACGATCGGGCCGACGTGCAGGTCCTGGCCCTGTTCCTTCGCGACGTGGACGGCGCCGTGGATGAGGCTCCACGAGGCGGTCGGGCAGTGCGGCTCGTTCCCGACCATGTGCATCGCGGTCGAGTCGGCGGGGACGGCGGTCAGCGCGACGATCAGGTCGCCCAGCGCGTGATGAGGCTGCAGGCCGCCGCACGTGCCGACGCGGAGCAGTTTCTTGCAGCCGAGCTGGACGAGCTCCTCGAAGACGATCGACGCGCCCGGGCAGCCCATGCCGGTTCCCTGGACCGAGACCGGCTTGCCCTTGTAGGAGCCGGTGTACCCGAGCAGGCCACGCTCGCTGTTTCGCTGCACGACGTCATCGAGGAAGACCTCGGCGATGTACTTGGCGCGCAGCGGATCGCCCGGAAGGAGGACGGCCTCGGCGTACTCGCCGGGCTCGGCGCGAACGTGGATCGGCATGGGCGCGGACTCTATAGAAGAATTTCGGCGTGACGATCGTCGAGCCGACCCGCAGGCAGGTCCTCGACTTCTGCGCGGAGCAGCCGGTCGAGCGCGTCTTTCTCGAGGATGTGGCGCGACGCGATCTCGGCCGCTTCGTCGCGACTCAGGGATCTGACGGCGCGCTCACCGCGCTCTGCCACGTCGGCGCCAACATCGTCCCCTCGGGAGCGCATTGCGAAGTGTTCGCCGGGGCGGCTGCGCGGGGTCTCGCGCGCATGGTGATCGGCGAGCAGGCTGCCGTCTCGGCGCTCTGGGACGCCGCGCGGCGCGAGCTGCCCGAGGTCCGGGACGACCGGCCCGGGCAGCCCGTCTACGCGATCGAGGCGCCGCCGCCCCCGGGCGACACCGGGCTGCGCGCTGCGACCCCGGACGATCTCGAGCGTCTGCTGCCGGCGTGCGCTGCGGCGCACGAGCTCGAGCTCGGCCAGGACCCGCTCGCCCGCGACCAGGAGGGCTTCCGCTGGCGGACGCTCGCTCAGATCGAGGAGGAGCGCTCGTGGCTGTGGCTCGAAGATGACGTCGTCCTGTTCAAGGCCGAGGCCTCTGCCTGGACGCCGGCCGCAGTGCAGCTGCAGCAGGTCTGGGTCGACCCGGCCGTGCGTGGGCGCGGCTTCGGGCTGCGCGGCCTCCGCGACCTGTGCCGGCGCCTGCTCGCGACGACGCCGACGGTCACGCTCTTCGTGCGGCGCGAGAACACGCCGGCGATCGCGCTCTACGATGCGGTCGGCATGCGCCGCGCCCTCGAATTCAGGAGCGTGCTCTTCTGAAGCGTCTGCTCCAGCTCACCGTGGCGATCTGGGTGCTCCGCTGGGCCGCCCGTGAATACGCCTGCTACCTCTCCCGCAGGCCCGCACGATGAGCGAGCTCCTCGAGCGCGTGGACGCCCATGTTCGCCTGCACCGGTTGATCGAGCCGGGCCAGGAGGTCGTCTGCCTCGTCTCGGGCGGTGCCGACTCGACCTGCCTCTTCCACGTGCTGCGGGAGCTCGGTCATCGTGTCTCTGCTCTGCACGTGGACTACGGCCTGCGCGGCGCCGAGTCCGACGAGGATGCGCGCTGGTGCGTCGAGCGGTTTGACGCGGAGGTCGTGCAGGCGGCCGCGCGCTGCGAGACCGAGGCCGCCCTCCGAGACGTGCGGTACTCGTTCCGCTCCGACGCTCTCCGCGCGACCGGGCACACGCTCTCCGATCAGGTCGAGACGGTGCTGTACCGCCTCGTCTCGAGCGGCCGGGCACAGGGGATCAAGGTCCGCCGCGAGGACGGGGTCGTGCGCCCGCTGCTGTGCCTCTGGCGCGAGGAGACCGAGGCCTACTGCCGGGAGCGCGGGCTCGATTGGCGCACCGACTCGTCGAACCCGGACACCGTCCGCGGGCTGCTCCGGACCGAGGTGCTGCCGCTCCTCGACCGCGTCCATCCCGGCGCGCGCGAGAACCTGCTGCGGGCGCTCGATTCGCGGCGGACGCTGCCTCGGCCGCTCGCCGAGCTGCTCGACTCGGAGGCCGGTTCGCGGCGCGTCGACCTGGGCGGAGGGCTGCAGGCGGTTCGCGAGTACGACCGGCTCTGGCTCGAGCGGGGCCCGGTCGAGCTGCTCGGCGCGGTCGACTGGGGCGGCTGGCGCATCGAGTCCGACCTGCCAGGCCTTAGAGTACGGGGATGGCGTCCCGGTGACCGTCTCGCCGGACGGAAGAAGAAGGTGCAAGATGTGTTCGTCGACGCAAAGATCCCGCGCTCCGATCGTGAAGGGTGGCCGCTCGTTGTGCGCGGCGCCGAGGTAGTCGCCGTGCCCGGGATCATCGACGCGGAGGGGGTGACGGCGACTCGTGTCGGCGACTGAGCTCGAGCGCGCTGTCGGCGAGGTGCTGATCGACGAGGAGACGCTCCAGGGACGCATCCGCGACCTCGGCCAGGAGCTGTCGTCCGACTACGCGGGACGGGAGCTGCTGCTCGTCGGTGTGCTCAAGGGGGCCGTCTTCTTCATGGCGGACCTGATGAGGTCGCTCACGGTCCCGTGCGAGATCGACTTCATGGCGATCTCGAGCTACGGCGCATCGACGGACTCGTCGGGTGTCGTGCGGATCCTGAAGGACCTCGACATCAACATCGAGGGCCGCCACGTGCTCGTCGTCGAGGACATCATCGACTCCGGTCTGACCCTGTCCTACCTGCTGCGAAACCTCGAATCGCGGGAGCCGGCGAGCCTCGAGATCTGCGCCCTCCTGACCAAGCCGTCCCGGCGCGAGATCGACGTCCCCGTTCGCTACGTCGGATTCGAGATCGCAAACAGGTTCGTGATCGGCTACGGGCTCGATTTCGCCGAGCGATACCGCAATTTGCCCTACGTCGGCGTCCTGCACTCGGACCTGATGCCGGAGGGCGCGTGAGCGGAGGCACCTCTTTCCCCATCCGGGGGCGGGAGGGGGTTGCGTTCCGCCTCCGTTCTGCCGATGACAGCAGGAACCGCCCCTCGGCTACCCTGATTCCACACCAATCGTGAATCGCTTCTTCCGCAGCGCTTTCTTCCCGCTCATCGTGATCGTTTTGCTGGTCTGGCTCGCAAGCCAGACCTTGATCCCGAAGGGTAAGAACGCCGAAAAAATGACCTCGTCGCAGGCGTACCAGACGGTGCGCGCGGGTGAGGTCCAGTCGGCGGTCTTCAACCCGAGCAAGCGCGCCATCGCCTTGACGCTGAAGGACGGCAAGAAGGCAACCGTCCATTACGCGTCGGATCAGGCGCAGCTGCAGTTCCAGAACGTCCTCCAGAAGGAAGGCGTCAAATGGGACTCGAAGGGCGCCGGCGGTTTTTCGTGGACGGCGCTGATCGGATCGTTCCTTCCGTTCCTGCTCCTGATCGGCTTCTGGATCTTCCTGATGAACCAGGTGCAGGGCGGCGGCTCCAAGGTGATGAGCTTCGGCAAGTCGCGCGCGAAGCGGATGGCGCCGGACTCGCCGAAGATCGGCTTCAAGGACGTCGCGGGCGTGGACGAGGCCGTCGAGGAGTTGCAGGAGATCAAGGAGTTCCTCGAGAACCCGAAGAAGTTCCAGGCGCTCGGCGCCTCGATCCCGAAGGGCGTCCTGCTCTACGGGCCTCCCGGCACCGGTAAGACGCTTCTCGCCCGTGCTGTCGCCGGCGAGGCGGGCGTTCCGTTCTTCTCCATCTCCGGTTCGGACTTCGTCGAGATGTTCGTCGGTGTCGGCGCCTCGCGTGTACGCGACCTGTTCGAGCAGGCGAAGCAGGCGTCGCCGTGCATCGTGTTCATGGACGAGATCGACGCCGTCGGCCGCCATCGCGGCGCGGGCCTCGGCGGGGGCCATGACGAGCGCGAGCAGACCCTCAACCAGCTGCTCGTCGAGATGGACGGCTTCGAGATGAAGGACAACATCATCCTGATCGCCGCGACGAACCGGCCCGACATCCTCGACCCGGCGCTGCTCCGCCCCGGCCGCTTCGACCGCCAGATTGTCGTCGACCGGCCCGACCGGAACGGGCGCCGCAAGATCCTCGAGGTCCATTCGAAGGGCAAGCCGCTCGCCTCGGTGATCGACCTCGACGCTCTCGCAGCAGGCACGCCGGGATTCACCGGCGCCGACCTGCGCAACCTCGTCAACGAGGCAGCGCTGCTGGCCGCACGCCGAGGGAAGAACGTGATCGAGCAGGATGAGCTCGAGGAGGGAATCATGCGCGTGATCGCCGGGCCCGAGAAGAAAGCGCGTCTGCTTTCCGAGAAGGAGCAGCGCATCACCGCCTACCACGAGATGGGCCACGCGCTCGTCGGTCACTTCCTCGAGAACACCGACCCGGTCCACAAGATCACGATCGTCTCCCGTGGCCAGGCGCTCGGGCTGACGATCTCGCTGCCGACCGAAGACCGCTACCTGACCACCCGGCGCGCGCTGCTCGAGCAGATCGCGATGACGATGGGCGGGCGCGCGGCCGAGGAGATCGTCTTCAACGAGATCACGACCGGAGCGGCAAACGACATCGAGAAGGTCACCTCGACCGCCAAGCAGATGGTGATGCGCTTCGGGATGTCCGAGAAGCTCGGGCCGCGTGTTCTCGGCCGCAGTCACGACCTGCCGTTCCTCGGCCGCGAGATGGCGAGCGAGCCGGACTACTCGGACGAGGTCGCGCGCGAGATCGACGACGAGGTCAGGCGCATCATCGAAGAGGGTCACGACATCGCGACGCGCGTCCTGCGCGAGCACATCGACGAGCTGCATCGCATCTCGCAGATCCTGATCGAGCGCGAGACGATCGACCGCGAGCAGTTCGAGCGGCTGGCCGCCGGCGAGCCGGAAGACAGCGTCTTCCCGCCCGCGCCCGAGGCGACGGAGCCGGAGCAGGCCGAGCCGAAGGCCGAGCGGCGCCCGCAGCCCCGGCCGCGGCCCTTCCCGCTGCCCGGCGGCGCGGCGATGCAGCCGCCCGAGCCCGAAGCAAGCTAGGCCGGTAGCGAACCCGGCTCAGGCAGTTCGCGCGGCTTCGCGTACGAGTGCGCGCTGCGTGCGTGTACGCGGCGGGTACGGCCGGCCGCGAACGAACGACTTGCGCACCGGTGTCTCGTGGTCGAGGCAGAGATCCCCGAGCGTCAGCGTGCAGCAATCGGCACGTGAGCACGGGTGGAGCATCGGCCGGCGCATCCCACTACCCTACCCGCGGCGGGCTTTGCAGAAACCTGACACGCCTTTACGGAATCGGAACGCCTCTCCCGGTTTGGCCTTCGGGCTCCACCGGGTATCCACCTCGCTGCGCCCTTCCGAAGCACTCGGTCGAGGGCCGTTCCAGCGAAGCGGAGGTACTGACATGGGTGTTTCAGTCAGCCTGATCCTGATTGCCGCCGGCGCGATCCTGACGTGGGCGGTCGAGAAGACCGTCTCCGGGATCGATCTCAATGCGGTCGGCGTGATCCTGATGGTCGTCGGAGCGGCCGGCCTCGTCCTGTCGCTCGTCTTCTGGTCGAGCTGGGGCGGTCCCGGCGGCCGTCGCCGCATCACGACCGTCGACGACGGTCCGCCCGCAATGTAGGGAACTGCTGGCGCCGGGGGCCGCCGGCGAGGAGAGTATGGGGGTGCCCCACAGGCCCCCCATCGAGCGGCGGTTCCCGGCACCTTCAGTGATGGGCGTGATCAACGTCACGCCCGACTCGTTCTCCGACGGCGGCGTCCACCTGCGGGTCGAGCCCGCGGTCACCGCGGCCTGGGGGATGCTCGACGCGGGCGCTGCGATCATCGACGTCGGAGGCGAGTCGACACGGCCGGGCTCCGCAGGCGTCACCGCCGCAGAGGAGCTACGCCGCGTCGAGCCGGTGGTCACCGACCTCACCGGCGCGCCGGTCTCGATCGACACGTCGAAGGCTCCGGTCGCGCGCCGTGCGCTCGAGCTCGGCGCCGAGCTCGTCAACGACGTCACGGCCCTGCGCGGTGACCCTGAGCTAGCAGGCGTCGTCGCCGATGCGGGCTGCTACCTCTGTCTCATGCACATGCAGGGCGAGCCGCGCACGATGCAGGTCGCGCCGGCGTACGACGACGTCGTCTCGGACGTGAAGCGCTTTCTCGAGGAGCGGCTCGAGTTTGCCGTCGCGGCGGGAGTCCGCGAGGACCTCGTCTGCCTCGATCCGGGGATCGGTTTCGGGAAGACCGCCGCGCACAACTTCGAGCTCGTCCGCCGCCTGCCGGAGCTCGCCGAGCTCGGCCGTCCCATTCTCGTGGGGTTCTCGCGCAAGAGCTCGCTCGGCGCTCTCGCAGGCGCCCCGACCGGAACGGTCGCGGCGTCGGTCGGGGCTGCCGTCTCCGCGTACGAGCACGGAGCGACGATCATCCGGGCCCACGACGTCCGGCACCACGTGGAGGCGCTCGCCGCGGCGCGTGCGGTCGCGGGGCCATGATCGTCGAGCTACGGGGTCTCGAGCTGCGGGGCTCTCACGGCGTCGAGGCCGAGGAGCGCGAGCGCGGCCAGACGTTTCTCTACGACGTCGAGCTCGAGGTCGGCACGCGCGGCGCGAACGATCGCCTGGACGACGCCGTCGACTACACGCAAGTGGCCGCGGCGATCCGCGAGGTCAACGAACGGCGGGTCGACCTGCTCGAAGCTCTCGCCTCGGCCGTCGCCGACACGCTCTTCGAACGGTTCCGACCCGAATGGGTGCGCGTGCGCGTGCGGAAGCCGGAGGTCCGGCCGGCCGGCCTCGAGGTCGAGTTCAGCGCCGTCACCGTCACGCGCCCGTGACCGTCGCCTATGTCGGTCTCGGCTCGAATCTGGGCGACCGCGAGGCGCTGATCAGGGCCGCCGCCGGCCTGATCGGCGCGGTCAGGCTGTCGACGATCCGAGAGACGAAGCCGTGGGGCAACGCGGATCAGCCGCGCTTCCTGAACGCGGTCGCGGAGCTCGAAACCGCTCTCGACCCCGGGCCGCTGCTCGATGAGCTGCTCGACGTGGAGCGGCGGCTCGGCCGCGAGCGAACCGGCCTTCGCTGGGGGCCGCGCACGATCGATCTCGACCTGCTCCTCTACGACGAGCTGGCCGTCGACGAGCCCGGCCTCTGCGTCCCGCATCCTCGCCTCGCGGAGCGGCTGTTCGTGCTCGAACCGCTCGCCGAGCTCGCACCGGATCGGAAAATCCCCGGAAAGGGCACGGTCTCGGAAGCCCTCGCGGGGTTACAATCCGTGCTGTGAGCCACCTCGACGAGCTCGACGAGTTCGAGGCCGAAGCAGAGCTTCGCCTGAAGAAGGAGTACAGCGCAGTCTTCGCGCTCTTCCGGTACTGCGTCCTCACGCAGGACGCGACGTACCTGTGCAACAAGCTCGACTTCCAGTACGTCCCGCAACCGAGCTATCCGTTCTTCCACCTGAAGATGGAGGACGTCTGGGTCTGGGACAAGAACCGGCCGACGCGGATGATCCCGCGCGCCGAGGTCTACACCTCGAGTGACGTGACGATCGAGGAGCTGCGCGGTGAAGGCGACGAGCCGGTGCTGACGGCGGAAGCGCTCGCCAAGCGCATCGGCGAAGGCCGCTCGGAGATCGAAGACCTGTAAGCGGCCAGGCACCGCTTGGTGTCTGACACAGTTCGAACATGCTCCTGGCGATCGATTGCGGGAACACCCAGACCGTCTTCGGGCTGTTCGACGGCGACGAGCTGAAGACCCAGTTCCGGGTTGCCACCGATCGCAACCACACGGGCGACGAGCTCGCCGTGACGCTGCGTGCCTTCATCGACCTGTCGACGCTCGACGGAATCGTTCTCTGCTCATCGGTCCCTCAGCTCGTACGCGAATACGAGGCGTTCGCCGAGCGCTGGGCGGGTGTCGACCTGCTCGTGCTCGGGCCCGGCGTGCCGACCGGTGTCCCGATCCGCTACGACGACCCGCGCGAGGTCGGCCCGGACCGGATCGCGAACGCCGTCGCCGCGCGCGAGCGCCACGGCACACCGGCAGTGGTCGTCGACTTCGGCACGTCGACGAACTTCGACGTCGTCAACGAGGCGGGTGAGTTCGCGGGCGGTGTCCTGGCGCCCGGGATCGAGATCTCGATGGACGCGCTGTTCGAGCGCGCGGCGCGCCTGCCGAAGGTGCCGTTTGCCGCGCCCGAGCGGGTGATCAGCCAGACGACGACGGCCGCGCTGCAGTCGGGGCTCGTCTACGGCTTCGCGGGCCAGGTCGATGCCATCGTCGACCGGATCCGCGACGAACTCGGCGCGCCGGACGCCGTCGTCGTGGCGACGGGCGGCCTCTCGGACCTGATCGCGCCGCACACGAGAACGATCGGCATCGTCGACCCCGAGCTGACCCTGCACGGGCTCCGGCTGGTCTGGTCGAGGAACCAGCCGGAACCCTGATCCGGCTAGCCCGGCGCCGGCGCCGATTCGTCGTTCTGCCAGAGGCCGAACTCGTTGCCGTTCGGGTCGGTGCAGGTCGAGAACCAACCCATGTTCGGGACCGGCATGGCATCGCCCGCGTCGCCGCCGAGCTCCCGCACACGCGCGATACCCGCATTGATGTCGTCGACGCTGAAATAGGCGCGGGAGCCCTTCTTTCCCGGCTCCATGTTCGTGATCGCGACGCCGGACTGCTGCGGCACGATCTCGCCCATCCAGTACTCGGACGGCCCCGGGAAGTTCTGGAACTGCCAGCCGAACAGCCCGCTGTAGAACTCGCGCGCCTGGCCGGTGTCGTCAGCCGGGATCTCGAAGTGGACGATCTGGGTCACCTGTGCTCCTCTCGAGAAGGTTGTCGCGAGCGTAGACGGCGCGGCGCGCTGGAACTCATCGGTGTAACAGGCTCGTAGCCGGAAAATGCGCGAACCTGGTTCCCCCTCGGGCTAACCGCCTCCGTAGATCGAGATCGGCAGCTGGTCGAGCAGGACTTCGTCCTCGGGGTCTGGCAGCTCGGCGAGGAGCCGCTCGAGGACGAACCGCGCGCCGGGGGCGGCTGCGAGCAGCCGCGCTTCGACCTCGTCCAGGTTCGGCAGCATCACGAGCTCCTGCTTGAACGGCCGTGGGAAGCGGCCGCGGCCCAGGTACCAGCCGTAGAACTTCTTCAGGAACCCGAAGGCGCGGTGCTCGCCGAGCTCGCGCACGGTCTCGCGCATGAAGAGCAGGAGTTCGGCGACGATCTCCTCCCGGGACGGCTCGCTCGCATCTCCCATGATCTCGCGCAACGCCCACGGGTTGCCCTGGGCCGCGCGACCGACCATCACCGCCGCCGCGCCCGTCGTTGCGAGCACCGCCTGAGCGCGTGCACGCGACGTGACGTCGCCCGACGCGATCACCGGCACGTCCACGAGGGACACGAGCTCGGCAGTGAGGGAATGATCGGCGGTGCCCGTGTACATCTGCTTCGCCGAGCGCGGGTGCAGCGTCAGGGACGACGCGCCCACCTCGACCAGCTGCGGCCCGATGTCCAGGCACGTGCGGGAGCCGTTCTCGACGCCGCGGCGCATCTTGACGCTGACCGGCAGATCGCTCGCGCCGGCGACGGCCTCGACGAGCCGACAGGCGCGCACCGGGTCGTCGAGCACCGAGGCGCCCGCACCGGTCTTCGTGACCTTCTTGACCGGACAGCCGAAGTTGATGTCGACGATGTCGGCGCCTGCCGCGGCGACGATCCGGGCTGCCTCGGCCATCGCGGACGGGTCGGAGCCGAAGATCTGGATCGCCAGGGGGTGCTCGTCGGCCGAGACCCGCAGATACCCGAGCGTCCGCTCGTTTCCGTGCTGGATTCCGGCCACCGAGACCATTTCCGAGCAGACGAGACCGGCCCCGAAGCGGCGCCCCTGGCGCCGGAAGGCCTGGACGCTGACGCCGGCCATCGGGGCCAGAACGAGCCGCCCGGGGATCTCGACGCCTCCGAGAGACCAGCTCTCTGCCAGGTCGATGTTCACGGCGTGTGAACTGTAGCCCGGCATTTCTTCCAGCCCTTGCGCCCCACTTGACGGCCTCGCTACCATTCCCGCCCGTTTCTGGGGGTCAGGAGGACCTAGCTTGAAGGAAGTCATTCTCACAGCCGAGGGCTACAAGAAGCTCCAGCAGGAGATCGACCTCCTGCGGGGCGAGAAGCGCCGCGAGGTCGCGGAGCGGATCAGGGTCGCTCGGGAGTTCGGCGACATCGCCGAGAACGCCGAGTACGACGACGCCAAGAACGAGCAGGCGATGCTCGAGCACAAGATCGCCCAGCTCGAGGAGCGGCTCCTCTCGGCTCGTGTGATCACGAAGAAGGAGATCTCCAAGGACGCCGTCTCGGTCGGCTCGCGCGTGGTGCTGCGTGACGTCAAGGCGCGCAAGGAGGTCGAGTACCACATCGTCGGCTCGGCCGAGGCGAACCCCGCCCAGAACAAGCTGTCGAACGAGTCGCCGGTCGGCAAGGCGATCATGGGGCACAAGAAGGGCGACGTCGTCGAGGTGACGGCTCCCCGTGGCGCGCTGAAGTTCAAGATCATGGAGATCAAAGCGGCCTGACGAACCACCGGCCGGCGACGGCCAAGCCGGGCGGAGCCTGGCTCCGCCGCCGCCTCGGTTCGCTGGCCGCCCGTCGCTCTCCGGGGCCGTGCTAGCGCACTGTCCCCTGCGGCGCCGAACGCCCAGCAAGCCGCCGGAGGCCCGTCATGGGCCCGACCCCCGTAGTCTCTCGCACGGCGATGGACGTCGTGCGGATCGGCAAGGAGCGGTACAAGGAGGCGAGCGACGTGCTCGCGCGTGCGTTCCACGACGATCCGGCGTGGGTGTGGCTCGTGCCGGACGCACAGCGGCGTGCCCAGCTCCTGCCCTGGTTGTTCCGGATCGGCTTCGACGTGACCGCAGCCGACGTCTACGCGACGGCCGGCCCGGTGGTCGGCGCCGCGCGCTGGCTGCCGCCGGGGCGGCAGGCGATTCGTGTCGGCGCAACCCTGCGCGCCCTCGTCACGACGCCGCTCCGGCTCGGCGCGTCGACGACGCCGTTCCTCGCCTACGGCCGTGCGGTCGAGCAGCTGCGCGCCGAGGTGGCGCGGGGGGCCCACTGGTACCTCGCGGGGATCGGCGTCGACCCGTGGGCGCAGCGGCAGGGCATCGGGCGGGCGTTGATGCGCCCCGGGGTCGTCGCGGCTGCGGCTGCCGGCCTCCCGACGGTCCTCTTGACCAACAACGAGGCGAATCTGCCCTTCTACGAAGCAGAGGGCTTCGCCGTTGTCCGCGAGGGCCGCACGCCGGAGAACGGCCCGAAGGCCTGGGCTATGGTCAAGCGACCGTGACCGAGCCGCTCCCCAAGCGCTGGCCCGACCGGGACGAGATCGCGGCCGTGCGCTCGGAGGCGGACGCGCTCGAGGCCGGCGTCGAAGGCACGGAAGAGCGCCGTCTGGCCGGGCGGGTGCTGGCACGCCGGGACATGGGCAAGCTCGTCTTCCTCGACCTCGTCGACCGTAGCGGCCGGATCCAGCTGCTCTGCCCGGCCGCCCGAACCGGTGAGGTTGACGTGCACCTCGGCGACATCGTCGGCGCGATCGGGAAGCCGACGAAGAGCAGGCGCGGCGAGCCGTCCCTGATCGTGGACCGCCTCGAGCTGCTCGCTCGGATCAGATCGCCGCTCCCGGACACATTCCACGGGCTCACCGACGTCGAGCAGCGCTACCGGCGCCGGTACCTCGACCTGCTGATGAACGAAGGGACGCGAGCCGACTTCATCCTCCGCTCGAGGATGATTCGCGCGATCAGGAACTACCTCGACGGAGAGGGATTCGTCGAAGTCGAGACCCCCGTGCTGCAGGCCGACTACGGCGGCGCATTCGCGAGGCCGTTCGCCACCCACCACAACGAGCTCGACCAGGAGCTCTTCCTGCGCATCGCCGGCGGCGAGCTGTACCTCAAGCGCCTGATCGTCGGCGGGCTCGAGAAGGTCTACGAGATCGGTCGGGTCTTTCGCAACGAAGGCGTCTCGTACAAGCACAACCCGGAGTTCACGATGCTCGAGTGGTACGAGGCGTACGCCGACTACCGGGACACGATGGTGCGCTTCGAGACGATGGTCGAGACGGTCGCGCTCGAGGTGCTCGGAACAACGAGGATCACCTACCGGGGACACGACATCGAACTGAAGACTCCCTGGCGGCGGTTGAAGCTCGTCGAGGCGCTCGAGGAGCACGGGGTCTGGTCGACCGACGAGGAGGAGCTGCGCAGCATCCTGGACGGGCGCGGGATCGACACGACGCAGGACCGGACGTGGGCGCAGCTCGTCGACCATGCGCTCACGAACTACGTCGAGCCGAAGCTCGTCGAGCCGACGTTCCTCTACGACTACCCGGTCCGGCTGTCGCCGTTTGCCCGGCTCACGGACGGAAGCAGCGAGATCGTCGAGCGCTTCGAGGGCTTCATCGGCGGCACCGAGCTTTGCAACGCGTTCAGCGAGCTGAACGACTCGGTCGAGCAGCAGGAACGATTTACGATGCAGGCAGACGAAGGAGCCGGCGGGAACGTCGAGGCCGAGCCCGGTGACGAGGACTACGTCCAGGCCCTCTCGTACGGGATGCCGCCGACGGGCGGGCTCGGGTTCGGGATCGATCGCCTGGCGATGGTCCTGGCCGGAAAGGACTCGATCCGCGATGTGATCCTGTTTCCGGCCCAGAGGGAGCGCCGATCGTGAGACTCGACGGCAACACCGGAAGCAGGAGTACGATGATCGCCTCGGAAAGTCGAATCAGCTTGACGCCGCCGTCGCATGCGGTAAAGAGAGGTCACTGAGTGTTCGAGAGATTCACTGAACGAGCTCGACAGGTCGTCGTCCTGGCCCAGGACGAAGCTCGTGCGCTGAAGCACAACTACATCGGTACGGAGCACATCCTTCTCGGCCTGCTGCGCGAGGAGGAAGGTCTCGCAGCGCGGGTGCTCGAGTCCCTCGACATCACCGTTGAGGAGGTCCGGGCCCAGGTTGCCCGCATCGTCGGGCAGGGCGACGAGGTGACGACGGGTCAGATCCCGTTCACGCCGCGGGCGAAGAAGGTGCTCGAGCTCGCGCTGCGCGAGGCGCTGTCGCTCGGCCACAACTACATCGGGACCGAGCACATCCTGCTCGGCCTCGTCCGCGAGAACGAAGGGGTTGCCGCGCGCATCCTGCTCGACTTCGACGCCGATGCGGAGAAGATCCGCAACGAGATCATTCGCATGCTGTCCGGGCCCGGCCGCCGTCAGGGCGGTACGCAGGGCACGTCGGGCGAGAAGGGCAAGAGCTCGAAGCTGCTCGACCAGTTCGGTCGCAACTTCACGAAGCTCGCCTCCGAGGGAAAGCTCGACCCGGTCGTCGGACGGCAGACCGAGATCGAGCGGATCATGCAGATCCTCTCGCGCCGGACGAAGAACAACCCGGTGCTGATCGGAGAGCCGGGCGTCGGCAAGACCGCCGTCGTCGAGGGCCTCGCTCAGCGCATCTCCGGCAACCAGGTGCCCGACATCCTGAAGGGCAAGCAGATCTACAACCTCGACCTGGCTGCCCTGGTCGCCGGCTCGAAGTACCGCGGCGAGTTCGAAGAGCGCCTGAAGAAGGTGATGAAGGAGATCACCCAGCGCGGCGACATCATCCTGTTCATCGACGAGCTCCACAACCTCGTCGGTGCGGGCGCCGCCGAGGGCGCGATCGACGCTGCGTCGATCCTCAAACCTGCGCTCGCCCGCGGCGAGCTGCAGACGATCGGGGCAACGACGCTCGACGAGTACCGCAAGTACCTCGAGCGCGACGCCGCACTCGAGCGCCGCTTCCAGCAGATCCGCGTCGAGGAGCCGTCGACCGACGACACCGTTCAGATCCTGCGCGGCCTCCGCGACCGCTACGAGGCGCACCATCGGTGCAAGATCACCGACGAGGCGCTCGAGGCGGCCGCGACGCTCGCCGACCGCTACATCCAGGACCGGCACCTGCCCGACAAGGCGATCGACCTGATCGACGAGGCCGCGTCGCGGATGCGCATCAAGACGATGACCGCCCCGCCGCGCTACCGCGAGCTCGAGGACGAGATCGAGAAGGTCCGCAAGGACAAGGAAGCGTCGATCGAGGGCCAGGAGTTCGAGAAGGCCGCGTCGCTGCGCGACAAGGAGCGCAAGCTGACGCAGAAGAAGCGCGAGCTCGAGGACCAGTGGCGCGACTCCGAGCAGACCGAGCAGCCGGAGATCGGCGAGGAGGAGATCGCCGACATCGTCTCGATGTGGACCGGGATCCCGGTCTTCAAGCTCACCGAGGCCGAGTCGCAGCGGCTCGTCCGCATGGAGGAGGAGCTGCACAAGCGCGTGATCGGCCAGGACGCGGCGATCATCGCCGTCTCGAAGTCGATCCGCCGCGCGCGGGCCGGCATCAAGGACCCGAAGCGCCCGACCGGCTCGTTCATCTTCCTCGGGCCGTCCGGCGTGGGGAAGACCGAGCTGGCGCGCACCCTGGCCGAGTTCCTGTTCGGCGACGAGGACGCGATGATCCAGATCGACATGTCGGAGTACATGGAGAAGCACGCCGTCTCCAGGCTCGTCGGCTCTCCTCCGGGCTACATCGGCTACGACGAAGGCGGCCAGCTCACAGAGGCGGTCCGCCGGAAGCCCTACTCCGTCGTCCTCTTCGACGAGATCGAAAAGGCGCACCCCGACGTGTTCAACATCCTGCTCCAGATCCTCGAGGACGGGAAGCTCACGGACTCCCAGGGCCGCAAGGTCGACTTCCGGAACGTGATCGTGATCATGACGTCGAACATCGGCTCCGCGTCAATCTCAAAGAACATGGCACTCGGCTTCAACCTGTCGGAGGAGGAGGGCCTCTCCTACGACGACATGAAGACACGCGTCATGGGCGACCTGAAGAAGGTCTTCCGGCCCGAGCTGCTGAACCGCATCGACGAGGTGATCGTCTTCCCGAAGCTGACGAAGCCCGAGATCCTGCAGATCGTCGACCTGCTCATGAACCGCCTGCGCGTCCAGATGGCGGAGCACGAGGTGACGATCGAGCTGACCGACGAGGCCAAGGACCTGCTCGTCGAGAAGGGCTGGGACCCGACGATGGGCGCACGGCCGCTCCGGCGCGCCATTCAGCGCTACATCGAGGATCCGCTGGCCGACTACGTGCTCGGACGCACCCTCCAACCGGGCTCGACCATCCTCG
Source organism: uncultured Thermoleophilia bacterium (assembly GCA_963846895.1). Taxonomy (GTDB): domain Bacteria; phylum Actinomycetota; class Thermoleophilia; order Gaiellales; family Gaiellaceae; genus PALSA-600. The sequence goes on along the minus strand of CAWJXR010000018.1, from coordinate 66,275 downwards.
TCGCACGCAAGAACGACGAAGAGGTCGACATCACGGTCGTGCCGCCGGCGCCGCCTGAAGCGATCGCCGTCTCGGCAGCGCCCGACGCGCCGCCAGACGACCTAGCGGTCGAAAATTAGTTAACCGCGTTAAGAGACCGCCGAAAGGCGGTCTCTTTTGTTACGGGCCGTAAACAAGTCGTAAGCGTTCTGCCGTTCGGTCCAACTGGACCTGCACGCGGACGTCGCATTCAGTGGGCCGTCTCCCCGGCCCTGCCCAGTTAATGCACTGAAAGGAGCACTCCGTGAGGAGAACCCTCTGGCTGTCGTCTGTGGCAGCCATGATCGTGTTGGCCGCGGTGTTCGCGGGCGGCGCGGTCGCCAAGACAGGCAAGGCCGGCGCCGTCGGGGGAACCCTGAACGTCGACCTGGCGAACGACATCGACTACACCGACCCGGCGCTCGACTACCTGTCGACCGGCTGGGAGATCGAATACGCCACGTGCCTCAAGCTCATGAACTACCCGGATGCCAACGGGGCAAAGGGCTCACAGCTCACGCCCGAAGCCGCAGCCGGATTCCCCAGGGTCTCGAACAACGGAAAGACCTACGACTTCAACGTCAGGGCCGGCTTCACGAAGTTCTCGAACGGCCAGGCTGTCACGGCCGCGAACTTCAAGGCCGCCATCGACCGCGACGCCGATCCCAAGATGCAGTCGCCGTCGGTGCCCTTCTTCTCCGACATCGTCGGCGCCTCGAAGTCGCCCGTCACGGGCGTCAAGGTGCACGGCTCGCACCTGGTCATCAACCTGACCAAGGCCGCCCCTGACTTCCTCGCGCGCATGGCGATGCCGTTCTTCTGCGCCGTCCCGACGAACCTTGCTCATGACCCGAACGGCGTCCTTGCGCCGCCGTCCGCGGGCCCGTACTACATCGCCGATCGGCAGCCCAACAAGTCGATCACCATCAAGAAGAACCCGTACTACAAGGGCAAGCGCCCTCACAACGTCACCCAGATCAACTACAACATCGGCAACTCGCTGGCGGCCACCTACCTGCGCACGCAGCAGGCGGCGACCGACTACGCCGCGCAGGGCATCCCGCCCGCGTCGTATGCCGAGGCCGCCCAGAAGTACGGCGTCAACAAGAGCCAGTTCTGGGTCAAGCCGCAGCTCGGCGTGAACTACCTGGCGTTCAACCACGACCGTGCCCTCTTCAAGGGCGCCAAGGGAACGGCGCTCGCGAAGGCGATCAACTACGCGATCGACCGCAAGGCCATGCTCGCCCAGGGCGGTTACCTGGCCGGCAAGCGGACCGATCAGATCCTGCCTCCGGGCCTCGCCGGCTTCCGTGACGCCAACCTGTACCCGCTCAAGGGACCGGACCTCACGACGGCCAAGAAGTGGGCCGGCAAGGCCGGCATCAAGCCCGGCACGCAGGTGCAGTACTACACCTCGAACACGGGCTCGGCTCCGCTCGTCGCGCAGATCGTTCAGTTCAACCTGAAGCAGATCGGCCTGAACGTGAACAGCCACCTGTTCGCCCGTGCGGTGCAGATCGACAAGGAAGGCACCCGTGGTGAGCCGTTCGACATCACGTCGGAAGGCTGGATCGCCGACTACGCCGATCCGTACGACTTCATCAACGTGCTGCTGTCGGGTGACAGCCTCCACGCTGCGAACAACAACAACGTGTCGTACTTCAACGACCCGACGTACAACAAGCAGATGACCTCTGCGTCGCTGCTGTCGGGCGCTCCTCGCTACAACGCGTACGGCAACCTCGACGTCAGCATGATGTCGAAGAACCCGCCGTGGGCGGCCCGTAACAACTTCAACGACCGCATCCTGCTCTCGAAGAGGGTCGGCTGCTTCACCTACAACTCGACCTACAGCGTCGATCTTGCGGCCCTCTGCCTGAAGTAAAGACGGTCGAGGGAACGGGACGCAGAACGCAGAGCGGCGGGGCCCCGGCCCCGCCGCTCCTTTTATGGGGTCAGTCCGCCTGCCAGACGTCCCGGCGCAGGAGCGGCACGAGGGTGCCGTCGCGCAGGATGCCGTCGACGTCGACCTCGGGGCCGCCGATCATGAAGTCGGAGTGGACGGTCGAGACGTTGACGCCCTCGCCCGGCTCCCCCTCGACGGCCTCGGCGTAGGCGCCGCCGTAGGCGATGTGGCACGTGACGTTCTCGTCGAACAGCGTGTCGAAGAACGTCATGTTCGTCCTGCCGACGCGGGACGTGCCGTCGACGAGCGAGACCTCGCCGAGGTAGGACGCGCGCTCGTCCGTCGACAGCTCGCCCTCGATCACGTCCGCTCCCTCCTCGGCGCGAACCTCGACGATGCGGCCGGACTCGAAGCGCATCTCGAGTCCCCGCACGATGCGCCCGTACAGGGCGAGCGGTCGCGTCGAGCGCACGTAGCCTTCGGTCCGCCGCGCATCGGGAGTCGTGAAGACCTCCTCCGTCGGCATGTTCGCCACGTACGGGATCCCGTCGATCGTGTGCGACACGACGCCCTGCCAGCGGGACTCGGGGAGGAGCCCGACCGTCAGGTCGGTGCCGTCCCCACGGAACCGAACTGCGTCCAGCTGCAGTGCGTTCAGGGTCGCGGCGCGGCGGTCGAGCGTGCGGACGTGCTCGCGCCAGGCCTCGACGGGGTCGGCCTCGTCGAGGCGGCAGCAGAACTCGACCAGCTCCCAGAGCCGGTCGAGGTCCGGCTCGCCGAACATCTGCCTGGCCCAGCCGATGTTCGGGACGCCCACGACCGTCCAGTTGTTGAGCTGCTCGTTGATCTGGCGGCTGTTCAGCTCGGCGATCTCCTTCATGCGCGCCTTGCCGACGCGCGGGCCGGGGAGGTCGCTGAGCAGGTCGGGCTCTGCGTCGCCCGTCAGCGCGACGATCGCCGCGCGCTCGTCGCCCATGCGCTGCGTCCGCTCGAGCAGCCACGGCGGCGACCACGAGAGCACGTCGTCGGCGCCGTACTCGATCAGCGCCCGACGAACGTGCGGGTCGCGATAGGTGAGGTCGACGTAGCGCGCGCCGGCGCGGTACGCGGCACGCGCAACGGCCCGGGCGACGTCGACATGCTCGACGTCGGCTCGGAGGTCGACGACCTGGCCGGGCTGCACGTTGGCGCCGACGCCCACGATGAGCTCGGCGTAGCGCTCGAGGCGGCTGTCCGGCGCTAGAGCTGCCATGTGTCCTCGCGGATGATCGGCACGGCGTCGCCGGCCGCGGTGAGGCCGTCGACCTGCAGCTCTGGCCCTCCGACCATGAAGTCGGTGTGCACATTCGAGACGTTCAGGCCCTCGCCGGGATCGCCGTCGAACACCTCGGGGACGCCGAAGCCGTAGGCGATGTGACACGTCGCGTTCTCGTCGTAGAGCGTGTCGAAGAAGGTCAGCCCGGTCTGGCCGACACGCGACGCGCCGTCGACGAGCGCGACCTCGCCGAAGTAGCGGGCGCGCTCGTCTCCGTCCAGCTGTCCCCGGACGACGTCGGCGCCGCGCTCCGCCTGCACATCGACGATCCGGCCGTCCTCGACCTTGAGCCGCAGGCCCTCGATCACGTCGCCCGCGAGCGCCAGCGGCCGGGTCGAGGCGATCGTTCCCTCCGCGCGCCGGCAATCGGGTGTCGTGAAGATCTCCTCGGTCGGCATGTTCGGGACGTAGTCGCGCCCGTCGGCCGTGCGGAACTTCGCCGACATCCAGCGCGCGTTCGGCAGGAGCCCGACGGTGAAATCGGTGCCGGGGCCGAGGTAGCGGAGCGCGTCGAACCTGTGCTCGTTCATCTGCGCGGCCCGCGTCTCGAGCTTCGCGATGTGATCGCGCCACGCGGTGACCGGGTCGGCCTCGTCGAGGCGCGTGCAGAACGCGACCGCCTCCCAGAGCCGCTCGACGTCCGGCTCGCCGAAGATCATCGTCGCCCAGCCTTCGTTGGGGTACGCGACTCCGGTCCAGTTGATCCTGCGGTCTTCCATCAGCCCGCGGATGACCTCGTTCAGCTCACGCATGCGGGCACGGCCGACGCGTTCGCCGGGCAGGTCGGCCAGCAGATGGGGCTCGGGATCGCCGGTGGTGCCGATCAGCGCGTTCCCGGCCGAGGCCGCGAAACGGGTCTTCAACCACTCGGGTGTGTGCTCGAGCGCCTCGTCCGGGCCGAACTCGATCATCGCGCGGCGCACGTGCTGATCCATGTACCGAACGTCGACGTACCGCGCGCCTGCGCCGTAGGCTGCCCGCGTCAGGGCGCGGGCGAGCGGCGCATGCTCGATCGATGCGCCGATGAAGAGCGACTGCCCGGCCTCGACGTTCGCTCCGACTCGGATCGCCAACTCGGCGTAGCGCTCGAGCCGCTCGTCTAGGACTGGAGCTGCCATACGTCCTCCCGGAGGATCGGGACGGCGCGGCCGTCGGTCGTGAGCCCGTCGACGGCCACCTCGGGGCCGCCGATCATGAAGTCCGTGTGGACGGCCGAGTTGTTGATGCCGCGGGCCCGCAGTTCCTCCGGCGTCAGCCCGTCGATGCCGTCGACGCCGAACGTGACGGCACTGCCGTACGCGATGTGGCAGGTGGCGTTCTCGTCGAAGAGCGTGTCGAAGAACGTGATCCCGGTCTGGCCGACGCGCGACAAGCCGTCGACGAGCGCGACCTCGCCGAGCCGTCCGCCGAACTCGTCCACCGTCATCTCGCCGCGCACCGTGCCCTCGCCCGACGATGCGTGCACCTCGACCGCCTCGCCGCCCTCGAAGCGCACCTCGAGGTCGCGGACGATCGTGCCGCCCAGCGAGAGCGGCCTGGTCGAGCGGACGGTGCCCTCCGTGCGGCGCCAGTCGGGGCAGGCGAAGACCTCTTCCGTCGGGAGGTTCGGCACGTGCTTGATGCCGTCGACGGTCTCGATCCCACCGCCGAGCCAGCGTGCTCCGGGCAGCAGCCCCACCGTCAGGTCGGTGCCGGGTCCGGTGAACCGGATCGCGTCGAAGGCTCGTGCGTTCAGCTGCTCGCAGCGGCGCCGGAGCGTCTCCGTGTGCTCGCGCCAGGCAGCGACGGGGTCGGGCTCGTCGAGCCGCACGGTGTGGGCGACGGCTTCCCAGAGGCGCTCGAGGTCGGGCTCGCCGAACACCTGCTGCGCCTGGCCTTCGGTCGGGAAGGCTGCGATCGACCAGTTGACGGTGCGGTCGTTCTGGGCCTGCAGCTGACGGTTGGCGGCGTCGACCGGCCGGTGCCGGCCGACCCGGCCGGGGTCGAGGTCGGCGAGCAGCTCTGGCTCGGGATCGCCGGCGATCATGATCAGCGCGCCGCCCGCCGCGATCGCCTCCGTGCGCGCCATCAGCCAAGGCGACGTCTCGGTCAGCAGCTCGTCTCTCGCGTGTTCGATCACGGCGTGCCTGACGTGGTTGTCGACGTAACGGACGTCGACGCGCTCGGCGCCTGCCTCGTAGCTCGCCCTGGCGAGCGCGCGCGCGAGCGGGGCGTGCTCGACGAGTGCGGTGACGAAGACCGACTGGCCGGGCTGCACGTTGGCGCCCACGCGTGTGATGAGCGTCGCGTAGCGATCGAGCCGATCCACGGTCAAGATGGTAGAGGCTCCGATATCACGTGTCGAGCGGGACGTCGTCCCAGCTGTCGCCCTCGCCGCAGAGCCACGTCAACGCGTGCTGCCGTTCGGCGGCGATCGAATGCGCCTCGGCGTGCTGCTCGGCCGACAGATGGCGGTAGACCTTCCCGTAGGCCCGGAAGTCGCCCCGCATCGGCGCGGGCAGGAGGCCCTGCTCGAAGCCTCGCATCGCGGTCGCCGCGACGAGCTGGTCGAAGCTCGCGAAGTTGTCCGGCAGCTCGATCGTACCGTCGGCCTGCACGGCCGTCGTCCGCGCCCGCCAGTGCCAGAGGCGCGCCGACTCGCGCTCGAGCTCGATCGCCTCGCGATCCCGCAGCGAGGCCGATCCGAGCGGAGCTGCGACGACCTCGTCGGTCGAGAAGGGCTCGTCGTACGGCGGCAGCTCCTCGAGCTGCAGCGCCCAGAGCAGGGTGCCGAGCGCCTCGCCCCGCCAGACGACGTCGATCACGCCGGGGTCGGCCGACGGGAGTCGCTCGAGCCCGGCGCGCACCTCCTGCTGGAGCGCGCGGCACCGGTCGAGAGCCTCCGCCTGCGAGCGATGCTTCCGCGCCACGGCCGCGAGTGTACTAACGGCCCACCGCGGTCTCGATCTCGGCCAGGGTGCCGCCGGCTCGATGCCGGAGGCCGAATTCGAATGGGGAACGATCGTTTCAGAGCCGGCACACCTGCCGTCGGGGGCGCCGAGTACCTTCCAGCTCATGGCCAAGGTTGCCGCCGTCCAGCACGTCTGCAGCGAGTGCGGCACCTCTGCCGGCCGCTGGCTCGGTCGCTGCCCCGGCTGCGGTGAGTTCGGGACGATGACCGCCGAGGCGCCGCCTCAAGCGGTCTGCCTCGCCGGCGGCGTCGAGGCCGCCGCTCAGGCTGGTCGACGTCGTCGTCGAGGAGACGGAACGGCTCTCGACGGGCGTCGCGGAGCTCGACCGCGTCCTCGGCGGCGGGCTCGTGCCGGCGTCGCTCGTCCTGGTGGGCGGCGAGCCGGGCGTCGGCAAGTCGACGCTGCTCCTGACCGCGCTCGGCGCGATCTCGCAGGAGCGGCGCGCGCTCCTGATCACGGGCGAGGAGTCGGTCGCGCAGGTCAAGCTCCGGGCCGCCCGGCTCGGGGGCTGCGACCTGGTCGAGATCCTGGCCGAGACCGAGCTCGACGCCGTCTGCGAGACGCTCGAGCGCGAGCGGCCGGCCGTCTGCGTGATCGACTCCGTGCAGACGCTCTGGTCGGCCGAGGTCGGCTCGGCGCCCGGATCGGTCTCCCAGGTGCGCGAGGCGGCTGCCCGGCTCCTACGCGTGGCCAAGGCGGCCGGCGTGGCGACCTTCCTCGTCGGCCATGTCACGAAGGACGGCTCGGTTGCGGGGCCGAGGGTGCTCGAGCACCTCGTCGACTGCGTGCTGCAGTTCGAGGGCGACCGGTTCCACGCGCTGCGCATCCTCCGGGCCGTCAAGAACCGCTTCGGCTCGACGAACGAGCTGGGCGTCTTCGAGATGACGGGGGCCGGGCTCGTCGGCGTTCCCGATCCGTCCGAGGTCTTCGGCCGCACGCACTCGGGCGAGGTCGGCGCCGCCGTCGCCTGCACCCTCGAGGGGACGCGGCCGCTCCTGCTCGAGATCCAGGCTCTGGTCTCGCCCGACCGACCTGGCCATGCCCCGCCGCGTCGCGACGGGGGTCGACCCGAAGCGGCTGGCGATGATCGTCGCGGTGCTCGCCCGGCATGCGGGCCTGGCGCTCGGCGGCGCGGACGTCTTCGTCAACGTCGCGGGCGGGGTGAGGATCGACGAGCCGGGCGCGGACCTCGGGATCGCGCTGGCAATTGCCTCGGCTGCCAAGGGCGTGGCCGTTCGGGACGGTGTGGCGGCGTACGGCGAGATCGGGCTCACGGGGCGCCTGCGGGTCGCGGCGCAATCGGAGCGGCGGGCCGAGGAGTGCCGGAAGCTGGGGCGCCGGCCGGTTTTGGCAGAGACGATCAGGGAGGCGCTGCAGGCGGCGCTGATGGATTTCCCCGCCTAGCAGGGATTTTCGAAAAAATGGCGGATTTGCAGGGTTTCTGGTACTCTGGAGTTCCTCGCCGGTGAGCCTTCAGGGCCGCCGGCAGTTTCGCGACTACAGACGAAAGAGGCGAATTTGTACAAGGTCGGTGACAAGGTGGTGTATCCCCACCACGGTGCTGGGACGGTCGTAAAGCGCGAGAAGCGCGAGGTCTTGGGCGAGAAGCGCGAGTACCTGACGATCAAGATCCTGCACAACGACATGACCGTGAACGTCCCTGCGGAGAACGCCGAGCTCGTCGGTCTCCGCAAGGTGATCGACGAAGAGGCGGTCAAGAAGGTCGTCAAGTATCTGACCTCGGGCGGCACCGAAATGCCGAAGAACTGGAACCGGCGCTTCAAGCACAACCGCGACAAGATGAAGACCGGCGACATCTACGAGCTCGCCGAAGTCGTGCGCAACCTCGCGCTCCGCGATGGCGAGAAGGGGCTCTCGACCGGCGAGAAGCAGATGTACGTGAAGGCCAAGAAGATCCTCGCCTCCGAGCTGATGTACGCGAAGACGATGTCCGAGGAAGAGGCGCTCGAGTGGCTCGAGGAGACGCTGACGAACGGCGCGAAGCCGAAGCCGGCGGCTCCCGAGAAGAAGGACGCACCGGCAGCCAAGCGGGCCGTCACTCCGGCCAAGGCGGCGCCGATCGCGAAGAAGGTCGCACCCGCCAAGGCGAAGACCGTCGCCGCGCGTGCTCCCGCGAAGACCGCGACGGCGAGCAAGCCCGCCGCGACCCGGAAGAGCACCTCCCGGGCGTAATGAGCGTCTGGGCTGTTCTCGTCGCCGCCGGGCGAGGGGAGCGGCTCGGGGAGGATCGACCGAAGGCGTTCGTGCGCCTCGGCGAGCTGCCGCTGCTCGCGGAGCCGATCCGGCGCCTCGATGAGTGCGCGCTGATCGACCACGTCGTCGTGGTCGCCCCGCCCGAGTGGGAGGAGCCGGCGATCCTGCTGGCCGAGGAGGTCGGCGCCTCGAAGGTCGCGGCGTGCGTCACCGGCGGCGAGACCCGCACCGATTCGGTCCGGGCCGGCGTCGCCGACGTGCCCGAGGACGCCGACGTGATCCTGGTCCACGACGCGGCACGCCCGCTCGTCGACGACGGCGTCGTCCAGCGGCTGATCGCCGCGCTCGCCAAGGGTTTCGACGGCGCCGTCCCGGTCCTGCCGGTCCCGGACACCGTCAAGCGGGTCAGCGAAGGCGTCGTCGCCGAGACCCTCGACCGCGGCGGCCTGGTCGCCGTCCAAACCCCGCAGGCGTTCGTGGCGGCGGTGCTTCGAGGCGCACTGAACCCAGTTAGTGCCAACTTGGCACAAGCTACGGATTGCGCGTCGCTCGTCGAGGCGTCCGGTGGCCGCGTCACGACCGTCGAGGGCGACGAGCGGCTGCTCAAGGTGACGACGCCCGCCGACCTGGCGCGCGTGCGCGGATGGCTGTAGAGGCGGTCGTCTTCGACGTCGGCGAAACGCTCGTCGACGAGACACGGCTGTGGGAGCAGGCCGCAGACGCCGCAGGCGTCCCGCGCTTCACCCTGATGGGCGTGCTCGGCGGGCTCGCCGCCCGGGGCGAGCACCACGGCCGGGTCTGGGAGATCCTCGGCGTCGAGCAGCCGGAGTCGACGTGGGAGCTCGACGACTTCTACCCCGACTCGCTTCCGTGCGTGACGCGTCTGCGGGAGGCGGGGTACCGCCTCGCCGCCTCCGGGAACACCCCGGCGTTCGTCGAGGCAGGGCTCCGCCGCTACTTCGACCGCGTCGGCTCATCATCGTCGTGGGGCGTCGACAAGCCCTCGGCGGAGTTCTTCGCGCGCGTCGTCGAGCTCGCAGGGTTCGAGGCTGAAAGGATCGCGTACGTGGGAGACCGGATCGACAACGACATCGCGCCGGCGCTCGCCGCCGGCATGGTCGCCGTGCACATTCGACGCGGGCCGTGGGGCTATCTGCACGAGCCTCCGGCCGCCGCGGTCTCGATCGGCTCGCTCGACGAGTTGCCGGAGGCGATCCGATGACGTTCCGCGTCGGGATCGGCGTCGACGCGCATGCGCTCGTCGAGGACGTGCCACTCGTGCTGGGAGGCGTGACGATCGACCATCCGCGCGGGCTGGCCGGGCACTCCGACGGCGATGTGCTCGCGCACGCGCTCGTCGACGCGCTGCTCGGCGCCGCCGGGCTCGGGGACATCGGCTCCCTCTTCCCGTCGGGCGACGAGCGCTTCCGCGGCGCCGACAGCCTCGACCTCGTGCGCGAGGCGTACGCGCAGGTGCAGGCGGAGGGCTGGACGCTCGTCAACGCAGACTGCGTCCTCGTCGGCGAGGAGCCGCGCATCGCGCCGCACCGCGAGGAGATGCGGCGGCAGCTCTCCCGCGCAGTCGGCGGAGGCGAGGTCAACGTGCGCGCGACGACGACCGACACGCTCGGATTCACCGGCCGCGGCGAAGGGCTGGCGGCGCACGCAGTCGCGCTGCTGGAGCGGTGATGGAGCTCGTCCGCTACGCCGACCGGCCTGATCTCAAGGAGATCCGGCTCGAGACGCTCTCGCGTCGGACGTTCCCGGAGTTCATGCACCACAACCAGTCGGGGACGCGGTTCTGGGGGCGTCTGTACGACGAGCAGCCCGACTTTCAGCTGGCGCTGCTCGACGGGGCGGATCTCGTCGCCGAGTTGCACTCGGTTCCGATGCCGTGGGACGGGACACTCGACGACCTGCCGACCGGCTGGGACGACGGATTCGCGCGCGCGTTCGAGAGCGATCGCGAGGCGACTGTGCTTGTGCGCGCTCGCGATCTCGGTCCGCCCCGACCGGCAGGGCTCGCGGCTGTCGTCGCGGATGCTGGATGCGATGCGCGACGCCGCTCGCGAGGGCGGCCTGCGTGAGCTGCTCGCGCCGGTGCGGCCGACGCTCAAGGAGCGCTACCCGCTGATCCCGATCGAGCGTTACGTCGAGTGGCGGCGCGACGACGGCGCGCACTTCGACCCCTGGGTCCGCCTCCATGAGCGCGTCGGCGGCGAGATCCTGGCAGCCGCGCCGCGGTCGATGGTGATCGAGGCACCGGTCGCCGACTGGGAGGAATGGACCGCGATGAGCTTCCCCGACGACGGCACCTACGTCGTGCCGGAGATGCTCGCGCCGCTCGAGGTGCGGGACGGTGTGGGAGTACATGTCGAGCCGAACATCTGGCTCCGGCACTCGGTCTAGCCGTTCACCGACCTGTCACCACCGCTCGACCGTCCAGCGGCCCGGACTCGACCTTGCCGTGGCGAATCTGTGGGCATGGAGTTCGAGGTTCAGGCGCACCGCGGCAACGACGCGCTGACTCTGAGGAGGATGGTCGCTGCGTCGCCGACGTCGGTCGAGCTGGACGTCGGAGTCGCGGACGGCGAGCTCGTCGTCGCGCACGACGTCGACCACTCCGACGCGTCCGGGCTGCAGTTCGAGCGCGGCCCTCGAGCTGGCGGGCAAGACGACGGTCGTCGTCGAGGCGAAGTGCTTTCCGGGCCTGACTGCGCCGTCGCGCGAGTTCGTTCGAGCCTTGCGGCCGTACCTGACACGCATCGCGGTGTGCTCGTTCTCGGAACCGGTGCTCGCCCAGGTCGCGCGACTCCGCTCGACGGTCGAGACGACGTTCCTCTTCGATCAGCCGATGCGGATCGCGACCGTCGCGCACACGCTCGGGCCTCGCGACGACGTCGTCACGCGCGACCTAATCGTCGCCGCGCACGCGGTCGGGCTGCGCATCGTGCCGTGGACGGTCAACGATGTCCGGCGCATGGCGGAGCTCGTCGACCTGGGCGTCGACGGGCTCGTCACGGACGAGCCTGCGCTCGCGCGCGAGGTTGCCGTCTCTCGGTTGTTGCTTGCGGCTTAGCTCAGTCGGGCAGCGCGGCGACGCCGTCTCGCAGGACGACGAGCCCATCGCGGGCGAGCGAGGTGAGCGCATCGCCGTCCTTCGGCTGCTCGCCGGCGGCGACGGCGCGCAGCGCGAGTGCGCGACGCTCCCGAAAGGAGCCTTCGAAGCGCGACTGCTTGCGGAGCGGTTCGTAGCGGGCACCGCGCGACGGGCACCAGGCCGAGAGTGGGCACGCTCCGCAGCGTGGGATGCGTGCGAGGCAGATCGTCGCACCGAGGTCGAACAGGGCCTGTGCGCACGTCGCATCGAACGTCTCGCCGGTTCGCTCCTGCACGCGCAGGACGTTCGTGTCGAGCGGCAAGGTGTCGTGGCCGAACGCGAAGTTGCCGACGGCAGCGGCGGTGTACGGGCCGACGCCGGGCAACTCGGTCAGGTCGTCAGGCCAGCCGCGATCGGCGACGATGCGCGCAGCGCGGTGCAGGCTGACGGCACGCCGGTTGTAGCCGAGCCCCTGCCAGGCGACGATCACGTCCGCAGTGGAGGCGCCGGCCAGCGCCTCGACGGTCGGCCAGCGTTCGAGCCACGCCTGCCAGCGGGGAACGACGCGGTCGACCTGCGTCTGCTGCAGCATCACCTCGCTGACGAGGATCGTGTAGGGGTCGCGCGTGTGGCGCCAGGGGAGGTCGCGGCCGTTCGCCTCGAACCACGCCAGAAGCTGCTCTCGCACGGCTGGAGCCTAGAGCCCGGCGAGGCGGACTCACCTGTAAGGAATCTGCGAGGAGGGAATGGCCCATTCGGCCGCCCCGTTCGCTTTTGTAGAACGAAGGAGGCAAGCCCAGTGATGTCATTGACGTACGAAACGAAGAAGACGGATGCAGGCGCCCGCGAGAAGGAGCGTCGGCAGTACGCGATCATGATCGAAACGATGCTCGGCCAGGGGTGCTCGGAGGACGACATCGTCCAGGCGGTCGAACAGGCGACCGCCGAGAGCGGCGCGGACTGAGCTTCGAGCCGCAACCCCACGTCTGACTCCAGTCAGACAGGAGTCTGACGCGACCGCTGTGCGGAGCCGCGTTGTGGGCCAGGCGGTCGCTCTCGGTTTTCCGTGTTTCGAGACATATTCGCGGGTCGTCGCAAACCGGCTCCGCACCTCGGTTTGCACGACCCGCGACACACTCTCGTTCGAACCTGGTCGCACTTCGGTGTGTCAGACGTGAGTCTGACTCGAGTCAGACTCGGGCGGTCCTCCGTGAGGCGGGGAGCCTCAGGCGGCGTTGCCGAACCGGACTGCGGCGCGGGCGCGACGGCGCTCGGCCTCGACCTCGCGGTCGCGCGGCGAGGCGGTCGTCACGAGCGAGTCGAGGAGATGCCAGGTCGTGTGCGCGATCTCCGAGACTGCCCGGTCGAACGCCTCCTGGTTCGCCTGCGACGGCTTCTGCATCCCGCTCACCTTGCGGACGTACTGCAGCGCGGCGTCGTGGATCTCGCCTTCCGTGACCGGTGGCTCGAAGTTGTAGAGCGTTCTGATGTTGCGGCACATGCCGCCAATCCTATGGGCCCTGCGACTCCTGAGCGGGCGCGGGCCGGCGCGGCGCGCTCCGCCAGCCCACGACGCCGACGCCGAACAGCACGACTTCGACGGTTGTGATCACGAGCCGGTTGAGCAGCGTCACCCCGAGCGCAGGGCCCTCGCTCGTGACCGCGAGCAGCAGGCCGTACATCGACGCCTCGCGGGCTCCCAGGCCCGACGGCGTGAAGATCGCCAGAACGGCGACGATCGCTCCGATCGCCGAGACGCCCCCAAGGTATGGGATCGTCGAGAGCGGCGGCGCCGCGTCGAGGCTGCGCAACATGAACCAGACCCCGACGCCGCCGATCAGCCACGTCCCGCAGTAGAAGAGCAGCAGGCCGACCGTCACCGGGAACGGCAGCGGCTCGATGGGGTGCGCGCCGAACGGCTTCAGGATCTTGTGGCTCACCGGCCGGAAGATCCGCGGATGGAGCATCAGGGAGAGGAGGACCGCGAAGGTGATCAGCGGCAGCAGGGGTGCGTTGACGCCGCGAACCCAGGCGAGGCTGACGACGAAGACGATCACGCCGGAGATCGCGGACAGCGCGGCCTCGACGAGGATCGACGCGAGAACCGTCGGCGTGTCGGTGACACCGCCCCCCTTGCGAAGCGCGATCGTCCGCGCCGCGGGAGTCCAGACACCGCCGGGCAGGTACTTGGCGAGCATCGAGACCATCTCCGACTGCAGGGCGACGCGGTACGGGACGCGGATCCCCCACGCGGCGAGCATCCGCATCCAGCCGACGATGAACACGAGGTAGTAGACCGTCACCGCCACGAAGGCGAGCGCGAGCGACGCCAAATGCACGTTCCGTAGGCGATCCTCGGCTTTCGCCCATTCGTGCCGGACCGCCCAGATACAGAACGCGACCGTGACCACGACCAGCCCGAGCTGCAGGCCCTTCCGCAGAAGGGGATGCTCCGCGAGGTAGTGAGCTGCCCGCTTCAGTGCGTCGACGATGCGTTGCATCGCTCCGAGTCTGCACGAACGGTACGTTGCTGCCCGTGACACGCGTCCGCTTCGCCCCCAGCCCGACCGGGTCACTCCATGTCGGGAACGCGCTCAGCGCCGTCGCAAATCGCCGGTTCGGCGACTGGATGCTGCTGCGTATCGACGACACGGATCCCGCGCGCAACGTGCCCGGAGGCGAGGATGGGGTGCTCGCCGATCTGCGCTGGCTCGGTGTCGGGTGGGACGAGGGCCCGGTCCGGCAGAGCGAGCGCGCGACGCGCCACCTCGAGGCGGCCCGGGCCGCCGGGCTGCCGCAGCGCTTCGAGGGCGTGATGCTCTGGCGCGACGACGGCGGCCCGACCTTCCACCTGGCCAGCGTCGTCGACGATGCCGATTTCCAGATCACCCACGTCATCCGCGGCTCCGATCACCGGCCGAACGAAGAGCTCCACGCTGCGCTCCACCGCGCGCTCGGGTCGACCCCGCCCGAGGTGATCCACCACGGGCTGGTCGTCGGGCCCGACGGCAAGAAGCTGTCGAAGCGCGCGGAGGGCGCGACCATCGCGGCGCTGCGCGACGACGGCTATCCGGCCGAGGCTGTTCGGGCCTACCTCGAGGAGCTCGGCCTGCCGCGACACGACGTGCACCTCGACCTCGACCGCATCCGCTCGCTGTCGGTCGACGTCCTCTCGGGGTTCTCCGACGAGGAGCTCGCGGACCGCCTCGCGATCCCCCTCGAAGCCGTGCCGCTCGCGCGCGGGGCGCACGACCTGACCGAGGCGGCCGGGCTCGTCGAGGCCGTGCTGACCCCGCCAAGTGCCAACTTGGCACAAAGCCCGGAGACGCTCGCGCGTTTCGTCGAGCTGCGGGCGCACGATGCCGGAGGTCCTGACGAAGGACGAGGCGAAGTCGCTGCAGCGAGAGTTGAAGGCGGTCGGCGGCGACCTGCGGGCGTTGCGCGTCGCTCTCACCGGCGCGCCGCGAGGGCCCGAGCTCTGGGCCGTGCTGCGCGCTCTGCCTCGCGACGAGGCTCTGCGGCGCGCACTACGCTGACGGCGTGCGGCTCTACGACACGTCGACGCGTTCGCTCGTCGAGCTGCCGGCGCCGCCGGCCCCGATCCGCATGTACTTCTGCGGACCGACGGTGTACGCGCGCACCCACGTCGGCAACGCCCGTCCGTTCGTCGTCGGCATGTGGTTTCGCTCCTGGCTGCGCGCGAACGGCTACGAGGCGACGCTCGTCCACAACATCACCGACATCAACGACAAGATCTACGACGCTGCACCCGGGAAGAGCGCCGAGCTCGCAGCGCAGGTCACCGACTGGTACCTGCAGGACAATGCCGACCTCGGCCTCGGCATGCCCGACTACCTGCCGAAGGCGACGGAGTCGGTGCCGCAGATCGTGGCGTTCATCGAAGAGCTGATCGAGACCGGGCACGCGTATGCGGTCCAGGGAGACGTCTACTTCCGCGTGGCATCGTTCCCGGAGTACGGGCGGTTGTCGGGACAGCGACCGGACCAGGTCGAGGAGCAGGAGCCGAACCCGCTCAAGGAGGACCCGCGCGACTTCGCGCTCTGGAAGGCGAACAAGCCGGCGACCGAGGACACGTGGTGGGACTCACCGTGGGGGCGGGGCCGGCCCGGGTGGCATATCGAGTGCTCCGCGATGGCCGAGGAGATCTACGGCCCGGCGTTCGAGATCCACGGCGGCGGGCTCGACCTCGTCTTCCCGCATCACGAGAACGAGGTCGCGCAATCCCGGGCGCTCGGGCACCCCTTCGCGACGATCTGGGCGCACAACGGGCTGCTGCGCTTCACGGGCGAGAAGATGTCCAAGTCGATCGGCAACGTGACCACGCTCCGGGAGGCGCTCGACACCTGGGGCCGCGAGGTGCTGCTCGTCTTCTTCCTGACGGCGTCGTGGCGGAAGCCGATCGACTTCTCCGACGAGACGCTCCGGCAGGCTGCGGCCCGCCTCGAGACGCTCAGGAATGCCTATCACGCGGCCCGCGGCGGCGCACGACGAGTCGGGCTGGGCCCCGTTCGCCGCCGCTCTCGACGACGACTTCGATACGCCGGCAGCGCTCGCGATCATGCACGACTGGGCCTCGAGCGGCCAGCACGAGCTGCTCCGGCGCGGTCTCGCCGTCTTCGGGCTCGAGTCGGTCGCCGAGCTCGCCGTGGCTCCTCGCGACGTCGCGCGAACTGGCCGAGCGGCGGGCGGACGCCCGCTCGGGAGCGGGACTTCGAGACCTCCGACCGCCTGCGGGACGAGCTGGCCGCGCTCGGCTGGGTGATGCGCGACGGGCCTGACGGCGGCTACGACCTCGTGCGCGCGTGACGCCCGAGCTCGTCTACGGCAGGCGCGCCGTGCGCGAGGCTCTGCGCGGCCGCCGCGAGGTGCTGGAGCTGTGGGCGACCGACCGGGCAATCGCGTCGCGAGCAGTGGCTCGAGGACGCGTCGCCGGCACCGAAGAAGCGAGCCGACCGCGAGCTGACCGAGCGCGCGGAGACGCGCGACCATCAGGGCGTCCTCGCGATCGTCGAGCCGTACCGGTATGCAGACGCGTACGAGCTCGCGGCAGCGGAGCGTCCGCTCCTCGCAGTGCTCGACCGCGTCACCGACCCGCGCAACCTCGGCGCCGTCGCGCGAAGCGCCGACGGAGCGGGAGCGACCGGCGTCGTCGTACCCGCTCACGGCTCGGCGGTCGTGACCCCGGCCGTCGTCCGTGCGTCGGCAGGCGCCGTCGAGCATCTGCCGGTCGCAGTGGTCACGAACCTGGCGCGTTACCTCGAGCAGGTGAAGGGGGCGGACTTCTGGGTCTACGGCGCGGCCGGAGGAGAGGGCGCCCGGTCGATGTGGGAGACCGACCTCACCGGCGGGCTCGCGCTCGTCTTCGGGGCGGAGGGGAAGGGCCTGCGGCCGCTCGTCCGCCGGACCTGCGACGCGCTCGTCTCGATCCCGCTCGACGGGCAGGTCGAGTCCCTGAACGTCTCGGTCGCCGCGGCGGTGCTGCTCTACGAAGCGAGGCGGCAGCGCGGCAAGTAAGACGAGTATGCGGGTCCCCCGCAAATGGGGGTTGTGCTCCTTGTGGGTCCCTGCTAGATTCACCTCGACCTCAGGGTGAGACTTCTCAGGCAGGGTCTTCGGAAATCTCACTAAAACCGCCAGCAAAACGGGGGTAATCAACGTGTCCGCCCGCACCGCGATCGCGCCGAAGTCTCCCCAGAAGGTTCAACGAGAACTCGAGGATCTGCAGCTCGTCCTCAAGGCCCGGAACGGCTCGTCCGTCGCGCTCGACCAGCTGATCCGGCGCTACACCTCGTTCGTGCGCCTGAAGGCGAGCTCGTACTTCCTCGCGGGCGGCGACTCGGAGGACCTGATCCAGGAGGGTCTCGTCGGCCTCTACAAGGCGGTCCGCGACTTCCGGCCCGACAAGGAGACGTCGTTCCGGTCGTTCGCCGAGCTGTGCGTGACACGGCAGATCATCACCGCGATCAAGACCGCGACGCGGTTCAAGCACGCACCGCTCAACTCGTACGTCTCGTTCAGTCACACGCCGGCCGGGCAGGAGGGCGACGACTGCACGCTCGGCGATGCGCTGCCGGGACCAGCCGTCAACGATCCCTCGGTGCGCGTGATCTCGACGCAGGAGCTCGACGCGCTCGTCGGCTGCCTGTCGACGACGCTCTCGCCGCTCGAGGCCGACGCGCTGCGGCTGTACCTCGAAGGCTCCTCGTACGAGCAGATGGCCGAGGATCTCGGCTGCGACACGAAGACGATCGACAACGCGCTGCAGCGTGTGAAGCGGAAGATCCTGACGCACCAGCAGGCGCGCCAGGTGCTGCAGTAGATCGGGCGTACGATGTCCGGCGCGGCAGGCCGGAGTAGCTCAGCTGGTAGAGCATTCGCCTTGTAAGCGAAGGGTCAGGGGTTCGAGTCCCCTCTCCGGCTCTTTCAGGCGTTCGTCGAGTGCCTGGTCGAGGTCGACCCAGATCTCTTCGACCGGCTCGAGCCCGACGGACAGGCGCAGCAGCCCACTCGGGATGCGGTCGCCCTCCCAGCGGTGCCGGCTCTCCATCGTCGAGCGCACGCCGCCCAGGCTGGTCGAGTTCGTGATCAGCGTCGTCCCTGTCTCGACCGCTTTCGGCTCGGCGACGTCGAACGAGATGAGGCCGCTGAAGCCCGGATAGCGGACGTTCCGCACGTCCGGGCGGTCGCGGCAGCCGGCGGGCGATCTCGGTCGCCGACTCCGTGTGGCGCTGCATCCGGAGGGGCAGCGTCTTCAGGCCGCGCAGCAGCGAGGCCGCGGCGTCGGGGGACGCCGTGATCCCTGCGGTCTGGCGTGTCACACGGAGGCGATCGGTGAGCTCACCGCGGCTCACTGTCGCGCCGAGGAGCGCGTCGTGATGGCCCGTGAGGAACTTCGTCGCCGAGTGGACGACGACGTCGGCGCCCTCGTCGAGCGCTCGCAGGTAGACGGGCGTCGAGACCGTCGCGTCGCAGACGAGCAGTGCCCCGGCCGAGCGTGCGAGCTCCCAGTCGGGGAGGGTGAGGGTGGGATTCGCGGGCGACTCGATCCAGACGATCTCGGCGGCCGGCGGGGCTCCGGTCTGGTCGAACTCGACGACGTCGACGCCGAAGGGCGCCAGCGACCGAAGGAGCACGCTCGTGCCGTAGTAGGCGCCTTCCGCGATCGCGATCGTAGTCCCGGAGCGGGCGAACGCGAGCATGATCGCCGTCGCGGCGCCGGTCCCGGACGCGAACAGGAGCGCGTCGCCGCCCTCGAGCGATCCGAGCTCCTGTTCGGCTGCGACCCCGGTCGGGTGGGCATAGCGCGAGTAGTAGAAGTCGCGCGGTTGACCCTCTTCGTCGTAGGGCCAGATCGTCGAGCGGTCGATCTCCACGGCGCCGACTCTACGCACTACGCTCCCGCCGACATGGCAGACGACGAGCAGCGCACCCACGCGACGACGCGCGAGAAGCTCGACTGGCTGGTCGAGCTGCGCGACACGGCGCTGCACGCTGGGTCAGAAGCCTCGGTGGCCAAGCAGCGCGAGGCCGGAAAGCTGCTCGCCCGCGAGCGCGCCGAGAAGCTCTGCGATCCCGGGTCGTTCGTCGAGCTCGACCGGTACGTGCGCCATCGTGAGGCGAACTTCGGGATGCTCGACCGACGGCCCGTACGGCGACGCGGTCGTCACGGGCTACGGGACGATCTTCGGCCGCCGCGTGTTCCTCTTCAGCCAGGACTTCACCGTGTTCGGCGGATCGTTGAGCGAGGTCTTCGCCGAGAAGATCTGCAAGGTGATGGACCTGGCGGCCAAGTACGGCTGCCCCGTGATCGGGATCAACGACTCGGGTGGCGCCCGCATCCAGGAAGGCGTCGTCTCGCTGGCCGGCTACGCCGAGATCTTCTGGCGGAACGTGCAGTCATCGGGGGTGATTCCGCAGATCTCGCTCGTCATGGGGCCGTGCGCCGGCGGCGCGGTCTACTCGCCGGCGATGACCGACTTCATCCTCATGGTCGAAGGCTCGTCGTACATGTTCATCACCGGCCCCGACGTGGTGAAGACCGTCACCGGCGAGGAGGTCACGTTCGAGGAGCTCGGCGGCGCGACGACGCATGCGACCAAGTCGGGCGTCGCCCACCTGACCTCCCCCGACGAGCAAGCGGCGCTCGAGGACGCGCGCTACCTGCTCAGCTTCCTGCCGCAGAACAACACCGAGCCGACGCCCTTCGACGAGCCGTCCGATCCGCGTGACCGCGAGGCGCCCGAGCTGGACACGCTCGTCCCCGACGAGGCGACGAAGCCGTACGACATCAAGAAGGTGATCGAGGCGGTCGTCGACAACGGCGAGTACCTCGAGATCCAGCCGCTGTACGCCGAGAACATCGTCACGGCGTTCGCGCGTCTCGGCGGCTACAGCGTCGGCATCGTCGGCAACCAGCCGAAGGCGCTCGCCGGCGTGCTCGACATCGACTCTTCCGAGAAGGCAGCGCGATTCGTCCGCACCTGCGACGCCTTCAACATCCCGCTCGTGACGTTCGTCGACGTTCCGGGGTTCCTGCCGGGCACGGCCCAGGAGTGGGGCGGCATCATCCGACACGGCGCGAAGCTCCTGTACGCCTACTGCGAGGCGACCGTGCCGAAGCTGACGGTGATCACGCGCAAGGCCTACGGCGGCGCCTACGACGTCATGAGCTCGAAGCACGTCCGCGCGGACTTCAACTTCGCCTGGCCGACCGCCGAGGTCGCCGTGATGGGGCCGGACGGCGCCGTGAACATCATCTTCCGCAAGGAGCTTGCCGACGCCGATGACTCGGACGAGCGCCGCGCCGAGCTGATCGCCGACTATCGCGAGCGCTTCGCAAATCCCTACTCGGCGGCGGAACGCGGCTACGTCGACGAGGTGATCGAGCCGCGCCGGACCCGGCCCGTGCTGATCGACGCGCTGCAGACGTCGATCACCAAGCGCGAGCGCCGTCCTCCGCGCAAGCACGGGAACATCCCGCTGTGATCGACGTCATCCCCGCCCAGCCCGACGACGTCGTCGATGTGATCGAGGCACTTGTCGTCCCGCCGGCGTCGGGGCCGGACCCGTGGTGGCAGGCGGGAATCGAGGAGACGCTCTACGGCGACGCGACGGCGCGCCCGCGCAGCACGCTCGGCGCGGACCTCGCGTAGTCGAGCCCGGAGATCCACGTCAGCACGAGCGCGACGAGCAGCGTCCACCAGGCGACCGAGTCGCTCCACACACCCGCCGCAGCGAGACCTCCGACGGCTGCCGCGATCGCCTGGGCCCACGTCTTCAACTTTCCGAGGTCGCGCGCTGCGATGACGACTCCGCGCTCGATCGCCGCCTGGCGAAGCCCGGTCACGAGCAGCTCGCGCGCCACGATCGCCGCGACCATCCAGGCGGGGAAGACGTCCTGGCCGAGCAGCACGATCAGGGTCGCCAGCACGAGCAGCTTGTCGGCGATCGGGTCGAGCAGTGACCCGAGCGACGACGTGCGGCCGGTCCGGCGTGCGACGCGGCCGTCGAACCAGTCGGTCGACATCGCCGCGCAGAAGATCGCGGTCGCCCAGTAGTTGTGCCCGTGGAACGGGATGGCGAACAGGGCGACGACGATCGGCACCGAAACGGCGCGGGCGACGGTCAATTGATCGGCGATGCTCATCGGTCAGGAGAATACGGAGTGTGTTCGGGAAAGTCCTGGTTGCGAACCGCGGCGAGATCGCCGTCCGGATCTTCCGGACGCTCCGAGAGCTCGCCGTCGGCTCGGTTGCGGTGTATTCGGACGCCGACCGAGGAGCCTTGCATGCGTCGTATGCCGACGAGGCCTTCGCGCTCGGCGGTCTGACCGCAGCCGAGAGCTACCTCGTGGTCGAGAAGCTGCTCGAGGCTGCGCAGGCCTCGGGGGCGGAGGCGGTGCATCCTGGGTACGGGTTTCTGGCCGAGAACGCCGCCTTCGCGCGTGCGGTCGAAGGGGCAGGGCTCGTCTGGATCGGCCCGCCGGCGGACGCGATCGAGCTGATGGGGTCGAAGACGCGCGCCCGCCAGGCGATGCAGGTCGCGGGCGTCCCGATCATCCCCGGCACCACCGATCCGGTCGGCTCGGCCGGGGAGGTGGCGCGGCTCGGCGACGAGATCGGCTATCCGCTCCTGATCAAGGCTGCGGCCGGCGGCGGCGGGAAGGGCATGAAGGTCGTCCGCTCGGCGGACGAGGCGGCGGCAGCCTTCGAGTCGGCGAGCCGCGAGGGGCAGTCGTACTTCGCCGATCCGGCCGTCTACGTCGAGCGGTACCTGGAGGATCCACGGCACGTCGAGGTTCAGGTGCTCGCAGACGGGCACGGCAACGTCATCCACCTCGGCGAGCGCGACTGCACGATCCAGCGCCGCCACCAGAAGCTGATCGAGGAGACTCCGTCGCCTGCCGTCTCGCCCGAGCTCCGCGACCGGATCGGGCGCATCGCGGTCGACGCCGCGCGGGCGGCGGGCTACCGCTCGGCGGGGACGATCGAGGGGCTGCTGACGCCGGCCGGCGATTACTTCTTCATGGAGATGAACACGCGGATCCAGGTCGAGCACACGGTGACCGAGCTCGTCACGGGTGTCGATCTCGTGCGGGAGCAGGTGCTCGTGGCCGCCGGCGAGCCGCTCTCGCTCAGCCAGGAGGACGTGGCGATCCGCGGTCACGCGATCGAGTGTCGGATCAACGCGGAGGACTCCTCGAACGGGTTTCTGCCCAGCCCCGGCCGGATCACGCGCTATCGCGAGCCGGGCGGGCCGGGCGTTCGCGTCGACTCGGGCGTGAGCGCCGGCGCAGAGATCAGCGGCCTCTACGACCCGATGATCGCGAAGCTGATCGTTCATGACGTCGACCGCGAAGCCGCGCGGCGCCGGATGTTGCGAGCGCTCGCGGAGTTCGAGATCGGCGGCGTCCACTCGCTCCTCGGGTTTCATCAGGCACTGCTCAGCCATCCCTGCTTCATCGCCGGTGAGACGTGCCACGGCCTGGTCGAGTCGGAGCTGATCGCCGAGCAGGCGGCGCGCTTCCGGCAGCCGGCGGTTGAGGCGCCGGCCTCGGGCGCGGGCGTGGTCGAGCGGCGCGCGATCGCGGAGGTCGACGGGCGGCGCGTCGAGGTGAAGGTGCTCGTCCCCGAGGCGCCCTACCGCGCGCTCGCGCGGCAACGTCGCGAGCGGGCTGCGAGCGCCGCCGCCGGAGGCAGCGGCGCAGTCGTCAGCCCGATGCAAGGCACCGTGCTCGACGTCAAGGTCACGGACGGCGACGACGTAGAGGTCGGCGACGTCATCTGCATCGTCGAGGCGATGAAGATGGAGAACGAGGTCGTCGCGCATCGAGCCGGTGTCGTGCGGGACCTCGCGGTCGCGGCGGGTGCGCCCGTCACGGTCGGCCAGGCGATCTGCGTGATCGAATCGCCTGCTCCGTAGCGACACGCCCACGAAGGCGACCTCAGGTGTCGCATCGAAAGTGCGACATTTCCTCCACAGCGGTCGCGCGGCCCCGCATGGCCGCTCGGGTTGCGGGACGGACACGTCCGGTGTCAGACACCGGGTTTGGCGGTTCGCGGCTGCCCCCGGGACACGGTCGGGCAGGCATCTTCGTGCGCGACGCGCCGGCCTCGTAGCGACGTGTCCGCGAGGGCGACCTCAGGTGTCGCATCGAAAGTGTCACGTTTCCTCCACAGCGGTCGCGCGGCCCCGCATGGCCGCTCGGGTTGCGGGACGGACACGTCCGGTGTCAGACACCGGGTTGCCGCTAGCATCCGCGCGGCCGATGGACCTCTACGAGTACCAGGGCAAGCAGCTCTTCAGGCAGTTCGGCATCCCTGTCTCGGAGGGACGCCTTGCGACGACGCCCGCGGAGGCGCGGGCGGCTGCGGAGGAGCTCGGCGGGCAGACCGTCGTCAAGGCTCAGGTGCTGACCGGCGGGCGCGGGAAGGCGGGCGGGATCAAGCTCGCCGAGGACGCAGCCGACGCCGAGGAGAAGGCCGACGCGATCATCGGCCTCGACATCCGGGGCCACGTCGTCGAGAAGCTCTGGATCGAGCAGGCCTCCGACATCGCGAAGGAGTACTACCTCTCGGTCACCTTCGACCGGGGCGCGAAGCAGCCGCTCTTCATGTTCACCACGCAGGGCGGCGTCGAGATCGAAGAGGTCGCCGCGAACGACCCCGATGCGCTCGTCCGGCTGCACATCGATCCTCTCGAGGGCTTCCAGCCGTGGGTCGCGCGCCGTCTCGTCTACGGCGCCGGGGTCACAGACCCGTCGGAGCAGAAGCAGATCGCGTCGATCATCGAGAAGCTCTACCGCTGTTTCGTGGAGACCGACGCGATGCTGACGGAGATCAATCCGTTGATCGTGACGCCCGACGGCGAGGTGAAGGCGCTCGACTCGAAGTACACCGTCGACGACAGCGCGCTGTATCGCCACGCCGACATCGCAGAGTTCCGCGATACCGCCGCAGCCGATCCGTTCGAGGCATTCGCACGCGAGAAGGGCGTCACCTACGTGAAGCTCGACGGCTCCGTCGGCATTGTCGGCAACGGCGCCGGGCTCTCGATGTCGACCGTCGACGTGGTCGTCGTGGCCGGCGGCCGGCCCGCGAACTTCTGCGACCTCGGCGGCGGCGGCAGCGCGGAGGGCGTGGTCGACGCGCTCGAGGTGATCACCCGCGACCCGCAGGTGAAGTCGATCTTCTTCAACATCTTCGGCGGCATCACCCGCTGCGACGAGGTCGCGCGCGGCATTCTCGAGGCACTCACACGAATCGAGATCGACGTGCCGCTCGTCGTCCGCCTCGACGGCACGAACGCGGAGGAGGGCCGGAAGATCCTCGCCGATGCTGCGCACCCGCGCGTCCACGTCGAGCCGACGATGCTGGACGCCGCCCGGAAGGCGGTCGAGCTCGCGGCATGAGCGACGTCTGGAGCGAGCGGGCCGAGGCCTACCGCGCGAGCGCGATTCACGCCTCTGGCGACGACCTCGACCTCGTCGTCGAGTGGTGCGAGCCGGCGGCCGGCGTGACCGTCCTCGACGTCGCAACCGGCGGCGGCCATGTCGCGCGACGCCTGCGCGAGGAGGGCGCAACGGTGGTCACCGTCGACCCGGCGCCGGGGATGCAGGCCGACACGACCGCGGCTGCGGAGGATCTGCCGTTTGCGGACGCGAGCTTCGACGCTGTCGCATGCCGCCTCGCCGGCCATCACTTCGCAGAACGTCGAGCAGGCCGTCCGCGAGATGGCCCGCGTCGCCCGCGATCGTGTCGTCATCTGCGACAACACATTCGTCAGCGAGGCGTCCGAGCAGGCGGACCGGCTACGCGACCCCAGCCACGTTCGCAACTACGGAGCGCCCGAATGGCGCGGCTTCTTCGAGCGCGCCGGCCTGCGGATCGACGAGGAGCGCCTGCTCGACAGCCCGCTCGAGATCGAGCCATGGCTCGCCCGTGCCGGAACGCCGGATGACGACGCAGCGCGCGTCCGAGAGTTGCTGGGCGATCGCGTCAGCGACGGCTGGATGGACCTGCCCACCGTCGTCCTGAGAGGCGTCAAGTAATGGCGATCATCGTCGACCGCGAGACGAAGCTCGTCGTCTCGGGCCTGACCGGCTCCGAGGGCCGCTTCCACGGTCTACGCAACCGCGCGTACGGCACGAACCTCGTCGCGGGCGTCACGCCGGGCAAGGGCGGCCAGGACGTCGAAGGCGTGCCGGTCTACGACACGGTCGCCGAGGCCGTCTCCGAGGCCGGCGCCAACACGTCGATGATCTTCGTGCCGGCCCGGTTCGCGCCGGACGCGATCTACGAGGCGGTCGACGCGGGCATCAAGACCGTGATCTGCATCACCGAGCACATCCCGGCCCACGAGATGCTGCGCGTCTACACCTACGTCCGACCGAAGGGCGTGACGCTGATCGGCCCGAACTGCCCGGGCGTGCTCTCGCCCGGGAAGGCCAACGTGGGGATCATCCCGGCCGAGGTCTTCAAGGAAGGCTCGATCGGCCTGGTCTCGCGCTCGGGCACGCTGACCTACCAGATCGGCTACGAGGTGGCGCAGCGCGGGCTCGGCAACTCCACCATCGTCGGCATCGGCGGCGACCCCGTCGTCGGCTCGAGCTTCATCGACATCCTCGAGAAGTTCGAGGCCGACGGCGAGACCGAGTACGTGGTGCTCGTGGGCGAGATCGGCGGGGACGAGGAGGAGAAGGCCGCCGCCTACGTGGCGGCGCACATGTCGAAGCCGGTGTTCTCGTACATCGCAGGTTTCTCTGCGCCGCCCGGCAAGACGATGGGTCACGCGGGCGCGATCATCTCAGGCTCCTCGGGCACGGCCGCCGCGAAGAAGGACGCGCTCGAAGCGGTCGGCATCAAGGTCGGCACGACGCCGACCGAGGTCGCCGAGCTCGTCGTCGCCGCGGCGTCGTAGACCTAAGCCGTCGCCGGCAGCGTCAGCCTGAACCGCGCGCCCGCGCTCGTGCTCTCTGCCGTCGCCGAGCCGCCGTGCGCCTCGGCCGCCTCGCGCACGATCGCCAGGCCGAGGCCGGCGCCCGGCTTGGAGCGCGCGGTGGCGGCGCGGTAGAAGCGGTCGAAGACACGCGGGAGATCCTCGTCCGCGATCCCCGGGCCGTGATCCTGGACCAGCACCTCGCCGCCCCGGACCGTCACTTCGATGGGTGCGCCGTCGGGGCTGTACTTGATCGCGTTGTCGAGCAGGTTCGAGACGGCGCGCTCGAGGAGCACCGCGTCGGCCTGGACGTGGGTCGGGGAGAGCGCCGTGACGAACCGCAGCTGGGGCGCGCGGGCCTGTGCGCGCTCCACGAGTCCGGCGACGAGATCGTCGAGCTGTACGTCCTCGATCCGGAGCTTCCGTTCCTCGCCGCGCGCAAGCTCGACGAGGTCGGAGATGAGGTTCGTCAACGCATCGAGCTCGACCGACGCCTCGTCGAGAGCATGCCGCTTCTCGTCCTCGGGCAGCTTTCCCTCACGCAGAAGGTCGACGTTCGTGCGGGCGGCCGTCAACGGCGTACGCAGCTCGTGCGAGGCATCCGCGACGAGTCTGCGCTGTGCGCCGACCGAGCTCTCCAGCGCGGCGAGCATCGCGTTGAACCGGAGGGCGAGCCGGCCGAGCTCGTCGTCTCCGACGACCTCGACCCGCTCGTCGAGATTCCCGGTCTCGGCGACGTGCTCGGCGGCCGCCGTCAGGCGGCGCACCGGGCGCAGGGCCGCCGTGGCGACGACGGCCGCGAGGCCGGCGGCCAGGGCGATTCCCATCGCGCCGATCAGCAGGATCCAGAACTTGATCCGGGCCAGCGCATGGTCGGTTGCCTCGAGCGGCTGGATCGTCATGATCGCGCCGCCGTGCTGGTCCGAGGTGACGAGCTCGCGAACGCGGAAGCTCTCGTTCTGGACGTGAATCGTCAGGTTCGTGAAGAAGCCGGGGGCCTTGCCCGCCAGAACCGCCTGCGCCTGCGAGTTGAACGGGAGGATGCCGGCCAGCGCGCCCGACTGGTCACCGTCGGGGCTCACCCGCACCGTCAGCGCGTTGCCCCCGAACGGACCGGGCGTGCGCGCCTGGGTGAGGAGTGTCTGGTCGACCTGGCTGATCAGCTCGTGCTTGGCGATCACCCAGACGGCGAGTGAGCAACCCGCGACCGTCACCGCGATCGCGACCGCGGTGAGCAGCGTGACGCGTGCGCGGAAGCTCATGGTTCCTCGCGGAGCGCATAGCCGACGCCGCGCACCGTCTGCAAGAGGCGCGGCTCGCCGGCCTCTTCGAGCTTGCGGCGGAGGTAGCCGATGTACACCCAGAGGGCGTTCGACGTCGCGCCGAAGTCGTAGCCCCAGACGCGCTCGTAGATCTGCGACCGCGTCAGGACCTGCCGCGGGTTACGCAGGAACAGCTCGAGCAGGTTGAACTCCGTGCGTGTCAGGTGCAGGCGGCGCTCCCCGCGGTAGGCCTCGCGTGTCGCCGGGTCGAGCGTCACGTCGGCGAAGGCAAAGGCACCGTCACCGCCTCCGGTTCGCCGGAGGAGTGCGCGGACGCGGGCGCGGAGCTCCTCGACGGCGAAGGGCTTGACGAGGTAGTCGTCGGCGCCGGCGTCCAGGCCCTCGACCCGGTCGGAGACCGCATCACGGGCGGTGACGACGAGCACGGGGACGCCGTCGCCGCGCCGGCGCAGCGAGCGGCACACGTCGAGCCCGCCGATCTCGGGCATCAGCAGGTCGAGCACGATCGCGTCGGCCGGGCTCGAGGCGTGCCGTGCGAGCGCCTCGGCGCCGTCGGCCGCCTCGTCGACGTCGTAGTCGACCCGGAGTGCCCGCGAGACAGCCGACCGGACGGCCGGGTCGTCGTCGACCACGAGGACGCGCGTTGTCATGTGCGCATTGTTGCCCGTCCGGCTAAGAGCGGCATAAACGTCTTGGCTAGTCTGACCCCATGGCGGTGATCTCGTTCGCACGCGGCGTTCCGGCGCCCGAATGTCTTGCGGTCGACGACCTCGCTGCGTGCGCGCAGGCCGTCCTCGAGCGCGACGGGCACACGATCCTCTCCTACGGCCCTTCACCCGGCTACGGGCCGCTGCGCGAATGGCTCGGCGCGCGGCACGGCGTCGATGAGTCTCGGGTCTTCCTGACCAACGGCTCGCTG
Organism: uncultured Thermoleophilia bacterium; assembly: GCA_963846895.1. Taxonomy (GTDB): domain Bacteria; phylum Actinomycetota; class Thermoleophilia; order Gaiellales; family Gaiellaceae; genus PALSA-600. The sequence goes on along the minus strand of CAWJXR010000018.1, from coordinate 38,112 downwards.
CAGGGCTTCGTCTTCCTTGCGCAACGGCTCGCGCCCGGAAAACGCGTGCTCGTCGAGCATCCCACGTACGACCGGCCGCTGAAGATCCTGCGCGAGCTGGGTGCCGAGGTCGTCCCTCTGCGCTGCGACGACGACGGCCTCGATCCGGATGCGCTTGCCGATGCGCTCGCGAACGGCGAGCCGCCGGCGTTCCTGTACCTGATCCCGACGTTCCAGAACCCGAGCGGCCGGACGCTGACCGAGGAGCGGCGGCGACGGGTCGTCGACCTGGCGCGCGAGCACGGGCTGCTCGTGCTCGAGGACGACCCCTACGGGCTCGTACGGTACGAGGGCGACCCCCTCCCGTCGCTCTACGACCTGTCCGGGGGCGAGGTCGCCTACAGCTCCTCGTTCTCGAAGACGATCGCGCCGGGCCTGCGGGTCGGCTGGTTCGTCTTGCCACCGGACCTCGCCAAGCAGATCGAGGCGAGCGCCACCTCGACCTACATCACGCCCGTCCTGCTGGGCCAGGCAACCGTGTACGAGTTCGTCTCGCGCGGCCTGTTCGAGCCGAACGTCGAGCGCGTCTCGGGCCTGCTGCGCCGGCGCCGTGACGCGATGCTCGCGGCGCTCGACAGCGACCTCCCGTCGGCGCAGGCGACGAGGCCCGAGGGCGGCTACTTCGTCTGGCTGAAGCTCGACGGCGTCGACGTCGCCGAGCTCCAGCCCCGCGCGGAGGCGGGCGGCGTCACGCTTCGTGCCGGGCACCGACTTCGGTGGGGATCCGGACACGCTGCGCCTGGCGTTCAGCTTCGTCTCGCCCGACGAGATCGCGGACGGCGTCGCCCGCCTGGCGGCCGCCGTGCCCGTCGCCGCGGGCTGAGAGCCGCTCAGGCGACCGCGGCGGCCTGGAGCGCGAGCGGGACGAGCCGCGGCTGGCGCGGCGGCTGAAGCGCCCGCGCTGCCGCCCGGAAGGTGGGGCAGGGGCGTTCGGGGGCCATGGCACAGAGCCCGTGGCGGCGGAAATAGCAGTCGTCACAGGTGAGGGGGGCCTGTCGGGTCATGGGAGGGGGGTCCTTCCGGGCGGCGGCGAGGGGGTCGACGGAGGGGGACTCTAGGACGGACCGCGGCGCGGAAACAGGCTTGCCCAAACGGAAAACGTGCACTTTCCGGCAAGTTCAAATCGGCGCGAGCCGGGGCGCTCTTTACGCCGCGGGGCCGAGTGTCGCCAGTGCACGCAACGCCTGTGGAAAGCTTTCCACAGGGATGATTCGGAGCCCGTGGGCGTGCTTGCGGGCTTCCGCGGCGTTGTCCCCAGCAGGCACGAGGAAGGCATCCACACCGGCTTCCCGCGCGCCGATCGTCTTTTGCTTGATTCCGCCGATCGGGTGCACCGAGCCGTCGGGGGCGAGCTCGCCGGTGGCGGCGATCTTGTGGCCGTGGACGACGTCGTGGCCGAGCTCCTCCATCACCTCGAGCGCGAACGCGAGCCCGGCGGACGGGCCTCCGACGTTCCCGGCGTCGATGCGCACCGGGAACGGCAGATGGATGTCGATCGCCGGCTCGAGGAACACGCCGACGACGGCGCGCCGCGGCGGATCGTCCGAGGCGACGGTCTTGATCGACTCGACGAGAGTCTGCTTGCCGCGCCGGACCGTGAACTGGGCCGTGGCCCCGACCGGGAGCTTCGCCATGCCCGCGAAGACGTCTGCCGGGGTCTCGACGGGCTTGCCGTTGAGGCCGACGATCACGTCGTCGGGCTCGAGCTTGCCGACCGCGGGCCGGCCCTGCTCGGCGGCGTCGACGAGTGCGCCCGTCGGGCGCAGCAGCACCCGCTTGCCCGCAGCCTTGAGAGCCACCGCAGCCGCGATCTCCTGCGACCGGCGCATGTCCTGCTGGTCGATCCGCTGCCGCTGGCTGCTACCGACCCCCGGCGGGTTGACCGCGTCCGCGGGGTAGAGGTCCGCGCCGTCGTGGAGGCCGCCGAAGAGGCGCTCGAGAAGCGTCGCCTTCCGCTCGAACACGTCGACGAAGAAGACGCCACCCTTGGTCGGGTTGCGGCTGCCCTTGAAGGTGACGAGCGGGGCGACCGGATGGGCCGCGTCGGGCAGGAAGATGTACTGGTCCGACGGGAAGATCATCAGCGCCAGCACGGTGGCGAGCAGGACGAGGCCTGCGGCGATGAGCTTGCCGGGGGTCAGCAGCCGCTTCACAGGAGCGACCGCCCGGCGCCGCCGTCCACGAGGACGGTCGTGCCGTTCACGTACGAGGCCCGGTCCGAGGCGAGGAAGCAGACGACGTCGCCGAACTCGCGTGGGCTGCCGAGCCGGCCGAGCGGGATCTGGGCGATCTCCTCCGCCGGCGGGCCGTCGGGGCCGTAGATCTCGGTCATCCGTGGAGTGTCGATCCGCCCAGGTGCGACGCAATTGACGGTGATCCCGTCGGGGCCGAGCTCGCGCGAGAGCGACTTCGCCCACCCGGTGAGGCCGGGCCGGAACGTGTTCGAGAGCGCCAGGTACGGCGCGGGCTCCTTCACCGTCCCGGACGTGATCAGGATCACACGGCCCGCCGTGCTCTGCCGCAGGTGCGGGAGGCAGGCACGAACGAGCCGGATCGCCGGAGCGAGCAGCAGCTCGAACGCCGACTCGAGCTGGTCGTCCGTGATCGTCGACGCCGTACCCGGGCGGCGGCCCTCCCGAGTTCCAGACGACGATGTCGATCCCGCCGAACGCCTGCAGCGTCAGCTCGACTGCCCGGGTGAGATCGGCGCCGTTCGTCACGTCACCTCGTACTGCGAGCGCGCCCAGCCGGTTCGACTCGCGCTCGAGCTCCTCACGGCGGCGGGCGAGCATCGTCACGTTGGCGCCCTCGTCGCAGAGCGCCTCGGCCGAGGCCAGCCCAAGGCCCGACGAAGCGCCGGCGACGATGGCCGTTCTCCCGCGCAAGCCGAGTTCCATTGCGCGGGAAGGTAACGAGGTTCTGTTTGCTGCGAGTAAGAAGCAGGCGTCGGGCGCACGTTCGCGCGATCGAGACAACGCCCGCTTAATACGGAGCTCTAGGTCGTGAGCACCGAGACGACGTCGCGCACGGCGTCGGCCGACCTGCCGAGCGCCCCACGCTCGGCCTCGTCGAGGTCGACCTCGATCACCGCCTCGATCCCCTTCGAGCCGAGCCGCACCGGGACGCCCATGTAGAGGCCGTCGATGCCGTACTCGCCCTCGAGGTAGGCCGTGCACGGCAGGACGCGCTTCTCGTCGAGCAGCACCGAGTCGACCATCTGCGCGCAGGCCGCCCCGGGCGCGTACCAGGCCGAGGTGCCGAGGAGCTTCACGAGCTCGCCGCCGCCGACCGCCGTGCGCTCGACCATCGCCTGGATGCGCTCCTCGGAGACGAGCTTGCGCAGGGGGACGCCGCCGACCGTGGTCGCGGTGACGACCGGGACCATCTGGTCGCCGTGGCCGCCGAGCACGAGCGCCTGCACGTCCTTGACGGACGAACCGGTCTCCCAGGCGATGAACGTGCGGTAGCGGGCCGTGTCGAGGATTCCCGCCTGGCCGAAGACGCGCTCCTTCGGGAGCCCCGAGACGTTCTTGGCGACATGGCACATCGCATCGAGCGGGTTCGACAGGATGATGAGCACCGCGTCGGGCGAGGTTGCGATCACCTGCTCGGTCACCGACTTGACGATCTTCTCGTTCGTCTGCACGAGGTCGTCGCGGCTCATCCCGGGCTGGCGCGGCAGGCCGGCCGTGATCACGACGACGTCCGACCCGGCCGTGTCGGCGTAGTCGTTCGTGCCGCTCACCGTCGCCTCGAAGCCGAGGATCGGCGCCATCTGGTTGATGTCGAGCGCCTTCCCCTGCGGGAGGCCCTCCTTGATGTCCGTCAGGACGATCTCGGCGTAGTCGCGCTGAGCGAGCACCTCCGCGCACGTTGCGCCCGTCGCCCCGGCGCCGACGATGGTGACCTTCTTGCGCTCGCTCATACGACGCCCTCCAGCTTCTCGATGATCGCGTCCGCGTATTCGCTCGTCCCGACGGCGGTCGGGTCGTCGCGTGACGGCTTCAGGTCGTAGGTGACGCTGCGGCCGTCGGCGATCACGTCGGCGACCGCGTGCTCGAGGCGCATCGCGGCGTCGGCCTCGCCGAGGTGCTCGAGCATCAGCTTCCCGGAGAGGATCATGGCCGTCGGGTTGACCTTGTTCTGGCCCTTGTACTTCGGGGCGGAGCCGTGCGTCGCCTCGAACACGGCGGTGTCGGGGCCGAGGTTCCCGCCGGGAGCGACGCCGAGCCCGCCGACCAGGCCGGCGGTCAGGTCGCTGATGATGTCGCCGTAGAGATTCGGGAGCACGAGCACGTCGAACTCCTCCGGGCGCTGCACGAGCCCCATGCAGACGGCGTCGACGAGGTTCTCCCACGGCTCGATCTCGGGGTAGTCGGCCGCCACCTGGCGGAACACGTCGAGGAAGAGGCCGTCGGTGAACTTCATGATGTTCGCCTTCGTCACGCAGGAGACGCGCGTGCGTCCGTGGGTGCGTGCGTAGTCGAACGCGAAGCGGATGATCCGCTCGGAGCCCTCGCGGCTGATCGGCTTGACCGAGATGCCCGAGCCGGCGGCGATCTGCTTCGACTGGAGCCCGTTCAGCTCGGCGATCACGCGGTTGGCGTCGTCGGTGCCGGCCTCGTACTCGATCCCGGCGTAGAGATCCTCGGTGTTCTCGCGCACGACGACGAGATCGACGTTGTCGTAGCGCGTGCGCACGCCGAGGTACGTCTTGCACGGGCGGAGGCAGGCGTAGAGCCCGAGCTCGTGGCGGAGCGCGACGTTGACCGAGCGGAAGCCGGTTCCGATCGGCGTCGTGATCGGTCCTTTCAGAGCGACCTTGTTCGCCTTCACCGAGGCGAGCGTCTCCTCGGGCAGCGGCGTCCCGGCCGACTCCATCACGTCGACGCCGGCCTCGCGCACATCCCACTCGAACGCGACTCCCGTCGCCTCGAGCACGCGGCGCGTCGCCTCGGTCAGCTCGGGCCCCGTGCCGTCGCCCGGGATGAGAGTGACGCGGTGTGCCATTCCGGGGGCGGAGGGTACAGTTCCGGCCGATGAGCGTGCCGACCAGTGAGTTCCGCCCCGGCCTCGAAGGCGTGATTGCGTTCGAGACGGAGATCGCGGAGCCCGACAAGGACGGCGGGTCGCTCCGCTACCGCGGCGTCGACATCGAGGAGCTGGTCGGGCGTTTCCCGTTTGAAAACGTCTGGGGGCTGCTCGTCGACGAGGACATCAACTCGCCGCTGCCGCCGGCCGAGAAGATCGAGCTGCAGGATCCGAGCGGCTCGGTCCCCGCCGACCTGCAGTCGGCCCTCGCGACGCTCGGCGCCAAGTGGAAGCTGCAGAAGCTCGTCGACATCGAGGCCGAACAGGCGCGGGACGACCTCGCACGCCTGTCGGCGGCGACGCTCTCGATCGTCGCGCAGGCCGCGCGTGGCAAGCAGAAGCCGGTGCCGGACGCCGAGGTGGCCAAGGGCGAGAACGCCGCCGCGCAGTTCCTCATCCGCTGGCGTGGCGAGGCCGACCCGGCGCACGTCAAGGCGCTCGACACCTACTGGATCTCGGCCGCCGAGCACGGCCTCAACGCCTCGACCTTCACGGCCCGCATCGCGGCGTCGACCGGAGCCGACTGCGCCGCCGCCATGTCGTCGGCCGTCGGCACGCTGTCCGGCCCGCTGCACGGCGGCGCGCCCGCGCGGGTGCTGCCGATGATCGACGCGGCCGCGGAGCACGGCGATCCGGAGGCGTACGTGCGCGAGTTGCTCGATCGCGGCGAGCGCGTGATGGGCTTCGGCCACCGCGTCTACCGCGCGTACGACCCGCGCGCCCGCGTGCTCAAGCGCACCGCGATCGAGCTCGGCTCGCCGCGGGTCGAGGTCGCAGCCGCGCTCGAGGAAGCCGCGCTCGCAGTCCTGCGCGAGCGGTCGCCCGACCGCCAGCTGGAGACGAACGTCGAGTACTGGGCGGCTGTCGTGCTGGATGTCGCCGGCATTCCCGCCGACCTGACGCCCGCCATGTTCGGCTGTGCTCGAGTTGCCGGCTGGTCGGCGCACATCCTCGAGCAGAAGCGCACCGGCAGGCTGATCCGCCCCGGCGCCCGTTACATCGGGCCCGGTCCGCGGTCGATCGACGAGCTTTGACGCTCGCCGAGGCCGCGGCGCAGGCCGACGCCCTCGCAGGGGAGGGGAACGAGCAGGAGCTGTCGCAGCTGCGTGCCGAGTGGGATGACGAGCTCGAAGCGTCGGCCCGCACCGCCGACTTCCGTGAGCGCGTCGTCGCGTACCGGGCAATCGGGCAGTTCCGGTTCCGCACGAAGAAGGAGCTGCTGCGACGCGGCCTCGAGGACGAGAGCCCCGCCGTCCGCGGCTCGGCGCTCCTGTCGCTCGAGCAGCTGTCGCGCGATCACCCGGGGGTGGTCAACGACGTGCGGCCGTTGCTGCACGAGCTGTTGACCCGGGACGGGAACGAGGCAGTGCGTCGCCTCGCCGTCGTCGCGCTGCGAAACGGGTCGCCGCGGCCGGACACGATCCAGATCCTCACCTCGCTCGGCGCTGACGACGAAGCGCCGCGCGAATTGCGCGACGCCGCGTCGAAGGTCGCTCAGCAGCTCCGCCGCAAGGGCCGTTAGTCGGTACGGCGGCGCGCGTGCGGGTGCGCCTGGAAGTAGAGCTCCCGCCGGCGCCGGTCGGACACATGCGTGTAGAGCTCGGTCGTCGACAGGTCGGCGTGCCCGAGCATCTCCTGAACGGAGCGGAGGTCTGCGCCGCCCTCGAGCAGGTGGGTTGCGAACGAGTGGCGCAGAAGGTGCGGGTGCACGCGCCCGGGCTCGAGCCCGGCGCGCTCGGCGAGCCGCCGGAGGATCAGGAAGACGCCGGCGCGCGTCGAGCGCTCCGCCGCGTGCGTTCAGGAAGAGCTCGGCGCGGTGGCGGCGGTCGAGGTACGGGCGGCCGCGCGAGAGATAGCGTCGAAGAGCCGTCACCGCCGCACGGCCGACCGGGACGACGCGCTCCTTGCCGCCCTTGCCGATCACGCGCACGAGCCGTCCGTCCAGATCGACGCCGGCCTTGTCCAGCCCCACGGCCTCCGAGACACGCAGTCCGGCGCCATAGAGCAGCTCGACGAGCGCCTGGTCACGTAGCGCCCGTGGCTCCGTTCCGGCGGCTGCGTCGATCAGCCGCTCGGCCTCGCCGGGGGAGAGCGTCTTGGGAAGCGGGCGTGCCCGGCGTGGAAGTTGAACGCCTGCGGCCGGGTTGTCCTCGCGCGTGCCGAGGAGTTGGAGGTGGCGGTAGAAGCTGCGTGCGGCCGCCGTCCGCCGTGCGATCGTCGACCCCGCGAGGCCGTCCGCGCGCAACTGAGCCGTGTAACGCTCGAGATCGTCCAGCGAGGCATCGACGAGCGGTTTCCCGACATAGGCCCGGAGAGCTGTCAGGTCGCGTGTGTACGCGTCGACGGTGCGCGGCGAGCGGCGCGCGCGCAGCAGCGCCAGGAAGCCTTCGAGATCCGCGTCGCGCTCGCTCATGACCTCGGGTGTGCGTGGTCGTAGACGCGCCGAAGGCGCTTCGCGTCGACGTGGCTGTACATCTGCGTCGTCGACAAGGAGCTGTGGCCGAGTAGCTCCTGGATCGTTCGCAGGTCGGCGCCGCCCTCGAGCAGGTGGGTGGCGAACGCGTGCCGGAGCCGGTGCGGGTGGGGAACCAGCCGGCGTAGCGTGGAGGTGTCGAGCCGACGGCCGCGGGTCGAGAGGAAGAGCGCGTCGTCGGCGCCGCGGGCGAGCTCCGGCCGCGCCGCGTGCAGGTAGCGCGCAAGCAGGGCGGCAGCTTCCTCGCCGAGTGGGATCACCCGGTCCTTCGCGCCCTTGCCGTTGCGGACGTGGACGAGCTCCTGTTCGAAGTCGACGTCGCCGAGGTCGAGCGCGACCGCCTCGGCGCTGCGCAGCCCGGCGGAGTACACGAGCTCGATGAGAGCGCGGTTGCGGATGGCGAGCGGTTCGTCCCCCTCGAACGAGCCGACGATCTCCTCGACGTCCGCGAGCTTCGGCGCGTCGGGCAGCCGGCGGGGCCGTTTCGGAGCCAGCGCCGCGTCGGGCGCGCGCTCGGGCCCGAGGGCGTGGCGGAGGAGCGAGCGGACCGCGACCAGCTTGCGCGAGATCGTCGACGGCGCCAGCTTGCCGTTGCTCCGCGCGCGGCCGAGCTCGGAGACCCAGTCGGCGAGCACGCGCACATCGACGTCCTCGATCGGGCTGTCCGGGCCGAACCAGCGCGCGAATTCCTCGAGATCGCCCCGATACGCACGCCGGGTCGCAGGGGAGATGCCCGCGGTGGAGAGAAAGCGCTCGCAGGCGGATTCGACCGTCACGCAACTCGTTTCGCGGCATCGGTAGGATCGCCTGCCTATGGACGAGCGCTGGAACCGCCTCGCGGCGCTCGCTGCGCACGGCGCGAACGTGCAGCCGGGGCAGGTCGTGATCGTCTCCGCCGAGCTCGGCCAGGAAGACCTCGCGCGCCCGGTCGCAGCGGCGTGCTACGAGCGGGGCGCGAAGTTCGTCGACGTCGTCTACTTCGATCCGCACCTGAAACGAGCCCGGGTCGAGAACGCCGACCCGAGCACGCTCGAGTACGTGCCCGAGTGGTACGCCGAGCGCCTGTTGACCCTCGCCGAGGGGCGAGGCGCTCGCGTCGCCCTGGCGGGCGCCGACCGCGCCCGGCCTCATGGACGGCCTCGACCAGTCGCTCGCCGGCAAGGACCGGTTGCCGTGGATCAAGGAGTCGTCGAAGGTCGTCGGCGAGCGGACGACGAACTGGACGATCGTCCCGTGCCCGAACGCCAACTGGGCGTCGCTCGTCCACCCGGAGCTCGACGACGAGGCGGCGCTCGCGAAGCTCTGGGGCGAGCTCGAACACGTGCTGCGCCTCGACGAGCCCGACGCGACGGTGGCGTGGGATGAGCGGATGGAGGTCCTGAACCGGTCCGCTGCTCGCCTGACCGAGCGCAAGTTCGACGCGATCGAGCTGCGCGGCCCCGGCACCGAGCTGGACGTCGGCCTGCTGCCGTCGCACGTCTGGTGGGCCGCCGACTTCACGACGGCGGAGGGCCTCCGCCACTTCCCGAACCTCCCTACCGAAGAGGTGTTCACGACGCCGGACCCGGAGCGCACGTCGGGGCACGTCACCTCGACGAAGCCGCTCGTCCTGCGTGACGGGACGATCGTGCGCGGCCTTCGCGTGCAGTTCGAGAACGGCGTTGCGGTCTCGGTCGATGCCGACGAGAACGGCGAGGCGCTGCGCTCGCAGCTCACGGTGGACGACGAGGCGTCGAAGCTCGGCGAGCTCGCGCTCGTCGACGGCGGCGGCCGGATCGGGCCGCTCGGCACGGTGTTCTACGACACGCTGCTCGACGAGAACGCCGCGAGTCACATCGCCTTCGGCAGCGGCTTCCCGTTCCTCGTCGAGGGCGACGACGTGGCGCGCGTGAACTCCAGCGCGCTGCACATCGACTTCATGATCGGCTCGCCGGAGCTCGAGGTCGACGGCGTGACGGCCGCCGGCGACCGCGTCGCGGTCCTCCGCGGCGGCAACTGGCAGATCTAGCCGGCGCCCGTCCGGCCGCCTGTGGGCAGGTGTTCGCGCTTTCGTGCGCAATGGACCCACAACCCCGCGGCTCCGGCGCATCCGTTTCTCCTGCACAGGGGCACCTGTGGAGAGTTGTTTGCGCTTTCGTAAACCTTGGTCTGACCACTGGACGGGTCGGATCGCGACTCGTCTCCTGAATCCGTACCATGCGGAGCCGTATGACCACGACTGAGCTTCCGGGTCGGGTCGATCTCGCCGAGTACGGGATCGACGGCACCGGGCGGGTGTATCGAAACCCGACGACGTCGCTGCTCTACACCCACGCTCTCGTGCGCGGGGACGGGCACCTCGCCGAGGGCGGCCCGCTCGCCGTCGACACCGGCCGGTTCACGGGCCGGTCGCCCAAGGACAAGTTCCTCGTCGAGGAGGACGGCTCGCGCGATCGGATCTGGTGGGGCGACGTCAACCAGCCGCTGTCGGAAGCGCACTTCGACGGGCTGCGCGAGAAGGTCACCGCGCGTCTCTCGGCGGCCGAAGCGCTCTACGTCGTCGATGCGTGGGCAGGCGCCGACACCGCGCACCGCATCGGCGTCCGCGTGATCACGGCGCACCCGTACCACGCGTTGTTCGCGAAGACGATGTTCATCGACCTCGCCCCCGGCGAAGCGGGAGTCTTCCGAGCCGCAGGCGCTCGTCCTGCACGCGCCCGACGTGGAGGCGGCGCCGGAAGAGGATGGAACGCGGACCGGCACATTCGTCGTGCTCCATCCCGGACGCACCGAGTTGCTCGTCGGCGGCACGTTCTACGCGGGAGAGATCAAGAAGTCGATCTTCACCGTGATGAACGACCGGCTTCCGCTCGAGGGTGTCTTCCCGATGCACTGCTCGGCGAACGTCGACCGCGACGGCCGCGTGGCGGTGTTCTTCGGCCTGTCCGGTACCGGCAAGACGACGCTCTCCGCCGACCCTGACCGTGCGCTGATCGGCGACGACGAGCACGGCTGGGGCGACTCGGGCGTGTTCAACATCGAGGGAGGCTGCTACGCGAAGGTGATTCGCCTCTCCGCCACGGCTGAGCCCGAGATCTTCAAGACGACGCACAGCTACGGGACGATTCTCGAGAACGTCGTCATCGACGAGAACGGCGTCGTCGACCTCGACGACGACTCGAAGACCGAGAACACACGCGCGGCGTACAAGCTCGAGCAGATCGGCAACACGCTGCCGTCCAAGCAGGCGGGGCACCCGTCGTCGGTGATCTTCCTGACCGCCGATGCCTTCGGGATCCTGCCGCCGATCGCGAGGCTCGACCGCGAGCAGGCTCTCTACTACTTCCTGTCGGGGTTCACCGCGAAGCTCGCCGGGACCGAGATCGGCGTCACCGAGCCGCAGCCGACGTTCTCGACCTGCTTCGGCCAGCCGTTCCTCCCCCAGCCGCCTCTGGTCTATGCGCGGATGCTCGGCGAGAAGCTCGACCGGCACGGCGCCGTCGGTCTGGCTCGTGAACACCGGCTGGACCGGAGGCCCGTTCGGCGAAGGCAGCCGGATGCCGATCCAGGCGACACGCGCAATGCTGCGCGCGGCGCTCGACGGGGAGCTCGACGGGGTCGAGCTGCGCCGGGACCCGATCTTCGGGTTCGGCGTGCCCGTGGCCGTTCCGGATGTCGACCCTGCCCTACTCGATCCGCGCTCGACCTGGCGCGACCCTGACGCGTACGACCGCAAGGCGCGCGACCTCGCACGGCTCTTCGCCGACAACTTCGCGACACGCTTCGCGGACGTCGGCGATGCGATTCGCACTGCCGGCCCGACACCTTGACCGGCGCCCCACCGGCTCCCTGGCGCGTCGCGATCATCACCACCCCGCCGGTCGTCGCGCAGGGCTACGCGGAGGCGATCCGTCGCCTCGGCCATGAGCCGGTCGCGGTGATCACGCCGCGGCGGCGCGCGCTGGGAGCGCCGCCCATGCCGTTCGCCGCGGCGCACGTGGCGGACGATCCGCCCGAGCTCGACATCCTCTTCGCCGCCACCAAGGATTCGCTCCCCCGCCTGCTCCGCGCCCACGACCTCGACCTCGCCATCTGCACCGGGTTCCCGTGGCTGATCTCGCAGGAGGCGATCGACGTGCCGCGTCTCGGCATCGTCAACGGCCATCCTTCCCTGCTCCCGCGGTACCGGGGGCCGTTTCCGATCGCCTGGGCGGTTCGCAACGGCGAGACCGAGATCGGGATGAGCTTCCATCTGATGGATGCCTCGTTCGACACCGGCAACCTGCTCGCCCAGACGTCGATCCCGCTGGCGGACGACGACACCGAGGAAACGCTCTTCGAGCGGTTTCCCGGGGTGGTCTCGGAGCTCCTGCCGATCGTGTTCAGCCGCCTCGCCGCCGGCGATCGAGGCGACCCGCAGGAGGGCGGCGACTATCAGAGCATGTTCGAGGACGACTACTGGTCGATCGATCCCTCGCGGCCGGCCGCCGAGGTGCACCGCCAGGTCCGCGCCTGGAGCTTCGTCCCACCGGTCAAACCGGTCCTCGGACCGTTCCTCGAGCGCGACGGCGAGCGGGTACGCGTGACGCGCTCGAGCCTGACCGAGGTCGAAGGAGCGGCGGTGCTCGATTGCGCGGACGGGCCGCTCTGGATCGTCGAATCGGTGCCGGTCTAACCGAGCGCTCCGGTCCGGTCATTCCGCTAGCGTCCTCCGAAGTGGAAGCGACTCACGACGTCCTGGTCGTCGGCGCCGGCTGTGCCGGCATGCGGGCGGCGATCGAGGCCTACGACGCCGGCGCGTCGGTCGGCGTGATCTCGAAGCTCCACCCGACCCGCAGCCACTCGGGCGCGGCCGAGGGGGGCATCAACGCCGCGCTGGGGAACGCCGCCGAAGACTCGGCGGAGATGCACACCTTCGACACCGTCAAGGGCTCCGACTACATCGGCGACCAGGACGCGATCGAGATCCTCTGCCGCGAGGCCCCCGGCGACATCTACCAGCTCGAGAACTGGGGCGCGTTCTTCTCGCGACGCGAGGACGGCAAGCTCGCGCAGCGGCCGTTCGGAGCAGGCGGCTCACCGCGAACGGTCTACGCCGCCGACATCACGGGCCACGTGCTCATCCAGGTGCTCTACGAGCAGCTGGTGAAGCGCGACATCACCGTCTACGAGGAGTACTTCGCGTGGAAGCTCGTCGAGAACGACGGGCGCTGCCAGGGCGTCATCTCGTGGGATCTCCTGAACGGCGGCGTCAAGACGGTGGGCGGCAAGACCGTCGTCCTCGCCACCGGGGGGCAGGGCCGCATCTATCGCACGACGACGAATGCCTACGCCTGCACGGGCGACGGCGCGGCGATGGCGCTGCGGCTGGGGCTTCCCCTCAAGGACATGGAGTTCATGCAGTTCCACCCGACGACGCTCTACCCGACGGGGATCCTGCTCACCGAAGGGTGCCGCGGCGAGGGCGCCTACCTGATCAACAGCGAGGGCGAGCGGTTCATGAAGCGCTACGCCCCGAACGCGATGGAGCTCGCATCCCGCGACGTCGTCTCGCGCTCGGAGCAGACCGAGATCGATGCGGGGCGAGGGATCGGCGGCTCGGTGATGCTCGACATGCGCCACCTCGGCGCGCAGCGGATCATCGAGCGGCTGCCCGGGTCGCGCGAGCTGTCGATCGTCTTCGCCGGCGTCGACCCGATCTACGACCCGGTGCCCGTGCGGCCGGGTGCTCACTACCACATGGGTGGTGTCGAGACAGACAACGACGGCGCGACCGAGCTGACCGGGCTCTATGCGGCCGGCGAGGTGGCATGTGTGTCGGTGCACGGCGCAAACCGCCTCGGCGGCAACTCGTTGATGGAGACGATCACCTTCGGCAGGCGCGCCGGGCGTGCCGCTGCGGAGTGGGCGCTCTCACACACGACGATCGACGTCCCACGAAGCGCGCACGAGGATGCGGAGCGCGAGCTGCGCGACCTCCTCGACGTCGACGAGGGCGAGAGGCCCTGGCAGGTCCGGAACGACCTTGGGACCTCGATGTTCGAGAACTTCGGCGTCTTCCGGCGTGAGGAGCAGATGGTCGCGCAGGAGGGGATCATCGAAGGGCTCCGTGAGCGCTACGAGCGCGGTGTGCTGATCGAGGACAAGGGCGAGGTCTTCAACAACGACCTGACCCAGGCGATCGAGCTCGGCAACATGCTCGACCTCGCCGCCTGCATGGTCCAGGCAGGGATCGCGCGGAAGGAGAGCCGCGGCGCCCACGCGCGCCCGTACGACTATCCCGACCGCGACGACGAGAACTTCATGAAGCATTCGATCTCGCGCTGGGTCGACGGCGAGCCGCAACTCTCCTACAGGAGGTCCGTGTGACGAAGTACGAGCCGATGGAACGGACGTATTGATGCAGGTCGGCCTGAAGATCTGGCGCTTCAACGCGCGGTCCGGTGAGCGCGAGCTGCAGGAGTTCGAGATCAGCGCGCCCGAGGAGGCGACGCTGCTCGACTGCCTCGACATCGTCAAGGACCAGCACGACGGCTCGCTCGCCTATCGCAAGAGCTGCCGGATGATGATCTGCGGCTCGTGCGGCATGCGCATGGACGGCGGCGCGGTGCTCGCCTGCAAGATGCGCATGTACGACGTCGCGAACGCGGGCCATGTCCCGGTCATCTCGGCGATGGGCAACCTCCCGATCGTCAAGGACCTCGTCGTCGACATGAATCCGTTCTGGGAGAAGTTCAGGAGCGTCGACCCCTACTTGCAGCCCGGCTACGAGGAGCCACCCAACGGCAAGGAGTACAGGATCAGCCAGGAGCGCATGAACGTGATCCACAAGGAAGCGCTTTGCATCAACTGCGGCTGCTGCGTCTCGGAGTGCAATGCGATGGAGTCCGACCCGCGCTTCACCGGCCCGCAAGCGCTGGCGAAGGCGTTCCGGTTCGTCGGCGACCCGCGGGACGGCAAGAAGGTCGAGCGGCTCGACAAGCTGAACGACGAGCACGGCATCTGGGAGTGCACGCGATGCTACTTCTGCAACGAGCGCTGTCCGAAGGGCGTCGACCCGCGCGACGCGATCGCCAAGCTCGGCGCCGAGTCGATGAAGGAAGGCATCGATCGCGACATGGGGGCGAAGCATGCGAAATGGTTCGTCGTCTCGGCGAAGACGACGGGCTGGCTCCGCGAGACCGAGCTCGTCCCGAAGACGCAGGGCATCGCCACCGCCATCAAGGAGACGAAGTTCGCGCTCGATCTGGCGAAGAAGGGCAAGGTGCCGTTGCCGTTTCCTCCGCACGTCGCCAAGGACGTGATCGAGGCCCAGCGGCTGCACGACCTCGTTGCGGAGCAGGGCCGAAACGGCTACGCAGGCATCGTGCAGGGTGAGGAGGCGCTCGCCAAGCTCTCGCACGGCGGGGTCGGCAACGAGACGCTCGAAGAGATCTACGATCGCCCAGGCGCGTTCGCGCGCCCGTATCTCGAAGGAGAGCCGTCAACGTGACGCAGACCGCAGTCGAGACGAAGCGCGTCGCGTACTACAAGGGCTGCCTGGCGTCGCTCTCTGCGAAGGAGCTCGACTCGGCGACGCAGGCGCTCGCACCGAAGGTGGGGCTCGAGCTGATCGAGCTCGAGTCGGTCACGTGCTGCGGCGCCGGTGACATCCACGAGGCGGAGCCGGACTACTACCTTCACCTGAACGCGCGGATCCTCGCGTACGCGGCGGCCGAAGGGGTCGACACGCTGATGACGGTCTGCAACGTGTGCACGCTCAACCTGCGGCAGGCGAACTTCATGCTGCGCGGCGACAGCGATCTGCGCGCGCGGATCAACGAGAACCTCGTCTCCGTCGGCGTGCCGGCGTACGAGCGCGACGTCGACGTGCGGCACCTGCTGTGGGAGATCGCCGAGGGCCCCGGCTACGAGCGGCTCAAGGCGGCGGCTCATCGTGGGCTCAAGGGACTGAAGGTCGCGCCGTTCTACGGCTGCCAGATTCTGCGACCGTCGAAGATCAACGGCTTCGAGGATCCCGACCGCCCGTGGTCGCTCGAGCGCATCATCGAGGCCTGCGGCGGTGAGGCGATCGACTATCCGGCGAAGATCAAGTGCTGCGGCTTCCCGATCATCCAGGCGCGGGAAGAGACGGCGCTCGGCGAGCTGATCCAGCCGATCGAGCAGGCGATGGAGGCCGGGGCCGACGTGATCGTCACTCCGTGCCCGCTCTGCCATCTGTCGCTCGACGCGTGGCAGTCGAAGCTGAAGGCCGCAACCGGCCGGGACTACGGCATGCCGATCCTCCACCTCTCACAGCTCGTCGGCGTCGCCGCAGGGCTGGAGGAGTCGGAGCTCAAGTTCAAGCGGCACGTCGTCTCGGTCGAGCCGGTCATCGAGAAGCTTCAGATCTGACCGCGGCCGTCGGCTCTCGTCGTCGGGGCGGCCGCCGTGGCGGCGATCGGGCTCGCTTACGCCTGGTTCGAAGCGGGTTGGGTGCGCCTTCGCGTGCTCGAGGTCGCGCTGCCGGGACTGCCGGCGGAGCTCGACGGGCTGCGGATCGCCCATCTGTCGGACTTCCATCTCGGCGTCCCGTCCCGCGGGCGCAGGGCGGTCGAGCTCGCGGTGCGCTGGGTCGAGCAGCGCCGGCCCGATCTGGTCTGCCTGACCGGCGACCTGCTGTCGCGTCCGCGCGGCGAGGCGACCTGCATTCGCTGCTCGAGCGGCTCGGGCACCCGTACGTGGTGCTCGGCAATCACGACATCGCGGTCTCGCGCGACCCGTTCTCGCAGGAGGTCGAGCTGCACGCGCTCGAGCACGGGATCCTGCTCTCCGACGAGTCCGTTCTCGTCGAGCTGCGCGAACGGCGGATCGAGCTCGCGGGTGTCGACCCACGCTCCTGGCTCGCCGAGCGCCCGAGTGGGTTCCCCGACTCGGACGCGTCCGTGCGCGTCCTGCTCTGCCACTATCCGGACGCGCTCGACGTCGTTCCCGACGGGCGCTGGGAGTTGATCCTGGCCGGTCACCTGCATGCCGGCCAGATCGTGATGCCGTACGGCCTCGGCAAGCTCCTGCTCGCGCATCCGACCGCGCGGTACTCGCACGGTGTCTACCGCCGCGGCTCGACGGCCATGCACGTCTCGCCGGGGCTCGGCACGACCTTCCTTCCGTTCCGGTTCTTTGCCCGCCCCGAGGCGACCGAGCTCGTTCTACGATGCGAGTGATGGAGGGCCACAGCCACATCTCGCCGGACGTCCTCGCGCGCTACGCAGCCGACGCAGCCGCCGAGGTCGACGGTGTGCATACGAAGCAGCGGCGCGTCGCGAAGGTGGTCGGCTCGGAGGTCGAGGTGCACGTCGTCGTCGACTACGGCGCGAATATCCCGTCGGTCGCCGCCGACGTGCAGCGGCGCGTCTCCGACTACCTGGCGAAGATGGCCGACGCGCGGCCGAGCTCGGTGCACGTCGTCGTGGACGACGTCCAGCGGCGGTAGCGGTGCCTTCGCGCCTTGCCGGACTGACGAAGCTGACGCTCGAGACGGCGCCGTCCGTTTGCCACGACTGCATCTGGTGGCAGTCGCGCGGCCGGCGCACGATCGACAAGGACCGGTGGATGGAGAAGGTCGAGTTGGACTTCGGCGCATTCGGGACGGTGTACTACGACGGCCGCGGCCGCGTGCTCGGTTCGATGCAGTACGGCCCGGGCGCGGCGTTCCCTCGCGCGCTACGAGCTCCCCGGCGGCCCGCCGTCCGACGACGCCATCCTGGTCACGTGCGCGTACCTCGTCGACCGGTCGAGCCCGTGGGTCCTGCAGTCGCTCTTCCTGGCGGCGATCGGAGAGGCGCGCGACCGCGGAGCGCGGGGCCTCGAGGCCTTCTCGTACCGGTACCCGGAAGGCGAGTCGAGCTACGAGCGCTTCCGCGTGCACAAGACCGTGTTCCCGCAGGACTTCCTCGCCGACTTCGGCTTTCAGGTGCTGCGGGCGGCCGGTCGGGTCGGCCTGTCGCGCCTCGAGCTCGGGGGCCTGCAGCCGGTCGTCGAGGGAACGCGCGACAAGGTGCTGCGCGTCGTCAAGGACGCGTTCGGCGTGCCCGAACCGGTCCCCGCGCCGCGGCCCTGAGCGAACCGCCCGCGTCTGACTCGAGTCAGACTCATGTCTGACACACCGAAGTGAGACCAGATCGTCGTGAGAGTGTGACCTGATCCGGCGATCCCTGGCGTGGAGCGGGTTCGCGCGGTCGTCGCTCATCACAATTTGCAACTCACAAGAATCTCGCCCCGACCGCCCTGCGTTTCGCGGGGCTCGGCGCGGCGGTCTAGTCAGACTCGTGTCTGACAGGAGTCAGACGCGGGGGTTGGGCGGCTACGCGGCCGCGCGCTCGCGCTCGAGCACGAGCTCGGCGATCTGGATCGCGTTCAGGGCCGCGCCCTTGCGGAGGTTGTCGCACGACAGGAAGAGCGCCAGCCCGTGCTCGACCGTCGGGTCGCGGCGGATGCGCCCGACGAGCACCTCGTCGCTCGCCGGCGGCCTTGCCCGGTGACGGGAACTCCTCGACCCGCACCGACGCCGCCGCGCCGAGCAGCTCGCGCGCGCGCTCGGGAGCGAGGTCGTTCTCGAACTCGACCCAGATCGCCTCGGCATGTCCGACCATCACCGGCGCCCGGACGCACGTCGCCTGGATCGGCAGGTCCGGCAGCTCCAGGACCTTGCGCGACTCGTCGCGGATCTTCGACTCCTCGTCGAACTCCTCGCCGTCGTAGTCCCAGTCCATGCGCAGGTCGTGCTCGGCCTGAGGCTCGTTCGCCAGGCGATCCATCGCCTTGGCGCCCGCACCCGAGACCGACTGATACGTCGCGACGCGCAAACGCGCCAGCCCCGCCTCCTCGTGCAGCGGCTTCAGGACGCAGGTCAGCGGGATCGTGCAGCAGTTGGGGTTCGCGATGATCCCCTCGTGCTGCAGCGCGCGCTCGGCGTTCACCTCGGGGACGACGAGCGGAATGCCGGGCTGAAGCCTGTAGGTCGCCGACTTGTCGATCGCGACCGCTCCGCCGCGCACGGCGTGAGGAACGAGCTCGCGTGAGGCGGCCGCCTCCGACCGAGAACAGAAACAGGTCGACGTCGCCGCGGGCGAGCGCCTCGGGCGTCGCCTCCTCGACGGTGTACCGGCCGAGCTTCGTGCCGGCCGAGCGCGCCGAGGCGAAGACACGCACGTCGTCGTAGCCGCGCTCCTCCAGGAGCCGTAGAGTCACCGACCCGACGGCACCTGTCGCGCCGACGACGCCGATCCGCCGCTCACGCATTGAGCCGCTCCTCTGCGTAGGTCCGGAACCGGTCATGCACAGCGCGCACCGCCCGCTCGACCTCGGCCGCCCTGACCACGCAGGAGACCCGGATCGACGACGTCGAGATGATCTCGATGTTGATGCCCGCCTCGGCGAGCGCGTCGAACATGTCGGCCGCGACACCCGGGTGGCTCTTCATCCCGGCGCCGATGAGCGAGATCTTGGCGATGTTCGGGTCGCGCTCAACGCCGCGAGCGCCGATCTCGAGCGCCAGCGCGTCGAGTATCGGGTCGGCCGTCTCGACATCCGTCTTCGGCATCGTGAACGTGATGCTGGTCGTGCCGTCCTCCGAGACGTTCTGCACGATCATGTCGATGTTCACACCCGCGTCCGCGAGCGCGCGAAACACCCGTGCCGCGACACCGGGACGGTCGGGCACGTCGACGATGACGATCTTCGCCTCGGAGGTGTCGTGGGTGACCGCAGAGATGATCGCCTTCTCGAGCAACGCCTTGTCCTCCTCGCCGATCCAGGTGCCCTCGCCGTCGACGAACGTCGACCGCACGCGGAGCTTCACACCGTAGCTACGGGCGACCTCGATCGAGCGCAGCGCCATCACCTTGGCGCCCGACGCCGACATCTCGAGCATCTCCTCGTAGGTCACCTTCCCGAGCTTGAGCGCGTCGGGAACGATGCGCGGGTCGGCCGTGAAGACGCCGGGCACGTCGGTGAAGATCTCGCAGGCGTCGGCGCCGAGCGCGGCGGCGAGCGCGACGGCCGTCGTGTCGGACCCGCCGCGGCCGAGGGTCGTGACGTCCTGCGTCGACGTCGAGACGCCCTGGAAGCCGGCGACGAGCACGATCCGGTCCTCGGCGAGTGCCTCGCGGATCCGGCGGGCCCGCACCTCGACGATCTTCGCCTTCGTGTGGCTCCCGTCGGTGACGATCCCGGCCTGCGAGCCCGTGAACGAGACGGCCTCGTGGCCGAGATCGTGGATCGCCATCGCGCAGAGCGCGTTCGAGATCCTCTCGCCGGTCGAGACGAGCATGTCGTACTCGCGTGGATGCGGCGTGGGGGAGACCTCGTGCGCGAGCCGGATCAGCTCGTCCGTCGTCTGGCCCATCGCCGACAGGACGCCGACGACTTTCGCGCCGGCCTCGTGGGCGGCGACGATCCGCTCCGCGACGCGCTTCAGCTTCTCGGTGTCGCCGACCGAGGTGCCCCCGAACTTCATCACCAGGAGGCCGGGCGTCCGCACGGCTTCTACAACGGCAGGAACGGGCTGAAACTCGAGCGACGGTCATCTCTGAGACAGTGTAGGCACCGTGAAATGGCGTCCCAGGACACTGCGCGAATGGGTGACGGCGGTCTTCGCCGGCGTCGGGATCGCTCTGCTGCCGTGGACGATCTGGCTGGCTTCCTCCCTGAGCCCGGACCATGAGACGACGCGCTGGGATCTCGCCTGGTCGGGGTTCGACACGGGACTTGCGCTGCTGTTCCTGCTGACGGCGCTCGCCGCGTGGAAGCGCTCGCCGTGGGTCGGCGCGCTGGCGGCAGCGACGGGGACGCTGCTCGTCACGGATGCGTGGTTCGACATCATCCTCGAGAGCCACGCGGACGAACTTCGCGTCTCGATCATGCTCGCCTTCTTCGCGGAGCTGCCGGTCGCCGCACTCTGCTTCTGGATTGCGTACCGCACCGAGCGGTTCTTGTCGCGCGTCGTCGACGAGGCGTCACATCTCGCGGCGGCCGACGAGCGCCCGGCCGAGAGTGACCTCGTCGGCGTACTCAAGATCGCCGCCGACGGGAAGCCCGCTGGCCAGCCGCGTCACCCGGACGCGACCTCGTAGCCGGTCGGCCAGGAACGCCGCGGTCGCCTCGCCGGTCATGTTCGGGTTCGTGGCGAGCACGACCTCGCGCACGCCGTTCGAATCGACGCGCCGCAGCAGCTCGTCGATGCGCAGGTCGCTCGGGTCGACGCCGTCGAGCGGCGAGAGTGCGCCGCCGAGCACGTGGTACAGGCCGCGGAACTCGGCTGTGCGCTCGAGCGAGACGACGTCGACCGGCTGCTCGACGACGCAGATCAGCGTGTGATCGCGGCGTGCGTCGAGACAGATCGCGCACGTCTCCTCCTCGGTCAGGTTCCCGCACTCGCGACAGAAGCGGACGCGCTCCTTGACCTCCTCGAGGGCCGCGGCGAGGGCGAGCGCCTCCTCCTTCGGGCGCTGCAGGATGTGGAACGCAAGGCGCTGAGCCGTCCGGGCGCCGACGCCGGGGAGGCGGGTGAGCTGCGCGACGAGGTTCTCGACCGAGGGGCTGAACACCGGCGCCCATTGTGCCCGCGGGCGTCGGCTGGAAGAGACATGGCGACAAACCGACGAGCCCTTGCCGGCGCGTAGTCCAAGTATGAAACCGCTGAAACTGACACTGATGCTCGGCCTGCTCGCCCTCCTGCCGCTGCTGCTCGTGGCCTGCGGCAAGGGCGGCGGGGGCTACTAGCCCTAGCGAAGAGCCTAGAAGCCTAGAGCCCGGGCAGCAGCCCGCCGAGGTCGGGCGGGAGCATGCCCTTCATCTTCGCCTCGACCTTCGCGTGGGCTGCACGGAGCGCCTCGTTGGCCGCGGCGAGCGACCAGGTCGGCGAGCATCTCCGGATCGTCCGGATCGATCGCCTTCGGGTCGATGCGAAGCTCCTTGATCTCGCCGGACGCGCTCGCGACGACGGTCACCATGCCGCCGCCCGCCGACGCCTCGGCAGTCTCCTTGGCCGCCTCCTCCTGCAGCTGCTGCATCTGCGCCTGCATCTCCTGCGCCTGCTTGAGCAGCGCGTTCATATCGAAGCTCATTCCTCCAACTCCCTTGCGTCGAAGGTGCTCTTCATCAGTTCCAGCACGTCTTCCTCGCTCGCCGGCTCGTCGTCGTCGGCTTCGTGGTGCGACGAGTCGCCGAGCTCGAACGTGACCGCGAGCTTCCGGCCCGGTCACCTCGTAGAGCGCATCACGAAGCAGTGCCGCGTTCTTCGGATCCTCGGCGAGCTTGAGGTGGAACGACGCCGACTGGGGGAACTCGAGCGTCAGCGTGTTGCCGTCGAGCGCCGCAGGATGGGCCTCGCCGAGCGTCTTCCCGATCGGGATCGAGCGCTGCTCGACCGCAGGGAGGATCGAACGCCGCCACGCCTCCTGCAGCTGCCCGAGGCCGACCGTCGGCCGGTGCGTCGGGAGCGCTCGGGGCTGGCTCGGCAGGCGGCGTCGCTCGGGAGCCGCCGTGGTCTCGACCGTCGGCGACGGCGCCCCCTGCTCGAGGCGCTCCAGGCGAAAGGCCAGCGACTCGCGTGAGAGATCGACCGCGGGCCGGGTCACCTTGACGAGCGCGAGCTCGAGCGGCAGCCGCGGATCTCCGCCCTGGCGCATGTCGTCGACGGCAACGGCCAGGAGGTCGATCAGCCTGATGACCGTCGCCTGCGGCATCTGGTTCGCCTGCTCACGCAGGCGCTCGCGACCCTCGTCGGTGACGGGCAGCGAGTCGGGAACCTCGTTCATGTGCTGGACGAGAAGCAGCTGGCGGAGGTGCTCGAGCAGGTCGGTGACGAGCCGGCCCAGATCCTGGCCGCGGGTCGACAGCTCTTCGAGGAAGACGAGCGAGCCCGCCGTGTCGCCGTCGACGACGAGATCGCAGAGCCGGAAGAGCGCCTCGTCCTCGACCGCGCCGAGCAGCTGCAGCACGTCCTGCATGGTGATCGTGCCGCCCGTGGCCGAGGCGAGCTGGTCGAGCGTCGACTCGGCGTCGCGGTAGGCGCCTCGGCCGCCCCGGGCGATCAGCGCGAGCGCGCCTTCAGGCACGTCGATGCTCTCCCCGTCGGCGATCAGGCGCAGCTTGCGCACGAGCTCGGGCAGCCGCGGGCGCTGGAAGACGAAGGTCTGGCAGCGCGAGCGCACCGTCGGCAGCACCTTCTGCAGCTCCGTCGTGCAGAAGATGAAGAGCAGGTGCGGCGGCGGCTCCTCGATCAGCTTCAGCAGCGCGTTCCAGGCGGCGTCCGTCAGCTGGTGCGCCTCGTCGAGGATGTAGACCTTCGAGCGGCCCTCGACCGGCTGCAGCACGACCCGCTCGCGGATCTCGCGGATGTCGTCGATGCCGCGCTGCGACGCGGCGTCCATCTCGATCACGTCGAGCGACGTGCCGTTCGAGATCGCGACGCACGCATGGCAGGTGTTGTCGGGCGCCGGCGTCGGGCCGTGCTCGCAGTTCACCGACTTGGCGAGAATCCGGGCCAGTGAAGTCTTGCCGGTGCCGCGCGGCCCCGCGAAGAGGTACGCCTGGCGGACCTTGTCCTGCTCGATCGCGTTCGTGAGCGTGCGCACGACCGCTTCCTGGCCGACGACCTCGGCGAATGTCTGGGGGCGGTACTTGCGATAGAGGGCGGCCACGAGACGATTCTCGCAGAAGGCTCAACTGCGCCCGCTCGCCGGCCCGGATCGGCACGGCGAGGCGGTTTCCAGGCGGCGCCAGCGGGCACACCCAGCGGGGGTCGTACGCGCACGACGGGTTGTAGGCGAAGTTGAAGTCGAGCACGAGGCGGCCGCCTTCCTCGCCGAGGTCTGCCCCCTTGACCGTGTCGAGGAGGTACCGGCAGGCGCCGTACGTCTCCCGGCCGCTCGTCGCGTCGGCGAGCGAGAGGAAGATGCCGCCGCCGTACCCGTCGAGCCAGTAGAGGTCGAGCGTCTGTTCGCCGTCGAGCTCGAACCGGGCTCGCGCGAACCGGGTGAACGATACGGCTCCTCACCCGACGTCGCGATCTCACGATGTTCGCGCTCCGCCGGCTCGACGGTCGGCGAGCACGCGGAACGCCGGGTCGTAGTCGTAGAGCGGCAGCCCGGAGAACGCGGCTCGCTGCGCCGGCCGGGAGCGGCGACTGCGGGTGGGTGCGGAACAGTCGGTCCCGGGCCTCGCGCCAGAGCTCCCAGCCGGCTCGCGGATCGGCGTCGGCGCGGATGTCGGCGTAGAGCTGGAAGATCTGCCGCTTCCAGTCGAGCAGGGTCAGCTCGTCCACGCCGTACAGTCTGGCTGATGGAGATCGAGACGCCGGCTCTGCTCGTCGACCTCGACCGTCTGGACCGCAACATCGGTCGCTGGCAGCAGCTTGCCGACGACGCGGCTGTTCCGCTCCGCGTGCACGTGAAGACGCACAAGGTGCCCGCGATCGCGCAGCGACAACTCGCCGCCGGGGCGCGGGGGATCGCCTGCGCGAAGGTCTCCGAGGCCGAGGTCTTCGTCGATGCCGGCTGCGCGGACGTCGTCGTGGCCTACCCGGTCTTCGGAGCGGCCAAGTGGCGTCGCCTGGCGGCGCTCGCGCAGCGGGCGCGGGTCGGCGTCAACGTCGACAGCGAGGAAGCCATTCGAGGCGTGGGCGCGGCGGCCGAGGCGGTGGGCGCGGCGGTCGAGGTGTACCTCGACGTCGACGTCGGGATGCACCGCGGAGGCGTGGCTCACGACCGCGTGGAGGAGCTTGCCTCATTGGCCGCCGTCGCCGAGCGGACGAGCGCCGTCGAGCTTGCCGGCGTGACGACGTACTCGGCCGTCGGGGATCGGGACCCGGAGGCCTCGGGCCGTGAGGAGTCGGAGCGCGTCGTCGCGGTGGCCGAGGAGCTGCGCCGGCAGGGGTTCGAGATTCGGGAGGTCGCCGCCGGCGGCTCCGTGTCGGGGCGCGCCGTTGCGGTCGCGCCTGGCGTGACGGAGCTCCGCGCGGGCGCGTATGTCTTCTCCGACCTGACGCACGTCGAGTCGGGCACTGCAACCTGGGACGATCTCGCGCTGACGGCGCTCTGCACGGTCGTCAGCACCCGCCGGCCGGGCGGAGCAACCGTCGACGGCGGGCTCAAGACCTTCGGCGGCGACCATCGTTCCGCCCGCGGTTATGCGAGGGCGCTCGAACGCGACCTCACGCTCGACCGTCTCAACGAGGAGCACGGCCTGGTGATGGCCGGTCCGGGCGAGACCGTCGTGCTCGGCGAGAAGATCCGGTTCGTCCCGGCGCACGTCTGCACGGCCGTGAATCTCGCCGACGAGCTCTACGGACTCCGAGGCAACGAGCTCGAGGTCGTCTGGCCGGTCGCTGCGCGCGGCAAGCGAGCCTAGGACACGAAACTGACGACGATCAGGACGACGCCCAGCGTTCCGAGCAGGAGCGGGAAGAGGGTCGGTGCGTAGCGGATCAGCGGCCCGCGAACGCGGGCGGCCAGCTTCGCCCCCCGCTCGCCCGAGATGACGATCACGGCGAGCAGGACGAGGAGCGGAGCGATGAACACGACGTTGTAGAGCAGCACGTAGCCAAGCGAGGCCAGAGCGCTGTGGGCGCCTTCCGTGACCGCGATCAAGGCACCGAAGTAGGGGAGCGCGGTCGGCAGCTCCGCCGCCATGATTCCCGCGCCGATCAGGAACGCCGAATTGCCGGCCTTGCGCCGGTCCTGGGCGAGGCTCCGGGCGACACGGGCTCGCGTCCGCCAGAGGATCGCGGCGATGACGATGAGGAGCACGCCGACGGCGGCCTCGATCAACCGCACCGTCCGGTGACTCGGATGCGAGACGACGTGCAGGAGCGCGCGGCCGGGTCCAAAGACGAGCACGAGCCCGCCGAGGGTCGAGACGACGAAGACGCCGGCGGTGAACGCGGCCACATCTCGCCGCGCGTGACGGCCCAGCGCGTACAGCAGCGCCGGGAGCACCGTCGAAGGATTGAGCGCGTCGACCACTGCGACGGCGATGACGAGTCCGAGGAGCAGCACCTTGCGCGTGAGCTTCGCAAACAGCGTTGGGTAGCGTGCCGCCCGTGCCGGTCCGGATCCTCATCCTCACTGCCAGCGTGGGCGAGGGGCATGACCGCCCCGCGCGGTGGCTCGCCGAGCAGCTGCGGGCCGAGCGACCCGACGCGACCGTCGTCGTCGAGGACTCGCTCGCGCCCATGGGCCGTGTCGTGTCGGCGATCGGCGAGGGAGCGCCGCGTGTCATCTTCTACCGGCTTCGGTGGCTCTGGGACCTCGGCTTCTGGGCCTTCACGGGCCCCGGGCCGACCCGGGCGTTCGTCCAGTGGCTGCTGCTGCGGTGCAGCCGGCCAAGGTTCTCGAGCTGTTTTTTCTGGCGCGCCGTCAATGGGCCGCCGATTCTTTCGAGCATGCCCCTTTCCGAACTAGCAATATCATCGACCGCTTTTACCAGCTCCTGCTCCGTGCTTTCATCGCGTTTCTTGTATTGATCGTTGGTTATAGTTCGTTTCCTTTTCGTTGTCACGTCTACTCTCTCTTACGCCACCTTGGCTGTCATGGTGCCGAGTCGGATCATCCACTCCTCTTGCAGCTTCAGGATCTCCGGGCCTTTCTCGGGTTCAGTTGCATAGCGCAGTCCGGTAAGGGCCGTCAGTCGTACACACTCATTCCAAATCCAATGACTCGAGATGAATGCAGAACCGCCAGCTTTGCGCTCGAGTTCGCGAAGAGCGGCCGGCGAAGATCGTTGCGGATCTACGAGATCCGCTAGGCCCATTCCGCGGAAACATCCCATTGGCGTGAGTAAGACGGTATCGACGATTTGAGGCAGAAGCGAGACAGTCGCTTTCACGATTGTTTCCGAAATCGCCGTAGCGATACGCATCGGGTAAAACTCGGTCCATGCTTTGGCAAGCTCGTCCCACGGCCCCATACCGTAGAAGCGCCGGCACATTTCCACACCGAGGAGCACACGGACGTAGCTGATCGGGTGAGGATCCCCCGGCACGAACCGGAACACTTCTGCCCCTCGCCCAGCGACAACGTCTGAAAGGGCGACGACCGCTGCATATCCGCTGTACGCAAATGCGAAAGCATCCGCTGCGATTTCACTGGCCCAGCTGGCAATGGTATCCACCAACTCGCTGCCTGGACCTGACAGGCGGCTCCGAAACGACTTCACCAACGCATCATTCCAACCGGTCATACCGGCAAACTGGTGGCCGCACTCGTGGAACAGAGATGTTGTCCGAAACCGGTTGTGATACGTGAGCCGGATGGCTGCGATTGGACTCAGTGATCCATCCCACAAGGTTGTCCCGATCCGCAAGATCGACGCGCCGATGCCCGTTGTGAAATAGGTCATGATCGGTGGCGCTTTGATCGCCAGAGGCTCCAGGGCGCCACGTACTGTGCGCTCGGCCATCACATCGCAGGCTCGAAGTTGTAGACCAACCTCGGGATTCGCCCGGGCGCGAACTGCGGCCACGTAGAAATCCACAAGCAATTCGGTTTGCAGGTAGCGTTTTCGAAGTGTCGCTACCTGGTCGGCGACGCGGTCGAGGTC
Source organism: uncultured Thermoleophilia bacterium (assembly GCA_963846895.1). Taxonomy (GTDB): domain Bacteria; phylum Actinomycetota; class Thermoleophilia; order Gaiellales; family Gaiellaceae; genus PALSA-600. The sequence continues at coordinate 10,949 of CAWJXR010000018.1, read as the reverse complement.
GGCCCGAGTCCGCACGGCATTGAAAGTTGCTCTGGCCGCAGTTGCTTCGCGCTTGAGTTGTTCGCGCGCCTCTTTCAATCCGGCGCGCAAAGTCACACCCACATAGCGCTCCAAACTCGACCAAGCCTCAGCCGACGCACTCGCCTCAAAGTCGTCAAGGCGAGCCGCCGCTCCCTCCCAGTGATTCAACTGGCGTTGTACTTGGGAGCGAAGGCCGATGCCTACGCGGTCCGAAATCGCTATGGTTGGAGCGCTCATCGATTCAGTCCGCCAGCCGCTTGATCGTGTATCCACTGTGTTGTGTTACATGGAAAGCCGGAGATCCCTTAGGCCATCCCCCCTGCGAAAGCTCCGGCGGGATCCTGCCTTGTGACAGTTGCCGCAGCACCTCCATTCCTGGTACGCGCGTCATGGCGATACGCAGGGTTACGCCATCGTGGTGCGAGGCACAGGCACGCTTAAATTCTTCGGCGTTATTCTGAAAATACTGTGCCAGCTGCGCCTTGGCCGACTCGCCAATTTTTGCTCCCAGGTGATGGCCAGCGTGCTTAAGCCACTGCGGCGTCGTATGGTTCAAGTTCGGCTTGTCGCTGATGATGTGAATTCGCGTCGAGAGGTGCGGATGCAAAGCTGCGGTCTTCAACGAATCGACCGTTCGCCGCAAGATTGGCTTTAGCTGGGCAAGCGCCGCAACTACGTTGTTGGTTTTGCCCAGGTCGGCAACAATCCGCTGGCACAGTGGTTCGCTCACGTAGAACCAGAGCCGAATCTCCCCGCGCAGCAGATTGATGAGCACCTCGGAGTGCACATGCCTCAAGTGGTGGTGGCGGCGACCCTGCGGTGGATGAACGCGATAGAGTCGCTGGTTGACGTGAAGTTTCTCAGGATGCGAGAGGTATGCACCTGGAACCGGACGTCGCCCAAGCCCGGCATTTTGCCCCAGCAATGCGCCAGCCGCCTGCGGCGTTAGCGGGTGCAACTGAGATGCGGGGAAACCTTCTGCGCGCGCAATCGTGCTCGCGCGTGCTCCTGGAAGCGCTTGATACAGCGTGACGTGACCTTTATAAGGCCGAGCATCGTGGTGGCCGTATTGATCGCGAAGGTGGTCGTGCAGGGTAGTGTGCCCGAAGGAGTCGATATTGCGAGCGACCCGCGATGGAATCTCGATGGGCAGAGTATCGCTGTACCTCGCATATCGCTTTCGTCCTGACTTGGCCGGCAAACGCGTCCACATCCCGTGACGTTCGCCGCTTTCGCGAATTTCGGGCTTGATCATGGAATTGGGGAAGTAGGATGTGGCAGCGTTTTCGAATGCTTCGTGTACGGCATCGCTGAGCAACATTTCGTTTTCCAGGACGTGCTCCGGCAGCTCGGCCACGGTGTTCACGGTTTCCTCAATCGTTGCAGCCAGTGCTTCAGCGGCCAGCATCCGCGGCTCGGCATGTCCCGTTTCGAGTCCGAAGAGCCGCAATCCGGCATCCGCGATTGCAGGCGACAAGAGGCTGGCCGCATCCGCACCAATCAGCGGCTTGACGAGTCCTGAAAGCAGGCCGGCAATGTACTTCACAATGGTCGGCCGTCCCAGCACCGTAATGGCGGTCTTTGCAGCCGGCCAGACTATCGCGGGAAGGAACTGCTCCATCAAGGGCTGAGTGCTTTCGCCCGGTTGCAATTGCGCCAGCTCCTTCACAAACTGCGCGCGCGCACTATCCAATTCCGCGAGAGCGCTCGAGCTCTCACCTTCTCCGTAACTTGAGACCATGTGATCCATCTCTGCTTCGTCACTAGTAAGCAGCAATTGGGCGGCATGCACGTCAAACTCCGCTTCGAGATGCGCTGCATCCACCGCCGCCGGCAGTGCTTCCGGTTCCGTCTGTGAAAATGCTTCCTGTTCGTGTGTCTCTCCGATGGCCTGGAACAACTTCGTGGACAATTTCTGTGCAAGTGGCCGCAGAGTGGGCGGCAATTGCCCCAAGGCGAAACGCACAACGTGTTGCAAGAGAAATTTGCCCAGCCCCTTTAGCGGCTTAAGCAAGGCGCCGCCTGCAAGCTTTCCTACGGCGGCGAGCCCTTTGCCGGCAAGTTTTACCGCTCCTTCCACACCCTTCTTGGCGAGTTTTACAGCGCCGGAAACGAGCTTAGTTGCTTTGCGAAGTAACCCGCCCAGAAACTGTTCGGAAGCAGGAGAGATGGGTGCTCCCGTGGGCATGACTTCGGTCGCGATGCGATCCAGTTCTGCCTCATTCAAGGACTCCGCCTCGTATCCTTCGACGCGCTCGAAAAACCGGTCAAGCATTGCTTCCATCTCGGCCGCCAGAGGTTCGAAGTGCTGGTTCAGGAGATATTCAGCTTCCTGATCACGCATCTCATGATCTCCGTATTCCCCCGCGAGTTGGCCCGAATGTGCCTCCAGCGCCTCGTCAGCCAGTTGTTCCAGAGCTTCGCGGAAGAGAGTATCTTTCAACTCTGCAGTGATCTCGCTGAATTCCGCCACTTCGGGAGCTGCAGCCTCAGACTCTCCTGCCTCCGTCGCTTCACCTGGAAGAAATGGAGTGACGAATTCCCAATTGGCGGCAAGTGCTTCACCCATCGATGCCTCGTGAGGCTCTTCTTGCTCTTGCTCGTGGGAATCGAGAAATGGCGATTCGAAGAACGACTGCTCTGCATACGCTTCCGATTCTGTTCCGCGTCCATTCTGGACTGTTTGCATATGGCACCTTCTCTGTAGTTTTACCGGGCTCCGCTTTCTCCCTGTGCTCGCTCAAATCGACGGATAGCGGAGCAGTTGCCAGCTCTCGATCAGGTATCGCAGAAGCATGGCTACGCGACGGTTCGTTGCAGACTCCTGAAACGCCACAGCCGGGCGCTTCACTATCTTGCAATGGCACGATGCCATCTCGCATTGAGAGTGTCTGTGCGCAATCGCACAGACCTCACCTACAAACTGCAACAAGGTGTCATGCAATGGTAGGAGTAGTTCCGAATGGCCCACCTGTTTCGAAACGCCGATAATTGCTCGAATCAATTGTTGTCGAGTCTACCCATGGAGGAATATGCGCGTCTTGTTCCGCATCTTCGCGTCGTACGGTTTGGGCTCGGTGAGGTCATCGGACAGGGCTCTGGTCCATGTGTTTTCGCGTACTTTCCGACGAGCAGTGTTGTCTCTTTGATTTGCGACATGGAGGATGGCGCTACCGTAGAAGTGGCGCTCACCGGAAACGACGGAGTGCTCGGCACCTCCTTGTTTCTGGGAGGAACCGCCACGGCTAGCCGAGCAGTAGTCGGCATCGCGGGAGAGGCGATGATCATGGAGAGTCGAGTTCTCCGGGATCAATTCCGGCGTGGCGGGATTTTTCAGAGTGCCTTGCTGGGCTATGCGAGTACCCTGATCACCCAGATTTCCCTGACAGCCGCTTGCAATCGCAGACATACTCTCGAGAAACGCTTATGCCGCTGGTTGCTCCTGATTCATGACCGCATCGAATCTGACGAACTGGTCATGACCCAGGAGTTCATCGCCAACATCTGGGAGGGCGGCGAGAGACGGTGACGGTAGCCGCTGGGCGCCTTCAAGACGCGGGGCTCATTCGTTACAGACGAGGTCGTTTGCAAATCATCGATCGAAAAGGACTTGAGGATGCGGTATGCGAGTGCTACAGGCCGGTCGGGGTGCGAGCTAGCCGCCCGGTCACATCGGAGGATGACAGCTACTTCAATGCGTACGCGAAGCCGCGCGCAGAACTCGCGTAAGCAGAGCCCTTAACTGGTTGAAGTTGTCTGGCATTGTGACGTGAACATTTCCTTTCAGTTCCTCTTCTCCTCCTTCAGGAACCGTGTCGAGCGAGAAGATAACGATCGGCGTGAGTTCCGTTAAGCCGCCCCTCTGCCGAATTCGTCGTGCGGATGCGAATACATCTTCTGGCAATCCATCAAGCGATACAAGAATCAGGTCTGGAGGATTGCGTTCGATTTTGTCCTGGGCTTCGTCCTCATCGGGCACTGCGTCAACCTGATAACCGTCACTCTTTAACAATTCCTTGATTGAGTCGCGAGTTTCCTGCACATCCTCGACGATTAAAATTCTCGAGGAGTGCCCAGTGTTTCCATTCATATCTAGCGGGCATCCATACCCAATGCCCCGGGAATAACCGATTCGAAGGAAAACTTCAGTGCGCCAGAGCACATTCGTCTGCAAATTGCTTCGAATTGCGGAGCGGGAGGCCGAACAAAAAGCTGTCAGATCTGACAGTTCACGGGATTAGGCAAGGGCGCAAGAATATTGGGAGGGCAGTGTAAATTCTCGCTTCAAGGTGACAGCCGTTGGCGTGCCGAAAGTGACTGATGGCGGCCACGTGCGTATGTTTCAAATGGTCAACAATGACTACGGTTTTCCGTCTGCCTACATCCGAAGGAGCAATATGCGTAGCATCATGATCGTCGTATTAGCGTGCGGAGCAAGTGTTCTGGCTCTGGCTCAAGCACCGTCGTCGCAGTGGCAAAAAGGTACGATCAGCGCTGTCACCAATCACCAGGCGGGATCGGGTGAAGTGTCGAGTAACAGCGTCCAGTATGACGTGACGGTTCAGGTCGCTAATACGAACTATGTCGTCCTTTATACGCCACCCAATGGGGCCAACACCGTGGAGTATTCGCGCGGTGTCGACGTGTTAGTTCAAGTCGGAACCGATGCATTGACGTTTAACAACAAGGTCTCGGGACGAACCACGGTGGTACCAATTTTGCACAAAGAAGTTTTGCCCACGTCGAGCGAACCCGATCTGTCCAGAGTGTCCGGGGAATACTACAGCCTCAAACTCCAGCATCTTTCTGAAGCCTTGAACTTGAGCGAGGAGCAGCAGAGACAAATCAAGCCCATCCTGGAACAGGAAACCGCGACCGTAGGAGAATTCTGGGGCAGTCCGGTTATTTCTCGTAAAGATAGACTGAGCCGCTGGGAGAAAACCGTGCAGGCCTCGGACAAGAAACTGAAACCTTTCCTATCTGCGGATCAACTACAAAAGTTGCAGGATTTACGAAAAGAACAAAAAGAGAAATTGAAGAAAATGAGTGAACAAGAGAAGCAGAAAACAGCGGGATAAAGCATCAGGCTCGCGGCGCGCGTGCGAGGCCGAGCCTAGCCGCCATCATCACGAGATCGGCGGCAGAGTCGGCCTTCATCTATTGCATGACCTTGCCACGGTGCGCCTTAACCGTGATCTCGCGGATGCCGAGTTCGCCCCCGACCTGGTTCTTGAACAGACTGCCGGAGTCCACCAAATCTATGACCTGTTTTTCTCGATGCGTCAGTGATGCGCAACAAACCCCGGAGTGCACGCATCTCCGCGGGCTTTTCGCCACGGGCCCTGGCTAGCTCCATTGGCCATGCCGCCTTTATTTTCTTCGTACGTGATATGCCACACGCTTCGACTATCCACACGCTCACCAAGAGCTTGAATATCGCCGTCTGGCTGCTAGCAAAGTTGGATTGAATTTCGTTGTTGGACCCAATGGACCCAAAATCGGGGAATGCGTGGCGCAATAAAAAGCCACGTAAACTACGTAGCTTAAGGGTCTTGACCGACCCGACACATAGGTGACAGATCGTACCGGACACATAGGTTACACTTTCTCCCTTTTCGGGGAGGAAAGTGGATGCCGTGGAAGGAGTGTTCGGTCATGGATGAAAGAGTTCAGTTCGTGGCTCGGCGACTGGCGGGGGAGCCGATGTCGGATCTATGCCGGGAGTTCGGCATTTCTCGCAAGACCGGCTACAAGATCTTCGATCGTTATCAGGAATGCGGGGTGCATGGGCTGAGCGACAGAAGCCGGCGTCCCTATCGCTACGCTCACCAACTTCCCTTTCAGGTGGAGAATTACATTCTCAACCTAAAGCACGAACATCCCAGCTGGGGTGCTCGCAAAATCCGCGAGCGGCTGATGCGCCGCTTCTCCGACATCCCACTGCCGGCCAAAAGCACGATCCATGCCGTGCTCGATCGCCATGGCCTGGTAGAGCGGCGCAGCGGCCGTTCGCGGAGGCGCGCCCAGGGCACCCCTTTGTCTTTGGGGCAGCGCCCTAATGAGCTCTGGTGTACCGATTACAAAGGCGAGTTTCTGCTGGGCAATCGCCAATACTGTTATCCGCTGACCGTCACCGATCACGCCAGCCGTTTTCTGCTCACTTGTGAAGCGCTTTCTTCAACTCGCGAAGCTTATGCGTTTACGGTGTTTGAGCGGCTCTTTCAAGAACGTGGCCTGCCGGCTAACATTCGCAGCGATAACGGCGTGCCCTTCGCTTCGGCGCATGCTTTGTTCAGCCTGAGCAAACTTGCCGTGTGGTGGCTGCGTCTGGGCATTGGCATCGAGCGGATCAAACCTGGCCATCCTCAACAAAATGGCCGCCATGAGCGCATGCACCTCACCTTAAAAAAGAAGCCACCAAGCCGGCAGCCGCCAACTTCCTGCAGCAGCAAGCCCGCTTCGACAAGTTCATCGAGATCTTCAACCACCAGCGTCCGCACGAAGCCTTGGACATGAAATATCCCGCAGAAGTCTACCAACCTTCGCCGCGTCGCTATACCGGGTTGCCGGACATCGACTACCCCTTCCACGACAAAACCATCGTGGTCACTCGCTGCGGCCGCATCTGTTTGGGAAGCAAGAAAATCAATTTCAGCCAGGTCTTTGCCGGACAGGCGGTCGGCATCAAAGAGGTTCACGACGATATCTGGCTGGTCAGTTTTATGGAGTATGATCTGGGTTACTTCGATTTGGAGACCAAAGTTTTGGAACCGCTGCAAAATCCCTTCGGCCCAAAAGTGTTACCCATGTAGCCGGTACATTCTGTTACCCATGTGTCCGGGCCGGACCTGAAAAGGTTGGTTGCGGGGGGTGGATTTGAACCACCGACCTTTGGGTTATGAGCCGAGAAAAATATTAGCCCGTCTTTGCTTCTCAATGATTTAGCTGTACCCTGATACCCGGTGTTTTACCCTGTTCGCCCCTGTTCTGTTCCACGTTTGTTCCACGACTTGTTCCACGTTTTTCCCGCGCCTGCCCCCGCCTCTTCTCAGGCTTGCCTCGGAAAATGCGCGTGCTCGGGAGCCAGAAAGACGGTCTTCGGCAACTGACGCACCCGGTCGTTAATGGGAGGAGGGGCTTTCTATCTAGAGGAGAGGCCTGCGATTGGGCGAACCCTTCTGTAAGAAACAATTCGATACGAGATGGATCGAAATTGTGAGAACATCGCTGGAATTGTCGGGAGGCGTTTATGTTCGATCCCACCATCGGCAGAGGGACGCAATGGAAGAAGGGGGTCAGCGGCAACCCCGGGGGCAGACCGAAGCCACGAACCATCAGCGAGGCCCTGCGCCAGAAATTATCCTCGATCAAGGAGGACGATCCGCAGCACCGAACGTTTGCGGAAGTGCTCGCCGAGAATCTGGTTTCTCTCGCCTGCGCGCAGGAACGAAACTCGGTCGCCGCCGCCGCTGAAATTGCGAACCGCGTCGAAGGCCGGGTGCACGAACGGATCGAGTTCGCAGATTTCACGCAGCAGCAACTGACGACTAAGTCGGATGCGGAGTTGGAGCACTTTCTGGAATTCGGATCTTGGCCAGAGGACGAGAACGTTTCGCATCCGCACGGCGGGAAAACCAAGGCCAACTAGGTCGAGCGGCTGGGTCAAGAAAGCCTAGTTCGAACCTGATAGGCATACAGGTGACGTTATGGGTCGCTCTTTTCCGACAACTCCGGGCCACAGGCCACAGCACGGCCCGAACGTGATCAACAACAACTGGCAGAGCTGGCCTAACAGGCAACCCAAGCCGCCGAAACCGGCACCACGCCTCACCGGACAGCGCACGATGCCAGGCGGGCCATTGCTGCCTGCGAACCCGTTCCTCAATCTCATCCGGATGCGGCAGTTCTGGCATAAGTAGCTGAGATCGTGGTGCTCTCTCCAGCCAAGAATAGGTCAGTGAGTGAAATGGGGAGTTACGCCAACGAGCCCCAGTCGCAATTTTGGAAGAGCACATCGATCTGATTTCAACCCTACAACACTCCCAGGTTATCTGGATACTTTGCTTGCAGCGTGCTCACCAGCAACTCAAATTCCGACATACCACGCAGATTCTGCAAACATGGATCCCTCATGAAAAGCGGCCAGCACGCGAAGCCCGTCCCCACGCTGCGCTCCAGCCACTCGAACGCCAGCTGCCGACGCTCGGTCAGCGCCAGAATGCACGCGATCTGATAGTACGTATGATGTGCATGCCCAAACGTCTTCGGATTCGAACACGCTCGGGTCACGCAATCGATCGCCTCGGCTTTTTGGCCCATCAGCGCATATAGCACGCCCTCTAAACTCACAATCATCGGCTCGTCCGGTAGCAGGTCGCGCGCCTGCTCGATCAGCCGCCTCGCCTCGTCCCAATCTCCCATCATCATAGCCTGCTTCGGCAAATTAAATTGGATATTTATTCGCCGGACTCTCTGTCCGCCACGCGTTAATCTGCTCCCGCGCCAATTCGTACTCCTGGTTCCACACATACACCTGCACAATGCTCGGACTACCGCCTTGTTTTGATGAAACGATCGGCCTCGCTCGTACATCTCACGCGCGCGGTCCAGCAGCCCGATGTGCGCCAAGATCGTCCCCAGTCGGTTATATGCGTGAAGCAAATTGTTTTGCAGGCGGATCGCCCGCTTTAAGTCTGCGATCGCCTCCAGATGCTGAAAATTCTTCGACGGCCCCCACAATAGAAACGCCCGTGCCACGTACCCCTCGGGCAAGTCCGGATCGATCTCCAGCCCGCGTCGGCAATGGAACTCCGCCTCTCCAGCCATACGTTTGCCGAATCCGACTCGAAATGCCGTGTCGTGCACGCGAACGACAGCGTCGCATGAGCCAGAGCAAAATTTGGATCGCGCATGACCGCATTCGTCAGATGCTGGCTCGCCTGCTCCATCTGTGTCGGGTCGCCGGATGCGCTGAGTCGGTACCCACGCATGAACTCCGCATAGGCCAGCGGATCCCGGCTGTATCGCGGGCGCTCCGCAATCGTCTCGGATGCTCCGAACGGCCGCTTCAACGCCCCGGCAATCTGCTGCGCGATCTCACTCGCCAGGCTGGCCATCCGCTCCACATCGAGATCGCATTTCCTTCTGAAAGCACACACTTTGCGAATACGTGTCCACCAACTCGACCGACAGCCGCATCTGGCCCTTCGTCGTTTGAATGGCACCATGCAGCACGAACCGGATCCCGTGTTGCGCCGCAACTTCGGAAACATCCGCGCCACTCGGCAGGTTTAGCACTGCTGAGGTCGGAAGCACATCCACGCTCCGTTGCATTGCCCAGCCGCGATGCCATCGCTTCCGCAAATCCCAGGCATAGCCCATGGTCATCGCTGTCCTTTCCGAGGATGACGAGGGGAAGCACGGCTAGCGATGTGCGCGGCCAGCGTGCACTCCCGTTCTCGCGGCTCTCGAATGCATCGAGGTCCGCTCTTGGATATTGCGCTCCAATCACCCGAACTGGCCCGATGAACCGGTACCCCTTCCCGATCACCGTCTCCACAAATCGCGGCTGATCGGCGTCATCCCCCAGTGCCGTGCGTATCTTCCTCACGATGTTGTTCAGATTTCGTTCCGAATCGATGAACAGATTCGATCGCCACAGCTTCTTAACGATCTCGTCGCGCGTGACCAGCTCGCTCCCGCCGACTTACCAGAAAAATCAGCAGCTCCATCGGTTTACGTTCGAGCTTTACCCGCCATCCGAACCGTCGTAGCTCGTAGCGCCCCAGATCGAGTTCTACATCCGCGGCCGTCTTATGATGACCTGCCATCCCGCCGACAATGATTATCCCACCAGGAGTCAGTAAGTTGCACCGATATACAAAAGACATACAAACGCGATCTCGCACTCATTGCAACGTTCGGCCCGCCAGGAAAGGATGTCCCTACCAAATCAAACGGAGGCAATCCATGAAGCGTTCTCTCTACCTCACCCTGGCGATCGTCGCCCTCTGCACCGCACTGGGCAACTCCTTACAAGAGCCGCCCAAGCCAATACGCAAGAGCAGCGCCACGCGTTCACTCCCGACACCATTCCATGGGGTCCCGCACCGCCGTTCCTTGCTCCCGGCGCACAATTTGCAGTGCTGGAAGGCGATCCCACAGCGTCGACCGGGGACTTCACCGTGCGTCTAAGAATGCCCGACGGGTACCGCATCGCACCACTCTGTCATCCCTTTCGCGAAAACGTCACCGTGCTCGAAGGCACCTTCAAAGTGGGCAGTGCGATCACTTTGACACCAACAAGATGGCGGCGTTCACCACCGGCAGCTTCGCCTTTCTCGACCCCGACATGCACCACTACGCCATGGCCTGCGGGCAGGTCATCGTGCAGGTCCACGGCAAAGCGCCGTTTCAGTTCAACTTCATCAATCCCGACGACGACGCCAGCCGCAGTAAGTAGTGTCTCGTCCTATCGGACGGTGCGAGATTCGCGTCAAGGCAGACCGACCACCCGCGTAGCATTCTGACCAGTGCGCGGGTGGCTTCAGTCCATGCTTTCTCCAACGATTGGTCCCTTCTACGATGATTTGTCGCGCATCATCTGTGGTCATGCAGCGATGATAGTTGAAGTTTACAGCGTAGCGCTCATTGAGGATCGGGGCCGTCCAGGTCAATGCATTATGAGGGAGCGGCCTTGTGGAGTGGATATACCGCGGGGATGTAGGGCAAGAATCAGAGGAGAAGATAGGCAAATCGGCGGAAGAATGGCACTTTACCTTGAGGGAAAGACTACGTTAGCACGAATATCTTTCCCCCAAGGAGGCAACTGCAATGAGTCGCGACATCAAGTATATCGGCATGGATGTGCAGAAGGAAGCCATCGTGATCGCGGTGTTGGATGGCAGTGGCAAGCTGGTGATGGAGTC